>LT629302.1:1580000-2317500 GCA_900104375.1 Flavobacteriaceae bacterium MAR_2010_188
CTGTACCTACCATTGTAGCACGTGTGTAGCCCAGGACGTAAGGGCCGTGATGATTTGACGTCATCCCCACCTTCCTCACGGTTTGCACCGGCAGTCTGGCTAGAGTTCCCGACATTACTCGCTGGCAACTAACCACAGGGGTTGCGCTCGTTATAGGACTTAACCTGACACCTCACGGCACGAGCTGACGACAACCATGCAGCACCTTGTAGGTAGTCCGAAGAAATAGCTATCTCTAGCTAATGCAACCTACATTTAAGCCCTGGTAAGGTTCCTCGCGTATCATCGAATTAAACCACATGCTCCACCGCTTGTGCGGGCCCCCGTCAATTCCTTTGAGTTTCATTCTTGCGAACGTACTCCCCAGGTGGGTCACTTATCACTTTCGCTTGGCCGCCCAGGGTCGCCCCCGGACAGCTAGTGACCATCGTTTACGGCGTGGACTACCAGGGTATCTAATCCTGTTCGCTCCCCACGCTTTCGTCCATCAGTGTCAGTACGTTGTTAGTGATCTGCCTTCGCAATCGGTGTTCTATGTGATATCTATGCATTTCACCGCTACACCACATATTCCAACCACTTCACAACGACTCAAGACCACCAGTATCAAGGGCAGTTCTACGGTTGAGCCGCAGACTTTCACCCCTGACTTAATGGTCCACCTACGGACCCTTTAAACCCAATGATTCCGGATAACGCTCGGATCCTCCGTATTACCGCGGCTGCTGGCACGGAGTTAGCCGATCCTTATTCTTACGGTACCGTCAGCCGCCCACACGTGGGCGGGGTTCTTCCCGTACAAAAGCAGTTTACAACCCATAGGGCAGTCTTCCTGCACGCGGCATGGCTGGATCAGGCTCTCGCCCATTGTCCAATATTCCTCACTGCTGCCTCCCGTAGGAGTCTGGTCCGTGTCTCAGTACCAGTGTGGGGGATCCCCCTCTCAGGGCCCCTACCTATCGTAGCCTTGGTGCGCCGTTACCGCACCAACTAGCTAATAGGACGCATGCCCATCTCTTACCGATGAATCTTTAATCCCGCGCACCATGCGGTGGCGGGATGCCATGGGGTATTAATCCAAATTTCTCTGGGCTATCCCCCTGTAAGAGGTAGGTCGCATACGCGTTACGCACCCGTGCGCCGGTCGCCACCATCCGAAGACGTGCTGCCCCTCGACTTGCATGTGTTAGGCCTGCCGCTAGCGTTCATCCTGAGCCAGGATCAAACTCTTCATCGTTGTATCTTATATACTTCTCGACGGCCGGTCGGTCTCCCGTCCGGTCCTGCTCTGGAACGTTCTCTAATCCGGCGGCCCCGAGGGGCCGCCTTACGCTGTCAATCCAATCTGTCAATCAACTTTACCGCCCCGGGGTCTCCCCTTTGGCGGGTGCAAATATAGCACCTTTTTCCGCTCCTACAAAACATCCGCCGGTCTTTTTTTCCCGGCCCCCTGGTCCGCCATACGGCTTCCCCTTTTTAGCGGCTGCAAATATACGCCCCTTTTCCTTCCTTCCAAATCTTTTGATAAGATTTTTTGAAGTTTTTTTTCAACTTACTAGACTCATGCTATTTACATTTAAATGAATTTGAAAAAGGACTTTCAAGATACAACATATACTTCAAAATTAAATCTAAAAATAAATTTTTCTTGTTGTAGAAAATATTCAAGCATTGACCATTTCATCTATATATATGTCATACCTACATATATTATTGTGTTATCATATTATACTCTTATCTTTGCTAATTCAAATTTTAATAAAAATAAATGATCAATATTACATTGCCCGATGGTTCAATAAAATCCTATGACAGCGCCATTACTCCTATGGATGTGGCTAAGGATATTAGCGAAGGTTTAGCAAGGAACGTTATCTCTGCTAAATATAACGGTAAGATAATCGAGGCATCCACTCCAATGAATGAAGATGGAAGCTTAGTTCTTTTTACCTGGCAAAATGATGAAGGTAAAAAAGCATTTTGGCATTCTTCTGCACATATCCTCGCCCAGGCTTTAGAAGAATTATATCCGGGAATTAAGTTGACCATTGGTCCTGCTATCGAAAATGGTTTTTACTACGATGTGGATTTAGATGATAAACATTCTATTTCTGAGAACGATTTTAAAAAGATTGAAGATAAAATGCTAGAAATTGCGCGAGGCAAATACGAGTTTAGTATGCGCGAGGTTTCTAAGCAACAAGCTTTAGATTATTATACTAAGCAACACAATCAATATAAGGTGGAGCTAATAGAGAATCTTGAAGATGGCACGATCACTTTTTGTGATCATGCAACCTTTACAGATTTGTGCCGTGGTGGACATATCCCCAATACGGGTATTGTGAAAGCCGTGAAGTTGATGTCTGTCGCAGGTGCCTATTGGAGAGGTGATGAAAAGAATACGCAGCTCACCAGAATATATGGTATCACATTTCCGAAGCAAAAAGATTTAACCGAGTATATTGAACTATTAGAGGAAGCGAAACGACGCGACCATAGAAGACTTGGAAAAGAATTGGAATTATTCACCTTCTCACAGAAAGTTGGTCAAGGTTTGCCATTATGGTTACCTAAAGGTGCGGCATTGAGAGAACGATTAGAAAATTTCCTCAAGAGCGCCCAGAAAAAAGCAGGATATGAAATGGTTATAACACCTCATATCGCTCAAAAAGAACTATATGTGACTTCTGGTCACTTTGCTAAATATGGACAAGATAGTTTTCAGCCTATCACTACTCCTGCGGAAGGAGAAGAATTTATGCTGAAGCCGATGAACTGTCCTCATCACTGTGAAATTTTTAATACTCGTCCTTTTTCATATAAGGATTTACCTAAACGATATGCCGAATTTGGTACAGTATATAGATACGAGCAAAGTGGTGAGCTTCATGGATTAACCAGAGTTAGAGGTTTTACTCAGGACGATGCCCACATTTTTTGCACACCAGATCAGCTAGATGAAGAATTTAAAAATGTAATCGACCTTGTCTTATATGTATTTAACTCCTTAGGATTTGATAATTTTTCATCTCAAGTTTCATTGAGAGATCCTGAGAATCCAGAGAAATATATTGGTACGGACGATCATTGGGAGAAAGCAGAATCTGCTATTATAAGGGCAGCCGAAGAAAAAGGGCTGGATTATGTGGTTGAAACAGGAGAGGCCGCTTTCTATGGTCCCAAGCTAGATTTTATGGTAAAAGATGCTTTGGGCAGACAATGGCAGTTAGGAACAATTCAAGTAGATTATAACCTTCCAGAAAGATTTGACCTTACCTATAAAGGGAGTGATAACGAGTTACATAGGCCAGTTATGATACACCGTGCACCATTCGGAAGTATGGAGCGTTTTGTGGCTATACTTCTAGAACATACTGGGGGTAACTTTCCGCTTTGGTTAATGCCAGAACAAGTCATTATATTATCTCTCAGCGAGAAATATGAAAAATACTCTCAAAAAGTTTTTAATTTGTTAGAAAATAACGAAATTCGCGCCCTCGTTGATAATAGAAATGAAACTATTGGCAAAAAGATAAGGGAAGCCGAAATGCAGAAGATTCCTTATATGATTATTGTCGGTGAAAATGAGGAAAATGAGGATAAGATTTCTGTCCGTCAACATGGTGGTGAGGATCTAGGCATGATTAGTGTACAAAGGTTTGTGCAAATCGTTGAAGATAAAATCAATGAAACATTGAAACCCTTTAACAGCATAAAAAAGTTTAATTAAATATATACAGCCATAGCAATTAGAAAAAGAAACTATTCCAAAAGAGTAGTAAAAGAAGATCAACACAAAATTAATTCGAACATTAGAGCCGAGAAAGTTCGTTTAGTAGGCGATAATGTGGAAATTGGAATCTATCCTATCAGGAAAGCAAGAGATCTTGCCGACGAACAGGGATTAGATCTTGTTGAAATTTCTCCCAATGCAGCACCACCAGTTTGTAAGGTGATGGATTACAAGAAATTTCTGTACGAACAAAAGAAAAGAGAGAAAGCTCTTAAAGCAAAAGCTTCCAAAGTAGTTGTCAAGGAAATCCGTTTTGGACCTAATACAGATGACCATGATTACGAATTTAAAAAGAAGCACGCTGAGAAATTTTTGAAAGATGGAGCTAAGTTAAAAGCTTTTGTCTTTTTCAAAGGAAGGTCAATAGTATTCAAGGAACAAGGACAAATCCTCTTGCTTAAATTAGCACAAGATTTGGAAGAATTCGGTAAAGTAGAACAGATGCCTAAACTTGAAGGAAAGCGAATGATTATGTTCATCGCTCCAAAAAAGACTAAATAATCCGCGAGGATTTTAAGATAGATTAAGCGAACAAAAATTAAAATAGGAACAAATGCCTAAAATGAAAACAAAATCTAGTGCTAAGAAACGCTTTAAGCTAACTGGTACTGGTAAGATTAAAAGAAAGCACGCTTTTAAGAGTCACATCTTGACTAAAAAGTCTAAGAAACGTAAGCTTGCTCTAACTCATGATACTTTAGTACATGATGCAGACACCAATAATGTTAAACTGATGTTACGTTTGAAGTAATATCTATTAACGGTTAACTTAATTAATAACCCTGGAGTACGGCTCAACAAGTGTTCGATAATTCGGACCGCCTACTACAAAAAAATTAAAAATTATGCCAAGATCAGTAAATTCTGTAGCTAAAAGGGCAAGAAGAAAAAAAGTCCTTAAACAAGCTAAAGGTTATTTCGGAAGACGTAAAAACGTTTGGACAGTAGCCAAAAATGCGGTTGATAAAGCGATGGTCTATTCGTACAGAGACCGTAGAGCAAAAAAGAGAAATTTCCGCTCTTTGTGGATTATGCGTATTAACGCTGCCGCAAGATTAAATGGAATGACATATTCACAATTTATGGGTGGTTTAAAAACTTCTCAAGTTGGCTTAAATCGTAAGGTCCTAGCGGATTTGGCGATGAACCATCCTGAAGCTTTTGGAGCACTAATCAAAAAGATAAAATAGAGAAATCTATATAATTTATTCGCTTAATACAAAAATCCGGCTTTATGCCGGATTTTTCATTTTATATAATTGAGGTTCAGCAATTATTGACTTGATAAGTTTAAATCAGCTAAAATTAAGATATCGTTAACTCTTTATTTGACCAATAATAATAGTTTTGTCTTTCCAAAAAATTAAAAACCCAAATCTATGAAAATCTCAAAGAACCTCAGAAACGCTTCGCTCCTATTTATCTTATCCATCATGTTTGCAGGAACAACACAAGCACAATCTGATTCTCCTTATGAATGGAAATGGGTTCGTGACGGTATTTGGACAGGAGCAGGAATTGTAGGTAGTGGTTATGGCCTGTTATTAATTCAAGAGAAAGATGATATTACTGAAGCCGAATTAAATCAACTCAATACAGAAGATATTAATTTTCTAGACAGATGGGTTGCAGGAAATAGTTCAGAGAAAGCTAATAGTATAAGTGATATACCTTTTGCATTTTCTTTTACCGCACCATTTATCTTGCTCTTTGATGATGAAGTTAATGACCATACGGGACAGGTATTAGGTTTGTACTTAGAAAGCATGGCTACAACAGGAGCGATGTATGCTATAACTGCAGGATTAGTAAATAGGTCTAGACCTTATGTGTATGATACAGAGAACGACTTAAACCGTCGCTTGAGCAATAACGGACAGAGATCGTTTTATTCTGGTCACGTGGCAGCTGCTGCTACCGCCACGTTTTTTACAGCTAAGGTGTTTTCAGATTTCAATCCAGATGCAAAAGGGAAAGCATGGATATGGGCTGGGGCAGCAACAGTGCCTGCGGTAGTTGGGTATTTTAGATTACAGGCTGGGCAGCACTTCTTAACCGATGTTCTTTTAGGTTATGGATTAGGAGCTACGGTTGGGATTTTGGTCCCAGAACTGCACAAGATAAAATCTGATAGACTTTCTTTTTATCCAACTGGTGGAAGAAACCAATTAGGGATACAATACAACGCTCTGGCAATGAATTATCGCTTCTAAGATTTATTCAATTGAATAAATCTTTACTGGCTCTTGTTTTCCTTTTAATAAAAGTTCACCAATAGGAAGCGCTTTGTAGCGGGATTTAAGTTTAATGTTATCTAGCAATTCTTTGGATATTAAAAAAGTCTTGTCGTATTCGTTACATTGATCTTGAATCCTAGATGTTGTATTAATAACATCACCGTGATACGCTATTTCCTTTTTGATGCTTCCAACTTCAGCTATAATTAAATTACCACCATGTACTCCTACCTTAAACTCTGGAAGTAGCTTATATTTTCTCTGATAGTAACGACTTCTCCTATTTAATGTTCTTCTAAATGCAAAAAATAAATCAATACAATTGTTATTGTGAATCCCGCTCTTATATGGCCAGCTCAATACAGCTTCATCTCCTACATATTGATAAATGCTAGCATTATATCTTCCTACTATTCGATTTAAATCATAAAAACAATCTTGGATAAGTTGACTGTATTTATAATGTCCTAGCTCTTCAGCAATTGTTGTAGATGACCTAAGGTCAATAAACATAAAGATTCGCTTCTCTTCCCTTGGGCGTCTGTAACGACCAATTAAAGTGTTGAAAAGTTGATTTCTACCAAACTTATCATTTACCATTTTAAAAAACAGAAATAGGAAGGAATTGAAAAAGAAATATCCAGCAACCAGCCAAAAGGTCTTACTTGTTTGCCACCAACCACTTTCATTAGGCAAATCTAGATGGAGTTCTAGCTCTAAAAAGTGAGATAAAAAACTTAACGAAAAAATTAGAAATACTAGATAGATAACCGATTTTAATATAAGAATTAAAACCAGAAAGAATTTTTTTGAAAGAAATCGATCAAAGATATATTCTACGGTTCCGAAGATAGTACCGATAATCGCTCCTAACCATAATACAAACCGCAACCAGGAATCTATCGCAATATGATAGGAAGAATCAAAACCTTCAGCTTGATTTTTATCAATCCCGAAGTATCTTATAACAATAAAAATTGTGAAGGCAATGGTCCAGAAGACCATGGCCGAAAGAACAAATTTTATGTATTGTTTTAATTGATGAAACAAGGTTGTATAGATTGTTTAAGATTTGGTCTAGATGATAAATCTAAGATATTATTTCATATAAAAGTATTCCAATAAATAAATAGATAATAGCGCTAATCGATAATTGATTGACAATTATTTGAGCGCGATAGAAGAAATTGAAAAGATTAAGTTTTCTGCTTATGTTTCTTAGCCGCAGGAAAAAGAACATTATTCAGGATTAATCTATATCCTGGAGACGTAGGATAAAGTTCTAACTCTGTTTTTGGGTCCCCAACTTTGTGGGTGTAGTCTTCTGGATCATGTCCCCCATAAAAAGTAAAAAACCCTTTCCCCTTAATTCCGTGAATATATTTTGCCTCACCATTACTTTTGTTTTCTCCTAAAACAAGAACATTAGACTTAATTTCTTCCCTAGTAAAAGATGTTGTTTGTCCCATAAAACCTTTAACTAGGGCCGTATGGTTCTGGGTTAACATCGTAGGTACGGGATCCCACTTCGCTGAATATTCTTGTAACGTAAAGTAATCGGTGATCTTAGGAATCTGTCTTTTGGTGGTCATATCTATTGAAGAAAATTCATAGACATTTGGATTTCTCTCTAAGGTAAAATCCTTAAACGCGAAGGTACGGTCGTAATTAATTTTGGTCTGATAATTAGCATCACTCGCATCTCCATCAAACATTGGCTCGCAAATATCCACACCTTCAGCGGAAAGTGCTATATCGAAACTATCGGTTGCTGAGCACATTGCAAACATAAACCCACCTCCAATAACATAATTTCTAATTTTATCCGCAACTGCCAATTTTTCATCAGAAACCTTGTCAAAACCTAGTTTCTTCGCCAATGCTTCCGCTTCTTTTTTCTCTTCTATGTACCAAGACGCCGACTTATATGCCCTATAAAACTTACCGTACTGTCCGGTAAAATCCTCATGGTGGAGATGAAGCCAGTCATACAACAGCAAAGCATCATTTAATACTTCTTCATCATAAATAGTTTCGTATGGAATTTCGGCATATGTCAAAACCATGGTTACAGCATCGTCCCATGGCGGGTTGCCGTATGGAGAATAAACTGCAATCTTAGGAGCTTTCTCCAAAACAACAGCTTCCATGTTCTGGGAAGGGCTCGCGATCATTTCCAATATCTCTTCAGTTTTAGAATCAGACAATACTTCAAAAGAAATTCCTCTAATTTGACATTCTCTTCGTATTTCTTCAGAATCTGGTAATAGAAAAGATCCGCCTCTATAATTTAATAACCACTTTACCTTTAGTTGTTTTTCTAGAGTCCAGTAAGTTATCCCGTAAGCCTTCAAATGATTTTGTTGTCCTTCTGCATCCATTGGGACCAAGACGTAAGAAGCAAAGCTGGGAATTGTGATTAGAAGTATGGAGAAAATTAAGAGTAATTTTTTCATAGGTAAATTCTTTTTGACGCTGGGTTGGCAAACTAGCTTGTGAAGCAGTTTATTAAATCCAAAGTAATCAAATATTATTCCTATTAAGTATAATTAAAATAAATTTAAGAGTATTCCCGCTTTCGAAGTTGAATACCATGACCTGAAATTAATTCAGCAATTATCTTAGTATTAGGAAATTGTTCAAGAATAATCTTAATAAAAACCGTGATCGGAATTGACATAATCATCCCAGGAACGCCCCAAATATACCCCCAAAACAGCAGCATTACCAGAACTGTAATCACATTTATGGAAAAGGATCGTCCCATAAAAATCGGTTCTAAAATACTACCAAAGAGTACTTGAACGCCAGTAATAGAAAGGACAAAGAAAAGTAATGTACTAGTTAAATCTAATTGTACCAAAGCGAAAAGAGATAGAACAATAACTGTGATGAATGACCCGACCATCTGAATAAAATTAATTGAGAAAGCGAACAAGCCCCAGAAAATCGGGAAGCTCACATCAAAAAATACACACATAAGACCAGTAAAGATTCCTGTTAATGCGCTCACAATAAATTTCACTTTTATAAAAGTTAAGATATCATCTTCAATCCGTATAAAAGCTTTGATGGACGTATGCCTTTTCTTTATTAGCAGAGCGTTAAGTACGCGTTGTACGTTAATAGATTCACCTAACCAAAGCACCACAAAGAATACCGTCATTAAGGTCATGGTCAAGGTTCTGTTGAAAAAACCTATAATCGGACCAAAATCATTGCCACTTAAAAGTTGTGGCAAGATAGGCGACTCATTATCGAAGGTGAAGTTGAAAGTTGTACTTAAGCTTTCAAATAATTGTCCGATCTTTTCATTTATCTGTGGAAAAACGTGACTATCTGCAGTCAAAAGTTCTTTACTAGTGAGTTGAATCAATTGAAATCCACCAAATAATATCGCAATAATAATACAGATAACGGCGAGCACACTAAAGATTTTCGGAACTCCCTTCTTCTCAATTGCTCTCATAATCGGGAGAAAAAGCAAAGCAATAAACATTGAAAAAACCAAAGGAATAAATATAAACTTTAAGGTTTTTAGCAGATAAAAAATTAGAGGTATTACTATGATTAGCAATAAGATATTGGTAGTTCTTCTTTTGTCCATTGTAAAGATTATCTCAAGATTTGAGACTGCAAATGTAATCCTAAAATGCCGTACTGATTAACTAGAAAAGTTTAAAATTCTAGTTTTTGATCATTTGTAAAGTCTAAGATTATAAATTGAAGTTGGAACTTTTCAATGACTAAAACGGAACATCATTATCGTCATCATCTCCGATGCCAAAAGCATCGGAAGGAGAAGGATAATTTTTTGCCTTGAAAGTATCGTCGTTGGCTGCCGCATTCATCTTACTGTGGTACTCACCAAATGGAGTATCGAAATCATCTAAATTATCGAACTTACCTAAATGCCCGATGAATTTTAATCTTATATTGTCTAATCCACCGTTTCTATGTTTAGCAACGATAAATTCTGCCTGACCTTCCGTTGGCGATCTTTCTTCGTCATCCCACTCGTCTATCTTATAGTATTCTGGACGGTAAATAAATGAAACGATATCTGCATCTTGTTCAATAGCTCCAGATTCACGAAGATCCGATAGAAGTGGTCGTTTGCTACCACCACGAGTTTCCACCGCACGCGATAATTGAGATAATGCAATAACCGGAACGTTAAGTTCTTTTGCCAAAGCTTTTAAGTTACGAGATATTGTTGAAATTTCCTGTTCTCGATTTCCTCCTTTCTGGCTACCACCAGCGGTCATCAATTGCAAATAATCAATGATGATAAGTTTTATTCCATATTGAGATGAAAGTCTTCTCGCCTTTGCTCGTAAATCGAAAATTGAAAGCGATGGTGTATCGTCAATAAAAAGCGGAGCGTTCTCCAAGGATTTAACTTTTACGTTAAGTTGTTCCCATTCGTGCTTCTCAAGTTTTCCGGTTCTTAGCTTTTCTGATGAAAGTCCGGTTTCACTAGAAATTAAACGAGTTATCAACTGTACTGAAGACATTTCTAAAGAGAAAAATGCCACCGGAATATTTTGGTTGACCGCCATATTCCTTGCCATAGAAAGAGTAAGAGCGGTTTTACCCATACCAGGTCTCGCTGCGACAATGACTAAATCACTTGGTTGCCATCCAGAAGTAAGCTTATCGACTTTATCAAATCCAGAAGGAATACCGCTCATTCCTTCTTGGTTAGAAATTTCCTCAATTTTCTTTCTGGCCTTTATAACGAGTGTTTGGGCGGTTTCTGTACTTTGTTTAACGTTGCCTTGAGTCACTTCGTAAAGTTTGGATTCTGCATTATCCAGCAGGTCAAAAACGTCTACGGTATCATCGTAAGAAGCTTCTATAATTTCATTTGAAATCTTTATTAAACTCCTTTGGATAAATTTCTGTAAGATGATGCGGGCATGAAACTCGATATGAGCCGAAGATGCGACTCTTTGAGTTAGAGAAATGAGGTAAAAATCTCCTCCAACCAAGTCTAATTTGGCATCTCTTTTTAATTGGCTCGAAACGGTTAATAAGTCAACAGGCTCACTATTTTCGAAAAGTTTAAATATTGCTTCAAAGATATATTTATGAGCGTCCTTATAAAATGCTTCTGGGTTTAAAATATCGATAACGTCATCGACGCCTTTTTTATCGATCATCATTGCACCCAATACAGCTTCCTCTAAATCAGGAGCTTGCGGCGGAACTTTTCCTTTTTCTAGACTAATTATCTTACTTTTGTCGATTTGGTAGCCCTTGACTTGGTTAGGTTGTTTCATTGGTAGCGAATGTAACTAAATTGTAATGAAGATATCCATTTTTGAAGTTTTCGATCTTAACATCTCTTCAACAATTGAACTGTTGATAAGTCAAAAAAATTGTTGATAACCATAAAAAAAACCAGAATGGATTTATCTGGTTTCGATTACATCATTAAATACTATAATATTAAGACTTATAGACCCCCATATTATCGTATTTATCCATTCGCTGAGAAACTAGATCTGCGGGGGATAAGTTTTTTAGATCGTCAAAATTTTTAAGAATCGCTTCTTTAACCGCAAGGAAAGCACCTTCCCTATCGGCATGTGCTCCACCTAAAGGTTCTTTGATGATTTCGTCAACCAACTTTAACTTCTTCATATCCTTGGCAGTAAGCTTTAAAGCTTCAGCTGCTTGTTCTTTATACTCCCAGCTTCTCCATAAGATTGAAGAACAAGATTCAGGTGAGATCACAGAATACCAAGTATTTTCTAACATTAGAACTCTATCACCAACGCCAATTCCTAAAGCACCACCAGAAGCGCCTTCACCTATAATTATCGTGATGATGGGCACTTTTAAGCGGGTCATTTCTAGTATGTTCCTTGCGATTGCTTCACCTTGTCCTCTTTCTTCAGCTTCGAGGCCTGGATAAGCACCTGGAGTATCAATAAGCGTAACCACAGGGATGCCGAATTTTTCCGCCGACTTCATCAACCTTAAGGCTTTTCTATAACCTTCAGGATTTGACATTCCAAAATTCCTATACTGTCTAGTTTTGGTGTTGTATCCTTTCTGTTGACCGATAAACATAAAGCTCTGATCACCTATTTTACCCAAACCACCAATCATGGCTTTATCATCCTTAACATTTCTGTCGCCGTGAAGTTCTAACCAAGTATCGCCACATAGCGCTTTTATATGATCTAAAGTATAAGGACGATTTGGATGTCTAGAGAGTTGAACGCGTTGCCAAGCAGTTAGATTTTTATAGATATCACGTTTGGTGTCTGCGAGCTTCTTTTCAATTTTTTTGCAAGTTTCCGTAACGTCAACGTCAGTATCCTCACCTATTATCTTGCATTTATTTAATTGCTCGTGCAGTTCCTTAATCGGAAGCTCAAAATCCAAATATTCCATTAGGTTAGTATTTTTGATAATTTCTAAGTTTAGATTATTAATAAAATCAGTTCAACACTAGGTTTTAAAAAGTCAACTAAGATTCGCGGGAATTACAAATTTACAAAATTGAATTAGCTCCTTAAACTAATGTCATAACTGTTTTGTTTGGGCAATATTTAATTTTAGGTTACGTCTTGATAAAATTTCGTTAAGTATCACCACACCAATTACCAAGGCTGCACCAATATAAAACTCAATGCCCATTATCTCTTGTGCAGGGAATAAAATTATTGCCAAAATAATCCCATAAACAGGTTCTAGATTATAGGTAAGCACCACGGTATAGGGCGTAATATATTTCATAATCTTAATTACAGCGATAAAGGCATAAGCGGTACAAATGGAAGCCAAAATAAGGAGATAGGAAAGATCAGTAATCGAAAGATTAAAAAAGTCTTTGTTGAAACCTTCACGAAATACAAGATGAAAAATGGTTATAAAGAACACCCCACTTATAAACTCATAGAAAGCAATTATTGAAGGTCTTTCCGTTTTAACATGTTGACCGTTTAGGATGGCAAAGCAAGTCGAGAAAAGAGCAGAAATTATTCCGAGCAATATTCCGTTAATATATTGAAGCTCACTTTTGGTAATCAAATAAACACCAAGAATTACCACTATCCCCAGCAAAATCTCGTATCTTTTTATTCTTCTCCGGTAAAACAAGGGTTCTAAAAAGGAGGCGAAAAATGCTCCTGTAGAGAACATTGCCAAAGCAATTGAGACATTTGATTGTTTAATGGATTCGAAAAAAGTAATCCAATGTAAAGCTATGAGCAGTCCCGCAAGACTATATTGAATGAAATTTTTACGGCTGATTTTTAGTTTATAGCGTTTCCAAAGAATATAAATGAACATCAAAATCCCAGCGAAAACCATTCTGTACCAAACCAAATCGATAGAACCGATGCTGATAAGATTACCAAGAATTGCAGTAAAGCCAGCAATAAAAACTAAAAAGTGAAGATGGAGGTAATTCTTAAAGTTAGCGTTTGGCATATCGAAGAAGAAAAAATGCCAAAATACCAAAAATTACATTCGGAAACCAAACGGCTACAATCGGCGAAAAGTCTGATTGTTCTGCCATAACTCCAAAAACCTTATCGAAGAAAACAAAAACCATGGCGATGGTAATACCAAAGGCTAAATTGATTCCCATCCCTCCTCGCCTTTTTATAGAAGACACGGATACGGCAATAATCGTTAGAATAAAAACTGAAATCGGTAAACTCCATTTTTTGTACTTGACTACCAAATATCTTCCCATACTTGAAGAACCTCGCAATCTTTCCTTTTCAATAAAATCGTTTAGCTCGCCATACTGCATTGTTTCGGCAATATAAGTTAGAGGCGTAAGATCATCAATATCAAAATTGAAGACAGTATCCTTTTGTCTTTCCCGTTCTATCACATCATCAAATTCACCAATGGTTCTTTTGGTATATGTGTTTAATGTGTAAGATGAATCAATTGGATTGTAAACCAGATTATTCGCGGCGATTTTATATTGAAGAACATTATCCTTAAAATGTTCTAAAGTGAAATAATAACCACGGTTTATTTTTGGATCAAAATTGTTCAAATAGATGTAATCGGCTTCATTTAATTGCCGGTAAATATTGGCGGTCTGCAGCTCTTGGCTGTTTCCGCTCTTTAAATATTTGTACTTAAACTGGTTGAAACCTTTACTCGCCATAGGCGCAAAATACAAACCCAGGAAAAGGGCTAAGATTGAAACTATGGTTGCTCCGATTAAATAAGGACGCAAAAATCTTGAAAATGAAACGCCCGAGCTTAAAAATGCCACAATCTCTGTGTTATTGGCCAATTTTGAAGTAAACCAGATAACCGATAAGAACAAGAAAATCGGAAATAGTAGATGCGCAAAGTAAATGGTAAAGTCCAAAAAATATTGTGCAACTTCTAGAAAAGGCACTTTGTTCTCTAATATTTTTCCGATTTTTTCGGCTAAATGAACAGTAATACCAATCGGTACAAACAGCAACAACATTGTAAAGAATGTGAGCAGGTATCGTTTGAGTATGTAGCGGTCTAGTATTTTTAGCATTATAAACGCTTATCCATTTGCTTTACCATCATTGATTTCCAAGTAGCGAAATCACCTTCTAAAATATGTTTACGCGCTTCGCGAACCAACCATAAATAGAAGCCCAAGTTATGAATTGTTGCGATCTGTTTTCCTAATAATTCGTTAACAGAGAATAAATGTTTAAGGTAAGCCTTAGTGTAGTAAGTATCTACGTAAGTAATATCCATCTCATCAATCGGGGAAAAATCATCTTCCCACTTTTTATTTTTGATGTTTATGGTTCCATGTGCTGTAAAAAGCATTCCATTTCTAGCATTTCTGGTTGGCATCACGCAGTCGAACATATCAATTCCGAGAGCAATATTCTCTAATATGTTTATGGGAGTACCTACGCCCATAAGATATCTTGGCTTTTCAACTGGCAAGATAGCAGTAACGATTTCGGTCATTTCGTACATTTCTTCTGCCGGCTCTCCTACCGAAAGACCACCAATCGCATTTCCTTCCGCACCAACGCCAGCAATATATTCCGCCGATTGAACCCGTAAATCTTTATAAGTGCTTCCCTGAACTATCGGGAAAAATGTTTGCCCATAATCATACCTAAATGGGACTTTTTCAAGATGATTGATACATCTATCCAACCATCTATGCGTCATGTGCATAGACCGTTTCGCATAATTGTATTCGCACGGATATGGAGTACATTCATCAAAGGCCATAATTATATCCGCACCAATTTTACGTTGGATTTCCATTACATTTTCTGGGGTGAAAGTATGGTAACTACCATCGATATGGCTCTTAAATTTTACACCCTCTTCCTTTATCTTTCGGTTGGCCGAAAGGGAATACACTTGGTAGCCTCCAGAATCGGTTAAGATGTTTCTATCCCAGTTCATGAATTTATGCAATCCTCCCGCTTTCTCTAAAATCTCGGTTTGAGGTCGTAGGTAAAGATGATAGGTATTCCCAAGGATAATATCCGGATTAATATCTTCTTTTAACTCTCTCTGATGTACACCTTTAACCGTACCGACCGTACCGACCGGCATAAAAATGGGAGTTTCAATCTTACCATGGTCAGTTGTTATAACTCCTGCCCTAGCTTTGGTCTCTTTATCTTCTTTATTTAGTTGAAATTTCATTAGAAGTTTTTCAATCGGCAAACCTACATAAATTTTTTAAGGATTGAAGTTTTTAAAAAGTTTGCACTTTCAATTTAGACCAACCTAAATATGGATGAATCCTTAGAATTGTTAGCAAGTGTAAAGAATTCGTTAATAAGTGCGGTAAGGTGCTTTTTGTGAAACTTGACATTTACTTTATTTTTGGCTTGAATAAAAAAACAAACAATGGCCGATTTAGCTTATCTAAATGATTTTGTAATCCAAGTAAGAAGGGACATTTTGCGAATGGTCCACAAAGTAAATTCTGGTCATCCAGGTGGATCGTTAGGATGCACAGAATTTATGGTAGCTCTTTATGCCGAAATAATGGACAGGAAAGAAGGTTTTGATATGGATGGTGAAGGTGAAGATCTGTTTTTCCTTTCCAACGGACATATTTCTCCCGTCTTCTATAGCGTCTTGGCAAGAACCGGATATTTTGAGGTTGAAGAATTGAGCACTTTCCGATTAATCAATTCACGTTTACAAGGCCACCCAACTACACATGAAGGGTTGCCAGGAATCCGTATTGCATCTGGTTCTTTAGGACAAGGGATGTCCGTGGCATTAGGTGCGGCACAGACCAAAAAACTTAATGGAGACAATCATTTAGTTTATACTCTTCACGGCGATGGCGAATTGCAAGAAGGTCAAAATTGGGAAGGAATTATGTATGCTGCCGCCAATAAGGTAGATAATATCATAAGCACCATAGACCGTAATGGCCAACAGATAGATGGCTCTACCAAGGAAGTTCTAGACTTAGGAAGTTTAAGAGCAAAATTTGAAGCCTTTGGTTGGACGGTTGTCGATATTGAAGAAGGAAATAGTTTAGAAGCCATAATTAGCGGATTGGCCCAGGCCAAGTCTTTATCTGGAAAAGGCAAACCCGTCTGTGTTATTCTAGACACGGTTATGGGTAATGGAGTGGATTTTATGATGCATACTCACGCTTGGCATGGTAAAGCACCTAATGATGAACAATTAAAAATAGGATTAGAGCAAAATCCGGAAACCTTAGGAGATTACTAAACCCATTTAACTTTAATTCAAATAATATTCAGCAAAAGCACATGAAAACATATAAAAATACTGGAAGCAACGATACAAGATCAGGATTTGGAGCAGGACTCACAGAATTAGGACAAACCAACGAAAATGTGGTTGCTCTTTGTGCGGATTTAATCGGTTCTTTAAAAATGGATGATTTCAAAAAGAACCATCCAGAAAGATTTTTTCAAGTTGGGATTGCTGAAGCAAACATGATTGGGATGGCAGCTGGGATGACTATAGGCGGGAAAATTCCATTTACAGGAACTTTTGCAAACTTTTCGACCGGAAGGGTTTATGACCAAATTCGCCAGAGTGTTGCTTATTCAGATAAAAATGTGAAAATATGTGCTTCACATGCCGGGGTGACTTTGGGTGAAGATGGAGCGACACATCAGATTTTAGAAGACATTGGGTTAATGAAGATGCTACCCGGGATGACGGTTATCAACACTTGTGATTATAACCAAACTAAGGCTGCAACTTTAGCTATTGCAGAGCATAAAGGACCTGTTTACTTAAGATTTGGGCGTCCAAAAGTTCCAAATTTTACAGAAGAGAATCAAAAATTTGAAATTGGCAAAGCTATAGAACTTATTGAAGGAACTGATGTCACCATCATTGCGACCGGTCATCTTGTTTGGGAAGCATTAGAAGCTGCTAAAACCTTAAATGATGAAGGGATTTCGGCCGAAGTTATCAACATTCACACCATTAAACCATTAGATGAAAAGGCGATTCTTAAATCAGTTAAGAAAACAAAATGCGTGGTAACTGCCGAAGAACATAACTTTCTTGGTGGATTAGGAGAAAGCGTAGCAAGAACCCTTACTTTAAATTTTCCTGCGGCCCAAGAATTTGTGGCAACCAAGGATACTTTTGGTGAATCTGGCACACCAGAACAGCTTATGGACAAATATGGTCTTAACGCTGAAGCTATTGTAAAGGCTACTAAAAAGGTTCTCGCTAGAAAATAATATCTGTATAAATACGTTTTTGATATAACAAATCACAAAACGAACAGATATTATGAAAAAAATCATTTTAAGTATTTTCGCTTTATCACTTTTGAGTTTTTCAGTCCAAGCTCAAAACGGAACTTCCTACGGTATTAAGGGTGGCCTTAACTATAATGGCAACGGTGAGTATTTTAAATCTATTGAAGCCAACGCCCAAAATCCCGACCGAAATGTTGGTTATCATTTTGGCGTCTTTGGAAAAATTGGAGACCAAATCTACTTTAAGCCAGAGCTTGTCTACACCCACACTAAAAGTGATTATAACAGTGACGACTTCGTGATGAACAAAATCGATGCTCCACTTTTGGTTGGTCTTAAATTGTTAGGTCCAGTAAGTGTCTTTGGTGGACCGGCTTTACAATATATTTTGAATAGTGAGTTCGACGGTATTACCATCGATGATGTAGACAACGACTTTAGTGTAGGTCTTAATTTCGGAATTGCACTTAACTTCAATAAAATTGGGATCGACCTTCGCTATGAACGAGGGTTTTCGAAAAACGAGGCAAACTTTATGCAGAATAATAATCTGGATATCTTTCAGAGCAGTCGTTTAGATACGAGGCCAGAACAACTTATCTTGAGTCTTTCGTTGGCTCTTTAGAAGTTGAGAACAAAAAAAAAGCCGCTCCAAAAGGAGCGGCTTTTTTTATTCACTTGCTTGACCCGTCCTGAAATAAGTTGACACAAATTCAGCTTATTTATGAAGTATACAGGAAAACCGGGGAACAAGCGCACTCAGCGCGATTACAATCTAGGCTTTAAAATGGCCGTAATAGATCAAGTGGAAAAGGGCGAGATGACCTTCAAACAAGCCCAGGAAATATATGGTATCCAAGGAAGGAGTACTGTATTGGTCTGGTTGCGAAAACATGGTACCTTAGACTGGAGCAAACCAATACCAAGGGTCGCTACCATCAAAATGAAAGAAACTCCTGCCCAAAAAATCAAAAGACTGGAAAGAGAGCTGTCCGATGAGAAGCTTAAGAACAAGGTACTCAACACGATGATCGATATCTCAGATCAGCAACATGGCACCTCCATCAGAAAAAAGTATTCGCCCAATCGATCCAACGGATCCGACAGCAACAAGGGCTAAGTCTGTCCCGTTGCTGTAGATTGTTTGGGATAAGTAGACAGGCTGTCTATCAGGCTGAAAAGCGAGCGCAGAAAAGAGCTGACGAACTAGCGTCGGTCAGACCACTGGTCTTAAAGGTGCGCCAAGGAATGCCAAGACTTGGTACGCGCAAACTGTATTATCTTCTTAAAGCTGAATTCGACAGATCGGGGATCAAAATAGGTAGAGATGCCCTTTTTGAATACCTAAGATCTGAATCAATGCTCATAAAACCAAAGAAGAACTATACAAAGACCACCGATTCTAAACATTGGTTGAGAAAATACCCCAACCTGATGCAGGGTATAACCCCGACGGGACCAGAGGAATACTTTGTAAGCGATATTACCTATATCAAGAGCAGAGAAAGAACCCATTACCTCTCACTGGTTACAGATGCTTTCAGTAGAAAAATAATGGGCTATCACCTAAGTGACGACATGAGTGCTGAAAATGTAGTGATGGCGATGAAGATGGCCAATAAGAACAGGACCACCTCCAGAGCACTCGTACATCATTCTGATAGGGGCCTACAATATTGTTCTTCAGTATATCAAACGGAACTGGGGAAGTCCAATACCATACCATCGATGACAGATGGGTATGACTGTTATCAAAATGCGCTGGCAGAACGTATAAATGGAATTTTAAAAGAAGAATTCCTGATCAATAAATGTAATACAGGAGAAGAACTGAAACGACTGGTCACAGAGTCCATACGTACATATAATGATAAAAGACCACATTTGAGCCTTAAATACAAAACACCTAATTTTATACATAACAAAAAATCCAGCGAAGATAGCATCGCTGGATTGATTTAATAATTAAAAACTGTCAACCTATTTCAGGACGACTCAGCTATTAATTATCTTGGGTAGATTGTCTTGAATTTTTATCTAAATACAAAGGAACACCAGCAGCATTTAAATCATTTGATGGATCGCCATCACCATTTAAATCTTCGAAGATAGTAAGTATACCATCGCCATCGTCATCAACGTCCCTATAGTTGGCTTGTCCATCTTCATCAGTATCATCATCGAATACATTACCGTTTCCATTTAAATCTTCGAACTGACTTAATATTCCGTCACTATCGTGATCATTATCGTCGGCCCTGTATAATTCAAATTTAAAAATTAAATTAGAATATATCGGTAGCCCGGGAGGAGGGGAAGAAAAATATGCTAATCCCGAAGGAATAAACATCATCCCGAATCCGTAATCATTATAAGAAATCGTACCGTCTTCATTTTCTATAGGATCACCTACAGCAGTATTAAAAGTTGGCAGAACAAATCGCCAGCCCGGTACAACTCCTAATAAATCAAAAACAATAGGGTTAGCGGTGCTATCAAAAACGTTTCCATTTTCTAGGCTTCCTTCATAGTTTACACGAACATTATCAGTAAAATCTGGAAGCTCACCACCACCTTGATTCAATCTTAAGATGTAATAGTCATATAATGTTTCGTCTACCATCTTTGTAATCGTAGTAACATCATTTATTAATAAGTGATTATCTTCTGGATTTGGTAACACTCCATCATCTGGTAATTCATAAATAGTTAGGCTATCGATATGAAAATTTTCAGGATTCTGCATTTTGGTAAAATTGTAATAATGCGTACTCAAATAATGCAGTAAAGTATCTTTGTCGACAGCTTGTTGTTCAGTTCTATCGGCTTCAGGAATTCCTCCATCTTCATCATCTTTATTACACGCTACTAGTGCCAATAAAAATACAATCGACACAACTAAATGATTCTTAATTTTCATAAAATAATTTTACTATACAATTCAGTATAAATTCAGCAGAAAATAGGCGTTTAAAGCCCTTATTTTGAAGTGCGCAAGATACAATATTATAATACTTTTGCACAATAACATTAACGTACTTTTAATGGCGCTATTGTTTTAGGTTATTTCTTCATTATAATTGTAAAGGATGAGAATAGATAAATTTTTATGGTGCATCAGATATTTTAAAACCCGAAGCTTGGCAACCGAGGCTTGTAAAAAGGGACATATTAAAATAAATGAGGATAAGGTTAAACCTAGTCGGGATGTCTATGCACAGGACAAGATCGAGATTAGAAAAGATCAGATCAATTATATAATCAAGGTCAATGATCTGCCAACGTCTAGAGTAGGCGCAAAATTGGTAGACATTTATAGGACAGATTTAACCCCAAAAGAAGCCTTTGAAGCACAAGAACTTTTAAAATATTCTAAGGATTACTATCGCAAGGGCGGCACTGGTAGGCCAACCAAAAAAGATAGACGCGATATAGACGACTATAAAGATGATGGTGACGGTTGGTAACAGCTGAATTTAGATAAAGATTTTAAACTGAAATATTCACCCTATATAAATATCTCTTTTTTATCTTTGAAAGGACATTGAAATCTACCAAACTTGAAGAAGACAATTATATTAGACCATCAACAGATAGAGGCAAAAATTAGAAGGATTGCCTATCAGATTTATGAAA
Organism: Flavobacteriaceae bacterium MAR_2010_188; assembly: GCA_900104375.1. Classification (NCBI taxonomy): domain Bacteria; kingdom Pseudomonadati; phylum Bacteroidota; class Flavobacteriia; order Flavobacteriales; family Flavobacteriaceae; species Flavobacteriaceae bacterium MAR_2010_188. The sequence continues at coordinate 1,601,387 of LT629302.1, forward strand.
GTAACGTTGATGAAAAACAAATCATTCTAGCCGGTATAGCAACTAACGGATATGTATTAGCCGAAAAGCTTAAGACTATTTTGGATCAGATAAGTAAAATAAAATCGGTATTATGCAAGGTAGAAATCGACAAGAAGAATCCCTTAAATCCTATTAGAACTTCTATTGCTGAAGCCGATTACACCAATGAATCGATTGTAATGATAGATGACGTATTAAATAGCGGCAGCACGCTCATCTATGCGGTTAAGCACTTTCTTAATGTGCCGATAAAACGATTTAAAACTGCCGTTTTGGTCAACCGTAATCATAAAAAATTTCCGGTTAAGGCTGATTTTAAAGGTATTTCACTTTCGACTTCCTTAAATGAGCATGTCGTTATAGAGCTATCGGACAACAATTATCGAGCTTACCTAAAATAGCAACAGAGAAATCTCAGAAATTAAATCGTCGACAGATTTCTGGTCGATGTCTACCTTATAATCCGCTTGAAAGTAATACTGTGATCTTTCAAAAAGATGCTTCCCAATAAATTCCATTAACGCTTCTTTCTCGTTTATCTCTGCAATCAGCGGACGCTTATGGCGCTCTCTAAACAATCTTTCGGATAGATACGGAATTGTTCCTGAGAGATAGATAGAGGTTACAGAATTTGAAGATTTTATAATATCGAGGTTATTTCCGTAGCAGGGAGTGCCTCCGCCTAAGGCTAAAACAATGTTTTCGGTTGAGTCTAGAACTTCCTTCAAAACTGTAGTTTCAAGTTTTCTAAAGTAAATAGCCCCAGAATCTGAAAATATCTGTTTTATGGTTTTACCCTCTTTATTTTCTATAAAATGGTCTAGGTCTATGAACTTATAACTGAGTTTTTCTGCCAGATTGCTCCCAACCGTACTTTTTCCTGAACCCATATATCCCATTAAAACTACTTTCATATAGCTGGTTTTATTAAAGTTACGTAAGCAAATTTTAGATAGTGTAAAAAAAGGGAAATTTAAGTATTATTCAATTTGTATAAATTAATTAAAGCATTTATATTTGCAGCCTCTTAAGACAAAGAGTCTGACCGGGTAGCTCAGTTGGTAGAGCATCTCCCTTTTAAGGAGATGGTCCTGGGTTCGAGCCCCAGCCCGGTCACAAAATCTTTTATTAAGATAATCCTTCCAAGGTAAAACTCGGAAGGATTTTTTTTTTGATTATTCCAACTAAAGCGACATAAAAAAGGTGCCCGATAAGGCGCCTTTTTTAAAATTTTGGGTCCCAGCCAGGTTGGTAAGTCCTACTCCAAAGTGCCATAGCATCTCGATCAAACATTTGCCCGGTTTTATCATCAATATCAAAAGCTTTCTTAATTCTATAAGCAATATTTGCATAATGTACCATGGCCATGCTTACACTTGCATCTTCAATTGGAGCGTTCAATTTAGATTTTCCTCGAATTGCTTCGAACATATTCTGCACGTGTTTGGTTGAAGTATCACCACCGCCACCAAGAGCTGTTCCTGCTTCAGTGGAATCGGAAAGACTTTCTTTAATCAAGGTTCCATTACGATCATACAGCATGTATTTTTCTCTATCTACAAAGACTGAGCCTTCCGTACCATAAATCACAGTGCCTCTTCCTGCGCCATATGTGCTGTAGTTATTTCGCGATTTTCCATCCCATTGAATTATCTTTTCGTCAGCAAACTTAAAAGTGGCTTCCATAGTGTCGTACATTTCCCAGCCATCGTCTTGGAAATGACGTTTATTACCTTCAACGTAGGTATGATTAGGTAAATTTACCTGTAATGCCCAACGTGCGACATCTAGCTCATGAGTTCCATTGTTTCCGGCTTCTCCAGTGCCGTATTCCCAGCCGTACCAATGCCAGTTATAATCCCAAGTTTCGCTGGTATAATCCCTTCTTGGAGCCGGACCTTGCCAAAGCTCCCAGTCTAGACCAACGGGGACTGCTGCTTTTTTCTGTATAGGAACTTCACCGCGGCCGTTATTATAAAAAGCAACTGCTTTATATGCTTTCCCAATGGTTCCTTTATGAATTTTATCTATAATTTCTATGGTATGGGGGGAAGACCTTTGTTGGTTACCCATCTGTACCACTTTATTGAAATGTTTTGATGCCTTTACCAACTGCTCGTTTTCGTACATATTATGGCTACAAGGTTTTTCGACATAAACGTGTTTACCCGCCTGCATTGCCATTATGGATCCTGGAGTATGCCAATGGTCTGGAGTCGCATTTATTAAAACATCGACATCTTTATCATTTAACACTTTTCTTATATCGTTCTCTAAGGTCGGATTATAGTTAATCTGTTTTTTAAACTCTTCTAAACCTCTTAAACGTTGGCTTTCCATAACATCGCAGATATAAAGCAGCTTTACATTGCTATCCTTTAACGCAATTGGCTCTATAAACGCTCCCATCCTTCTACCAAGACCAGCGATTCCTATGTGGATGCGATCATTGGCCCCGATTATATTTCTATAACTGCTTGCCGCCATAGACATTGCAGAATTTCCGATAAATGCCGCGGCACTTGCGGCTGCCGTTTTTTTTACAAAATTCCTTCTCGTGGTCATTTAGTCTAGCGTTTTAATTTTAATATTTTTGAAAGCAACCCGGTCTCCATGATCTTGCAATAGAATTTCTCCCTCTTCTAGCAATCCGAAATTTGGCCATTGGGCATATTTGCTTTCCTTAACTAATTTATTAAATTCATCGCTGCCGCGTTCATATTCTAAAACCTTCATACCATTTAGCCAATGCTCTACGTGATTATCCTTGGAAAGGATGTAAGCAGAATTCCACTCTCCAATCGGGTTTACGATTTTATTTTCGTCTGCCTTTATAAGATCATAAAGAGATCCAACCGTCCTACTTCCTTCGTGGTTTCCTAATTTGGCGTCTTCATGATTTACATCGTCCAAAATTTGATACTCTAGGCCTATCGAAGAGCCTTCACCCTTATTAAGATTGGTGTCTACATAATATTTAATTCCGCTATTAGCTCCGATGGTTATTTTAAAGTCCACTTTCAATTCAAAATTTCTATATTTTTCTTTGGTAACGATGTCACCACCTGCTGCTGATTCTTCTCCACCGGATGAAAGAACAATCAATTCATCATCTTCAATAATCCATCCTTTTTCTGGAAAAGCTTCAAGTTTAGCTCCTTTCCACCCATCTGTCGTTTTTCCATCCCAGAGCATCTTCCAGCCATTTTCTTGTTCGTCATAGGTTAGGTTATTTTTTGTATTCACTGTCTTCAACGGACTATCTTTTGTATATTTTGAAAGGTCTTTGGTAAGAATTTTTATGTTTTTCCAAGCGACTGTGGTTCCTTCTTTTTCATTTTCACTAATAGCATGAACTTGAAGCCCGATAAAACCAGATGCAGTTTTATCATCAATTAGATATGCGGCCGGCACGTCATTTATCCAAGTTTTAATGGTATCTCCAATAGCTTCAATTCTGTAATGATTCCATTCATTTTGTTTGAAAGCGGATTGAGCCTCGGGATTATCGGTTAAGGGCACCAACCAATTTCTTCGTTGTTCATCATAAATTCCCGCGCTCCATGCCCTTTTTGAAGGATCTATTTCAATTTGATATCCATGAATAACGCCATCTCTATAACTAGGGATACTATTACTCCTAATTTGAATACCAGAATTTAAAGTTGAATCTACCTTATAATCTAATTCGAGAATAAAATCACCGTAGTTTTTATTAGTGGTTAAAAACGTGTTAGGCGTATTTCGGGTAGATTTACCGGTTATGATACCTTCTGAAACCGTATACTCCGCGTTTCCACCTTTCTTTGTCCAGCCTTCTAGATTATCTCCTTCTATTAAGGATTGCCAAGGGGTGGAATCTTTCTCTTCCTCTTTCTGGTTGCAACTCATGGCAAAAAATAATGTTATAATTAGAATCGTATTGGTTGAAAAAATCATTCTTTTCATATAAAAATTTCTTTAGTTAGTTTAATATTCGACAGCATTTAATTCTCTTAAAAATGTTCCCTTATCGAATTGAGAAAAACAAAACTCGCTATTTGATAAATATAAGTTGAAAAGTGGGATTATTTGATTCATTATATAAAGAACTCAAATAGATGGCTCAGGTTAGAAAATCAGTTTTCTAATTATTCTTTCCTAAAACATGGATGATTTTATAAAAACAAAGCAAAAAAAAGGCGCCCAAATGGACGCCTTTAAAATTTCAAACTTGAAAAATTTATAGGATGATAAGTTTAGTATAAACGCTATCTCCTTTATTGTTCTGAACTTTTACAATGTAAACGCCAGCTGCGAGTTGAGAAATATTTAACGGATACTCAAACGTACTTTCATCTGGAATCACGATTGATTTTGAAAGCTTAACATTTCCACTTAAATCATATACACTCAGCGTAGCTTTTCCTTTGGAAAGTCCGCTTAAATAAACCGTGGTATTGTTTATTGCTGGGTTAGGACTCACATAAATAAAGAGCGCATCTGCCTCACAAGAACCCATCACAGCACCTTTCGCCATCATTCCAGGCAAAGCATTTTTAGAGATACAAAGCGAATTGCCGTTATGGCAAACTAGGACTTTATCTCCATTTTCTCCGCAAGAATCATCTTCTTCCACTAAAACCATTCTTACCGATACGGGGAAGTGGTCTGATGCGGTATAAGCATAGTCTGCAGTGTAAAACTCATAATGCACGGTCGCGCTTCCTTCAATATAATTATCTACCAATTCGTTAGAAACCATAATATGATCAATCATATCTGGATATGAAATCGTTGACCTAAAGCCCATTTCACTCAATGTAGCAGTTAGTACAGTATAATCATCTGCATCGTTCACGTATTCAAAATAAGAACTTTGAGTTGTGCTAACGCCATTTGCAACCGTTTCATCGACGTCATCATTAAAATCACCAATAATAAAAAGATTGTCTTTTGGATAATAAGCATCCAGCGAATCTTTAAGAACTTCAACATCGTAACGTCTCATTGCGTAATCTACATCTTGATCGCTACCAGTATTTGCACGTGCATGTAGAACAACAAAATTCATTTCTTCGGTCTGACCTTCTATGGTAGCATTGGCAGTTACCATAAATGGTAGACGGCCGCTGGCATAAAATCTAGTATGGTCTTCAACAGGATAATCAGAAAGATAGCTATCGTCACCTCCATTGTAATAAGGATGAATTGTTTCTAATAAAACTTTTGTTTCAACGATATCGATCACATCGGTCTTATAAACAAGTCCAACATGTTGGCTTTCTCCTGAAGTATCATTTGGATAAGAAACTGCGTCGGAAAGAACATATCCGTAACCTTCCATCTCACCAATCATCTCGGCAAATAAAGCTATATCCGTGATTTCTTCTACACCAATTGCATCGGCATTTAAGCCAAGTAAGATTTCTTTAACCGCTTCCTTTTGAACTGCATCGCTATCTGCAGCAGAGCTTGCTGGACTGTTTGAAGATGAACCAAACCATTCTATATTCCAAGCAGCAACTTCAAAAGTAAGTTCTTTTGAAATCTCAGAACCTGGATATACTGGGTTATATTCTTCAGCACACGGTAAGTCTGAAGCTTGACGAGGAAGCAATTGATTTAGCTCTCTGTAACGACCCACAATCCCGACTACTTCCTGACAATAATCTGGTTTGGTTTTACCAACCAAATCGTCTACATCTGCGTCAATTCTTAGTTCGCCCGTTGCCGTTTCATCAGAAATAACAAAGTTTGAATTACCAAACAAGATAGGATCAGAACCCAAGAAATTGACATCATTGATTCGTACAAGTTGTCCTCTATAGTCTTCAATTTGAGCTAAAGTGATAGTTATTGGTTCTATTAATGAACCTTGTCCTAAAAACTCTACAACCTCTAAATCTGAAATCTGAATTTGATTGTTAAAAGCAGATAATGTGCCAATAACTTTTAGTTGGTCGCCAATCTGATAAAGTCCTTCTGCAGTAACCATATCACTAAAAATTGCGATTCCGCCAGTTTCATCCTGTATGTAGGCCGTGTTACCAAATTGATCAGAAACTGTTAGCGTTCCTTCTATCCAAACTTTAGTTCCGAGTGCAGTATCTCTAGCCTCGGCAATAGTAATCAGTTCGAAAACTTCTGGATCAGGATCAACAACATCGCCTCCGAAAGATTGAGAGGTATTGATTTCTCCAAAAGTATTTGCCATTGGCTCTGCCCATGTAAATGCATCATAAGATTGTCCTTCACCAATTAATTGTAAGGAATAACCAATAGTAGTATTACCTGGTTCTGATACTCCAATATCTGTGCTGCTTAACCCATCGGCCGCACCGCCTATAGCAGGAAAAGAACCTTCGTAGCTTAAAAATTGAATAACTTCGTCTCCATCAATATTAATCAGAGCAATCCCATCTGGACTTCCATTTTGTATCCCATTCGTAGGATATTCAAAATCCATTGTTCCATATCCGCCTTGTTGATTTGGAATTGTTCCACTTAGAGTCATGGTATTATAAAGTGAACCGTTATTACCATTATAAAGTAGCAGCGCGTAGTTAGATAAATCCGTTCCCGCAGTGCCAGCTATCTCTATTGCTTCACCTGCATCGGTGCCATCATTATCATAATGAAATTCATTAATCCAAAGAACAGGTTCAGCTGCAATAAATTTTTGATTTGGATTTGGTGAGGCAAAACTGCTTGTTTGCTCAGTCCATGTAAAATCTTCATAGTAAGAACCTTCACCAACTAACTGTAACGAAGTCGTCGTACCTCCCGAACCACTTTCTGAAATTCCTATATCTCTGCTTAATACTCCATCTGCAGAACCGCCAACAGCTACAAATGTTCCTTCATAACTTAAAAATTGAATCAATCCTTCTGGGCCAACTAAAGCTACGCCATCTGGTGCCCCATTTTGAATTCCTGAAATTTGAAAGCTAATTGTACCGTAACCGCTCTCTTGGTTTTCTATAACTCCACTTAATGTAGTGCTGTTATAAAGTGCGCCTCCATTTCCGTTGTATAATTCAATGCTGTAACCATCTAAATTTATTCCTGCCAGACCTGCAACTTCAATTGCCTCGCCAGTGTCTGCGCCACCATTGTCATAATGTATCTCATTGATAAATACCAAACCATTTGTTGTAGATGGATTCGGGTCTGGTTCCGGGTCCGGGTCTATAACTTGACCACCAAAATCCTGACCGGTATTAATAGAGCCAAAGGTGTTTTCCATTGGCACTTGCCAAGCAAAATCAGTATAGGCATTTCCTGTTCCGCTCAACTGAAGAGAATAACCAATTACCTCGGCATCTTCGAAGACGCCAATATCAGTACTAACCATTCCGTCAGCTGGTCCACCAACAGCAGTAAAAGAACCCTCATAACTAAGAAATTGGATTACTACATTACCTGGACCGATAAGGGCAAGTCCATCTGGGGCACCATTTTGCAATCCATTAGTAGGCAAAAAAGTTGATACTGTACCGTATCCGCCTTGTTGATCAGGAATTAATCCAACAAAAGTGATAGCTGAGCCGTAAGTGCCGCCGCCATTACCATTGTAAAGTACCACGGAATAATCAGATAAATCTGTTCCTGCAGGTCCTGCTATTTCTAGTCCCTCATTAAGATCTCCTCCATCATTGTCATAATGGATTTCGTTGATAAAAACTGACTGAGCCGCCATGAAGTTTGCGACTAACAGAAAAATAATTAAAAATGTTTTTGAATGTAATTTTTGTGTCATGGAGAATATTTTTTAGCCTCACAAAGAACTGAAAAATAAGACAAAACGCTTTAATTACATATTAACAAAAAGCCCGCAAATGCTATCAAATTGTTAATTACTCAAATTCAAAAAATGTAACTTCAACAAAATCAAAACTATAGTAATTGATAAATATTATCGATAATTCATGTTTTCGTGAAAACGATAAAATCTAAAAAAGGTAACTCTCATTTTTCTATATTTGCAATCGGAAATTTCTACTACCAAACGTTGAAATTTTTTAAGAGTATTTATGCGCACGTGGCGGAATTGGTAGACGCGCCAGCTTGAGGGGCTGGTGATCGCTTAGATCGTGGAAGTTCGAGTCTTCTCGTGCGCACTTTAATTGCTATTCTCCTTCATTAAGCTTTATTTTAATGCAATTTGGCCTTGTCTTCTTCACGTTAATCATATCAGCTTAAAAATTCGAACAAAAAAAATAACTGCCATCATCCCATTCTATTTTTAATTCAAATTGTTTCTAAAAAGTTTATTCATAAAAATCTATTAAAGAACTTAGGTTGTCTATTATTTTTGATAGATTTGTTTAACGTTTTTTAAATAACTATGAACAATGTAAAATCGAGCTTCAGTATCAGGGATTTAGAAAATCTCAGTGGTATAAAGGCGCATACAATCAGGATTTGGGAAAAACGTTATAACCTCTTACAACCAGAGCGCACCGATAGCAATATTAGAACCTACAATTTAGAAAGTCTTCAAAAACTTCTAAACATCAGTTATCTTAATAATAATGGTTATAAAATCTCTAAAATTGCGAAATGCTCTGATGAGGAAATGACCGCTTTGGTAAAAGAACATGCCCGTGATAGCGAGAAACATTCGAACGCTATCAATTCATTAAAGCTTGCCATGATCAATTTTGATCAAGGTCTATTTTATAGGACTTATCAAGATTTAGAAAGAAACAATTCTTTTGAAGAAATCTTTAATGACGTCATTATGCCGCTTTTGAATGAAATTGGGCTTTTATGGCAAACAGATACTATTACTATTGCCAATGAACATTTTATAACTTCCTTGATAAGACAACAAATCTTGTTGAATATTGAGAAAAAACAGAGCAATTTTGAGTTTAGTAATGACCAAGTTTTTGTTTTGTTCTTACCTTTAAACGAGATACACGAATTAGGTTTAATGTTTCTCTATTATATTTTGCTCGATCATGGTATACAGACCATTTACTTGGGGCAAAGTGTGCCAATGAGCAGCTTAAAGTATTTTGTGAAACTATACGATAAAGTGACCTTTGTCTCGTACTTCACAATTAAACCGAATACTGGCAAAGTGCTGGATTATTTAAATGACTTCAAAAAAGATATTCTTGTAAACGACCAAAGCAACTTTTGGGTTTTAGGAAGAAAATTGATGGAAGTCCGATTAACCAACCTTCCACAAAATATTAAAGTATTCAGTTCTGTAGATGCTTTAAAAAAGCAATTAAAAGTGACTAATAAAAACCAAACAATCCTCTCATGAAAAGCAGCATTGCCATTATTGGTTCAGGATTTTCAGCATTAGCAGCCTCATGTTATCTTGCTAAAGAAGGATTTAAGGTCACCATTTATGAAAAGAACTCCACAATTGGTGGTAGAGCAAGGCAATTTAAAAAGGACGGATTTACGTTCGATATAGGTCCTACTTGGTATTGGATGCCAGATGTGTTTGAAAGATTTTTTAACGATTTTAGTAAAAAACCATCAGATTATTATCAATTAGAAAAGTTGAATCCAGCCTACTCTGTATATTTTGGTAAGGATGATTTTATCACGATTGAAGATACGCTCGAAAAGATATATTCTGCGTTCGAAAAAGAAGAGCCCGGAAGTTCTAAAGAATTAAAAATCTTTATTGACAATGCACAGCATAATTACGATGTTGCTATTAAGGATTTGGTATACCGTCCGGGAATTTCTCCGATGGAACTTGCGACTCCTGCAACACTTATGAAGCTAGATCAATTTTTTAGCACCATTAAAAAAGATGTGAGAAAGAAATTCAAAAATGATAGACTGGCCCAAATCTTAGAATTCCCAGTGCTTTTTTTAGGAGCTAAACCAGACAATACACCTTCATTTTATAGTTTCATGAATTATGCAGATTTCGGCCTTGGCACATTTCATCCTAAAAAGGGAATGTATCAAGTAATCTTAGGAATTGCTGAACTAGCTAAAAGTTTAGGGGTTGAAATAAAAACCGATTCTGAAGTAAGTCAGATTGTAATTTCAGACAATAAAGCCATTGGTGTTGTGGTGAATGATAAATTTGAAGAAAGTGATGTGGTTCTTTCTGGAGCAGATTATCATCACTCCGAAACTCTGTTAGAAAAGAATCAACGACAATACTCTGAGAAATATTGGGAAAATAAAACCTTTGCACCTTCATCCTTACTTTTTTATGTAGGCTTCGATAAAAAAATAAAAAACGTAAATCATCATACCCTCTTTTTTGACGTTGACTTCGATCAGCACGCTAAAGAGATTTATGATAACCCCAGTTGGCCTAAAGACCCGCTATTTTACGCAAGTTTCCCATCAATTACAGACAACTATTGCGCTCCCGAAGGCAAAGAAGCGGGAATTTTTCTTATTCCTTTAGCTCCAGATTTAAAAGACTCAAAGGAAATAAGGGAAGAATATTTCAATAAAATCATTGACAGATTTGAAAATTTAACTTCACAATCGGTAAAAAATAATATTATATTTAAGGAGTCTTATTGTGTAGATGATTTTAAAAAGGACTACAATTCATATAAAGGAAACGCCTACGGCATGGCAAATACCTTGTTTCAAACTGCCTTTTTAAGACCAAAACTGAAGAGTAAAAAAATTGCTAATTTATTCTTTACTGGGCAATTGACCGTACCTGGACCTGGTGTTCCACCCTCTTTAATTTCGGGTAAGTTAGTTTCAGAATTGATTAAAAAAAATGAAAAAACAAAAAGTCTGGTTTAGATGAAATCAATTTTCGACATGGTCTCTCGAGAGTGCAGCAAAAAGGTTACTCAATCTTACAGCACCTCATTTTCTTTAGCTACCAAACTATTGGCCGACAGCATACGACAAGATATTTATAACATTTATGGGTTTGTCCGTTTTGCGGATGAAATAGTAGATTCTTTTCATGATTACGACAAGGATGAACTTTTTAAGAGATTTGAAGTAGATTTGCATCTGTCTCTCGCCAATAAAATCAGTTTGAATCCGATATTGAATTCTTTTCAAGAGACATTTCATAAATATAAAATAGATATTGCTTTGGTCGAAGCCTTTATGGCTAGTATGAGAATGGACCTAACCAAGAAAAAGTATCTGACCGAAGCAGAATATAAGGATTACATTTATGGTTCGGCCGACGTGGTAGGTCTCATGTGCTTAAAAGTGTTTGTTCATGGAGATAATGATAAATATGAAGCTCTTAAATTATCTGCCCAGAGTCTTGGTTCTGCTTTCCAGAAAGTAAATTTCTTAAGGGATTTAAAGGCAGATTATGAAGATTTAAGTCGTTCCTATTTTCCTAACACCAATCTAGATAGATTAGATGAAGCCTCTAAGCAAGCCATAATCGACGATATAGAAAGTGATTTTTCAAAAGGTTTGGAAGGCATAAAATTATTACCGGTAGAAGCAAAATTCGGAGTTTTTATGGCCTATCGATATTACCATCAGTTATTGAAAAAATTGAAGAAAACACCAGCCTTGCACATAAGATCTGCAAGGATAAGAGTACCAAACTATAAAAAATTTGAATTACTGACCAGAAGCTACGTTAAGTACCAATTAAACCTAATGTAAAGTAGAGAATAATGAATGTGATATTTTGGATTGTTGTTTTTGTAGGAACTTTTTTGACCATGGAGTTCATGGCTTGGTTTACCCATAAATATGTAATGCACGGCTTTTTGTGGAATCTTCACCGAGACCATCATCATAAAGATCATGATAGTTGGTTCGAGAGGAACGATGCCTTTTTTATCTTTTACGCGATTGTTAGTATGGTTTGTTTCTATTTATGGAGCTACGAAGATGTTTGGTATTGTCTACCAATCGCCTTGGGTATTTTATCATATGGAATTGCATATTTTGTCGTTCATGACATTTTTATTCATCAACGTTTCAAGGTTTTTAGAAATGCTGACAATTGGTACGCAAAAGGCGTAAGACGGGCTCACAAAATTCATCATAAACATTTAGGTAAGCAAGAAGGTGAAAATTTTGGGATGTTAATCGTTCCGTTTAAATACTTCAAAAAATAGTCTTGGCCAAGACTGAACCACCATACTTCGATTATATTATTGTTGGTAGTGGTTTGGCTGGTTTACAACTAGCGCTAGAATTTTCTTCTGACTCATTTTTCTCTGACAAAAAAATCGCCTTAATCGATTCTGACCCTAAGACCACAAATGACAAAACGTGGTGCTTTTGGGAAAAAGGAAATGGAAAATGGGATGATATAGTTTCCAAAACATGGGAAACTGCTAATTTTTATAGTATCGATAAAAAGATTAAGCTATCACTCCCTCCCCATCAATATAAAATGGTTAAGTCAATAGACTTTTACAATCATGCAAAAAATGTTCTATCTGAAAACCCGAATATTAGCTTTATCGAAGATTCTATTATAAAAATCTGGGATACGAGTTCAAACCTTCATATAACTGGTAGAAAATCTGAATATTTGGCTGATTTGGTGTTTGATAGTCGAATTCCTCAAAATTTTTTTGATGATAAAAAATCAATAAAAATCCAACAGCATTTTAAAGGTTATATCATTAAAACCGAAAAGGAAATTTTTAATCCTGAAGAATTTACAATGATGGATTATAGAATGCGCCATCAAAAGTCTACTAGTTTCATTTACATACTTCCACTTACAACTGATAAAGCTTTAGTTGAATATACCTTTTTCACCCCAGATTTAGTTGAAGAGAACGTATATGATAGTCATCTAAAAACATATATTTCTGAGATTCTTAAAATTGAAAACTTCACGATTTTAGAAGACGAGAAAGGAAATATCCCGATGACGGATTTCAACTTTAATAAATATCATACGGATAGAATTACAAAAATCGGCACTGGCGGGGGTTGGGTTAAAGGTTCAACCGGTTATTCTTTTAAAAACACGGAACGTAAGATTTCTATTGTAATCAAGAATCTGAAAGCAGGTAACACGCCATCAAACGGATTATTTAAAAAGAGATTTCAATTCTATGATTCCATTTTCTTGAGTGTTCTCAACGATTTCAATACAGAAGGAATGCAGATTTTTGAGAAATTTTATTCTAAAAATAAGGTGAACGATATTTTTGAATTTTTAGATGAAAAATCAAATTTTCAACAAGAAGTTAAAATCATGAGTTCGTTATTTTCAAAACATTTCATCCTTAGTTTGATGAAATATTTGAGAAGATAAAACCGTAGATTCTTCAACTTAAACTCTTCAATTTCAAAAAAATTAAACATAAAAAAAATCCCACTTATAAGCGGGATTTTTTTTAATTATATCTATAAACTTCTTATGAAGCGTTCCTTCTCTTTATTAGATTCAAAGCTGAACCCTCGTTATACCAAGCAATCTGCGCATCGTTGTAAGTATGATTTACCTTAATCAAATCCCTTAGCCCATCTTTATGAACTATTTCGACGGTCAATTGCTTGTCTGGTGCAAATTCATTTAAATCTATAAAATTAAAAGTGTCATCTTCTTGAATTAAATCATAATCCGATTCATTTGCAAAGGTTAACCCCAACATACCTTGTTTTTTAAGATTAGTTTCATGTATTCTAGCAAAAGATTTTACCAAAACTGCAGCAACTCCTAGATGACGCGGTTCCATTGCAGCATGCTCTCTAGAAGAACCTTCGCCGTAATTGTGGTCACCTACTACTATAGTTTTAATACCTTTAGCTTTATAAGCTCTCTGTACCGCAGGAACACCATCGTATTCCCCCGTCAGTTGATTTTTTACAAAATTGGTCTTCTTATTATACGCATTGATAGCACCAATCAACATATTATTAGAAATATTATCTAAATGCCCTCTATATCTTAACCAGGGTCCAGCCATAGAAATATGGTCGGTCGTACACTTTCCGAAAGCCTTGATCAATAATTTAGCACCGGTAATTGTATCTCCGATAGGTTCAAACGGCTCTAATAGCTGCAACCTTTCTGAATCCTCACTTACCGTAACCTTAATGTGGCTACCATCTTCAACAGGATCAATATAACCAGCATCTTCTACTGCAAATCCGTTCGGAGGCAATTCGATTCCTTGTGGTTCATCCAATTTCACTTCAACCCCATCTTCATTGATTAAAGTATCGTTCATTGGATCAAAATCCAATCGTCCAGAAATTGCAATTGCGGCAACCATTTCTGGTGAGCCTACAAACGCGTGAGTATTTGGATTTCCATCGGCACGTTTAGAAAAGTTTCTGTTGAAGGAATGGACAATTGTATTTTTTTCATCCCCCTTTACATCGCTTCTATCCCATTGACCGATACATGGTCCACAAGCATTGGTAAAGATGGTTGCATCCAAATCTTCAAAAATTTGAAGAAGACCATCTCTCTCTGCGGTATAACGTATTTGTTCTGATCCTGGATTAATCCCAAAATCTGATTTTGCTTTTATATTTTTATCGACCGCCTGTTTTGCAATTGAAGCAGCTCTCGTAAGATCTTCGTAACTAGAATTTGTACAAGATCCTATTAGTCCCCAATCAACTTTAATTGGCCAACCGTTTTTTCTCGCTTTTTCTCCAAGCTCACCAACTGGCGTAGCCAAATCTGGAGTAAATGGACCATTTAAATGAGGTCTCAAAGTATCTAAATCAATTTCAATAAGTTGGTCAAAATATGATTCTGGATTTTCGTAAACTTCATCATCCGCGGTAAGATATTCGCGGATTTTATTGGCTTCATCAGCAACTTCTGCTCTATCGGTCGCTCTTAAATAGCGTTCCATAGAATCGTCATAACCAAAAGTTGAAGTTGTAGCTCCGATTTCGGCACCCATATTACAGATTGTGCCTTTACCGGTACAAGAAAGATTTTTTGCGCCAGGGCCAAAATATTCAACAATCGCTCCAGTACCACCTTTAACGGTAAGAATACCTGCGACTTTTAGGATGACATCTTTTGCAGATGTCCACCCACTTAATTTTCCGGTTAATTTAACCCCGATTAGTTTAGGAAACTTTAGTTCCCAAGCCATTCCGGCCATCACATCTACTGCATCTGCTCCACCAACACCAATTGCAACCATACCAAGTCCACCTGCGTTAACTGTGTGCGAGTCGGTACCAATCATCATCCCTCCAGGGAATGCATAATTTTCTAAAACAACTTGGTGAATAATACCAGCTCCTGGTTTCCAGAATCCGATTCCGTATTTGTTAGAAACCGAAGCCAAGAAATCAAACACTTCATTACTAACTTCATTAGCGCGCTTTAAATCTTTTTCAGCACCCTGTTTCGCTTGGATAAGGTGATCACAATGAACAGTGGTTGGGACCGCTACTTTTGGCTTACCAGCTTGCATAAACTGCAGGAGCGCCATTTGTGCTGTCGCGTCTTGACACGCAATTCTATCTGGCGCGAAATCGACATAATCCTTACCTCGTCTAAAAGCTTGTGTAGGTTTACCATCCCAAAGGTGGGAGTATAAGATTTTTTCTGAAAGTGTTAGGGGTTTACCAACGACTTTACGTGCTTCATCAACACGTTCAGCCATATGAGAGTAAACCTGTTTTATCATGTCTATATCAAATGCCATATTATTATTTTAAGGTTTGAAATTTGTTAATTGAATATCATCCAAAGGTACGAAATCGAGAAGAGAATCGAAAATATGTAATAAAAATAACCATTCGGTAGAAATACTTCAACGTAATGGTTATAATACACCTTTTTGTTGAAATAAAATCATTAAAATTGGATTTTAATATGAATTTAATAATTTCAGAAATCGAGTCTATTTCAACTGATCGAAACTGAATTATTTTTTATCCTTAAATACTTCAACTTTAAAAAGACTTATAATCTCATTCAGCAGTGAGATTATTAATTAAAATAGGCCTTGATTTTAGGATGTTCCCTCAATTTTAAAATGGGTCTTTCAAAGTAAAAACATAACATATATGAGAGGATTGCAGTGGAAATCCAAAACAGCAGTAGCATCACTATTTTATCGAGGTTTCCCATTTTGGAAATATCCACCAGATTCTGGAGGCTAAGCAATAAAAGAGAATAATAGACCAAATAGACTAGTTTGGCAATGTGTTGAACCAACGCCTAACCCAGAAGTCTAGAAAATCCTTAAATTTGGAAATAAAAGATTCCATCATGTCTTTCCGGAAGAACCAAAATAAGTGAATGAGACAACAATATCATAAGAATCGCAAGCGCTACTATAAAATCTAATCCAAAAACTCTATTTGAATTGGAGAAATTAATTATTGCACAGTTTTGTGCAATTTAAAATAAACTCTTGATTAACTTATCATCAGAAATACCTTCTGCTTCTGCCTTATAATTCTTAATCACCCGGTGACGAAGAATACCAGAGGCAACCGCTTGAACATTTTCTATATCTGGAGAAAATTTGCCGTGAATCACGGCATGTGTTTTAGCAGCTAAAATCAAGTTTTGTGATGCTCTAGGACCTGCACCCCAATCAACAAATTCCTTTACCAAATCTGCTGCAGCCTTATTACCTGGTCTCGTTTTAGCAACCATAGATACAGCATATTCAATCACATTGTCTGCAACAGGAATACGTCTGATTAGCTGTTGATATTTAATAATTTCTTCCGCAGTAAACAACGGATTAATTTTATTTATAATGTCTGAAGTAGTACTTTTTACAACTTGAACTTCCTCTTCATATGAAGGATAATCAAGATTGATTGCAAACATAAATCGGTCTAACTGCGCTTCTGGTAATGGGTAAGTTCCTTCTTGTTCAATTGGGTTTTGGGTAGCCAAAACAAAATAGGGAAGATTTAATTGATAATTATGACCGGCAACCGTTACCGACCTTTCTTGCATCGCCTCTAATAGTGCTGATTGGGTCTTTGGTGGGGTACGGTTAATCTCATCTGCCAGAATAATGTTTGCGAAAATTGGTCCTTTTATAAATTTGAAATGCCTGTTTTCATCCAAAATTTCACTACCCAAAATATCGGAAGGCATTAAATCTGGGGTAAACTGAATCCTTTTAAAGTTAAGACCAAGTGCTTGGGCAATGGTATTCACCATTAGGGTTTTTGCCAAGCCAGGAACACCAATCAATAATGAGTGTCCACCTGAAAAAATAGAAATTAAAATTTGATCAACCACGGCATTCTGACCGATGATAACCTTAGAAATCTCCTTCTTTAAATCTTTATATTTATTTACAAATTGCTCAACTGCAGCAACATCTGACATATTATTCGTTTTTTAACCAATCGCTAGTAAAGACACAGTCTCTATAAGCGCCATTGATTTTAATGTAGGTATCCTTAATCTTCTCGTCCTGCCATTTTCCGATGGCTTCAATCTGTTTATTTTGTTCGGCTAAATTCTTGATTTTTAAATAATCTCTAGAGAAATTTGCTTCGTGCTCATTTATTCTATCGGTTACCATCAAAATCTTATACTTTAAATCATTTATGCGATCTTCATCCTGATAAACAGGACTAACTTCACCATCAGGTAAATTCTGGATTTGAGAATAAAGCTCTGGTTCCATTTTAGTCAATTCAAAATTAAAATCCTGAGTCATCGGATTTACAAGATTACCACCTTGAAATTTGGTTTCTTCCTCATCACTGAATTCTCTCGCCGCAGCTGCAAAAGTCACCTCTTTATTCGCAATCTTCTCGCGAACCATATTTATTTTTTCCTTGGCAGTATTAATTGCTTCGGGAGTTATTTCTGGTCTAATTAAAATATGTCTTGCAACATATTCTTGTCCTCTTATCTTATCGAGCATAATGATGTGATACCCAAAATCAGTTTTGAAAGGCTCAGAAATTTCACCTTCTTGAAGAGAAAAAGCAACTTCACGAAACTCCTTCACCATCTGCGGACGCTTTTTATTCATCGTTGGCAGTAGTCCACCTTTGGCTTTACTAGAAGTATCATCAGAATAGAAAACCGCTTTGGTCGTAAAACTAGCTCCGTTATCTATAATGTCTTCCCTAATTGCCTTTAGTTGATTAATCGCTGCATTTCTTGCTTCTTCGGTAACTTCTGGAATCACCACAATTTGGGCAACCTTTAACTCAGTTCCAAAAACTGGTCTTTCCTCTTTAGGAATGCTATTAAAATACTCTCGTACTTCTTCTGGAGTAACCTCTATATCTTCAACAATTTTCTGTTGCATCTGTAAGGCCAACTTCTGGTTTTTATTGATTTCGAACATTTCTGAACGCAGTTGCGGTTCAGAATCTATTTTATAAAATTTTAGAACGTCGTCTATCGATCCAGTCTGCGCAACAAATTGCTCAATCTGTTGATCGACATAAGATCTAATTTCTAGTTCGTTTATGGTAATACTATCTTGTATTGCGTGATGAGCATACAATTTATCTTCAAGTAATTTTCCGAAAAGTTGGCAACGTGTGATTTCGGCAGTAGAAACACCTCTTGCTTGCAATTGAATAAATTCCTTATCAATATCAGAATCGAGTACGATATAATCTCCAACTACCGCAGACACTCCATCAATCTTAACCTTTTCACCGTCATTTTTTACTACTTCCGTAGCATTCTTAGAACTGGCGACTTCGTCTTCAATAATCTCTTGTGCTGAAGCAGTTAAGCCCGAAAATATAAGGGCAGTGACGAATAACTTATTGATTCTCGTAAATTTCAAATTGATTGTTTTTAATAGCATCCTTGGTGATATCTTTCTGAAGCTGTTTTATAAGCTCCAACTTTCTTTTATTAATAACTATTTGATTGATAGTAGGTTTAACATATTCTATCGGCGCATTAGAATTTGGAAGTAATACGTCGTTAATTTGGATCAAATATATGCTTAATGAATCTTTGAGCTCTATATAATTAGATTTTTTTAACAGTTGGTTTTTGTTTTCCGGATTGATCACCGGAATTTTCTGAACAACCTGTGAAGCTTTCACCCAAATTGAGTCTTTTAAAGAGAAAGATTTGAACTGTACCGAGATAGAATCCAATATATGACGGTCTATAGAATCGAACCTTTTGAAGCGCTGCTCTACCTCATCGATATTTACAGCATTCTGCGGAATGTTAATATAACGCAACTTTACCAGTTCTTCGTTTAATTTGAAGGTTTCGGAATTCGCTTCATAAACATCTTGAGCTTCTTTAGCTGTGACAGATGTGTCTATGTTTTTAGCGACCCAAGCTTCTAGATAGGCTTTGGTATAAAGGTCATAACGATATTGTTCTATGAGTTTAGAAAAACTATTGACTTTCTTTTCGTTAAGATTTCGTTCTGCACCTTCTACCAATAAGAGTTTGGTAGCCCATCTATTGATATAATTATTTACGATTACAAGACTATCTTCTTTAGATGTTCCTTCCGGAACGATATCCTTAAGATCTTCAGGATAAAGGTAGAGGTCGTTAACTCTTGCTAATGGAATTCTATCGTCGTTCTCATTATTAAAATTACAGGAGAACAACAATACTGTTATTAGGAAAAGACTAACTAATCTAATCACCTTTTTGGAGCTAATTCTGTTTTGACAAAATTTAGAACGTCATTGTTAACGTTCACCTTATAACGACTGCGCAACTCTTTGATCCAATTTTCTTCTAGATACGTTTGGTAATCGTTTATCACCCTTCCTTTAGCATCTTCTAAGGCTTTGATGGCAGGTTGAAAGATTTTATCTACCTGATACACACTATAAGAATCATGCAAATCGTAAATCTTAGAAATACCTTCTTTAAATTTAAATCCATCCGCAAGAAGTTGATGACCCTTTTCGAAATTTCCTTGAGAGATAATTACGCTCTGCTTGGTATCGGTATTCAACTTAGCGTTTATCTCCTCTAGCGTTTTACCCGATTTTAGAAGTTTCAAGGCGTTTTCTAAATCCTCCTTACTGGAAGCAGTTAGAATGGTTCCGTCAAAGCTTTCATCTGAAAAATATTGATTTTTATTTTTTTCGTAAAAGTTTTGAAGACCTACGCTATCTGCTGCCGCGGCATTCCAGATTTGTTTTTCCATTAAATCGAAAAGCAACAATCCGTCACGATATTCCTGCAAAACAAAGGCAAAATCCTCGTTGATGTTTTCTAAATTATTTTCATGATAGGTCATTATCTGACTGTCAAGAAACATCTTAAATTCAAAATCAATCAATTCCTTTACATCGATTTCCTTACCGTTGTATTTGCTCTGATTGGCCAAAAGATAATTGGAGAATTCGTTATTTTTGATTTGAAAATCATCTATAGACGCAAGGAGAGCATCCTTTTTAAAATCTTCTGGCAACTTCCAGCCACGGTTAAGGTAATCAGTGGTTATTATTGACTTGAAGTATTGTTTTTGTTCGTCGTACTCCTTAACGACATATTTATTGCTGATGTCTTCAAGAAGTGCAGAATTGATCAAAGAAGAACGAGAATCTCTCTTGACCATCATTTCTAACTCAGGTTTCATTTGCTCAAAACTTCCAAAAGGTTCTTTATTGATGAGCTTAACGATGTGCCATCCGAAATCGGTTTGGAACGGCTGGGACATATCTCCGACGTTTTTTAAATCGAAAGCGGCTTTTTCAAATTCCGTAGAACTTAGCTGACCTCCTTTAAACGGCGCCATCTCGCCACCTTTATCTGCAGTTCCTTTATCATCCGAAAATTGCTTAGCTAAGGACGCGAAATCCTGGCCTTGTTTTAACATCAAAAAGATTTCGTCGATACGTTTTTTTGGCACTATGCTAGAATCAGGTTGATTACTACCAATCATTATATGAGATACGGTAACCTCTCCACGAGAATCTCGCCTGTCTAAAACCTTTACGATATGATAACCAAATCTGGTCCTAAAAGGTTTTGAAACTTCGCCAACGTTGGTATTATAAGCGGCAACTTCAAAAGGATAAACCATTTTAAATCCTGTAAAATATCCTAAATCTTCAACAAAAACTTCCTGTCCATCGTGCAGTTCAGAACGCAAAGTCTCAAAATTTTCATTAGTTAATCGCGACCTTAAATCCATCAACCTATTGTAAACCGCTAGCGTATCTATATCAGCTTCGTCCATTCTTATTAATATATGAACGGCCTTAAGGTCTTTTGAGAGATGATTATAAGCTTCCTTTACAAGTTCGTCAGTAACCTTATTATCTGAAAGAAAGTTTTTGGTGAGCTGATTTTTATAAGTGTTGAATTCTCTTTGATAATTAACATCATTTTGAAGTCCTAACCTCCGAGCTTCTTGAAGCTTTAATTTATAATTGACGTATAATTGTAGATAAGCATCAACATCTTTTTGGGCTTCGTCCTTAACCAGATCGAGATTTTTATTATAAACCCGAAGAAATTCTTTGGCAGTTACCTGTTCGTCTTCTACCGTAAAAAGCACATCTGACGTCTTGCTCTGGGCCAAAGTTGAAACACAAAATAAAATTGAAAATAAAAATGAAATTATTCTTACCATAATATATTCTATCATTTTGATGGGAAGCAAAATTAACATATTAAGTAGATATATCAAGTTGCTGTGCTGTAAACGAAAAGCTTCCCGCTTTATTATTATTTTGAATGCTTTATTGAAAGCTTAGCAAGAGTTGTGCCGATGAAAAATTTCTTATCGATATCCAATATTTTAAAATCTTTAAATCTGAAGAATTCAATTTTTATATTTTATGATTGATAAACAGAGTGCTCATCTGATTATTTACTTAAATATGAATTAAAGTTTACAATTTATTTTGGTTGAATCAGTTAACTAATTATGTACTTAAACCGTCAAATTGTCCTTATATAGAAGGCATTGTCATTTTTAGTTCGCCATTATTTATATTTGAATATGAAATACCAGAACGAGATAGTTATAACTGCTCCCATCGGCGAAGTTTATCCCAAGTTTTGCAATCCGGAACATCTAAGGAATTGGCAAAGAGGATTGACCACGCTCGAGCATATTTCTGGGAATCCGCAAAAAGAGGGATCTAGAACTAAAATGGTTTATAACCTAAATGGTCAGAAAATGGAACTGCTCCAAACAATCGAAAAGATTGTTTCTCCAAATGAGTTTAGTGTCATATTCGGTTCAGAGGGAATGGACAATTTTCAAAATAACCTATTTTCTGAGAACCAACGAGGAGACACTATTTGGGTTTCTAAAAATGAATTTATTCCGCTTAACTTTAAGATGAGATTGTTTATGGCGCTCTTCCCTTCTACCTTTAAAAAACAATCTCGTCAGTATATGAAGAATTTTAAGAAATACATGGAACAGAATATCTCGGTAAATTCTCAATAAGGATTTTTCTCGCTAAGATATTTCCAATAACGTTTTGGAACATGTCGTATGTGCAGTTTCATATTTATCCTGGCCTTGATATTTGTACTTCTAAAATACTCAAACCACAACTTTTGAAAATCCATTTCAGATTCAGCAAAACGCTCTTCTGAAGTTTTTCTTGGATCAATCCGGCTTTCATTAAAATCGAGCTGAATAAATTCTACTGAAGTAAGATCATAGTAAATCCCATAATCGCGTTTGGTATCATATATCAACCATTTTTGGTCGGCGTAACGACTCTTAAAATGTTTTACGATAACCGGCACCACATTATAATCTGGTTCTATAACTGCAAAATATATCTCGTCTTTGGTGAGTCTAAATCGAATAAAGGCTTCCATTCTATGTTTTTCCCTTCCCACATTTTTAGCAAGCTGTGCAACTTTTAAAACCTCGGGAGACGAATAATCCTTAGAAACATCCATAGACGAATCGAACACATATCGAATGTATCTGTAAAGCAGATTTTCAATATTTTCTTGTTCGGTTAAAAATGCAAAGTAGAAAGTCCTCGCAATTGCCGCAGAGGATTTTTTTATTATGTGATTAAATATCCGGTCTGACTTTTTGGAATCTGTTTTCACAAATTCAGCATCAGTGAACAAGGTTGTTTGTGAAAATTTTTCAGATTGAATATTTACAATCGTTGATTTAAGTTCATAAGCATGAAAAATGCAGCTTAAAAATCCTTCAAAAGAACCATCGTAAATAAAATTTGCGCCTTTCAGCATTTCTAAACAAAAAGTTTAAGTTGATTATCCAATTGGCTTGTGTACTTGCTCAAGGAATTTTGAAGAATCAATCCTTTTATTTGTTGGGCCGAGCGGTCTTTGGTTTCAAAATTTGAAGAAGTGCAGGTAATAAAATATTTAGCTCTATTAAGTGCTACTCCAATTTTCTTAAGATGATCCCAATTTAAAGGTCTGAAACGACGGGCATTGATAATTTTATTGACGGATTTTAAACCAAGACCAGGAATTCTCGCCAGCATGAGTTTATCGGCCTTATTCACGTCTATCGGAAATTCATGAAGATTACGTAATGCCCAACTCAATTTTGGGTCGATGTCTAAATCCAAATGAGGATGCTGTTCATTCAAAATCTCATTCACATTAAAACCATAAAATCGCATTAGCCAATCAGTCTGATAAAGTCGGTTTTCCCGAAGCATTGGCACCTGGCTACCGATTGATGGCAATCGAGTGTCCGTACTTATAGGAATATAACCAGAATAATAAACACGCTTTAGGTTGAAGTTTTTATAGAAATAATCGGAAGTCTGCATAATATCCCGGTCACTTTCTCCGGTCGCACCAATAATCATTTGAGTGCTCTGTCCTGCCGGAGCATACTTTGGCGTACTTTTAATAATGTTTCTTTCAGATTTGTATTGAATGATTTCATTTTTGACCTTATTCATAGGTTTTATAAAATCTTCCCGTTTTTTATCAGGAGCTAAAAGTTTTAGGCCTTGTTCGGTGGGAATTTCAATATTAACGCTCAACCGATCTGCATAGAGTCCTGCTTCACGCATTAATTCATCAGAAGCTCCTGGGATTGATTTAAGATGAATATAACCGTTAAACCTTTCTTCTGTTCTTAGTTTTTTGGCCACTGCTACCAAACGTTCCATGGTATAATCTGCATCCTTAAAGATTCCAGAACTAAGAAATAAGCCTTCAATATAATTACGTCTATAAAAACTTATCGTTAAGTCTACCACCTCTTGAACCTTAAAAGCAGCTCTCTTGATGTCGTTACTTTTGCGAGTAACGCAATAGGCACAGTCAAAGATGCAATGATTGGTTAGAAGAATTTTTAGCAACGAAACGCAACGGCCATCTTCAGTGTAACTATGGCAAATTCCCATCCCGGTAGAATCACCTAAACCTTTATTGGTATTAGTTCTCTTACTTCCGCTAGAAGAACAGGAAACATCATATTTTGCAGCATCCGCAAGGATTGATAACTTTTCTTTTACTCTTTCAAAAGACATATATAAAAATTATGTAGCATATTATACTACGATTTGTAGCATTTAAGTGCACGTAAATTTAGTCAATTATCTCATCTTATAAATAACAAAAACGACACATAATGTGTCGTTTTTAAAATTTGGATGTATGAATTTTTAGGCGATAGCTTTTCTATTCAATCTGTCTTCTGCCATATCATTCAGGTTTTTATCAGCTTTATATTCTTGGTCTAAGGTTTTTTGCAATTCTTCCGCAATCACTTTATGTCCCAGTTCTTTGGCAAATCTTATGGTTGTCCCATACCCTGAAATTTCATAGTGCTCAACTCGTTGTGCACATGCAATAAGTCCGGCATCCTTAACTTTTGGATTAGCATCTTCACTTATCATATGAGAACATTCCTTAATTAACCCTTCCATCGCTTTGCATTTGGTGCTGGTCGGATTAATATCTAAGTTATCACAGATATTTTTCAATCTTTCATAATGTTCCTTGGTTTCCATTAAATGATGGGAAAATGCATCTTTTAATTTCTTATCGTTAGCAGCTTCTACCATTTTAGGAAGCGCTTCCACCAATTGCTTTTCAGCTGAATATAAATCTTTTATTTCGTGTTCAAAAAGTGCTTGTAAATCTTTCATTGTATGTTTTTTTTAATTAGTATCTCGTTAATATTCTAATATAGGCACAGTTAGTGTAAACTCTTTGCTGAATGGATAATAGTATTGACCCATTTCAATTTTGGACAGATTTATGAACAGGAATTTAATTGATCATATTTCGTATAAAAATAAAATCTTCTGTTTCACAAAAAATTGTGAAGACGACACAGAGTTTAGGAAATAATGATTATAATTCGCATCCCAAACTAGTTATGAAAATTTTTAGTTTTATTTTAATATACTTAACCGCATTTTCAATGAGCGCACAGCACATTATCCCTGATAGCATAAAGAAAGAAGTCGCAATCGCGATGGAATATTACCCAGAATTTGAGAACTTAAATATTGAATTCCGATTTAAAAAAGACATTAAGAAATCTACCATGCAGGCGAGACCTAGCTTCGGAAGCTTTTTTAAGAAAAAGGGAAATCGGGAATATTTAATCCTTATCAGCGAAAAATTTAAAATTGCAGAGCAGGAATTTATGACCACCCAAATACCTTCTGATGTTCTTGTTGGCTGGATAGGCCATGAATTGGGACATATTATGGATTATACCAACCGACGAAAGGTTAACTTAATTTGGTTTGGTATAAAATATCTGTTATCCGACAATCATATCGTAGAGGCGGAAAGAGCGGCAGACACTTATGCGGTGCAACAAGGTATGGAAGAATATATCTTAAAGACCAAAGACTTTATCTTGAATCATGCACAGATTACCCCTAGCTATAAAAGCAGGATTAAAAAATATTATCTCTCGCCAGAAGAAATAATGGATGTGATAAAGAATAGAGATGAAGAAGCCTTTTTGGCTCAGTGATTCTTAACGAATTCTTCCCACTCGGCAAATTTTTCCTCGTTCATCACCCTTTCCATTTTTACTTGACCTCCTTTTTTCTTGTTGGAGCCACTCCATTCATAGAAAGTATTTGGTGAAATAATTTCAACTCTAACTCCTTTTAAAGCTTTAGAACGAGCAACCTTATAGTTTTTATTTACACTTTGAAGAAATTCATCTAGAGAAGCCACAACCTTGTCAGTATCTGCGGAAAGCTCGGTACCTAAGTACCAACAATGGTAAAACTCTCCATCTTCACAACGCTTTGCAGAAATTGTATATTCAGGTATTTTAGTTGAAAAATCTTCTTCAAGATGTTTCACAGCTTCATCTAATTTATTGACAGAAAGTTGTGAACCGACGGTATTAAGAAAGAACTTGGTTCTGCCAGTAATTTTAATTTCAGCTTTTTCAATATCAGTAAACTCGATGGTATCGCCAATTAAGTATCTCCACGCACCACTAACTGTGCTGATAATCAAAACATAATCTTGGTTTAACTTTACATCTGCTAAACCTACCGAAGGAGCCTCGTCTACTAATGAACCATCTTCCTTTATATATTCCGGTTTAAAGGGGACAAATTCAAAATATATACCGCCGTCAGTAATTAACTGCATGGCAT
Organism: Flavobacteriaceae bacterium MAR_2010_188; assembly: GCA_900104375.1. Lineage (NCBI taxonomy): Bacteria > Pseudomonadati > Bacteroidota > Flavobacteriia > Flavobacteriales > Flavobacteriaceae > Flavobacteriaceae bacterium MAR_2010_188. The sequence goes on from LT629302.1 coordinate 1,627,817, forward strand.
TCGTATCTGGTCTTACTTGGCAGGCAATAAAACCTTCCGAAGCCAAATAAGTATCAATTACAGTTACCGGTTTCCCTAGTAGTGCATTAAAACTTTTTTCATAAGGTCCGAAGGCGACTCCACCCGAGGTATAAGCCTGAAGGTTAGGCCAGATTTCGTGAATGTTTTTAAGGTTATGATATTTAATCACTTTTTGCAACATCAACTCTATCCAAGAAGGAATACCGCTCAAAGCGCCAATATCCCAGTCTTCTGCGCGCTCAGCAATAGTTTGCACGCGTTGGTCCCAATCGTCTATCTTGGCGATATCTTCACCCGGCTTATAATAGCCTTTAAACCAGAATGGTATATTGCTAGCGCTAATTCCGCTTATTTCTCCTTCAAGGTGACCTTCATTTTTTTGAAGGTCGGTAGAACTACCCAGCATCATGATTTCCTTTTCGAAAAAATCAGACGGCAAATCAAAATTGGTCAAAGCAAAAACCTGTTTAATGCCTGCATCACGTATGGCTTCAATCATCTCGTCGGTAACAGGAATGCGCTTGCTTTTATCACCCGTTGTTCCGGAGCTTAAAGCGTAATATGACGGTTTCCCAGGCCAACTGACGTTTTCTTGCCCTTCATGCAATTTATACCACCAATTTTCATTGATTTTATTATAATCGAAATAAGGAATGTTCTCGGCAAAAGCCTTCACCACATCATCAGATTTAAGAATAACTTCAAAATTAAATTCCTTACCAAATTCAGTGTGGGTGCCTCTTTCAAGAAGTTTTTTTAAAACAGCCTTTTGCTCTTCAACTTGATTAACCACAGCAGAAAACGAGTCTCGAATATCAATTACTCCTTTGATTATATTGCCTAAAATTGCCATAATTACATTATTATTTTGCAAAGATATTATTAATTAAAAACTTATCTAATCCAAATTCTAACGCAATCCATTAAACAATTTTACAAACCAATTTAAGAGTTAAATCTTTTAAGTATTTTCGTCCCAACTTTATAACTAATCTTTTAAAATAATGACGGTCAAAACTTTTTTGTATGGATTAGGTATTGTTGCTATAATCCTGACATTAATACCACTTCTTCCTTTTGACAATTGGTATATCAGAATGTTCGATTTTCCTCACGTGCAATTGACCGTAGTTACCATGATTGCCATATTGGCCTTCAGCTTAAAATTTAAGATAGATAGCAAAAAAGAGTACCTATTCATGGCAGTAATGATTGGTTGCTTTATTTATCAATTTATTAGAATTGCGCCTTATACGCCAATTAAGGATGTAGAGGTTTTAGATAGCACGACCGAAAATGAGGATAGGACCATAAAACTTTTTACCGCAAACGTTTTACAGAAAAATAGGGAATACCATCATTTAGGGAAATTGTTGGATTCTATTGACCCAGACATAGTGTTGATTACAGAAGCGGATGAGCCCTGGAGACAATTTATCGTTAAAAACCTCGATGGAAATTATCCTTATAGCAAGGAAGTCCCGTTACCAAATACTTATGGAATGCTACTTTATTCGAAGTTAGAATTGATTAACCCAACAGTTCATTATCAAGTAGACGACAGCATTCCGTCAATAATGTCTAAAGTAAAGTTAAGGAGTGGTGATATCTTTCAATTATACTCCATCCACCCGACGCCACCAATGCCTCAGGAAAATCCGAAGTCGACCGACCGAGATGCGGAGATGATGATTACGGCAAGATTGGCAAGAGAATCTGATTTACCCGTAATTGTTTTGGGCGACTTTAATGACGTTGCCTGGTCTAAAACCACCTCTCTTTTTAAGAGCACTGGTGAATTATTGGATGTTAGGATTGGACGCGGGTTGTACTGTTCTTTTGATGCCAACAATAAAATCTTAAGATGGCCGCTAGATCATTTGTTTATTTCGGAAGAATTTAGATTAAAGGAAATTGACCTTTGTCGAGACATTAATTCTGATCACTTTCCCTTTTATTCTAAGCTAACGTTTGAGCCAGAAAGAGCTTCGGAACAAAAGCCAAAGCCACCCACTGAAGAGCAGCTAGAAGATGCACAAGATCAATTAGATAGATTCTATAAAGACAATAAGGATTTTATAAAGAGTTAGTCTTTAATAAATTTGAAGGATTTTGCTTGATCCTTGCCGCCTTTGGTGTTAATTATGTAAGCACCAGATTGCAAATCACCCACAAAGATTTTTTTATTTTTTGAAGTTTTTACTTTTTTGCCTTCAGCATTAAAAATTTCGGCTTCATCAAAATCTGTAAAACTTAGGTTAACATAATCTTTGGCAGGATTCGGATAAATTGAATCTTTATACCGAATCTGAAGGCTTGTAAGCTTCAGGGTATTATCTAAATTAAGATCCATCAAAGCACCGTTACCAAATATTCCGCTTTCCGAGCTCAATATATAATCATAAGCTGAGGTATAAGTGATGCCTTCAACTTGATAAGATATTCCGCTAGGAATCAATAAATCTGTTCTCTCGATGGTGCTTTCAGAAAAATTTTCGTTTTCGATATTAGATAATTTAACGATAAAGGCGTTTTCTTCAGAATAACCCGTAAGAACAATTTCATCAGTGATGCTGTTATAAACTCCGCCAGAAATAAGGCCATTCACATTTAATTGATCAATTTTTTCAATCACCTTATCACCAGGATCGGTAGAAAGCTTGTAGATATTGGTTTTGAAATCTGACCAGTTTTTAGTGAAAATATATAAGCTTCCTCGATAACAGATTAAAGTTTCAGCGTCAAAGTTTGTGTCGTAAGGGCTAGGGTTAAAATCGGTTTGATTGGCGTAGCTAAAATTGATTACTTCGGTGCTAATCTTTTCTTTTGACATGTCCATAATGTCCGCAATCAAAACTTTGTAGATTTTCAAATCTTGACGGTTGCCATTATTATTACCTAAATCTGCAATGTAAACGTAAGTTTCGTCATGGGCCAAATCTTCCCAATCTACATTTTTAGCATTTTGAATTTCAATTTTTCTGCTGACGGAATTAGAGTCTAAGTCCAATTGGTAGAGTGCCGGTTCACCATCGGAATCATTGTGGGTAAATAACTCACTATTCAAATAAATTAAACCGGACGATTCCTTAACCTGCTCATCTAGATTTGCGCGGACAGTAAGTTGTTGAGCAAAAGAATTTGCGCAAGAAAGTAATAGGATAAACGTGTAGCGTATACGTTTTGTATTCAATTTGAATGGTGATTGTAGATTCATTTTTAAGGATTTGAGTTACAATACTTTTTTAAAGTGGAATGTAAGCCAAATTTTGTGCCGCAACTTATTCCGCAAGGAATTTTATACCTCCTGTGATAATATTGGAACTGAATTTGGTATCGTTCAGATTATAAAAATGGGAAGAAGGATATAAAGTAAATTTTGTACTCATATTATTCAAATAACTTTGGTCTCTCTCTATTATTGTATTGACAAATTTTCTAAATTCGAGTTGTTAATAAAAGGCTAAGATTAAAAACTGCTAGGATGATTTATCTGTTTTAATTTGTTATTATAATCCCAAAAGATGGTTCTAAAATATATAATTATAGGGAGTTTCGTTTCGATGGTTTTATTGATTCTTTCCTCCGCGGGTATACAAATAATTGAATCACCGGATTTTCGATGCGATTGTTCTGAGTTTGAAATTGAGAATAATTGGGCAGAATCGAATAATATCACCTGTTATAGAATTCCTGTGAGTCAAACTTTCAATAATATTAGTACGGGCAAAATAAGTTTAGCCGTCATTGTTGCAAAGAAAACGGGCAATACAAAAACAGAGCCTCTGCTGTATCTGCATGGAGGTCCAGGTCTTTCAACTTTATCTAATGCAAAAAAATATTTAACGAGTAACGCATTTATAGCGTTACGGGAAGAACAGGATTTGATTATGTTCGATTACCGGGGCACAGGTTATTCAGAACCATCGTTGTGTGAAGATTTATTGGATTCACTTAAAATTTACAGAAAAACAAATCCCTCGGCAGAAGCTTTTCAAAAAAAGAGGATTGAACTTTATCTGCAATGCAAGAACTCCCTACCCCAAAAGAGAATTGATATAAATTCATTTAGTTCATTTCAATTAGCGGCAGATGCGGAGGCCGTTCGCGAAGCCTTAGTGATAAAACAATGGAATGTTTATGGGGTATCCTATGGAACATTGGTAGCACTCCACTATATCAAAAATTTTCCGGAGAATCTAAAGAGTATTATTCTTGATTCACCATTTCCTCCTAACGTCTCCAGTTTTGATTATGTGCACCCGATGAATGAAACGTTACAACATATGCAACGTAAAATAAAGGCAAACCCTAGCACTGCTGCAAAATTTCCCGATATAATAGGCGATTTTTCCAAAACCGCCAATCGTCTTAATGAAGATCCAATTAAAATAGACGACGATTATTTTAACGGTGATGACTTTGCCCAGGCCATGCTCATTGCATTCTATAAAACCAAGGTAGTACCTCTTATTCCCTTAGCCATGCATGAGTTTGCAAAAGGAAACGTTGACCAATTAAAACCATGGATAGAAAACCTATCCTCATCGGAAGATTACGGAAAAACAAATGATATACAAGGAGCTTTGATAGATTGTTACGAATGTAAAGCCCGAAAACCGCAATATACCCCTGATTCTTTACAAGTTTCTTTTCCTTATTTAGCAACATTGGCAGAGAAAGATTATAAGAAATTATGTGAAATTTTCCGGCCTGAACGTCCTTTAGAAAACTATTATGAATCAGTTAAAAGTAACTTACCTGTGTTGGTTCTATCAGGGGAGTTTGATCCTGGCATGCCGCCTTCCTTTGGACAAGCCACCATAGAATCTCTAACTAATTCTACATTTGTTGTAATTCCTAATGCATCTCATGCTGCTATGCACTACAATGAATGTTCTCTAAACATTGTAGAATCATTTTTAAAGAATCCTTTAGAAATACTCGATTTAGGTTGCATAGAAAATATTGATGAACTAGAATTTGCAACGGATAATCTTGAAGAAGAATTAAAAGAATTGATAGCTAAAGAAAATTAATCACTCAATATAAAGTTACGACAGGTCATCTCTATAACAATCTGAAGTATTGAAAGCTGGAAATGAAAACTATAATAAATAAAATATTTTTTATCTCGAGTAATTAGGTGCCTCCTTGGTTATAGTAACATCGTGCGGATGACTCTCATTGATACCGGAAGAGGTGATTTTTATAAATCTACCTGTTTCCTTTAATGTCGCCACATCTTTAGCCCCACAATATCCCATACCTGCCCTAAGACCACCTACAAACTGGTGAATGGATTCTACAAGTTCACCTTTATAAGGAACCCTACCTACAATACCTTCTGGTACCAACTTTTGGATATCATCTTCCACATCTTGAAAATAACGGTCCTTACTTCCTTGTTTCATAGCTTCAACAGAACCCATCCCACGGTAAGATTTAAACTTACGTCCTTCAAAAATTATGGTTTCACCTGGCGATTCTTTAGTTCCTGCAAGAAGAGAACCTAGCATAACGCAATCGGCTCCGGCTGCAAGGGCTTTAGGGATATCGCCTGTATAACGGATCCCACCGTCCGCAATAATGGGCACACCAGAACCTTTAATAGCTGTAGCAACATCAAGTACTGCAGAAAATTGTGGATATCCGACTCCAGCCACAACTCGCGTGGTACAAATGGAACCAGGTCCTATACCAACTTTAACAGCATCGGCACCCGCTTCGACCAAATATTTCGCAGCATCACCCGTAGCGATATTTCCTACGATCACATCTAAATCTGTAAATCTCGCTTTAATGGCTTTTAGTACCTTAACTACGCCGGCAGTATGTCCATGTGCGGTATCAATAATTACCGCATCCACTCCAGAGTTTACCAATGCTTCGGTTCTTTCCTCTACATCAGGCGTTACCCCTATCGCGGCCGCCACACGTAGTCGGCCATAAGTATCCTTATTGGCAATAGGTTTTTGGGTAAGTTTAGTGATATCTCTAAACGTAATAAGTCCAACGAGCTTATTGGAATCATCTACAATCAGTAATTTTTCAATTTTATTTTTCTGAAGAATAGATTCTGCATCCTTCAAAGAAGTCCCGACGTCGGCAGTGACGAGATTTTCCTTGGTCATGACCTCAACAATGGGGCGACTATCGTCATGTTCGAACCTAAGATCACGATTGGTAACAATTCCTTTTAGCTTTCCTTGATCATCAACAATAGGAATACCCCCGATGCTGTGTTCTTTCATATTGGACTTTGCATCTCTGACCACGGCATCCATCGGGAGAGTTACCGGGTCTAAAATCATTCCACTTTCGGCCCGTTTTACTCTTCTCACTTCATTTGCCTGTTGCGCAATAGTCATATTTTTATGAAGAACACCAATACCACCTTCTCGCGCAATAGCAATTGCCATAGCACTTTCCGTCACCGTGTCCATAGCAGCGGATACGATAGGTATGTTAATCGTTATGTTTCTAGTAAAGTTTGTTTGGGTATTTACGTCTCTTGGAAGAACTTCGGAGTAAGCTGGGACCAATAAAACGTCATCGTATGTTAATCCTTCCCCAAGAATCTTGTCGTGCTGTGTAGCCATTTTGCAATTAAGATTTAATTGCGTGCAAAGATACGATTTTATTGCTATACTATGTAGATGTCATATTTTAATTTGAAAGGTTACAAACCAATTTCTAGGTGCGGAGGGAATGATGCCCGGACCAGGATATCCAGTAGCTCTTCTGGTAAAATAAGAATTATCAAGAATGTTATTGATACCTGTTTCTAGTTTTAAACGTTTATAGGAATATGACAAAGACACGTCGAGAATATCGTAACTGGGAATCTCTCCAATTACACCACTAAGATTGGCGGCTTGGGAATTGGTGGCATCTGTAAATTGTTGGGAAAGATAGGTGTATTGAACATTTGCCATAAGATTTTTATATCCTAATCTCAAACCAGTTTTTATGTTTACATCTGGAACAAATTCTACCTGATTTCCTTCAACACCTTGTTGTTCAGATGCTGTATATTCTGAAGTAATAAATGAAGAGTTGATAAAATAATTCAAGTTGAAAGCATTATTCAAGTGTAAAATTTTCTTCAGATTGAAATCAAAAAGAGATTCAATTCCATATAATACTGCGTCACCTACGTTACCACGTTCGCTGATCACACGTCCGTCCGGAAGTCCTTTCTGCACAAATCCAATCCTTCCATTATAAAATAATCCGAAAAGACCGAAGTCATAGGAGATGGCATTTTGGAAATTACCCCTAAAGCCCAAGTCTGCGGTAAATCCTCTTTCGTCAGTAATATCTGGATTTATGGCAAATGCTGGATTATTAATATTGATATCCGAATAGGTTACCGAGCGGTAATTTTGAGAAATGTTGCCATAAACTTCAAAGGCAGTTGAAGGTTTGTAACTCAAGCCCAATCCCAAAAGCACAAAGGAGCGTTCAAAATCACGATTGTCTTCCACAGTCTCTTCAAAAATCACGTTTCCAGCGGCATCGGTATTGATTCGTTTATAAAAACCTTCACTTTGGGTTTTAATATATTCAAATCTGAAACCAGGTGTGATAGAAAATTTATCAGTTGCATACAGAATGTTCTCACCAAAAACGGCCACATTCAAATTGGGAAAATCGAAATTGGATTGACTTGGATAATTGGGAAACCTTTCGGATCGCAACTCAAAATCTGGTCCACTGCCATCGCTTCCTGGACCTTGTTGTTCGGAATTGTTAGCCCGATAGAATTTAGTTCCCAAAAGAAATGTGGAGGCTTTATCATAAAGATCATATTTACTCAATATTCGGGCTTCCAATCCATAATTTTTAAAATCGCCTTTAATCAAATCACGTTCAGTATCCGGATCAATTTGGTCTACGCGATTGGTTCTGAATCCCAAGGCGTAACGGGAGGCATTCAAACCAAAGGCATTAAAACTGAAATTGGTCTGTTCAGAAAATTTGTGGTCAAATTTAAAATGGTACAACAACCAATCCACCTGAAACCAATTTCTTGCCCTGTTACTTTGGTATGGGTCTTCTTCGAACATTTGGTCGGTCAATCCCCCACCCTGTTGTGCTAAATAACGCAAATACGTCAATTCTCCGGTAAGGGATGTTCTTTCGTTAAATTGATATCCTATGTGTGCGAAGGCATTTTTTGATTCAAATTCTGAATTAGGACGGAAACCATCACCTTTTTTATAATTGAAATAACTGTAATAACTCCATTTGTCTTTTGTGCCGCTAATACTCGTAAAGTTGGTGTACAGACCAAAACTTCCAATAGTATTTCTTGTAATGAGTTCAAATGATCTGTCAGTAGTTGGTTCTTTAGTCTTAAAGTTGATCAACCCGCCAAATTGGGTACCATACTGTAATGAAGCAGCCCCGCGGATGATTTGTATTTCCTTAAGACCTTCTGCTGCTGGCGTGTAATAACTCTCAGGGTATCCCAATACATCTGCACTGATGTCGTAACCATTTTGTCTGGTATTGAAATTGGCAGTTCGGTTTGGATCTAAGCCACGGCCACCAACATTGAGCTGTAATCCGGCATCATCATTCTGGTAAATGTTTAGTCCCGCTACCTGGCTGTATATTTGTCTCGCATTGTTAGTGGCCAAATTTGCCATTGATTGTTCCACTAAAACTACTTCTGTTTTTTTACCTGCAAAAATCGAAGTCCCCTCTACATCCGCTAAGCGCGATAGCTCAAAAATCTTGCTTTTTCTTGCGTAAATTTCGACTTCTGATAAGTTGATGCCCAATTCGTCTAAGGCTACATTCAATGAAGTCGATTGACCTACTTCAAGGGGAATTTCTTTCACCTCGAATTCGTACGAAAAAAAAACAATCGTAAATTTTACCTTGGAAGTCTGAAATTTATAAAATCCCAACTCATCTGTTTTTGCTAATAGGCCCGAAAGTTTGTCATATACTTCAACATTCGCAATTGGTTGTTGTGTTTGGGAATTAGTAACAATCCCTGATATAATGTTCTGTGAAATTGCAGAGACACTGATCAGCAAAACAAAAATTAGTCTACAATCCTTTAATCTTATCATTGAATGGTAATATCCAGTCTTTAGGCTGAAATGATTCTTTAAGTTTATATAAATCTACCGTGTTATCTATATACGGTCTGCTCAATCTGCCATTGAGTGCGACATAACTTTCGGCGAATACCTGAACATTTTTATGTCCTTGGCTTTTAAAATGGTCGCCTACATAATGTGCATACTCCAATATAAAATCAGGCTGAAAACCCATTTGCTTCTCTTGCAAGGTTGTCAGAAAATCGGAATTATCAACCAAAAAACCTTGTCCTGTTTCCTTGTCCACAACCTTTAAAGTAGTATAACCCATTTTTTCCATCAACATAACACGCCAGGAAAATCGGTACCCTTCTTCGGTCCAGAACAATTCGTTGGGATATAATAAATAGCGAAATGGAAAGCATAACTGAATGATAAAAAATAATGTGATAATGGGTAAAACTAATTTTGGAGCTTTATAGTTATATGTTTTTTCTTCAAATTTAAAAGAATTGAATTTTAAAGGTTTTAATATAAATCTGAAGAATTTTATGAGGCGTTCGTGCACATCGGAGTCAAAAAATATGAGTGCAGCCCCAATCATAACATAAGGAAACATACCAATCGGGAACAATACTCTTGTAAAAACATGAAAAAAGATTACTAATGCGAAAGCAAACCAACGGGTTCGTTTATAAAGCAGTAAAAACGGAATGCTCAGGTCATAGATCATACCCGACCAACTCATGGCAAAATGGAACCATTCCTGTTGCATAAAGGAATTACCGAGAAATGGCAAATCGTATTTGGAAGGCAGCCAAATTTTTAGGGGCATGGCTCTGAACAGCCAATCTGAATTTAATTTAGCAAGTCCGGCATACACATATACGATTCCTACCAATAGTTTAATACAATCAATTGTCCATTTGGGAATTGAAGAATATTTTTTCTTTTTAAGCAGATTATCTACCGAGAAATAAGCGTTTGCAGGTAAAAAAATCATCAAAAAGCTCAGCACACTTACAAAGTAATAATGATTGAGATAAGTGGTTTTATCCATGAGCTCAATGTAAGTAAAGCTCAAAAAGAAGGTGATTATGGCGATGCGATATTTCAGGCCAATTGCAACTAAAAATGCTGACATCGCACAGACGGCAAAAATAAGATATGTGTAATTTCCTATAGGCTTGACCCAATGGAAACCATAATAAGAAAAATGAAACTGGGGTTGAATATACAAGGATTCTATCCAACCATGTGCCCAAAAGCGCACTATGCTGATAAGCATCATAAAACCAAAACAAAACCGGAATACCGCCAAAGGTGCGGGATTTGTTTCCCTTTTAAGATATGTATTAAGGATGTAGTCCATGAAACCAAAAAAAGATTCCTTAAAGCATTTAAAGAATATTCCTTCTCAATTATTTATGTTGAAAATTAATCGCCATCTGCATCCACATAATCCACACTTATATTAAAAGCCTGAACCATATCTACTTTTAGGTAGACCAACGCCCGTTGAAGCGCATCATAAGCATCTGTCATTTTAGAATTATCAGTAATAATTTGCTGATAAAAATTGCTGTCTAAGTCTTGAATTGAACTCCTTGCAACGTTGAACTGATTGTTAATGGCCAAACTAACGCTCTGTCCATTACTACTGACATTTAAAAAATCTAAATAAGTTTTAAAACTGGCTCCAGTCTGTGATCCATTAAATGCTTTTCCATTAAATACATCCTGTACGGCATTCAAGGCCTCCAATGCAAGAAGTTTGGAAATTTCTTGATTATAAAAAGCTTCTACTTTTTCAGGTAATTGGGTTGTCGAAAATACGCCGGCTGGAATCCCGAACTTATTCGCACGCAATCCTTTTTCGTAATAAAATATAAAGTCATTTACAAATTTATTCAGGGAGCTTGTGGCTGTATTTTCGGCAGAAGCAACAAATTGGTCTCGATACCCTGTAGTCCAATCCGTAATGACCTGTTGTGTCAATCGATCCATTTGATCAACAACATTTGTCAAATAATCTTTATAACCTTGTGCATTGGCGTCTGTAGAATATTTAGTCAAGATGCCTGAATCATCAGGAGCAACACCATATAATAAATAATCCAATGCCGGGAAACCTTGAGCATCATGATAGTTAGATGAATTCAAATCATAAGTTCCCGAATTAACCCCAGCTTCTATATCAGAAATCGTTACAGGATAGATGTTCATGAAGAAATAATATTGATTCAACTCTTCAGCTTTACCAATATTAAACATTTCAACATGTTGCCATGCTTTATATGCAGTTAACCAACTAGTTCTGGCTGCGTTTAAATTGGATTGGGTCGGGTCAGTAGTAAAAGTTTGGGCCGACATTTTTAAGGCCGACATTTTTTGTCCAAAGTCCTGTAATTTTGGAATAATGATATTATCGGCCAAATTGACCAATAAATCCGAACGGCTGAAATCGTCTATCGTGCCTTCCGACTGATCATCAGCAGAACATGCCAAAATCAGCGCCAAGATGGATACTATAAATATTTTTTTGATCATTTTACTCCGTGTTTTTTTTATAAAAATTTCAAACATCCATAATTAATCGGCTGCCGCTTCAACTGTGAATCCAAACCTCGCGGCGATTTCTTCAGATATAATATCGAGTGTTTCTACAGATACATCCCAGAAGCCATTATCTTCCATCAATTCTGTTAAAAAGGAATTGACTTCTTCATGTGAAAAATAGGGGACATCAGTATTTGGTTTTCTTGTAAACTGAAGGCTATTGATAAATCCAAAACCTTCGGATAATTGATGAAAAGCACTTGCCATATCATTTTCTGCCAATCTGGATTTTCCAGCCTGTAAATAATGGACCGCTCTTACAGCAATCACTTTTGAAATATTTTCTCTGATAATTTGCACTTGTGCATCCCGAACTTCATAATTTTTTGCAACTATTGCGGCTCTCCCTAATTTAAAGGCATCATAAACCGCTGAGGCTGTACCAGTAAAATCTTCATCTTCATCTACTTGGTTCAAATAAGTATTTAAAAAGCTATCAGCACCTAAAACCGGTACGTCCGGATTATCTTCATTTCCATATAAGTATCCATAAGCTTCATCCCATTTATGCTCCATAGTGGTATAAGGCATTCCTTCTTCAACTACGTTATTATTGTTATTTTCAATGTTAGAACCTTCATCCAAAATAGAGGTGCTCAGGTAATTATTTAGCATTTGGTCTGCCATTAAACCACCTATCAATGTCTTTGCAAATGCTTGATTTAATTCCAGCCCTTTGGCGTTAACATATCTAATGGAACCTCCACCACTTTGTTGTAATTGACCCGCTGAACCAGGGATTGCGGTGATTTCCCAATTGACAAAAACCAAATTGGCTTGATATGTAATCCATCCATCCATCGTGCTTTTTATGCTATTGGATACAGTTGTATTGGCAGAAAAATAATCCTTTGAAGCTGCCACTTTACTTCGTATGCTCTTATCGGATGAATTTAAGTTAAGTTCAGAAAAATCATTCTCATTCTGAACGTGAGCAAACATATTTTGCAATTCTGTCGCAGATTTAGAGTTGTCCATTAACGCGACGTTCAATTCTTGGGCCATTTGAATTCTCGTGGTTTGTCCTTCAAAGTTTACTGTAGAACTACCGTTTCTAGTAAATTGGTAGGTTATTGGAGCTTCGACTTGATCGACCAAATTAATACTGTCGTCATCATTAGAGCAAGATGTTAGTATTGCTAAGATTAAGCATGAGGAGATTAAAACATTCTTCATCACTTATTATTTTTATTTAGATTAATTATAAATAGAGACGCAAAATTATAAATACTTCAGTAAAATCCAAGCCTATTTAGAATAATTATAAATTATTTTTTGATCTATTGTTAGTGATAGATGGAGAAGATTTTAGTAGCTTCATTATAAGCACTTTCAAAGCTTAAAGCATCCAGATTATTTCGCTTTTGGGTTGTGAAGTAAGACAATAATTTTTCGGTTGGCATATTTCCCGTTAGCTCATCCTTTGCCATGGGACAGCCACCAAAACCTTGGATGGCGCCGTCAAAACGGGTGCACCCTGCTTTATAGGCGGCATCAACCTTTTCAAACCAAGTTGTTGGTGTAGTATGCAAGTGTGCGCCAAATTCTATATTCGGATATTTCGGGATTAAATTTGAAAAGAGATAATCGATGCTTTCGGGTTCTGAACTTCCTATTGTATCACTTAAAGAAAGAATCTTTACCCCCATTTTATTCAACCTTTCGGTCCAATTGCCAACCACATCTACATTCCACGGATCTCCGTAAGGATTTCCAAACCCCATTGAAATATAGACTACGACTTCCTTATTCGATTTATCTGCCACTTCAAGAATCTCACCGAGTGTCAGTACTGATTGGGCAATTGTTTTATGCGTATTTCGCATTTGAAAGTTTTCGGAAATAGAAAAAGGATATCCTAAATAATCTATTTCTTTAAATTTTGAAGCTTCTTCCGCCCCTCTCGTATTAGCAACAATTGCTAATAATTTACTGCTGGTTTTTGAAAGGTCGAGTTTAGAAAGAACTTCTGCGGTATCTACCATTTGCGGAATTGCTTTCGGGGAAACAAAACTTCCAAAATCGATTGAATCAAAACCAATACGCAGCAAAGATTGAATGTATGCCACCTTTTTATCTGTAGGTATGAAGTTCTTAATGCCCTGCATGGCATCTCTAGGACATTCAATAATTTTAATGGCAGGCTTCATAGAGAATTTACTTGACCTCAAAAGTACTATTATTTTTTAACGGAATGAGGATTTGAGAGGGTCGGAAGCTCTCTTCAAAATAAATAAAAATCTATAATAATATGATTATCGCAATAGCGATAAAAACTACTATTTGTAACCACTTCAAAACCAAAGAAATCTTTTTATTCGTTTTAAGATATTCAGAAATATAACCTGAGAGCACCGCAATTAACCCGAAAATAATAAAAGAAACTAAAATAAAGATAAAGCCCAAAACATAGAATTGCGTTACGGTACTAATGGTTTTACTGTAAAGAAATCCAGGGAAGAGAGCCAGAAAAAAAATGGAAACTTTTGGATTAATCACGTTCATCACAAAACCTTGTTTAAACAAACTCCATTTGCTCTTTTTATTCACTGAAGTATTATTCATTAAATCGGCCGGCGGTTCACGATAAACGCGGTAAGCTAGATACAATAAGTAAAGCGCACCAAGAATTCTAAGAATAAGGAAAAGGGTTTCATTTTCTCGGATAATAAGAGATACCCCGTAAGCAATCAAAGTAGTGTGGACCAAGCATCCGGTCATGAGGCCCGCAACAGTTGCCAGACCGTAGCTTACACCATTCACTAAGCTCTGCATCAATACATAGATATTGTCTGGCCCCGGTGAAATTGCTAAAGCCGCTACCGCGAATGCAAATGATATAAGGATTTCAGTATTCAAGTATAAGTGTGTTTCTGTAAGCTTAACTCCTTCTAAGAATCTCTTGATTTATTTCTTTGATAAGTTGCGGACCTTCATAAATAAAACCGGTATAAAGCTGAACCAAATCGGCCCCGGCTTCCAGTTTTTCGATTGCATCCTGCGCAGAATGTATCCCACCTACTCCAACTATTGGAAACGCTTTTTTACTCTTTTCAGAAAGATATCGGATTACCTCCGTAGAACGATTGGTTAATGGCCTCCCGCTTAAACCGCCGATTTCCTGATTGTTTTCAGATTGTAATCCTTCTCTCGAAATTGTAGTATTCGTAGCAATAACTCCAGCTATTTTTGTTTCTAGGACTATTTCAATTATATCATTTAATTGGTCAGTGGTCAGGTCTGGAGCAATTTTCAACAAAATTGGCTTTGGCTTTTTTTGTCCGCTTTTATTGGAAATATTGGCAGCCTCCTGCTTAAGTGTAACAAGCAGTTTCTTTAGTGGCTCTTTCTCTTGTAATTCGCGAAGATTCGGAGTGTTTGGAGAACTCACATTTACTACAAAATAGTCCACATAGTCATAAAGCTTAGCCAAGCATATTTTATAATCATCTACCGCGTTTTCATTAGGAGTGATTTTATTCTTACCGATATTTCCGCCAATAAGGACATTTTCATTTTTTCGCAATCTTTCAACCGCCTCGTCTACTCCGCCGTTATTAAAACCCATTCGGTTAATTATGGCGCTATCATTCAATAATCGAAAAAGTCGCTTTTTAGGATTTCCAGGTTGGGCAACCGGGGTAAGAGTTCCAATCTCTATAAATCCAAATCCGAGATTATTCAACTCGTTGAACAACTTGGCGTCCTTATCAAATCCGGCGGCGAGTCCGACGGGATTTTTAAATTTCAACCCGAATAGATTTCTTTCTAATCGCCTATCCTCTACTGTATATAAAGAGCGAAATAGCTGTGGAATACCGGGAATCTTATTCAAAAAGGCTAAAAGCTTAAAAGTAAAATGATGTACAGATTCTGGATCGAATAAAAATAGTATAGGTCTGATTAAATTTTTGTACATCGGTTGCGGTAGTAGTGGCAAAAATAGGATTCATTTATTCAAATTTAAAGCGAAACATTTTAAATTGTTTTAATTTTATGGTTCAACTATAATCAATAGCAAGTATATGATTGACAGAAACAGACTGATAGATAGATTTCTTAGTTATGTAAAGATAGACACAGAATCCGATCCAACATCTAACGCTACGCCGAGTACTGAAAAGCAATGGAATTTAGCGAATAAGCTCGCAGATGAACTAAAACAAATCGGACTTTCTGATGTCACGGTTGACGACAATGCTTACATCATGGCGACTTTACCCAGTAATGTAGATTATCCTGTACCCACAATAGGTTTTATTTCTCATTTTGATACCTCCCCAGATTTCACTGGCAAAGATGTAAATCCACAAATTATTGAAAACTATGATGGAAAAGACATTATGCTGAATGAAGCTGAAAATATTATTTTATCTCCAGATTATTTTGAGGATTTGCTTCAATATAAAGGACAAACTCTTATTACAACTGACGGCAAAACCTTATTAGGAGCTGACGATAAGGCTGGAATAACGGAAATTGTTTCAGCAGTTCATCATTTAATTGAACATCCTGAAATTAAGCATGGCGAAATTAAAATCGGGTTTACTCCTGATGAAGAAATTGGCAGAGGAGCTCATAAATTCAATGTTGAAAAATTTGGTGCAAAATGGGCATATACCATGGACGGCAGCCAGATTGGTGAGCTAGAATTTGAAAATTTTAATGCCGCTGGCGCTGTTGTAACCGTTCAAGGAAAAATTGTTCATCCTGGCTACGCAAAGGGAAAAATGGTAAACTCTATGTATATCGCGAATCAGTTTGTCGATATGTTACCAAGGATGGAAACACCTGAACATACCGAGGATTATCAAGGTTTTTTTCATCTGCACAAATTTGACGGTCATGTAGATGAAACTAAACTGCATTACATAATTAGAGATCATGATATGGACCATTTTGAAGCTCGCAAGGACTTTTTGAAAAAAATTGGAGACGATATCAATTCTCAATACGAGAGAGAAGTGATTACCATAGATATCAAAGATCAGTATTTTAATATGCGCGAGAAAGTTGAACCGGTTAAGCATATTGTCGATTTGGCGGAAGAAGCAATGATAAATCTAGGAATCGAACCAATTATAAAGCCTATAAGAGGTGGTACAGATGGATCGCAACTTTCTTATATGGGATTGCCTTGCCCCAACATTTTTGCAGGCGGACACAATTTTCATGGTAGATATGAATATGTGCCAGTGGAAAGCATGATTAAGGCTACTGAAGTAATTTGTAAAATTGCTGAATTGTTAGCTGAAAAGCACAAACCACTTTAATATGAATAAGCCAAATACAATAGAGGAATATATAGAAATTCATCCAAAGTACGCCGAAAGGCTTAACGAGCTGCGCCAAATTTTGATAAATACAGAGTTAGAGGAGAATATTAAATGGAATGCTCCAGTGTATTCCTTAGATGGGAAGAACGTTATAGGACTTGGCGCTTTCAAAAATCATATTGGGCTTTGGTTCTTTAATGGTATTTTTTTAAACGATGAGAAGAATGTTCTTGTTAATGCCCAAGATGGTAAAACAAAAGCGCTTAGGCAAATGAGATTTGAAGATCACGAAGAGATTGACGCCCATATTGTTTCTAGCTATGTTAAGGAGGCAATCGAAAACCAGAGAAATGGAAAAGTTATAGCTCCTAAAAAAACTAAAAAATCGGAAATTGAAATTCCAGCAGAATTGACTTCCTCTTTTCTTGCTAATGATGAACTAAAAAAATCTTTCGATTTTCTTTCAGCCTATAAGCAAAAAGAATATGCCGAATACATTAGTCGAGCTAAAAGAGAAGAAACAAGACAATCGCGAATGCTTAAAATAGTTCCCATGATACTGCAAGGAATTGGGCTTAACGATAAATACAAATAACTCATTTTACTTCATGAAAAAAGCCGCTATCAAGCGGCTTTTATAATTTTGATATATAATCCTTATTTCTTTTCTATAACTGGAGTATTCAACTTTTTGCTCATCTCCATTGAAATCGCAGATCGCTCGAATTTTATCTTACCAGCTAAGGTTTCTAGTACACAGCTACTGTCTTTATCATATAACTCAATAACCTTTCCGTGCATTCCGCTCTTAGTGATTACCTTGTCTCCACGCTTCAGTTCGTTTGCAAATTTTTTCTCTTGTTTTGCTCGCTTCATTTGCGGTGCAATCATGAAAAAATAAACCACAGCGAACATCGCTATGAACGGTAAAAAATCCATCATATCTTATAAATGCTAAAATTCACTGCTAATCAGTAAATTATTATGAGTCAGTTTTTGGTGCGTTAGGATCTTCTTCAATAAAAGCTTTGATCTTAACTTCTTCAGTACCAGCTTCTGTATTTGTGGTTAAAGTTACAACCTTAGAAACTTGATTTCCTGGAGTACCTTTTCCATTGAATTTTACTGTGAACTCTGCAGACTCTCCCGGTGCTAAAGGCTCCTTGTTCCAGTCTGAAGGAACTGTACATCCACAAGTACTTTTTATATTACTTACAACAAGTGGAGAATCTCCAGTGTTTTTGTATACAAATTTAGTTTCTACTGGAGTACCATTAATTACGGTTCCGAAGTCATGTTCAGTTTCGTCGAAAGAAATAGTTGGGAAAGAACCAGCGTCAGCATCTCTTTCTGCTGCTTCAGCTACGTTTTCAGATTTTATTTTGCTAGATGCGTCGTCCTTACAAGATGTAAATGCGACCATACACAGAGCGCTTAATCCTAAAATCATTTTTTTCATGGCTATAAATTTTAATGTTTTACTTGTTATTCAATTTAAGGGGATAAATGTAGTAATTATTTCCTCGAAAAGAAATATTTTATCATTTACTTAGCATAGTTAATCCCACTAAATCCAATCGCTTAAGACTAAAGCAGTCCTCTTCCCGACTTAGTGAATTCTCCTGATTTTTGATATTCTCGTACTATTTTGTCTAAAATTCCGTTAACAAAATTGCTGCTCTTTGGCGTAGAATATTCTTTTGCAATCTCTAAATATTCATTGATACTCACCTTAAATGGAATCGATGAAAAATTCTGAAACTCACATAATGCCATTTGTAAAAGCACCTTATCCATTTTCGCGATTCGGTCAGAATCCCAATTTGTAGTCCTTTCGGCAATTTCTTTATTAAAACTTTCCTGATTGAGCACTGTCTTGCGCAATAACTGAAACGCATAATCGCGGTCGTCTAAATCTTTGTATAAATCTGGTAAGAAAATTGATTCCCGAGAATTCGGTTTAAATTTCTTAATTAGCTTTAAAACCGTAGTATTAATCACCGGTAAATCATCTAACCAAGTTAATTTTTCATCTTCAAAATGAGCATATAGCTTATCATTCGTAGCGATTACTTCAGAATAAAGGTTGATCAAAAAGTTTTTATCCTCTTTGAAATCAGATTTCCCCGATTCCATATAAGACTTATAGATTTCGCTTTTTTGGATGGCTTTAAAAACTATATCTACATACTCAAAATCAAGATACCAGAATTGCTTTTTCCTTTTTTCTAATTCATCTTTAATATTCTTGTTATTCCTCAAGAATTGAAGAATTGCGTTGTCGATGAATTTAGTATTTGGAGCTTTATCCTCTGCGGTTGCCAAGAATTTCTTCTGGGACTTTTGGAGATGTTTTTCGGCTTTTTTATGAAGTTCTATAAGCAAGGACAGCATGCAAAGATGAAGATCGTACATGTCTTCCAGACTTTTCTTTAAGAATTTCTCTAAGACGACAAGGTCTGAATCTTCCGTAGTATTAAATGCGTAAAGTGTCTGCATTACTTTAATACGGATATGTCTTCTGTTTAGCATGGTCAAAGAACTAATAATATTTGGTCGCGAAAGAGATTTTCTCCTTTCGAGCTGCAAAAATAAGTTTGAATTTTAAATAAACCTTGCTTATATGGAGTTTTCTGCCTTACGCGTGTCAATTCTTTCTTGAGCAATTTTAAGGGCCGCTTCATTTGGAGTACTATTTTCAGTTGAAGCTCTCTTTAAAATTTCTAAGGTTGTATTATAGATGTTTTCCGTCTTACGCATGATTTCCTGTCTATCGTAATTTTCTAGTTCCGCATAAACATTTATAATTCCACCGGCGTTAATCAGAAAATCAGGAGCATAAACAATACCTCTTTCCTTTAATAGCAAACCGTGCTTCACTTCTACCGCCAATTGGTTATTGGCAGCTCCCGCAATTATTTTTGCTCTAAGTTTTTTAACGGTGGTATCATTAATGGTCGCACCTAATGCACAAGGCGCATAAATGTCCATCTCTTCGCTATAAAGGTCGTTGCCTTCATAGATCTTGACGTGAAATTTTGACTGAACTTTATGTAGTTTTTCTTGATTGATATCGGTAATCACAACATCGGCACCTTCATTTACCAAATGTTCTACCAACTCTTCACCCACACTACCAATACCTTGAACATAAACTTTTTTATCTTCTAAAATATCTGAGCCAAATTTAAATTTGGCAGCTGCCTTCATCCCCATAAAAACGCCATAAGCAGTTATTGGTGAAGGATTACCAGAACCTCCCATAGACTGCGAAATACCAGTGACATATGGTGTGATTCCCCTAAGGAAATCCATATCCTTGGTCTCCATGCCCACGTCTTCTGCGGTGATATATTTTCCGTTCAGAGAATTTACAAATTCTCCAAACTTGGTCATCAGTTCAGGTGTTTTATCCTTTTTAGAATCACCGATAATGACTGCCTTACCTCCTCCGAGGTTTAATCCAGTAATCGCTGATTTATAAGTCATTCCACGTGAAAGGCGTAGAACATCATTTAGTGCTTCCCACTCATTTTTGTACTGCCACATCCTGATACCACCCAAAGCAGGTCCAAGGACCGTATTATGGATACCAATTATTGCTTTTAAACCAGTATCTTTGTCGTTGCAAAAAATGACCTGTTCATGATTGTCGAAAGACTGTTGACCAAATACTGGATCCATTCTTTTTAAATCATCAACAGAAATGACTTCTGATATCATATTAGATTTTTTATAGCGCCTAAATGTTCATTAAATTCGGCCTGCAAAAATACTACAATGTCAAGGTAATCGCAATGAGTTCGATGTTAAAATACATGGAAAATAAATAAAATATATTCGCATTTTATCTATCAATGAAAGAGTTACAGCATCTAAATAAATATTTCTATAAGTATCGTTACCGCCTTATTTCTGGCATCATCATAACAATTATCGCAAGGATATTTCTGCTTTTTACCCCAGAATTAATTGGTAACTCGGTAGATGTTATAGACGAATACCGACGAGGTGTTATCACCGATGTGAGCGTGGTTAAAACTAAATTGATGTGGAATATCATCTACATAGTTGGCGCGGCCATAATCGGTGGAATATTCACCTTTTTGATGAGGCAGACCATAATCAACGTCTCCCGTTTTATCGAATTCGACCTTAAAAATGAAGTCTATCAACAATATCAACGACTTTCATTAAACTTCTATAAATCTAATAGGACTGGCGATTTAATGAACCGGATTAGTGAAGATGTTGGTAAAGCTAGAGAATACACTGGTCCCGCCATTATGTACAGCATCAATACCATTACATTGTTTGTAATTGCGCTTTATCTGATGTTCCGGACGGCGCCATTGCTCACTCTTTATACGATTATCCCGCTTCCTATATTATCTGTTTTCATATATGTTTTAAGTAGACAGATTCATAAAAAAAGTACTATTGTCCAGCAATGGCTTTCAAAGCTTTCAACCTATACCCAAGAATCCTTTAGCGGTGTAAGCATCATAAAATCTTACGGAATAGAAACCCAAATAAATACTAGTTTCGATTCACTTTCCGCAGAGCATCGCCAAAAGAATATCGACTTGGTAAAGGTGCAAGCCTTCTTCTTCCCATTAATGATTTTATTGATTGGTCTAAGTAACGTAATCGTCATTTACATTGGCGGTAAGCAATATATGGATGGCGAAATTGAAAGTTTAGGGACTATTGCAAAATTCATTATTTATGTAAACCTACTTACTTGGCCAGTTGCCGTGGTAGGTTGGGTAACTTCAATAATACAAAGGGCCGAAGCTTCGCAAAAGAGGATTAATGAATTTTTGACCATAGAGCCCGATATTACAAATACAATTGAGGAGCACACCCAAATTGAAGGAGACATAACTTTTGAAAACGTCACCTTTCAATATCCTGACACTAATATCACCGCTTTAAAGAATGTGAATTTTCATCTTAATAAAGGTGAAACATTAGCCATACTTGGTAAAACAGGTTCTGGTAAATCGACCATTCTCGATTTAATCGGGAGACTTTACGATGTGCAAGAAGGAAAAGTAATGGTTGATAAAGTTGAAATTGATCAATTAAATTTGAATGATTTAAGGGAACAGATTGGTTACGTTCCGCAGGATGCCTTTCTGTTTTCAGATTCAATAGAGAATAATATTCGTTTCGGTAAATCGGATGCCACCCAAGAAGAAATAGAAAATGCCGCAAAAACCGCAGACGTTCACAATAACATTATAGGTTTTAGCAAAGGTTATGAAACAATTCTCGGGGAAAGAGGTATTACCTTATCTGGAGGACAAAAACAACGGATATCCATTGCCAGAGCGATTATTAAAGCACCAACCATTCTTTTATTCGACGACTGTTTATCTGCTGTAGATACCGAAACAGAGGAAAAAATCCTAAAAAATTTAATGGACGTCACTAAGAACCGAACTACGATTATTGTTAGCCATAGAATATCTTCTGCCAAGAATGCTGATAAAGTGATTGTGCTGGATGAAGGGCAAATAATCCAAGTAGGAAATCATGAATCTTTGGTCAGTACAGAAGGCTATTATAAGGAGCTATATGATAAGCAGCTTACGGAAAAAGAAATGTAATAAAATGTTGGTTACTAATCTTTTTTTTTAGATTTTTGGCACATAATAAACACACACAACAGGATTACTTATGAATGATAAAGGCAGGGTGGACAACGAAGAGATTTACTCAAAAGTATTACGCGCAGGAAGAAGAACCTATTTTTTTGATGTTAGATCTACAAAAGCTGGGGATTATTATCTAACGATTACTGAGAGTAAAAAATTTACAAATGACGATGGTTCATTTCATTATAAAAAACACAAAATCTATCTCTACAAAGAAGACTTTATAGAATTTAGGGATTTATTGGAAGAAATGACTGATTACATCATCGATGAGAAAGGTCAAGAAGTTATTAGCGAACGTCATCAAAAAGACTTCAAGAAAGATGAAGATGACAATGATGATCAAAATAACGATGATCAAAATAATGATGAAGACGACGATACCGAAACTGTCGAAAAAGAAAACCGCTCTAGCGGAAGTTTTACAGATATCAGTTTCGACGATATTTAAAATATCTTCAATTAAACTTATAAACCGTTACTAAATAGTAACGGTTTTTTTATTTTTATAAATTAAGCTATCTAATAACTATGAAGTCATTTTTACTATTTTTCCTAGGTTTTACCTTTCTCGCACATTGTCAATACAATACGGGTCTAGATTATTATCTCCCACAGGATTTAACTTACAATAAGGAGATACCAACCCCAAAATCGGTCATTGGCCACGAAGTTGGCGAATGGCACGTTACCCACGATAAGCTCGTACAATATATGTATGCGCTCGCAGAAGCATCGGAGAGGATTACCATAGAAGACAGAGGGACAACCTATGAAGGCCGCCCATTGTTGCTGCTTACCATTACCTCTCCACAGAACCAACAGAATATTGAAGACATAAAAAGTAAGCATATGGCATCTACCACCGATGCTAATTCTAATAATAAGGATCTTCCGATTGTTGTTTATCAGGGCTACTCAATTCACGGTAATGAGCCAAGTGGGGCAAACGCCGGATTGTTAGCAGCGTATTATTTAGCTGCGGCACAAGGTTCAGAAATAGATAATCTTCTTAAAAACGTCGTGATATTATTCGACCCTAGTTTTAATCCAGATGGTCTGCAAAGGTTTGCTTATTGGGCAAACACTAATAAAAATGAAAATATGACTTCTGATCCTCAGGACAGGGAATATGACGAAGTTTGGCCAGGTGGACGAACCAATCATTATTGGTTTGATCTTAATAGAGATTGGCTTCCAGCTCAGTTGCCAGAATCTAGGGTTAGAATTAAGACTTTTCATGAATGGATGCCGAATATATTGACAGATCATCATGAAATGGGAACAAATTCAACTTTCTTTTTTCAACCTGGTATTCCAGAGAGAATCCATCCGTTAACCCCGGCAATGAACCAAAAACTAACTCAGGAAATCGGTAAATTTCACGCTAAGGCATTTGACAAGATTGGCTCGTTGTATTATACTGAAGAAGATTACGATGATTTCTACTACGGAAAAGGTTCAACCTTTCCAGATATTAATGGTGGAATCGGTATCTTATTTGAACAAGCCAGTTCTCGCGGCCATATGCAGGACACCGACCGTGGAGTACTAACATTTCCGTTTACGATAAGGAACCAATTTACCGCAGCGCTTTCAACATTGGAAGCCGCCGTTAATCTCCGCGAGGAAATTTTGGATTACCAACACAACTTCTACGTCAATGCTTCAGGTGAAGGCAAAAAATTAGATGGCAAGTCCATTGTTTTTGGTGACGAAAAGGATGCTGCCAAAACCTACCACTTAGCTGAAATACTCAACAGACAGAAAATCAAATTTTATAATGTAAAGGAAAACTTCAGCCTTAACGGAAAAAATTACAAAAAAGGCTATTCCTATATCGTACCGAATAATCAACGTAATACGAGATTGATAAATGCAATGTTCGAAAAAAGGACGACTTTCCAAGACAGTCTTTTTTATGATATTTCGGCCTGGACATTCCCACTTGCTTTTGCTTTAGATTATGCTGAAGGCGTGCCAATGTCTCGAGCTGGTGATGAAGTTACAGACTTAAAAATGATGGATGGCGCAGTTAGCTCTAAGAGTAACTATGGCTACTTAATGCAATGGCATGAATATTATGCGCCAAAAGCGGCCTATCAAATCTTAGAAAAAGGTATCAATGCGACCGTGAGCATGAAACAATTTGAAGCTAATGGAACGATGTACGATTACGGGACTATTTTTATTCCGGTTCAAAATCAAAAAGAATCAGCAGATGAACTCTATACGACGCTTCAGAAAATCGCAGAAGAAAATCATTTAAAAATAGATCCAGTTTCTACGGGTCTTACCCAAGGAATCGATTTAGGAAGTCGGCAATTTGCAGCATTAAAACTGCCTAAAATCGCTTTAGTGGTTGGCGAAGGAGTTTCTAGTTACGATGCTGGAGAAATGTGGCATTTGTTCGACCAAAAAATGGACATACCAATTACCAAGCTAGATACTAAAGATTTAGGGAGAGCAGATTTAAGCAAATACAATGTTATCATTATTCCTAATGCTTATAGGCTAGAAAGTGATTTGGCTAAAAACCTTAAAACTTACACCGAAAATGGCGGAACATTAATAGGATTTAAAAATGCTGTAAGATGGTTGGCGAGTAATGAATTCATGAAAATTGATTTTAAGAAAAGCGACCGTATAGCCAAGGATATTACTTTTGAACAACGAGACGATTATGAAGGCGCGCAGGTTATTGGCGGAGCTATTTTTGAAGCTAAACAAGACCGCTCTCATCCGATAAACTTTGGTTATAAGAACAGCACCATTCCACTGTTTAGGGACACCACAATCTTTATGGAAGCAGATAAACAAAGTTACAATAACCCTTTACAGTACACTGCCACACCATTAATGAGCGGCTATATTTCTAAGGAAATGTTAGATAGTATTCCTTTAACCGTTCCTTTTAAGGTGAAACGTCTTGGCAGCGGAAATGTGATGGCCTTTACTGACAATACAAACTTTAGAGCCTTTTGGTATGGTACTAATAAATTATTGATGAATGCAATTTTCTTTAGGGAAGAAATGTAATCAGCTATTAAGAATTTAGGAAATGGCTCAATCTGTTTTTACGAAACAGTTGAGCCATTTTTTACTTTTCCGTCAGCGGTTAGTAAAATGACATCCTTGTTGTTTACTGCACCTAAAACCAAACACTGGCTCATAAAATTGGCAATCTGTTTTTCAGGAAAATTTACAACGGCCAAAACTTGCTTGTTTAGCAAATCTTCTTTTTTATATAGAGTTGTTATTTGGGCGGAAGACTGTTTTTTTCCAAGTTTACCAAAATCGATAACGAGCTTATAGGAAGGATTTCTAGCTTCGGGAAAATCGTTGACTTCCACAATTGTTCCTACCCGAATATCGAGTTTCGAAAATTCTTCATATTGAATTGTATTTTTCATCTAAAAAATGTGATAAGATTCATTAAGGATTCAAATTTCAGCTACAATGATATCCAAGATATTAACTAATTTTACAGTAAAAATAAGAAATGGCTAGGACAACATCAACCATGTTACCACTTGGGACAAAGGCGCCCGACTTTACACTACTAGACACCCTAAGTGGCGATGCAGTGAGTTTATATGAATCTAAGGGAATTAAAGGCACTTTAATCATGTTTATCTGCAACCATTGTGCGTTTGTAAAGCATGTTAATTCTGAAATTTCTAAACTTGGTAAGCACTATATCAGCAAGGGAGTAAATCTAATCGCTATCTCGAGCAATGACGCTAAAAAATATCCAGAGGACGGACCAGATAAGATGAAGGAAAATGCTTTGGAACAAGATTTTATCTTCCCCTATTTATATGACGCCTCACAGAATGTAGCCAAAAAATTTGACGCCGCCTGTACCCCGGATTTTTTTCTTTTTAATGATGACTTAGAATTGGTTTATAGAGGTCAATTAGACGATTCTCGGCCAGGCAACAATATATCTGTAACGGGCAAGGATTTGAGAAATGCTCTGGATGCCTTATTAAAAAATTCACCGATTTCTGAAAATCAAAAACCGAGTATTGGCTGTAATATTAAATGGAAGACTGAATGAGCAGGCCACCATTGTGGTATCACAATGTTTTTACCAGGCATAGCTTAGATTTACCGCCCTCTTCTGTGCTTCTTTCAATTGCATACCAAAGGAAATCGGTGCATTGTTTACGGCAAACCGGGCAGTCATCTTGCCAAATTAGCACTCCTATCTATTACACGATTGAGGCAACAAAATAGTGATTCGATGAACACATTCGGTAAACGTTATATTTTACATAGGTTTTTATTCAAAAGATACAAGGGGAAAAAAATCAGATAATCCAAATTAAAAGATTAATACACTACGACCGCTGTTTTGTTTAATCTAAGAGCACTGTGACCCTTCCGGATAAAGTTTTATAAATGCATTACAATTGGTCGTTTGTATTATTCGTTAAATGGTATTTGTTGACGAATACATTAGGCCTTTCCTGTATTAGGTCGAAAATCATTGAATTGAGCTAATTATATCTACAATAAAACACCTCTTATTATAAGAATACCATTACATTTCAGTCTGATAATTACGAAATTAGAAGATTATTTAAGAAAATAATTGAACTTTTATAAAACTTCACTCTACATTTTTTCGTAAGTATTCTAGTCAACCCTAATTCTACCTATTTTAATCATTGCCGCTTATTTGTGCTAAACAAATATTAATCAATATCCATTCTTATTATGAAAAAAAATTTCGAAAAAGATCCGACAACAATTCAAGGGGCAGCAAAAAAGCCTTTTGACAGAAGAAAGTTTCTGCAAATTGGGGGATTAGCGGTCGCAGGTACAGGTTTAATGCTGGTATCTTGTGAAAATGAAGATTTAAGTGAAACTAGCGAAGATTTACTTAGAAGAAAAGACAATGGCAGACAAGTCTACAATCTCGGTAAAGGAGATTTAGGGATTTTACGTTATGCTTATGTTTTAGAGCAGTTAGAAGCGGCGTTTTATCAGAATGTTGTAGACGGCGGTTACTGGATGAACAGTGCCAATGCCGAAGAAAAATTGGTTTTTGAAGATATCTACCAACACGAGAAGATACACCGTGATTGGTTCGAGCAAGTCTTGATGCCATTCAATAGTGGGAATTCAGAAAATGTCTTGCCAGATATCAAGTTCGACTTCAGTTCTATTAATTTTAATGATAGGGATTCGGTAATGCAAACAGCAATCTTACTTGAAGATACTGGAGTTTCTGCTTACAACGGAGCTGGTCCATTGCTTATGAACACCACCTATTTATTGCTAGCTGGTAAAATTGTTTCAGTTGAAGCAAGGCACGCATCTACGTTAAGATCTTTATACGGTGATAATAAGTATTTTGCTGGAGATGACGTTGTGGACGCAAATGGATTGGATGTAATTGCGAGTCCTAACCAAGTTTTAGCTGCGGCATCAGGATTTATTGTAACAAAAATCAATGCGCAGCAATTACCATCTTCACCTAATTATTAATCTATAAAAAAAACATTATGAATATTATAAAATTTTTAGATCAGTTCTCGAACATCGACCTGAACGATAGCTCAGCCTCAAGAAGAGAAATGTTTAGCCAATTGGGCTCTTATGGGAAGAAAGCGGCTCTCGCTGCAGTACCATTTAGTTTGGCAGCAAATAAAACAAGTGCGGCAAATATGATGTATTTTGGTCATGTTGGCCCATTAAACTTAGCTTTGACTTTAGAATATCTAGAAGCAGATTTCTATAATATGGCACTTGCATCTGGTGTGCTTCCTTCAGGAAGACCTCAAGATGTTTATGAGCAAATAGCAAAACATGAAAATGCTCATGTTACATTGTTGGAATCGGTTTTAGGGACTCAAGCTGTCGATAGACCAACCTTCGATTTTACTTTAGGGGGTGCCTTTGATCCATTTAACCAAAGTAATCCTGAGGCTTACGATCAATTGTTAACATTAGCACAAGCTTTTGAAGATACTGGTGTAAGGGCTTATAAAGGTCAAGCAGGAAATCTACAGGGAACGATTTATCTGGCTACGGCATTGCGGATCCATTCAGTCGAGGCAAGACATGCCGCCGAAGTTAGAAGACTTAGATCGGCATATTACGACATGGAATTAAACGATGATGGACTTGGTTGGATCACATTAAATAACCAAATTAACGTGAGCCCAATGGTTCCTGCAGCAGTTTATGCCGGTGAACAACTTACCGTGCAAGCTGGAGTGGACTTAACGTCACTCGGCGATGGTTATTCAGCCGAATCTGCTTCCCAATCATACGATGAGCCGATTACCGGTGAAGAAGCGGTTGCGATTGCAACGCCGTTTTTTGCGTAATTTAATTTGAAGTCTTAATCTTCAGGACTAAGAATCATTAATTAATTCTAGAATTTGGAGTAAGACGATATATAAATTATAATTATAAGGAGAGATTGTTTTTTAAACAATCTCTCCTTTATTTTTGTGTTTATATCATGCTCTTTGTAACATATACTATATTACTGTTACTAATAGGCAACTAACCAATGAACTTTTGAACAAGGAACTCGAACATAATTTTGTTGAATTACTTGAGAAGCACCAGAACATCGTGCACAAGGTGTGTCGACTTTACACCAACAACCGAGATGCACACAATGATCTCTTTCAAGAAATAACCATTCAATTATGGAAGGCATATCCCAAATTTAGAGGAGATGCCAAATTTAGTACATGGATGTATCGTGTTGGCCTTAATACCGCAATCACCTTATACAGAAAGTCAAAAAGGACAATTGATACGCAACAGTTTGAATCTGTTCAATTTAGAATAAAGAGTGTTGAATATGATGATACCGAAGAGCAACAATTAAAAATACTTTATAAAGCTGTTCATGAACTTAATGATATAGAGAAAGCGTTAGTTTTTCTCTATCTAGAAGACAAAGATTATAGAGAAATAAGTGAGACCCTCGGTATCAGTGAAGTAAACGCCAGGGTTAAGATGAATAGGATAAAGAATAAATTAAAAACAATATTAAATCCGTAGTATATGGATGAATTAGATATTTTAAAGCGGGATTGGCAACAAAAGGAACAAAATTATCCTAAAGTGTCGTCTAGTGAAATCTACAAGATGTTGCTGAAGAAATCTTCATCAATCGTTAAATGGATTTTCATAATAAGTATCCTTGAGTTTGTTTTGTGGACCATAGTTTCCTTTCTATTGAAGGATTCTAAATACAACCAGAAATTTGAGGAATACGGAGCAGATAATATTATGATTCCATTAATGGTACTCGGTTATATTATCCTACTCTATTTTTTCTATAAGTTCTACACGAATTACAAGAAAATATCTGCGGTTGATAATTCTAGGAAATTAATGGAAAAGATACTTAACACAAGAAAAACGGTTAGGCACTACGTGGCGTTTAACCTCGTCTATATGGCAGTCAGCTTCTTCCTAGTATTGGGAATTCAATTTAATAAAGACGATAAGTTGATGGCAGTTCGTGATCAAGCTGCCGCTAATGGCGATTTATTATTATTCTATGCTAAGACCATAGGTATTTCTGTTATTTTTTTAGCCTTCGTAATCGGCTTAATCTTAGGGTTCTATTACCTTATTTATGGAATATTATTGAAGAGATTAAATGGGAATTACGACGAACTAAAACGAATGGACTTCTAGGTGATGAGATTGGAGATTGGAGATTGGAGAATAGAGAATTGAGATTTGAGATTTGAGATTTGAGATTTGAGAATAGAGAATTAAATTTTATAAAAAGCTCCGCGGCTATAACTTCTAAAGTCTAGAATCCAACTTCTAATTTCTAGCAGCTAACCACCAACAACTATCAACTAATTTAGTACTCCGCACTATAGCGGCGTTTCTCGTTTAGAGCTTCTATTTCTTCAATTTCTTCTTTAGGAATTACTTTGAGGAAAGAAGGATGCTGTTCTATCGCATATTCGATTTTCTCTACGATACTATCAATCGATTCATTCTCGTAGTCGATTTTTAAAGGTGCTTTAATTTCCATAGATTGAAGAATATTCTTCTTTTTCACCCTTAGACCTTTTTTGTCGAAAGACCTTCTAAATCCATCAATAACGATGGGCACTACAATCGGACGATAATGTTTAATAATATGAGCCGTCCCTTTTCTAATCGGTTTAAATGGTGTTGTTGTGCCTTGAGGAAACGTAATTACCCAACCATCATTTAATGCGGTACTGATCATAGAAATATCGCTCATCTTAACTTGACGATTTACATCTTGACCAGAAGACCTCCATGTACGCTCAATACTAATGGAACCAGCATAGGCCATGATTTTTGGCAAAAGACCAGCATTCATGGTTTCCTTTGCTGCAACGTAATACACATTTAGCTTTGGATGCCAGATATAACCCACATTTTTTATGGAATCAACCCTTCCACTTAAACTCGCATTGAATACATGGAACATGGCAACCACATCTGCGAAATACGTTTGATGATTACTAATGAACAAGACATTTGTTGGAGGTAAGTTTTTTATAACCTCAGAGCCTTCGATCTGTAATTCGTTGAAACCTCTAAAGCGACGGTGGGTCATTAATCCCATTATCCTGATAAGCCATTTTTTAATCAATAAAATATGACCAAAAGGATTTTTTTTGAAGAGACCCATAGAATATAGTTGATAGTGGACTTACAAAAATAACAACTTAAGCCTATATACTTTGCTTTATCAAGTCTTTTATTTCACCAAGCATCATGGCGGTGGCTCCCCACACCACGTGACCGGACAAAGTAAATGCGGGAACGGGCACGTCTTTTCCCATTGATGTTAAAACACTGATGTCAGAAATAGAATTTTCATCTAAAAGTTCAGATAAATTTGCTTCTATAACCGCTTCTACTTCAGATTCTTGTAAGATATATTGTGGCCTTTTCGATACCAATCCTAGAAAAGGATAAACTAAAAAATTACTCGGAGGTATATAAATTTCTGACATCTCTCTGATTACAGAAATCGTTTCTCTATTTATTCCTACTTCTTCTTCGGTTTCGCGAAGCGCCGTTTCCAATAACGATTGATCTTCAAATTCAAAACGCCCACCAGGAAAACCTACCTGCGCCGAATGAACGCCTTTATAGGTTTTCCGAAGAATTAAACACAACTTACATATATCTTCTTCATCTGGATAAAATAACGCCATGACGCCCGCTTTCTTTGCAGTTGCCGACAGACTCTTAAACTCTTCTAACAGTTCTTTTCTAAACGGAGGCGACAATTTAGCTTGCGAAGGCAGCCCCGGAAGTGGAAAATCTTTTATTTTTGAAATGTTATTATTGAAATTTTCAAAAGTCATTACTAATTTCTTACGTTAAGCATGTCCATCAAAATTCTTAGACCCTACTTATTAATCTTCAGTTTAATTTTCGTTCTTAATTGTGAAGATAAACAATCAAAGAAAAAGAGTGTAGAAAATATAGAGGTTGTTGATGATGTTGAAAGACTTCCAGATACTTCAGAAACTTCAAAGAACGTGGAGCCCAAATCAAAAAAATCCAAATTCCCTGTACTAACGGAGAAGAATGCCATGGAATTTTTTCTTAAATATGAAAAAGAAAATAAAGAAGATAAAGTCAGAATTACCACGGATTTCGGTACGATAGACATCCGCTTATATGATGAAACTAAATTTCACCGAGCAAATTTTATTTATCTCACCAAACGTAAATATTTCGATGAAACCCAATTTTATAGAGTTGTCAATAATTTTGTGATTCAAGGAGGCAATACCGATGACGCCGATGTAAAACGGAAGAGAAAATATATCGGGCGTTATTTGCTGCCCAAGGATACCCAACACGGATTTCGCCACAATCGTGGTGTAGTTTCAATGCCAAGTAGTGAAATAGCGAATCCACACAAAATGGCTTCACCGTATGAATTCTTCATCGTACAAAAATCTGATGGTGCCTATCATTTAGATGGCGAATACACCGCTTTTGGTGAAGTGATAAGTGGGATGGATGTGGTAGACGAAATCGCAAAGCAAAAAACAGATAAGGCAGAATGGCCTTTGCACAATGTCTACATCAGGAAAGTTGAAATAATTGATTAAGTCATATTCTTGTCTGAAGCATACAGACTAGGTAGACTTATTTTATATTTAACCGCGATGATTCGGCTCGTTATTACCACACTACCAGCAATGACGAAAACCATATTATTGTCAATCGGGAATTTTCTGAGAATAAAGTAGGCAATACCTCCTAAAATACAAGCGGTGGCGTAAATCTCCTTTCTAAATATTACCGGAATTTCATTACACAAAATATCCCTGATGACACCTCCAAAACAAGACGTCATAGTTCCTAGAGCAATACAGATGATTGGATGAAGCCCAATGCCCAATCCTTTTTCGATACCGACCACGGTATAAAGGCCAATACCAATTGTGTCGAATAAAAATAAAGATGTTCTTAAATAATTTAAACGCTTCCTAAATATGACCGCGAATACAGTAGATCCAATAATAACATATACATAAATCATTTGGCTCATCCAGGCCACTGGAGTTAAACCAACCAATACATCCCTTAGCGTTCCTCCTCCAATTGCAGTGACAAAAGCAATGATAAGCACACCAAAGACGTCCATTCTTTTATGTAAGGCTATAAGTACTCCGGAAATAGCGAAAGAAATGGTTCCTAGAACATCGATTATTTGAAAAAACATTACATATTTTGGGTATAATAGTTATAATCCTTCAAAATCGTATCTAGAAATTCTTGATCATACATAGAAGAATCTAATCCTAAAACATTAGATACCTTTTCTCTAAGCAAAGTCATGGTCTTAAAGTCATTATTACGTTTTGAAATATTGAAGGTTTCTTTGATCAATCTAACATCCTTATCCGAAAGCTGGGTTATATTTAAGAAAACGGGTTGATAATCATCGGTAATATCTTCTAGTATGGTGCTGGTGATCTTATGCTTTTTCTTAGTGCTGATGACCACCGTGCCAGCAGCGAAATCCCCTACTCTTTGTTTTTTGTCTGACAGCAAAATACTCAAAACCCCAATTGAAGCAAAGAACATCCAGATATCTATCAACCTCAACATCCATCTAACAAATAGATTATACCATTCTGTAGGAGCTCCATCAAACCTAACGACCTTAATGTTTAATATTTTCTTACCAATAGTTCTTCCACTAAAAAGCACATGACAATAAAGGCTATAAAAAAATGCGGGAAGCATAAAGAGACTTAAAAAGCCTCTTTGGGTCCAACTATCGGTGCTAAAAATATCAGAAATGGTCATGAGATTTTCAACTACAGAAATGTAGGTAAACAAAATAAGTCCATCGATAAGAAACGCAACAACCCTCTCTCCTAAGCCGATTAGCTTATAATCTAAATTTACATTTTGAGCGGTGTTAATTGCTAAATTGCTCATAGCACTGTATATTCGTTTTTAAATATTAGGTATTGTATGCGAGAGGCCTCATTCGTTAAGCAAAATAAAGAAAAATGGATTGGTTTCGAACACGCTTTGAATAATAATATGCAGTTAGACCCAGATAATCTGGCTTCTTATTACATACAGCTTACCAATGACCTTTCCTACGCACAGACTTACTATCCTCAGAGCAAGACACTTCTTTATCTTAATTCGCTAGCATCTGAAGCGCATCAAAAAATATATAATACCAAAAAAGAAAGTAAGAGTAAGATTATTTCATTTTGGAAATACGAATTTCCTCTGTTTTTTAGACAATACCACAGCACCCTCCTCTATGCATTTTTAATCTTTATGACCGCGGTGCTTATAGGTGTGGTTTCCACCTTAAATGATGAAAGCTTTGTGCGTCTTATTTTAGGGGATTCTTATGTAAATATGACGATCGAGAATATTGAGAAAGGCGAACCTATGGCCGTTTATAAAGGCGGAAGCGAAATCGGTTCATTCTTGGGGATTACCATTAACAACATTAGGGTGGCAGTCGTAGCCTTTGCTCTGGGGGTCCTTTTTAGTGTTGGTACGGTGATGGTTTTATTCGGCAATGGAATTATGCTCGGTTCGTTCATTACTTTTTTCTACAATTATGGAATCTTGGAAAAAACGAGCACGATATGGCTGCACGGTACCATAGAAATATCCGTAATTGTGATTGCTGGATGTGCCGGTTTGGTAATGGGAAACAGCTTTTTATTCCCCAAAACATATTCTCGGCGGCTTTCATTTATGAAAGGCGCAAAAGATGGACTAAAAATCGTGCTCAGCACCATACCTTTTTTTATTATCGCAGGTTTCATCGAAGGATTTATAACTCGTTATGGCGAAACCATGCCCAAACTACTGTCCTATTTTATCATTTTTTCTTCTTTTTCGTTGATTATTTTTTATTACATTATTTATCCAATTCAACTACAGAAAAGAATTCCTCAAATATCTTAGACCACCAAAAATTTATGGCCCCAAATTATATAGAACTTAGGAGTAGAAATTCATTTGGCGATATTATCAATACCTATTTTAATTTTCTTAAATATAATTTTAAACATTATACATCGCTCTACCTGCGTTACAATGCCATTAGTATTATTCTCGCTTTGGTAGCTGCTTACCTTTTGGTAACTGGGTTTATGGGTCTTGCAAGTCGCGATTTTAGATTCGGGATGGGCGGCGCGATAAATAATAATGCATATCTAATTGGCGGCGTGGCAATGTTATTCTTGATAGTCTTTGCAACCACGCTCATTAATTATAGCTTTTCTAGTTCTTACGTGGTAAGCTATGCCGAAAATAAAGGTGAAGTCGAATCGCGTGATGTTTGGATTAGGATTAGGGAGAATTTGGGAACTATCATGATATTCATTATGCTGGGTATCGCAATTTACATCGGCTATATCATTACATCATTTATCTTGGCTCTGATTC
Source organism: Flavobacteriaceae bacterium MAR_2010_188 (assembly GCA_900104375.1). Taxonomy (NCBI): domain Bacteria; kingdom Pseudomonadati; phylum Bacteroidota; class Flavobacteriia; order Flavobacteriales; family Flavobacteriaceae; species Flavobacteriaceae bacterium MAR_2010_188. The sequence continues at coordinate 1,663,391 of LT629302.1, forward strand.
CGGTAATAGGAATGTTTGCACAATATGGCATTAGCTTTTTAATTTCATCAATCTTTGGGTTGAGCTTTATGTCTATCTTTTTTCAAGATAAAAGTTTGGGCAATTCATTGACCGAAGGTTGGGAATTCACTTTTTCTAACTTTTGGAAGGTAGTTCTATACGGTTTGGTAATCGGAATTCTTAATCTTATGATAACGGCTTTAATCCTTTCTATTCCTACCTTCATCATTTCTATCTACGTTTATTTTTCAGTTCAAAGTGAAGTGGAAATCGTTTCAAGTGTCTTCGCCAGCATCGTATTTACCTTAGGTTTAGCAATGTTTTTGATTGCCTTTATCTATTCGCAAGCTTTGACCCAGATTGCCTACGGAGTACTTTACTATAATCTGCACGAGGAACGCTATAACACCTATCTGAGACAAAAAATCGAGCAAATTGGTGTTAATGAATAATTTGTTAAATACATATCGCTTTTATTTTTTGCCGCTAGTCTTGGCTTCCAATTTTACTTTTGCCCAAGAAAAAATAAAGAAGGATTCTTCAAATTTAGACGTCAGATATTTTAAAGAAAACATCAAAGAACGTTTTGATGGAGATGATTTTAATTATTCTATTAACGACAAGGGCGGAGCTAACTTAATTCAAAGGATATTTCAGAAATTTTTCGGTTGGATGAATGAGGTGTTTGGAGTTAACCTCGACTTTATTGACTACAAAACTTTAGAATGGATAGTCTATTCTTTAATGGCCGCTGGCACCCTTTATTTACTATTGAAATTCTTGAGCCAAGCGCCGTTGGATGCGGTTTTTAAAAACAAAGATTCAGAGATTGAAGGTTTTACATTTGCTGAAGAAAATATTACCCAAGTAGATTTTGAAAGTCTTATTGAAGATGCCGTTAGCCAACAAAACTATCGTTTGGCAACCCGTTATATGTATTTAAAATCCTTAAAGAAATTAGCATCAAAAAATATCATAGAATGGCATTATGACAAAACTAATAGCGAATATTTAAATGAAATCGCCAATGCCGAAACGAAGAAGATATTCAAGAGGATTTCTTATATCTACGATTATGTTTGGTACGGTGAATTTGCAGTAGACGAAGAAATGTTCAAACAGAATTCTGCAGATTTCGCTAAACTTAATGCGCTGTAAATGGACAAGAAATCAAGGATAGCTCTCTATTTAATCGGTTTTGTGATGCTTCTGATGGTTGTTGCAGAAATTACCAAACCTAAGGCAATCGTGTGGCGAGATAGTTATTCGGCTTCAGATAAGATTCCTTTAGGTTGTTTTGTTCTTTTTAATGAATTGAAAGATTCTATTGGCGAAGATTTTAAAATATCGGACGAAAGTTTCTATGAATATTATAAAAGGAATGATATATCTGAGCCCTCTACCCTTCTTCTCATCAACAACTACATAAATCTAGGTATAGAAGAATCAGAATCCCTAGAAAGCTTTGTGAGTAAGGGAAATAATGTTTTTGTTAGTACTCTATATTTAAGCGGTCAATTGGCCGATACCCTTAAGCTTGAATTAGCTCGAGATTACGAAAATTTCGTGAAGAACCCATCTAAGAATTTATTCAGTAGTCCTTATTTAAAGGAGAACGAAAGATTGTTCGCCGATGTAATCGAAAATAGCTATCTCAAGAGTTTTGACACCATAAACGCCACGGTTTTAGGTAGCATGACCGATAAGAAAGATTCTATTTCTCACGTCAATTATGTCAGGGTTGGTTTTGGTGATAAAGGCGGTGCCTTTTACGTGCATGCTAACCCTTTTGCATTTACAAATTATCATTTATTAGATGGTAAGGAAGATTATGCAGCATCGGTGCTATCTTTTTTACCGACCTCAACATTTATCTGGGATAATTACTATAAAAGCGGTAGGAAGATAATTAGCAGCCCGCTGCGGTTTGTTTTAACCAACACGGCTTTAAAATGGGCGTTTTACGTTATGCTAGCTTCAATGTTTCTTTTTGTATTTTTCAAAGGAAAACGTACCCAAAGGATTATTCCTCTCGTAGAACCATTAAAGAATTCAACCTTAGATTTTACCCAAACCATTGGTGAACTCTATTATCAAAATGGGGATTATAGCAATATTATCGCTAAGAAAATCAATTACTTTTTTGAAAATTTAAGGAGCAAGTATTTTATAGAAACTACTGAATTAAATGAAAATTTTATCTCAAAACTTTCAACTAAGACCAATAACAGCAAAGAGGATACTAAGAAATTGGTTGACCTATTGGTCTTTCTAAGAAGCAAAAAAAATCATACAGAACAAGATTTGAAGAGTTTGAACCTTCAAATTGAATCATTTACAAAAACTAGCGTTTAATGGAAGAAGAGCATAACAATACTGAAGAAATAAATTTCACCAACAGGATTGACTTAACAGAATTGGGTCAACATGTTGAAGGGATAAAGCAGGAAATCGGTAAAATTATCGTTGGGCAAACTGATATGATAGAATTGCTCATTATTTCCCTGCTTTCAAACGGGCATAGTTTAATTGAAGGCGTTCCTGGAGTCGCCAAGACGGTTACCGCAAAGCTTTTGGCAAAGACTTTAGATGTTGGTTTCAGTAGAATTCAATTTACGCCAGACCTTATGCCAAGCGATATCTTGGGAACTTCTATTTTTAACGTAAAGTCGAACGATTTTGAATATAAAAAAGGACCCATATTCTCTAATATCGTTTTGATAGATGAAATAAATCGCGCTCCCGCAAAAACACAGGCGGCTCTTTTCGAGGTTATGGCAGAAAGACAAATTACTATGGATGGCACCCAATATACCATGGAAGCTCCGTTTATAGTTTTGGCCACCCAAAACCCAATAGAACAAGAGGGTACCTATCGTTTACCAGAGGCCCAATTAGATCGATTTCTTTTTAAGATTACAGTCGATTATCCAAGCTTAGAAAATGAAGTACAAATCCTGACCGAAAATCATGAAAGGCATGATGTTTTAGATTTTGAAAAGATAAAGCGAGTCCTTACCGCCGAGCAAATTGCGCACTACCAATCTCTGGTGAAGCAAGTGGTGGTAGAAGATAATCTTATAAAATATATTGCAGCGATTGTGCATAATACAAGGAGTAACTCCAACTTATATCTGGGAGCTTCACCCAGGGCGTCCATAGCGATTTTAAATGCTTCAAAAGCAAATGCAGCCATACAAGGTCGGGATTTTGTGACGCCAGACGACATAAAGCGTTGCGCGAAAGCTGTGCTTCGCCATCGATTGGTATTAACTCCAGAACGAGAAATGGAAGCTTTTACAGTAGAAAAAGTTGTAGAACAGATTCTAGAATCTATCGAAATACCGCGTTAGTGAAGAAAGTCCTCAAAAGTATCTATTTAGAAAATCGGTTTTTTATCGGACTATCGATAATTATCGGATTTTTTATCCTGTCATTTCTTTTTGAGGGACTATTGGTTATTTCCCAAATCCTTTTTATCGCATTTCTAATCTTGGTTTTTGTTGACGGTTTTATATTATTCCGGGTTTCGGGGATTTCTGCGAATCGTATGCTTCCAGAAAAATTTAGTAATGGAGATGATAATCACATTGATATTAAAATTCGAAATGCCTATTCGTTTAAGGTAAATTTAACGTTGATCGACGAACTTCCTTTTCAATATCAAAAAAGAGACTTTACTATTGAAACATTCATTGAAAAAGGTCAGTTAAAGAAAATCGATTATGCAATTAAGCCTTTAGAACGCGGAGAATATCAGTTCGGAAATCTAAATATCTACGCTAGCAGCCCACTGGGAATCGTTTCACGAAGATTTCTTTTTGGCAACAACGCAATGGTTCCAAATTATCCTTCCTTTCTTCAACTTAGAAAATATATGCTGCTCGCTTTTTCTAATAAAGTGTTTGAATATGGTTTGAAAAAGATTCGGCGAATTGGGCATACCATGGAATTTGAGCAAATCAAGAATTATGTTCAGGGTGATGATATTAGGAACATTAACTGGAAGGCTACCGCAAAGTCTCAAAAATTGATGGTCAATCAATTTCAAGATGAAAGGTCTCAGCCTATCTATAGTGTCATTGATAAAGGCAGAGTGATGAAAATGCCTTTTGAAGGTTTAAGTTTGTTGGATTATGCGATTAATTCAACCTTGGTAATTAGCAATATCGCTTTAAAAAAACACGATAAAGCAGGAATGTTTTCATTTTCTCGCAAGGTTGAGAATAAGATTTTAGCCGAAAAAAGACCGTCCCAAATGAATCTTATCATGGAAACTCTGTATAATCTAGATACTGATTATGCCGAATCTGATTTTGCACGACTATATATTGACATCAAAAGAAATTTAAATCAGAGGTGTTTACTTTTGCTCTACACCAATTTTGAAACTTTGGACGCATTACACAGGCAACTCCCCTACCTTCAAACTATTGCTAAAAACCACTTATTGGTGGTTATCTTCTTTGAAAATACCGAGCTTCAAAAACTGACCCAGAAATCGGCAAAATCGACCAAAGAAATCTTCGAAAAAACGATTGCTGAAAAATTTGTTTACGAGAAAAAGCTCATTGTAAACGAACTTAAAAAGCATGGTATCCAGACCATACTTACCGCACCTCAGAACCTGACCTTAAACACTATAAACAAATACCTTGAGATAAAGGCGCGGGGGCTGATTTAAACTTTTAAACCTTGTGTAACTTCTAAATTTAATATTTAACGTAGTAATAACATAAGCTAGAATAGTTTTAATCAATAGTTTTTATAATTTTATAGTTTATTTAAATAACGATGACGATTACTCAATTAAACTATGTTCTGGCGATAGCAGAACAAAAGAACTTCACTAAGGCGGCAGAAAAATGCTTTGTCACCCAACCAACCTTAAGTACCCAGATTCAAAAGTTGGAAGATGAACTAGATATCCTGATTTTTGACCGCAGTAAAAAACCGATTGAACTCACGGATGTGGGAAGAAAAATCGTTAATCAGGCTAGAAATATTGTCAATGAAGCGGGACGCATTCAAGATATCGTAGATCAGCAGAAAGGATTTATTGGTGGGGAATTTAAACTGGGAATTATACCGACGGTAATGCCAACATTGCTCCCGATGTTCCTTCATAATTTCATTAAAAAATACCCAAAAGTTAAGTTGAAGATTGAAGAGCTAAACACCGATGAACTCATTGAAAGAATAAATGATGGTCATCTGGACGCTGCTATTGCTGCAACGCCTTTAGAGAAAGAAAATATTAGGGAAAGACCACTTTACTACGAACCTTTTGTAGGCTACGTCCCAGAAAATCATTCATTATATAAAGAAAAAATGATTTCTGCATCGGACCTAGAAATAGAGAATATGCTTTTGCTAGAAGATGGTCATTGTTTTAGGGACGGAGTCATTAATCTTTGTAGAGCTTTAAAAACAAATTCTGATGAACCGTTTCAACTAGAAAGCGGTAGCATAGAAACTCTAATAAAACTGAGCAATGAAGGACTGGGCATGACTTTGCTTCCTTATTTGCATACGTTAGACTTAAATGAAAAGTCAAAAAAGAATCTTCGCCATTTTAACGAGCCTACCCCAGCTAGGGAAGTGAGCCTTATTTATCACAAGAGCGAACTTAAGATGCAGATTATAGAGGCGCTGCAAAAGGTTATCTCAGGAGTGATCCGAGGCGCTATAGCTTTTCAAAATGTAGAAATCATTAGTCCGCTTACTAAAAAATAAAAAGGTGACCAAATAGGTCACCTTTTTATTTTAAATAGATTAGACACTGATTTAACTCTGGGTTTTGCAATACGAGAGTCCTAATATAAATTTTAAGTTCTTCGACTTCAAAAGGAAGTAATCGCTTAATCGCTTTTTGGACTTCTTTGCAAAACAAGGCAACATCAAAACTTACTTTGTTAAGTACTGTTTTGGTGTACTCAAACATTGCTCTTGCCATTATTTTAATTAGGTTTAGGTTAAGAAAAGTATTTTTAGAATATAGGCAGTGAATTTTTGTTATTCCTAAATGTATGAAAAAAATCGATTCAATTATTTCTACCAAGAGAAATTTAACAGAAACCATTTATTGCCCTAGATTTTGCAACTTTTTGCTTAAAATCGATTATCACCATCTAATATATCGCCGATACCTCCTAAAAGACTTCCCTCACCTTTATCCTTTCCTCCTCTTGGCGAGGCGGCCAGCACCCTACCCGCCAATCGGCTAAAAGGTAATGATTGAACATAAACAGTTCCCGGTCCTCTGAGTCTTGCAAAGAATAAACCCTCACCACCAAATATTGTATTCTTAATTCCTCCAACAAATTCTATATCGTAATCAATTTCTTTGGTAAAACCAACGATACAGCCAGTATCGACTTTTATTGTTTCGCCAGGCCTTAGTGTTTTTCTCGCCATTGTCCCTCCTGCATGTACGAACGCCATACCGTCACCTTCTAATTTCTGCATAATAAAACCTTCACCTCCAAATAAGCCGCGGCCCAGCTTTTTACTAAATTCAATCCCAACACTAACGCCCTTCGCTGCACATAAGAATGCATCCTTTTGGCAGATAAATTTTCCTTGAAACTCTGTTAGGTCTACTGGAATTATCTTTCCAGGATAGGGAGAAGCAAAGGAAACGTTTCGTTTTCCACTTAAATCATTATAAAAAGCGGTCATAAACAAACTTTCTCCGGTTAGTATTCTTTTACCCGCACCTAATATTTTTCCTAAAAATCCTTGATCTTGATTAGAGCCATCTCCAAATAATGTTTCCATCTTAATGCCATCGTCCATCATCATAAATGTTCCTGCTTCGGCAATTACCCCTTCTTGCGGGTCTAATTCTATTTCTACGTATTGCATTTCTTCGCCGTAGATTCTATAATCAATTTCGTGTGATGTCATGGTCTTGTTTTTTTAGTTGTATATATTGGTTAGTTTTTTAGCTGAATTGTTACATCAATTTTTTGAGTTTCTCATTTTTTCAACTTGATGGTCCATTCGAAATTAAAATTTGAAACTTCTAATCCTTCAGAATTAATTCCTCTAGAATTTAGCCATATTGTTTGTCCTTCTCCTGTGTCAATAGCATCTTTTAATGCTTTGTCAATTTCTGCTCCTTGATTACATGAAAATCTAATTTTGCCGGTGGCTTTTTTTGAGAAGGATGCGTTATTATTGGCAACTAACATGGAAACTTTTTCACCAGATTCACGAATCTTCGACATCATTAATGCACCGGTTGTAAGCTCGGCTGCCATCCCTTGCACTGCCCAAAACATTGAGTTGAATGGGTTTTGATTAATCCACTTATGTCTTACCATTACCTCACATTTTATATCATCGAGATATGTTGTTCTTACCCCTGTAACGTAGGCTGCGGGCAGTTTAAACATTAAAAACAAATTGAGTTTAGAAGGAGAAATCATCATCTTTTATAAATATTAATACTATAAATATATCGAAAATTAAATGAGCCTATAATTGTTAATTATATGTTAAATTACAGTACTTTGTATTGCAAGATACCTTCTTTTAGATATATATTTGCATAAGAAACTATTATATACTTTTCAAAATGGTTGATAAACACCAAAAAAACATTGCCACTTTTATACATCTTTCGACCTTTTCGAGATTTGTAATTCCACTAGGAAATTTTATAGGTCCCATCATCTTATGGGTGACCAATAAGGACAAATCAGAATTCTTGGATGAGCATGGTAAGCAGGCAATCAACTTTCAAATAAGTATTTTGCTTTACGCGATTGTTATCGGCACAGTGACCATTCCTCTGTTTTTCTTCCAGTTCTTATCTGGTCTAGATTATATCGATTTTAATGGATGGGGAGATTTTCACATAAATGTTGGAAAGCCTTCACCTCTTTTCTACATAGGTGGAGGACTTGGAGCCATAGCCGTGATAGGATTTATTCTAGAATTGGTTTTTATTATAAAAGCAAGTCTTAAAGCAAGAGATGGGGAATTGTATAAATATCCTTTTACCATCAACTTTATTAAATGATAAGAAAAAAACATCAGCCCTAATCAGGCTTACATATATCATCAATCATTCAATCAATCAATCAATTAAAAAGCGAACAGTTTAATTTTATCTAAAATGAATTCAGAATTAAAATACCGAATCCAATGTCCTCAATGCGATAAGCACACGGCATCCAAAAAATAAGCGACAAAAATGAAAATTGAAAACACAAAAGCACAAATGCGCAAAGGTGTCTTGGAGTACTGCATCTTATCCGTTTTAAAGGACGAAGATGCGTATGTAGCCGAAATACTCGACACTCTTAAAGACGCAAAACTGCTTGTAGTAGAGGGTACAATCTATCCACTGCTTACAAGACTAAAAAATGCCGGACTATTAAACTACAGATGGGAAGAATCTACATCTGGACCGCCAAGAAAATATTACGGACTCACAGAAACCGGCAAACTATTCCTTAAAGAACTAACCATCACTTGGAGCGAATTACAAAACGCAGTAAACCTAGTAACAAGACAAAAAAGACAAACCAATGAATAAGACAGTTAACATTAATCTAGCAGGCATTTTCTTCCATATCGACGAAGACGCATACATTAAACTGCAACGTTATCTTGAATCTATTAAACGATCCTTTACCGACTCACAAGGGCGTTCAGAAATCATTGCGGATATAGAAGCTCGTATAGCCGAATTGTTTTCTGAAAGAATTCAGTTTGATAAGCAAGTCATTGGTAACAAAGAAGTTGAACAAGTAATAACAATTATGGGTCAACCAGAAGATTATCTTGTCGACGACGAAATCTTTGAAGATTCTCCAAAACGTGAAACCTTTAGAAGAACTAGCCAACCATCTAAAAAACTATATCGTGATAAGGATAATTCTTATATCGCAGGGGTTTCTTCAGGTTTAGGTCATTACTTAGGTATCGATGCAGTTTGGGTACGTTTATTATGGGTACTTCTAACGATTGGTTCTGGCGGTACATTTATATTGGTATACATCCTATTCTGGGTTTTGGTTCCGGAAGCGGTAACAACTTCGGAGAAGCTGACTATGACTGGCGAACCGGTGAATATCAGCAACATCGAAAAAAAAATTCGCGACGGATTTGAAAATGTTTCCTCCACCGTTTCGGAGAAAGTTAGAAACGTAGATTTTGAGAAACACGGCAGTAAGATCAAATCAACCTCTAAATCATTTTTTGATACCCTGGGAGATGTCATCATGTTTTTCTTTAAGGCATTCGCAAAGTTCGTGGGCTTAATACTTATCCTTAGTGCTGCGGTTGCTTTGTTTGCCTTAGTTATAAGTGTTGTGTCACTTGGAAGCATTTCTAATATGCATCCGATGTGGATGGATTACGTAAACGCAGTTAATACAGTGGGTTTACCAATTTGGCTTGGCGCACTGATTCTGTTCTTTTTAATAGGTATTCCGTTGTTCTTTATCCTGTACCTAGGATTAAAAATACTGATCAACAACCTTAAATCCATTGGCAGGGTCGCTAAATTTTCTTTGTTGGGATTGTGGTTACTGGCGTTATTCAGTCTAATATTTATCGGAATAAACCAAGCTTCTTATTACACTTTAGACAATTCTGTAACGGAGCGAAAAGAGCTTCCAATTACCTCGCAGGATACACTTTATATTAAGATGAATTCAGGAAATTTTGAAAATTCCCGGTACAATCAATGGCGAACTAACGGCTTCAAGATTTCCTTTAATGATAAAAACCAGAAAGTCATTTTTTCTCGAAACGTTTCTCTTTCGGTACAATCTACCAAAGACTCCGTTGCGGTTTTAGAAATCTATAAAGAATCACAAGGTCGCGATTTCATTGAAGCAAAGAATTCCGCAGAAAAGATTTCATACTCCTACTCTATTAAAAATGGTGAATTAGTATTAGATAATTTTCTGGAAACGGACTTCAAAAATAAATTTTTAGACCAGAAGGTACTTTTGAATTTGTATGTGCCAGAAGGAACAGTCATAAAATTGAATGATAACACCAAGTCCTTTCTTAATTCTAGAAGTTCTAGCGAAAATATTATCTCTTACGATAACGCCGGACACCTAATGAAAATCTCGGAAGATAATGCAAGCTGTCTAGATTGTTCAGCGGAAGATTTTTTGGAGAGCGAAGACGGAGATGATTTTAATGAAATTGAAGGCATCGATATCGAAGAAGAGAGAGTAGAATCAGAAGCAGATAGTACTTCTACAATTGTGATTGACAGCAGCAACCGGTCAAAATCAGATAATGTGAGACTGAGTGTAGATGAAGACGGTGGGAAGTTGGTTTCAGATGATAACTAACGATTCAGACCCTAAAAACAACAGTTCGGAAATTTATTATAGCTAATTACGCCATCAAACAAGAAATTTAACCAAACAAAAGATGAAACCATTTAACCTTCTTGCACTAAAATGGTGGTGAGGGAAAATGATGAAGTAATAGAAGAATCAATCAAAAAATCAATCAATTAAAATCAAATAAAATGACAACAATCGCAAAACTCATCGTATCAATTATAATGGCACTCACGCTGTTCTCTTGTAATTTTGACATCAACTTCGGACCTGGTGTCTCAGGGAATGGTCATGTGGTAACTGAAGAACGCATCGTAAAGGATGATTTCGATAAAATTGAAGCCCACGCAGGCTTGGATGTTTATCTAACCCAAAACGGAAAAAATTCTGTTACGGTAGAAGCAGATGAAAATCTTCAAGATATGATCATGGTTTATGTAGAAAATGGCATTTTACATTTAACCGTAGAAGGAAACATAAGATTTGCCGAATCCAAAAAGGTTATGGTTTCGTTTGGAGAAATTAGGGAAATTCAATCTAATAGTGGCAGCGACGTTTACGGAGAGGGAGTTATAAAATCAGAAGACCTTACTTTGACCTCAACAAGCGGAAGTGATATGGAAGTTGAAGTTATCACGAATAACTTGAGTCTAAATGCTAGCAGTGGTGCCGATTTAAAAGTTAATGGAAAGACAAATAACTTAACTGCAGACGCAAGCAGCGGAAGCGATATAAAAGCCGGAAATCTAATTTCCCAAACTTGCCTTGCAAATGCAAGCAGCGGTGCAGATATAACGGTAAATACAAAAAAAGAGCTAGTAGCTTCCGCAGGTAGCGGTGGTGATATTAATTACTCTGGCAATCCAGAAAAAGTAAAAAATCTGATTCACCAGCGGGCAATATTAGAGGCAATTAGCTAATAAAACAAGACAACCAACCAACCTGTCTCTAAACCATTTCAAACTTGCAATAGAGTTTGGGATGGTTTTTGTTTTATATTTGTTTCACAGTTAAATATAGCTAATGCAAAAATCTTTGATTATCCTTTTGTTTATTGTTGTGTTGCCGATGCTGGTTAAAGCACAAGACGACGATAAGATAAAAGGTAACCGGGACGTCACGATTGAGCAGACATACATTGATGCTTTTAATAAAATAATTGTAGGCGAGGAATTTTCAGTTGAAATTATTTACAACGCCAAACCATCCATTCAAGTTGAAACTGACAGCAATCTTCATGAATATATAGAATTTGCAGTGGTGGATAGCGTACTAACGTTTAAATCTACTTCTAGAATAACCTCTAGCCGTAAGATGAACATTACGGTTAACTATAGCAATAAACTCAAGGAAATTGAAACTAAAGACGACGCAGAAATACGGTCGTTAACCTCCTTAGAATTGGGCAATACTCTGTTGAAAACGAGTGGGACCTCAAAAGCATACCTTAATATAAAAGCGAATAAATTCAATTTTCAAGCTTTGGACAAATCACGGATTCGCTTGAATGTTACTGCCAATGAATCGGTATTTGATGCTACCGATAACGTAAAATTAGAAGCATTGGTAAATAGTCCTAAATTTACAGTGAACCTTCACCAACGAGCTACTGCAGATATTGAAGGAACCGCTACTGACGTTATTCTAAAGACTGATAATAATTCAAAATTTGATGGGAAGAATTTTACCACCAAAACTTGTAATCTCATTTCGGAAGTAGATAGTGAGGTTTATATAGAAGTAACTAGCGCTATCAATATTTCGGCATCTGGCACCAGCCAAATCTATCTTTACAATAATCCCACGATTACCATGGAGCGCTTTATTGACGGGGTAAAACTTCAGAAAAAGACTAAATAACTTTTTTAGTTTAGATAGGAGCTTATCCTTATGCTGTATAGTGGTTAGCTGTTACATCAATTTCCATATCCGACTCTTTAGCCGCAAGATATCTTTCTGCATCTAGAGCAGCCATACAACCAGTTCCGGCAGCAGTTACTGCTTGACGATATACTTTGTCTGCCGCGTCTCCAGAAACAAATACGCCTTCGATATTTGTCTTAGAAGTGCCAGGGATATTGATTATATATCCTGTTTGATCCAGTTTAAGATAATCCTTAAAGATGTCTGTGTTTGGCTTATGGCCAATCGCAACGAAAAAGCCTGTTGCTGGAATTTCATATACATCTCCAGTAACGTTATTGCTTACCTTTACACCGGTAACAACTTGTCCATCACCTAAGACTTCTTCGGTTTCAGTATTAAAGAGAATATCGATATTCGGAGTTTTCATAACCCGATCCTGCATGATTTTGCTTGCCCTAAATTCGTCTTTCCTGACCAGCATTGTCACTTTTTTACAGAGCTTAGAGAGATAATGTGCCTCTTCGCAAGCAGAATCCCCTGCTCCAACAATTACAACCTCTTGATTTCTGTAGAAAAATCCATCACATACTGCACAGGCGGAAACACCACCTCCAAGTTGAAGATATTTTTGTTCCGATGGAATATTCAAATATTTTGCTGAAGCTCCAGTAGAAATTATGACGGTCTCGCAGTGAATCTCATTGGTTTCATTCACCCAAACTTTATGAGTATCGCCAGAAAAATCGACTTTTGTGATCCAACCGTCCCTCACGTCTGTTTCAAAACGTTCTGCCTGTTTTTTAAGTTCGATCATCATATCTGGTCCTGTAATACCATCTGGATAACCCGGAAAATTTTCAACTTCATTAGTGGTCGTAAGCTGACCTCCAGGTTGAATTCCCTGATAAAGGACAGGTTTCATATTTGCCCTAGCGGCATATATGGCTGCAGTGTAACCTGCAGGTCCCGAACCTATTATTAAACATTTTACGTGTTCTATATTATCTGACATAGCGTTGGATTAAAATCTTATTACAAAAGTAGAATAAATGACCGTAAACTTACATTCTAAGTCCTAAAACTTGGCCTAATTCCCAATGTTTAGAGTATTTTTGGAATTAGAAAAATGTTATATTTTAAATGGAATAAATCTATTCTTCATTCCTAATTTCTAATTTTATTGAAAATGAGCGTAATTTCCAAAGACGAAAATGTGATTAAATTATTTTATAATTCAGAATCTAATGTGGGTAAGCAAACGTTAGGTTATTTACAATCTACGGATAAAAATATTTTGTCTATCGATACTCAAAAGACCAGAGTAACAGGCACTCAATGGGCAGATATTTGCGATCATCTAGATTGTACCATTTCAGATTTGGTGAATAAGGAGCACCCTAGTTTTACCGACAATTATGATTCTCATGTTGAACTGAGCGACAACGATTGGATTAAAGTATTACAAACACATCAAGAAGTATTTGTTTTCCCAATTGTTATTATCGGCAAGGACTACTACAGAATTGAAAATCCTTCAGATGTAGAAAAATATTTAGATAACGATTCAAAAGGATTAGATGAACAAAATCCAGATTGAAGAAATAGAAAGAGTACAATTAAAAAAAGTTCCAAATAATATTTGGAACTTTTTAATTAAAACATATTGTTATTAGTTGTCATCTAGTGCATCACCAACGTCATCCGCAGCGTCTTCTAGGTCATCTGCAACTTCTTCAACATCGTCTTTAGCGGTATCTCTACAACTTGTTAAAGAAGTAGAAAGAGTAAATACAACCGCAAGTGTTAAAAATACTTTTTTCATAATAATTGTGTTAGTTTAAATTAAGTTAACATTATCGTTTTACTAAATCTTTAAGTAAAGATAATATAAAAAGTACTATAAAAATATAGAATATAATTTTGGCTATTCCAGCTGCGGCACCAGCCATACCTCCAAATCCAAGAATAGCGGCAATTACCGCGATGATAATAAATGTGATTGTCCAGCGTAGCATACTATTGATTTTAATGGTTTGTAGTTAATCCAAAACCTATTGTCTAGTTCAAATTTGCTATAATATTAACTTTTTGATTAACTGTATAAAGACTATCATTAACACATTAAACAAGACATTTTTTCCAAATATTAAATGGAATACACAACTGTATTTCAATTAGTTACTATCACTTACGATGTGTGGTAGAAAGATAAAAGGTTTTAGAATATTGGAGTCGAAGGTATCTTCAGTATAGAAGCTTGAGGATATGGGATAGGACCTAAAAAGAAATTTTTTAGGATTATCGATAAAATGATCAACCTCATCTTTAGACATACTAGTATCGTTCCATTTCTTAGCATCCTTCTTGTCCAGCACAATCGGGACTTCATTGCTCAGATTTTGTATATCATTCAGAGAATTCGCTCCACGGGACACTAGTATAGAACAAGTGAGAAAACCATCGTCTAACTCATTGTAAACTCCTGCTAAACAGAACGGAGTATTGGTATTTAGATATACATAGAATGGATAGGTCTTACTATTAATAATGTAGGTAGTAAAAAAACCGGTGACATAAACTAAACATCTTCTATTGTACAACGCATCTTTAAAACATTGATCTGTCTTTAATGAATCTGCTTCGAAATTAAGCGTGTTTTTTATGTTCTGGAAAGTTTGCCATTGCTCAGAATAACCTTGCGGAAGAATTCCCCAAATGGCAATAGAAAGCACATCGGAGTTCTGGCAGGTTTTAATAGTAAGATTATTTTCCTTTAAACCATCTATGATTACACTGGATTTATACAGTGAAGGATAGGACATGCGAGTATTAGACATTTTCTCTAACTCTGACCTAGACGCGGTATTTGATAGTCTATAAAACATTGATAATCGTATATATACAATGTCGTCAGATTAGTTTTTTTAAGTTAGCCTAATAAATACAATTCATGACTGATATACTTTTTTTTTCTGAATCAAAAATGATTCTTAATAGAACAACTTTAATTGATGGTCTTATAATGTTAAAATATGCGTTAATTGAATTAATCACCACAGCTAGCCTTTAGTAAATTTACGTATATCAAAAAAACTTAAACAACTCTAAAACATAGTCCATTGCATAAATGGGCATTCTCTCATTATGAACGATAAGAAAATACCACAAGAATTACTTTCTTTTAATGAGGCAGTTGGAGACTCAGTTATTGAAGAATACGGAATTTACCATTTAAATATAAATCCAACTATAGGAACGGGAAAGGTGGACTGTATTTGCTTTGACGAAAATCTGACGGCCATTGATGTTATTTTAAATCTCAAGACAGATGCTAAAGTCCCTTTGAAGATTACAAATAAGAACGAACTCTTTTTTGTATACAGCACCTCGGGAAATGTTAGTTATCAAAATGCTTCTGATGATACAGAAAGTTTACCAAACTTAAAATCCGCAATTTTTATTCCTAATTCAGATGGGAGCACTTCCCTATTTCTAGAAAAGGGAACAGAAATAAGGCTGAATATTTTAGTGGTCAACAAAGACCAATACTTTTCAAAATTTGTAAATGGTTATTATCATACAGATATTCGTTTAGAAAATCTTTTGAACTCCTTAGATTCTTTTAAAGATGAAGTTCACATCGGTTCTTTCAATTTTAAGATTACAGAACAGATAAGACATCTTCAGAAAGAAAGAAAGATGAATGATATTACAGATTTCCTATACTTAGAAGGAATTTATCATCTTATAATGGCCTACCATATTGAACAATTTTATGAAGACAGCCAACGCGGAGAAAGATCTACATCATTAACCGAATCAGAACTTAAGGTAATAAGCGAAATAAGCGAATACATTGTATCGGTACCTGAGTTACAACATAATATTGAAGGACTATGCCGAAGAGCTGGGATGTCTCCCGCAAAATTACAAGAAGGGTTTAAACATCTTCATGGGAAAACGGTACTTAACTATATTAGATACGTAAGGCTTCAGAAAGCTGAGTCATTGCTGCTTAATTCTGATCTTAATATTTCTGAAATTGTTTACAGCATAGGATTTACCAGCAGAAGTTATTTCTGTAAAATATTTAAGTCTAAATATAGCTGTACCCCGAAAGAATATAGAAAAAATATGCACAAGAAGCTTCTTAAGTCAGTCGCTTAAACACTATCTTTTATCAATAAAAAAGGGACGAATTATCGTCCCTTTTCCTTTTTGTACAAATTACAAATTAGTCAACTAAATCTTCTAATCTCTTGATTTTAGATAGACCTGTCTGAATTTTATTTCTCTGGCCGCTTAGCACATTCTTAGTGCTCATTGGCAAACTAGTTTCTGTTAATACTTCATCATATTCTTCAATCGCAGCTTTTTCACCACGTATTGATTCTTCTAGCATCGATTCATCGTCATCAGCCGAAAAGAAAGCCTTAACGTCCATCCAAGTTCTATGTAAACTTCCAGTTACACTCCCTCCTTTATCGATTTCTTGTCCAAAACTCTTAATTTCTGATTTTAGTTCGTGCCCAAAATCATATCGCTCTTGCGCTTTTTGGTTAAAGTATGAACGTAACGCTGAGTGATCTGTATTTTCAGCTGCTTTTTTAAAGCCTTTTTCGGCATCGTATGTACGTTCTAATAAATCATTTAATTTATCTCCTACTTCTTCAGTGTAATTACTCATAATATATAGATTTAAATTCGCAGTAATATTTTATTGTGTTTACTGATTAACACATATGATACTTACGCATCATTTATTCAAAATTATTATTAGTCTGCCCCACCTATTGTTTCAATGAGTCTAAAATTTAACCCATATAAATTCTCCCGAAACAATTAACATTTTTTAAGAAAAATGGTGGGTTTAGAGCAAAAAAAACCTCAGCAGAATTTTAAAATTCTGCTGAGGCCTAACTAACTAACCTTTATATTCAGAAAATATTATTAAACAGATAGATTAACTATCACGTTCGCCAAACATATATGAAGTTATGTTGTAACAAACTGTTTAACTAATAATTTGATATAAAATTAGTATATCACCGCCATCATGAGGTGCTATATAAATGCATAGATTAACTTTATGAGAAAATGTAAAGAGAAGCCTTTAAGACACTGAGGTTTTAAAGAAAAAAATATGAACATTTTCGGCGAAACCCATCATTGCTCGATAAAAGTTAGTAAATTTTATTGGTTTAAAATTGTAATTTTGGCAACGGTAATGTTAATGCTAAAATATTGCAATGATCAATATTGATATTGAAACGAACTCTGTTAAAGGTTTTGGACGAGAGATACAGAGTGTAATAGGTGGTACTTTCGAAGAGAATTGGGGTGAGCAAAAACTACTGCTCGATAATGAGTTTGCTAAAGGATACATTAAGTTTTTAGATTTTGATTGGGGTGTTAACCTAATTGAGTTTAACGTCGTGTTTAAGCATGATGTCCTCTTTACCGCCAATACATCTGGCTATAACCCTATTCATTTTATATTTTGCTCCCAAGGAAATTATTCTCAAGGATTTGATTCTACAGAGAATTTAGAGTCAATAGAACCTTTTCAGTCGGTCATAATTGCAAATAAGGAAGGTGGCAACAATCTTATGTTCTTTCCAAAAGATGTAAAGCAAGAAGTAAATGTCATTCAGATTTTAAGAAGAAAGTTTCTGAAAAAGAGATTGGATGGAATTTCACTCATTAATAAAGAGCTTTATGACGTCTTTATAGACACCAAACACAAAAATAGATACGAGTACTTTGGTTCGTTAAATTTAAAGATGTCTGATCACGTTAAGTCACTTAAGAACATTCAGTCTAAAGGCATGACAAGGATGCTTCAAATTGAAGCGAAGATATATATTATATTGTCCTTACACATTCAACAGCACAATTTGGCCAAGAAAATAACAAGGAAACCGGCTCCGTTGAAAAAAACTGAGTTAAAGTTGGTGAGAAATGTTGCTAAATCAATCATCAAAAATCCTGCTTATCCTTATACCTTAAAAGAACTTTCAGTCAATTCTACTTTATCTCAAGCAAAGCTTCAAGAAGGATTTAAATATTTGTTTAAAAGAACCGTTACTGACTTTATTCGCTACACTCGGTTAAAGTCTGCAAGAGAATTAATGAATACTACGGATTTAAATATTTCTGAGATTGTTTATACGATTGGGTTTACCAGCAGAAGTTATTTCTCCAAAATATTTAGGGAACAGTATAATGTTTCACCTACAGAATACAAAAAACACGTTACCCAACCATATGTTGCATAACGTGTTTCTTTAAACGTATTTTCTGAAGTTCTACCTCCCGAAAATAAGATTCTTTAATAATACTAATCCACTGACGGTCCCTACAATTTTAAGTGCAGGTTCAACAAAATTAGATGGTGCCAAGTCTTCTTGCAAATCATGCTTTACAGACCTTAACTCCTCCCAGGCAATCTTTCGCTCTAAATCTAGGATTACAAGTTCCTTCTTTATCTGTTCGAAAGACGTATAACGTGGGGTTGGATTAACATTAATTTCTTCATCAGTAAGATTCTTATCAGTCGTGGTATCCTCATTCTTCTTGTAATTATGATCAGATATTTCTACACCAGAAACATCCTCATCGTAGACTGAGTCTACAACAGGTCTTGTATAGGTAGGATAATCATCAGAGAAATTCTCTAACTCCGGACTATCATCATCTCTAATTACATTTTTAATCATGTCGATTCGAAAAATTTAGGAGCCATCTTCTTAATAATCTCCGTGTCAATATGGTTTCTGAATCTAAAGGCAATGAACCCGAGAATAAAAAATATCAAAGCCACGCCAAGGCAACCCAATACCATACTTCCAAAAAGATTTCCTAAACCAATTGCTAATGCAACAGCTACAAAAAGAAACCCGATAAAAGCCATCCCGCCGACAATCATTGCCTTCCCCATCGATCCTACTATGATACATACTTGTTGAAAAATTTTCAACCTTAAGTATGCCTTAGTTGTATCTAGATAGTGTTGGCCCTTATCTGCCGCCTTTTCGGAGGTTTCGCCTAAAGAATCAATTATTCCCATCAATTAGACTGTCTTGGGAGCGGTGTTTTTTACAACAACTTCATCCTTCTGCAGTCTTCTGTTCTTTGATTTTAATTCTTCAAGTTTTCTCTCAAGTATATTGATTACATCTTCTGCTTTATAGCTAGCGTTTGTAACCATTGATTCTACTTGCTCATCTAAAGTTGCTTTCTTAGCAACTACTGTATTAGCAACTCTGTCTTTCAGTTCATAAGCATTTTCTGTAATTACGTCACGCGCTGCTGCTGCTTCATCTACAATTCTCTGTCTTGTTGCACTACCTTTGTCTGGAGCAAACAAAATCCCAAGTGCAGCACCTATTGCTGTACCTGCTAAAAGTCCTAATACTGAATTATCACTACTCATAATATTTGTTTTAAGTTATTTATTTAGTTACATCGTTCTGATGTAGTTCAAATTTACAAAATATAACAAGAGTCATTTAGCTTATACCGTGTTAATCTTAACTTAAATACCAAACAAATTGCAGAAAATTATGTCTAAATTGATGACTATCCGAACAAAAAAAATCATATTATAATTCAACAAAACATGCAAACATATAAAACTATAAACCCATTTAATGGTGAAGAACTCGAATCCTATAAACTTCATTCTTCAGAAGAGATTGAAGAGAAAATTGCAACGGCAAATGCAACATTTAGGTCT
Organism: Flavobacteriaceae bacterium MAR_2010_188; assembly: GCA_900104375.1. Lineage (NCBI taxonomy): Bacteria > Pseudomonadati > Bacteroidota > Flavobacteriia > Flavobacteriales > Flavobacteriaceae > Flavobacteriaceae bacterium MAR_2010_188. The sequence goes on from LT629302.1 coordinate 1,683,317, forward strand.
TGGAGAAAATTAGAGGTTAAGGATAGAGTGAAATGTCTTAAAACCTTCTCAAAGAATATGGAGTCGCAAAAAAACAAGCTTGCCGAACTAATTACCAATGAGATGGGCAAACCCATATCCGAAAGTATTGCCGAAATTGAGAAATGTGTATTTCTTTGCGATTTCTACGCTAAGAATGCAGATTTGTTGCTCAGTGACGAAATCATTGAAACTGAAGCAGAAGAAAGTTTTATCAGCTATGACCCATTGGGAATCATTTTAGCAGTAATGCCGTGGAATTATCCATTCTGGCAAGTGATGCGTTTTGCAATCCCTACTCTTACTGCCGGTAACGTTGGCATTCTTAAACATGCGACCAACGTAAGCGGTTGCGCAATGAAAATCCAAGAACTGTTTGAACAGTCAGGATATCCAACTGGATGTTTTACAACTATCTTGAGTGATCACGAAAACTTAGAAAATCTAATTGCCGATGACAGAATAAAGGCCGTAACCCTAACCGGGAGTGAAAAAGCGGGAAGAAGTATTGCCGAAATCAGCGGGAAGCACTTAAAGAAAAATGTTCTTGAGCTTGGAGGCAACAATGCGTGTATTGTATTTAAAGATGCCAATCTTAAGAAATATTTAAAAACAATGGTAAAAGCGAGGATGCAGAATACTGGTCAAAGCTGTATTGCCGCTAAACGCTTTATCGTTGTAGAAGATATATATGAAGAATTCCTAAAGAAATTTAAAAAAGAAGTAGAAAGTATAAAAATTGGTAATCCGCAATCCAAAGATACGGAACTAACGGTTTTAGCCCGAAAAGATTTAGCCGAAACCCTTAAAAAACAAGTTGAAGACTCGGTGAAAAAAGGTGCCAAGGTGTTATTAGGAAATTCCTCCAAGGATTCTTATTTTGCACCTACTATTTTGACTGATGTTACGGCTGGTATGCCAGTTTTTGACGAAGAAACTTTTGGACCGGTAGCCGCTATAATAAAGGTGAAAAATGAAAAAGAAGCGCTGGAGACGGCTTCTAATTCCAAGTTTGGATTGGGAACGATGTTGTTCACAGAAGATACTGAAGCCGCAATCGATTTGATTTCAGAAATTGAAGATGGCGCATTTTTTATCAATGAGATGGTAAAATCTGACCCGCGATTACCTTTTGGAGGAACCAAGGCTTCTGGATATGGCAGGGAATTATCCAAAGAAGGGATTTTAGAATTTGTAAATAAGAAAACAGTATATATAAATAAATAATTGTTATGAAATTCGTTAAAGAAGAAGAAGAAAATAGAAGGGATTACATCTTAAAGAAAGATGAAAAGACAGTGGGTATTTCCAAATTTGTAATTGGCGTGCTGATAGTTTTAATCATTGGAGTTATAATATCAGGGTTTTTCTTTGAATGGTATTAACTCCCATCAGAGTTATATAGGTTAAAAAAAAGCAGCACTCATGAGAGCTGCTTTTTTCGTATCTTGTTAGTACAACTCAATCTAATTATTATGAAAACTTCATTACTATACCTCACGATTAGTCTATTTGTATTTTCTTGCGAAGATGTTGCTAAGAGCACTACAGACGATACTATAGAAAAGACCTCAACAATCGATACCACAGCAATCACTCCATTAGATGGAGCTTGGGAATTGGTTGGCTATTATAATTACGAAGATGACAAAGTCATAGATTCATTTAAACAAAGAGAAGGTTTTAGACAGGTAAAAATGTACTCACCTTCCAAAGTAATGTGGAGCAAACAAGTACCAACCGACTCAACAGAGTGGTTCGGCTTTGGGAGTTATAGAATTGAGGATGGACAGTTAGTCGAAGTCCTTGACTACGGTTCTGAGATGATGACAAAGATTATCACAGAACGGGAAGAATTTAGATATGACCTTATATTGTCAAAAAATTCCTTTATACAAATAGAGATTGATGACGATGGCAATAAGATATATTCCGAAAACTACAGACGAATCGAATAAACCAAGAAATTGAGGTTATTAGGTCAACTTATAAATTTTTCTAGTTAGAAGAAAAAAAATTCATTTTTTATATTGTGTGCCGAAAATTCTCAATTTGTCCTATGATTGCTTATTCTTTTCTAACAACAAATTATAAATCAATCTTCCTTAAATGACTCCCGAAAAACATTTGAGGATCTTCCTTATTGGAGGATCTTCTGGTGGACAAGCAGCTGTATTAGACACGCTTACAAACTTACCTAAAGATATCAATGCAGCATTTTTGATTGTACTGCACTCTGCTTTTGACACGCCTTCAACTTATCCAGCATACCTAGGCTCTAAAATAGATTTAGAAGTAAAAGAAGTAAAAGATAAAATGGATATTTTGCCCGGAGTTGTTTACGTCTCCAAACCTAATCACCATTTGTTTATTAAAGACAAAAAAATCCATCTATCTAACGGACCACGAGAAAATCTTTTTCGCCCTTCTATAGATGTACTATTTAGGTCAGGTGCAGTTTCTTTTGCGAATTCGGCAGTCGGAATTCTATTGACCGGGCAACTTAATGATGGTGTTGCTGGCTTGGAGGGCATCAAAAAATGCGGTGGAATTGCAATAGCTCAAAATCCCGCAACTTCAGAATTCCCGGATATGCCACAAGCTGCTATCGATAATGTAGAGATTGATTATGTAGTGAATTTAGAAGATATGTCTTCGGTTATTCAAAAAATCATCCATGAAGACTTACCAAAAGAAGTATCAATTCCTAGTGGATTAGAAAGAGAGAATGAAATTGCAACCAAATTTAAAAGCCAAATTGCCACAGAGGATGATCTTGGAGTGCAAGTTCCTATAAGTTGCAGCAGTTGCGGCGGACCTTTATGGGAAATGAAAGATTCTCCAGTGAAGAGATATAGATGCCATGTTGGTCATGCTTTTACAGAAGATGCATTGCTAAAGGCACAGAATGAAGCGCTTGAAGAAGCACTTTGGGTTTCAATGAGAACTTTAGAAGAAAAGAAAACACTTCTTCAACGGATGGCTATAGATTTCGAAAAAAGAGGCTCCCTTACTCTGGCCCGTTCTTATTTTGATAAGAAAGATGAAGTTATGAGCCACCTAAAACAAATTCGTTCTGTATTAAAAATAAATGATTAAGATTGGAAAATAACAACCACACCACAAATAAATCTAAGTTATATGCAGTAGGAGTTGGTGCTTCTGCAGGAGGTTTGGATGCTTTATCTAGGTTTCTATCAAATTTCAATGGTGGTAAAGCAGAGTTCTGTGTAATAATTGTAATGCATTTAAGTCCCGATTATAAGAGTGAGCTTTCAAACATTCTTACCAAAAGATTTAAATGGCCGGTCTTAACAATTGAAGACGGCATGGAGATGCAACCTGGACAAATCTATGTTACTCCACAGAATTGTGATGTTCACGTGGAAGGCAATATTCTACGGTTAGATGATTTGCCGGCTAAGCATCTATCTGCCCCTTCGATTAACAAGTTTCTTATTTCTTTGGCAGAAAATTTTGGTAGGCAAAGTATTGGTGTCATACTTTCTGGCTTTGGAAGTGATGGTTCGGAAGGTATTTCGAAAATAAGGGAGAAGGGTGGTTTTACCATCGCCCAAGTTCCAAAATCCGCCGAACATAATTCGATGCCCACCTCGTCAATTGCTACTCAGAATATAGATGCCATCTTAATTGCAGAAGATATGTATGCAGATATCCAACGTTTCTGCAGGAACAGCGAATTTATCGCGACATCACAACCTAAGAAAAAAGATGTAAATGTCATTTTTGAACTTTTGGAAAGACGTTCTGGAACTGACTTTTCCCTTTACAAACCGTCAACAATTATGCGACGGATAAATCACAGGATCAACGTTCTTCAATTAGAATCGATTAATGACTATCTGGGATATATAAAAGAATCCCCAAGAGAATTAGATCTATTATTTGAAGCGGTATTAATTGGAGTAACCGAATTTTTTAGAGATCGCTTAGCTTTTGAAAATATCCGTAAGTATCTAAAAGAATTAATCGAGAGCAAAAATCCCGGTGATACAATTAGGGTATGGTCTGTGGGATGTGCCACTGGAGAAGAACCTTATACTATAAGTATAATTCTTCATGAATTATTAGGGAAACGCATACGCGATTACCAATTGCAAATATTTGCTTCAGATTTAGATGAACGAGCCCTGCAGGTCGGTAGAAAAGGCATTTACCAAAAAGAGAGTTTAGAGAACCTACCAATTAATTTACTTTCTAAGTATTTTGAGAAAATTGATGAAAATCGATATGTGGTAATAAAAGAGCTTAAACAATATATTTTATTTACCAAGCACGACATAAGTCATGACCCGCCGTTTGTAAAGTTAGATATGATAAGTTGTAGAAATTTATTGATTTACTTCAATAATGACTTACAAAAACAAACCTTGCAAACCTTTCACTATTCCTTATTGCCTGGCAGCCTACTCTTCTTAGGAAAATCAGAAAGCATAACTGTTGCAGCGGACTTATTTGATAAAGTTTCAAATTATAAGGTATTTAGAAAATCCAATTCTTCTGCTTCATACAATTTTCGCTTTTCGAGATTTTCTAAGAATAAAAACGAATTTCATGCCTATGAAAAGGAACGGAGCCGTAGCATGACTATTAATGACATTGCAAAGGAAACCATTTATAGATCTTTCGAAAACCCATTTTTGGTAATAAATGAAAATGCAGAAATAAAAGAAGTAAATGGTAGTGTACGGCTTTACCTTGAAATTAGGGAAGGAAGTATGAATACTAATCTTTATAAGATGGCCAACAAAGAGATTGCCACCATCTTAAAAGCGCTCCACACGCAGTGCAAAAGAAGCGGAGAAAAGCAGATTAGTCCAGTTATAAGATTTAAGTTATTTGATGAAATTCATCATGTACAGGTTTCGGTTGCTCCTCTACTCTATACCTTAAATGATATTCAGTATTATATTGTTGTTTTCGAAAGGATTGTTTACCCATTAAAGAGTAGCGAAATTCAGGAAAAGATGGATAATATAGACTTTACTGACATCCGTATTAAAGAACTAGAGGACGAATTATCTTCTACCAGAGAACATCTTCAAATCTTTACAGAAGAATTAGAATCTACCAATGAAGAGTTGCAAAGTATTAATGAAGAAATGCAATCTTCTAATGAAGAATTAAAATCTTCTAATGAAGAATTAGAGACCAGCAATGAAGAACTGCAGTCTGCGAACGAAGAACTGAATACCGCTAATAATGAACTAAGGATTATAAACGAAGCCTTAATTGAAAAGGAGAATGAACTTAAGAAAGAAAAAGAGATTAGCGAACGCAATGAAGTAATTTACAGAAGCATCGCTGAGAACATACCAAATGGAACTGTTGGTATATTAAATTCTAAATTCGAGATTGAATATTTAGCTGGTAGAGGTTTAGACCGCTTTAATGTCTCGGCAAATAGTATGCTGGGCAAAAGTCTACCAGATTTAAATCCTTCTGCCAAGGAACGAGACCGACTTATCAAGGTCTTTAGCGAAACCCTTAAGGGCCAGAGCGGGAATATTGAATTTAATTTTGGCGAAAATCTATATAATCTTCTAACTGTTCCATTATCTCTATATGGAGAAGATAATAGAATCATGTACCTAACCCAAAATGTTACGGAACAGAGGAGGAGAGAACTTAAGCTTAATATAGCAATTGATGCTGCTGCACTGATTATTTATGATTGGAAGGCAAAAATAGACATCTTCGAAAGTAATCCAGAATTAAATGATCTTTTAGGCTATGATAGAAATTTGATTCTGAGCGGTTCCATGTATATGGACAAAATTCATAAAGAAGATCACAATCAAATTGTAGAACAATGGAACGAAGCGCTTACAACAGGTATCATTCGCTACGAAGTAAGACTTAAAGGAGAGAAAACTAAATGGATAAGAGTGCACGGAAGATTGCTCTTTGACAACGAAGATAATCCAGAAAGAATTTTGGCTACTGTAATGGATATTACTAAAGACAAACAACTTCTTTCAATATTACAAAGCAGTGAGGAAAAATTTAGAACAATTGCCGATAGCGCACCAGTAATGATTTGGTTGACTGATGATGAAAAGAATATTAACTTCTTCAGTAGCAAATGGTATGAATTTACCGGATGTACTTCTGCCGAACTTCTTAATGGCGGTTGGAAAGATGTGGTTCATCCTCAAGATAGAGAGCATGTTTTAGATGTGTATACTTCTAATTTTGACAAACGACGCAAATTTACCTTAGAGCATAGAATACGAAATCATGAAGGCGGTTATTGTTGGTTCTTGGTACATGGAAGACCAATTTTTCATGCCGACAATGAGTTTGAGGGCTATATCGGCACATGCGTAGACATTAACGAGCAAAAGGAATTTACCCAAAAGTTAGAAGAATTGGTTGGCCAAAGGACTGCCGAACTAGAACGTTCTAATAGCGAATTGCTAAAGGTAAATATGAACCTAGAAGAATATGCCTATGTGGCAAGTCACGATTTACAAGAACCGATTAGAAAAATTAGGACTTTTAATTCTATTATACGAGATACCACTACTTCTCAGGAAACTATAGAATACAGTGATAAAATTGATCGAGCGGCCTCACATATGACCTCCTTGGTAAAGAATATTTTAGATTATAGCCGTCTTGCTGAAGCTACATTTAATCATGAAGAAATTGAACTCGATGTATTGTTCCAGGAAATAGTTGATGATTTAGATCTTTTAGTTGAAGACAAGAGCGCACAAGTGTCCTTCGAAAATTTAGGAACTGTGCATGGAATCTATATGCAATTATTACAACTATTTAGTAATATACTCAAGAATTCATTGAAATTTAATGATGGTATTCCGGTCATAACAATCAGCTCCAGTAAAGTTGCTGGTTCGGAAATCGATTCAGACGAAATTTTAAATACAAAAATTGACTATGATTTAATAACGATTCGCGATAACGGAATTGGTATTAAAGAAGAATATTTAGAACAAATATTTAAGCCATTTAAAAGATTTAGCTCAAAAAGCAAATACGGAGGGACCGGTATTGGTTTAGCTATATCAAGAAGAATCGTTGAATTGCATAAGGGAATAATAAAGGTTGAGTCTGAAGTAGATAAGGGAACTGCGTTTAATATTTATCTGCCATCAGTACGTAAAAGATAATATTAGCAACCTCCAGTTCCATATAAATTTGAAAAATCGAAAAAATAGGTAAATAAAAAAACCGACCTAAGAGACATAAGACCGGTTTTATAAACTAAGTAAGTGAAAGTATATATTAAGCTGTTGCAGCTATCGTATTGTACTGATCCTTATAATGCTTAGGGCAGCAATCATATTTTTGTTTAAATATTTTAGAGAAATAACTTCTACTAGTTATTCCAATACTATAAACAACTTCAGATATATTTAGATCGGTATTTTTAATAAGATATTCAGCTTTTTTAACTCGTACGTCACGTATGTAATCGGTAACGGTGGTATCATGCATCATTTTAAAGCCTTCTTGAAGCTTTCTTGGAGATAATCCAGTCTTTCTGCATAGATATTTGATTGACATCGGTTTCTCTGGGTTAGCCTCGATAAAGTCGGATAGTTGAGTAATAGCGTCCATCTCTCTTTCTGACAACGAACTTTTATTTTTATTTCTGTTGGCCAGATCGTCGGTATGCTGTTGAATCTCTAGACCTAATATCATATGTACATAACCTTCGGTCAGGAGATTGCGAACCAATCCTTTTTGAGTTATAGCATCTAATTGCTTAACGACATCGGCAATTTTTAGATTATAAGAACCAACATATAGATAAGAGACATTTTCATTTTTCAAGAATGTGTGTCTTAGCATATAATTAAGGTCCATCTCTTCGTTAGATTTTGGACCAGTAGTATTTACGACAATAAGGACTGTTTTAAGAGCTTGGTCTTTATCAAAATAAAGATTATTCTCTTCATTATTTTTGCTGGCTAAGATACCTGTTTGGTATTTCTCTAAAGTCTGTCTCTCGCCATCTTTTCCGAAGCTATGAGAATATTGGCCTTGAGTACAATAGGTAAAGTATATAGGTGATGTATCTGGTGTTTTTAAGGACACACAAACATCTTCATTAAAAATGATGTCGAAGTCGATATATGAAATACCACCCTTTAAGGCAATACCTTTAATTACGCCTTGACCAAAATCATTATTAATTTTTAGATGGAACTCTCCGGTCTGCTCTGAAGAAACACCGCCGAAAAAATTCTGCATCTGCTCGAACATATTGGAAATAGAACCTGATTTTAAAAATGTAGTTTTCATGAATATAGTTTTGTTAATTCAATTCTTTTTACTCGTTAAAGATTTTCAACGCTATTTCAGTTACGCGGCGTTAACCAACCACGTTACCAAAGAAGCTAGCCAAGCAATCCAAATTACAATTGCCGAGTACCATAATCCTTTTAAGATTTCTAAGTTTTTCATTGCCCCTTAATTAAATAGTTGTTTTTTTTTGAGAAATCGGACAGGTTAGTCAGTCAGTACAGCAATCCTAATTCTCCACATATATGGTTTTCGTTTAACCATGTACCAAAATTCGGATATAACAGGACTTAATCTGTTACAGAATCTTAGGATTGTATTATAAGATTACAGGATATATCTATAAACAAAGTGGTTTCAGAAGATAAATGCTAAAAAAATTAAGAATAAAAAAAATCAGTTATAACCTTAGGAGAAAGGTTTCCTTGTTTAATGAAGAATTAAAATACTGCCAGTTTATTTTTAGAACCTTGTCGATGGTGTCTTTAAGCTTATTATAATTATAAGGCTTATTAATATAAACGTTGGCTCCATGAATAAATGTCTGATCAATATCATTTTCAGATGAAGAAGTAGAATATATGGCAATAGAAATATCAGAATATTTTTGATTAGAACGAATTTCCCTTAAGCAATCCATTCCGTTTATAATAGGCATATTTAAATCGAGAAATATTATAGACGGGAGATTAGGATCATCATTTAAGTGATCTAGAAGTTCATAACCATCCTCAAACATTAAGAGGTCGGTATTTATTTTAAGTTCGTCAATGGCTTTGCTGAAAAGAATACGGTCATCCTCATCATCATCCACTAATATGATTCTTAAAAAATCAGTTGCCATATTTATTGATTAACTCTAAATTTTCGGGAAACTTGAGAGCGTTTAAGAATTAGTTTCTGGAATGACGAAGGTGTCAATCCAGTCGTTTTTTTGAACTGGCTAGAGAGATGTGCAACACTGCTGTAATTCAATTTATCTGCAATTTCAGTAAGAGTCAACTTTTCATTCAAAAGAAGAAACTTAGCGTGATCGATTTTTTTTAAGATTAAAAAGTTTTCTATAGAACTATAGGTCGTCTCAGAAAACACGTTGGATAGATGGGCGTAAGAATAATTGAGTTTTTCTGAGAGATACGATGAAAGTTTAACCCGCCTGGATTCATCATTCTCTAACATGGAGGCGATAGTTTCCTTTATTCTCTGTACTAATTCGGATTTACCATTATCCATGAGCTCCATTCCCCACAGAGCAAATTCAGTCTCGAGATGAGCTACCTGTTCTAAAGTCAGAGGTGTATCAAAAACAACCTCACCCCTACCAGAAACAGTGTAATCGATACCCAAGATATCGAGCTGATCTTTCAGAATTTTTCTGCAGATAAAATTCAAGTCGAATTTTACAAAGATTTTTTTCAATGAATAGTAAAAAGTTAGTTCTACAAATTTAATTAATCCCTAGATTCTGCTTGACAATTTAGAGTAAATTTGTGATAATATTCGGGTAAAACAGTCCTAAATATAATACTATTTGTACGATATCAACTACTTATATAAAAATAATTATCAGCAATAGAAGGAAAACAAACATAAACCAAAGCCAGTGGTAATTGAACTTAAGCGGGTTTTTGCCAAATAATAGGGTAGAAATTTTATAGCTTATATTTCTGTTTTTAGAAATTAGATTATATAAGAAATTGCTGAACGATTCAAAAAGACGATTTCGGGAGTAAGAGTTGTTAAAAAAAGTCAATGGTACCTTCCTATAAATCAAGCTTCTATAGAAAGAATCTGGTCCTGAAAATACTCTTCCCGTTGGTTCGATTAATCTAGATGCTTCTTCAAAGCGGCGTATGGGAATGTCCGGAAAAGAGTCATTTACATCTTGAAATGTCTTAAAATCAATTTGTGGGTTTGTATATTTTTTTAACCGCAATACCCAATACTTGCAAAAACCGCATTTACCATCCCAGACGAAAATCGGTTTAGAATTAGGCGGAAAATTTGTTCTTGTTACTTCAATAAACATGGAAAGAAAAGCTTAGTTTGAAGAATCCGAACCTTCACCCCCTACTTTATCACCATATTCCTTTTTATAGATTTTTACCATTACCAAAAACAAGCTTACTAATAGCGGTCCAAAAATTAAACCTATAAATCCAAAAACCGGAATTCCTATAATTACCCCGATTAATGTAATGAGAGGATGCACATCATCTAATTTATTAAGGACAAACAACCTTATAACATTATCCGTCGTTCCAACAACGATAATCCCGTAAAGCAGAATTCCCCAAGCCTGTAATGGTGTGCCAGTAGAGAGAGCGATTATAAAAACTGGAATTGTTCCCAAAAAGTTACCTACAAAGGGAATCATAGACCCGATGGTGACAATTACTGCCCAAAAAAATGGACTTTCAATCCCAAAAATCAGAAACCCAATTAATGCTACAATCCCTTGTGCAATTGCTACCAGAGGAATACCTATGGCATTGGCCCTTACCATCTTTCTGGTTTCGATCCCAATAGCCTTTAAGTTTATTCGGCTAATCGGAATATAATCGGCCAATGATTCTCTTAATTCTTTTCTGTTGGTCAACATATAAAACAACAAGAAATACATAATCGCGACCGCAATCAGCGCATTAAAAGCACCTCCGGCAAAGGAGGTTAGATTGTCCGAAACCCAGGTAGAAATCTTTTCGGTATCAAACTGTGAAGAGATATCGTAGTTGAGTTTATCTTCCCATTTGTTAAGTTGCTGTTTCAAGGCGTTTACCACCTTTTCGGAATTCTTTGAGGCTTGATTGATCTTATTGGTCAGCATCATTATCGCTCCGGCCAATGGTATCAATATTGCAAAAAAGGAACCGATCATTAAGGTTACGGCAGCAACGCTAGGTTTCCATCCGCTGTTTACCATTTTCTCCGTAAATCGTCTCAACAAAACATAAAGAGTTATAGCACCCAAAATGCCCGAAAGAAATGGTAATAATTCCTTCAAAATGATCCATCCAAAAATTATGATCAAGAACAGAACAAATAATTGTCGAATGATTTTATGGTTGATTGTTTTCATTGTTTTCCAAATATATCGTGATAAAGATATCCCGCATTTACTAGTGAATCTAAGGTTTTTATCACAATTTTTTAACATTTCACTTTTCAGGTCAACATTAAAAGTCTTTGAGCAAACAGACCCTGATGGCGCGGTGTAATTTTAATTATAATTAATATGCTCGACAAAAATTTAAATAAATGTCGGGCGACACTAAATCAACTATTATGGCAGAAATTAAAATAGAAAAAAAGAAACCGATTTGGCCTTGGATATTACTGTTGGCAATTATTGTAATTGCAGCAATATTGTATTTTATGAATAACGATGGCGTTAGCGATGACAATATGGAGGCCGATGATATTGAAGAAATTGACGATACTAATGATGTAGGTTCAATAGACGATACCGAGACCAGCGATGCATTTGTAGATACTACGAGTTCTTATAATAGCGCTTACTCTCGTCAAGAGTCTGACCGTGCAATGATGGACTACAGATCCTCATTAACCGATTCAATGAAAATTGGAGCTGATGTTGCCCACACTCAAAATACACTTTTACAATTAGTAAAGGCCGTAGAAATTAAAGCGAATCAATTTAATATCGATGCTACCCAAAACATTACTGATATAAAACAGAATTTAGATACGGCTTCTACTACAGCAACTACTACTACCGCAATGACTTCTCAGATGGTAAAGTCTAAAGCAGGTAAAATTGTAGATGTTATTAAACAAATTCAACAAAAACAATTTCCAGGACTCTCAGATGATGTTATGAAATTAAGAATGTCCGTGGATGAAATGCAGGATAATGCAACTTTGACCCAACAAAGGACAAAATTGCAATCATTCTTTAACAACGCAGCAGATTTGCTGAATAATATGAATATTTAAAACCTAAGAAAATGACTAATAATAAAAAACACCTTCATAATCTTGATGAACTTTCGGATTATAAAGTAGCAGATGGATATCCGAATGTTAAAGGTTGGTCCGTTAAAGATAAAGATAACCGAGTTATAGGTGAAGTAGAGAATCTATTGGTTAATCTAGAAGCTCAACGAGTGGTATATCTTGATGTAGAAGTAGATAAAACTATTCTTGATGCTAATTATGACCCATACTCTTCTTCAGCTCATTCTGAAGTAAGAGAATTCATAAATAAAGACGGAGAAAATCACGTTATAATTCCTATTGGATTGGTGGATATTAATGAAGCTCAGAAATTTGTATATACCCAGACCGTAGACCACCGTACTTTTGCTGAAACTAAGCGATATAGACAAGGCAGCGACATTAATAGAAATTATGAAGTGGCAGTCCTCGATTCCTATAACAGACATGACGATAAGAACCAACTTAGCGAAGACCAAGTTAGATCTATTGTCCGAGATGAAGTTAAAGGATTAGATACTACCAATAGTAAAGAGAAGGAATATCGAAATGATAATAAGGTAAGAGAAATTGTTCGGGATGAAGTTCATTCTATCGATTCTACCAAGAGCCGAAGTGAATATATTGAGGATGAAATCGCTAGTCTTGAAGAGAGAAAAAATTCTAGACTCTCAGATGATAGAAAGAGGCTTCATAGAGATGATTTTGACAGGAAGGATTCAGATCATAAAGACCATAAAGGTTTAGATTTCGACCACGATAATGACGGGAATCCAAATATTACGGATCCAGACTATTATAAAGAAAAAGGTAGAAAGCTAAAAAATACAGATTTCGACCATGATAATGATGGGAACCCAAATATTACGGATCCAGATTATTATACCCGAGATAAATCTAAAGGTAGAAGAACGGATTTTGATCATGATAATGATGGAAACCCTAACATATCCGACAGAGATAATTACGACAGAGATAAGTCAAACTCTAGAAGAAACGATTTTGATGATGATAACGATGGAAATCCAAATATAACAGATCGCGATTATTTCGATAAAGATCGTTCTAAGAACAAAGGAATTGACTTTGATAATGACAATGACGGCAATCCTAATATAACAGACCCAGATTATTACGAGGAAAAGTTAAAAGGCAGCAAACATTATGATAGTGATAACGATGGGATTCCAGACGATATGGATTCTGATACTTATGATAATGATTTAGAGAGAAGACGTCGCAATAATGACATAGATGATGATGACGATTTCTATGATAGAAGAGAATTTAGAAACCAAAGATTCCGCAAGGATTAACTGTCACATTTATTGAAAAAAATAATGCCCTCCAAATGGAGGGCTTTATCATTTAGGACTGAAACCCCAACATTGAAAGATTTTATAATAAAAGACTTAATTTTATAGCAAAGAAAAATTATGAAAATGAAAAATTTATTTAGTTGCGCTACTCTTTTGTTTTTAATGAGCATTAGCTGCACTGACGAATCAAAAAATACCGATACCGCAGAAGAAACTACTCAAGCATCAAAAGATAGTATCAAAAATGAAGAAGCCGAAAATAAGAACGGCTACGAGATTATAGTACCAGATTTATCAATTGCTTGGGGATTTGTTTTTCTTCAAGATGAATCTATGCTTATTGGAGAACAAAATGGCGATTTAATCCTTTTTAAAGATGGGAAAAAGTCTGATGTCACTGGTATGCCAGAAGTCTATCATCGTGGTCAGGGAGGATTGTTAGACATAAAACTTCATCCTAATTATAAAGATAACGGGTATATCTATATCACCTACGCGTCGCCGACGGGCAGCGGAGATGGTGGTAACACCGCAATCATGAGAACCAAATTAAATGGCACTGCATTAACTGATCAAAAGGTACTTTATAAGGCTGAACCTAATACAACTGCAGGACAACATTTTGGTTCTAGAATCGCTTTTGATGATGAGGGTTACCTTTACTTTTCAGCGGGAGAACGTGGCAATAGGGATGACAACCCACAGGACATCACCAGAGATAACGGTAAGATTTATCGTCTTAAGGATGATGGCACTATCCCTAATGACAATCCTTTTTATAACCAGAGCGGTGCTAAAAAAGCAATCTATTCTTACGGACACAGAAACCCACAAGGAATGGATATTCACCCCACAACAAGAAAGATTTGGACTCATGAACATGGACCTCGTGGTGGTGACGAAATAAATATCATTAAAAAAGGAGCAAACTATGGTTGGCCAGTAATCAGTTATGGAATCAATTACGATGGAACTCCTTTTACCGACATAACCGCGAAAGAAGGCATGGAACAACCTATACATTATTGGGATCCATCTATTGCACCTAGCGGAATGGCTTTTATAACTAGCGATAAATATCCAGGTTGGAAAGGAAATCTATTGATTGGCTCATTAAAATTTCAGTATGTTGCCAATTGTTTTATAAATGGTGATAAGGTTACCAAAGAAGAAAAGTTGCTGGAAGGTATTGGTAGGGTTAGAACGATTAATCAAGGACCAGACGGATATATCTATGTGAGCGTAGAAAATGTTGGTATTGTTAAATTGCTTCCTAAATAATTCAAACGGTTATTAACAAATTGGTTGCATTTTGCATTGAATAAGTTTAGTAGTTCGAAGCTATCCGTAAAGATGTAATTGGTTAAATTTGCCCGAACCATAATTGATTTTAATGCTCATAATTGGAATAGCCGGTGGCACAGGATGCGGTAAAACTACTGTAGTTAAGCAAATCCTCAATGAATTACCAAAAGGCCAAGTGGGGGTTATTTCCCAAGATTCTTATTATAAGGATACAAGTCATTTAGCGTATGAAGAAAGGATAGCCATAAATTTTGACCATCCCCGTTCTATCGATTTTGAATTATTAGAAGAACATCTTCAGCAATTAAGGCTAGGAAAATCAATTGAGCAGCCGGTTTACTCTTTCATAGAACATAACCGAACTGGCGACACTGTAACCACAAGACCCAGAAATGTAATGATTGTTGAAGGGATATTAATCCTGACCAATCCAGAATTACGGGAAATGTTCGATATAAAAATTTTTGTGCATGCAGATAGTGATGAGCGTTTAATTAGAAGATTAAAACGAGATATTACTGAAAGAGGTCGGGATTTGGATGAAGTTTTAAATCGTTATCAGAACACTTTAAAACCGATGCATCAACAATTTATCGAGCCGATGAAAGAATACGCCGATATCATAATTCCTAATAATAAATACAACACTGTTGCAGTTGATATTGTGAGAACCATCATTAATCATAGATTATAGTGACAAAAAAGAAGAATCCAAATAGTAAATATTACAAACCGTTTAAGAATATGTTTGTGATTATTTTATTGGCATTCGCAGTATGGATGTTTTTCTTCGATGCTAACTCATGGCTAATCCATCACGAGCTAAACAACGATATTGATGATTTAGAACAAGAAAAAGAATACTACCAAAAGGAAATTGCTAAGGATAATAAGTCAATCAAAGAACTTAGTACGGACGACGGTATAGAAAAATTAGCTAGGGAAAAGTATTATATGAAGAAGGAGAACGAAGAAATCTATATTATCGAATATGAAGATAGTATTGCAAATGACGATGACTAATGGCAGATTCTCTTTTTGATGAGTTTTCTAAAGTTTCAACAAAACAGTGGAAACAGCAGATTCAATTTGATTTAAATGGTCTAGATTATAACAATGCCCTAATTTGGAATAGCCCCGAAGGAATTGATGTAAAGCCTTTTTACAATGAGGATGATGCGGTCTTTCATGAAAAAGATTCACCAGAAGCCGAAAAAAGGGAATGGTTTATCACAGATTCTATCTTTGTCGCGGATGTTTCCAGGTCTAATGAAAATGCGCTAGATAAAATAGAGAGAGGAACAGAATCCATAAAATTTATTATTCCTGACGAAAACGTCGACTTCTCTTTACTAATTAAAGGCATCAATCCTACAACCTGTAAAATTCAGTTAGAGTGTTTGTTCTTGTCTTCAAACTATGTTCAAAAAATTCAAAAGGAACATAAGGAAATCTTATTTCATACGGATATAATCGGCAATTTGGCCCGTTCGGGCAATTGGTTCAAGAATTTAAAGGAAGATTATGCAGAGCTTTCTTCAATTTCAAAATCATCAAATTCTATTTCTATTGATACTACATTGTATCAAAATGCTGGCGGACTTATCCAGCAACAACTTGCTTATGGCTTGGCTCATTTGAATGAATACCTCAACTATTTTGAAACTAACAAATTGTTTAAAGATGAATTGAATGTTCATTTTAAAATCGCTGTCGGTTCAAACTATTTTTTCGAAATAGCCAAGGTTCGGGCTTTGCGGATATTGGTTAAAGAACTTTCGGTTTTATACAATTTCAAAATTAATCTCAAAGTTCACGCAATCCCTTCAAAAAGAAATAAAACTATTTACGATTACAATACCAATCTACTAAGAACTACGACGGAATGTATGAGCGCCATCATTGGAGGTATAGATTTTATTGAAAATCTTCCTTACGATGCTCTTTATCATAAAAACAACGAATTCGGAGACAGGATTGCTAGAAACCAATTGCTTATCCTAAAGCATGAAAGCGGGTTCGAAGAGACCGCAAATTCAGTTGAAGGGTGTTATTATATCGAATCCATCACCAAGCAACTAGCAGAAAAAGCCCTTACAATTTTTAAGGAAATTGAAAAAAACGGTGGCTTTCTAGAAAATTTGAAGACGAATAAACTTCAATCAAAAATCAAAGAATCCGCGGATAAAGAACAAAGTCGTTTTGATTCTGATGAGAAAAAATTGGTGGGTACCAACTTTGTCATTAATACAAAAGATAGGATGAAGGATGAGCTTCAACTTTACCCATTCATTAAAAGACATGCGCGTAAAACACTGATTCAACCAATTATTGAACGCCGACTGTCCGAAGAGTTAGAGAAAAAGAGATTAGAAGAAGAAAATTAAATATTAGAAAATTACGATGAAGATTAGATATATAAGTTTGCTTTCCCTTTGCCTGCTCTTGGCCGTTGGGTGTAATGATGAGGAAAAGAAAACAGAAAAGCCAACCACCGTTGTTTCTGAACCAAAAGAAAACATCAATCAATTTTTACTAGAAGAAGATGGAATCAAGATTACTCTTCCTGACGGTTTTCAACGTTATTCGGCGGTAGATTTTCAGACCTATCTAAAAGAAAATTATAAGAAAGAGGAATTGAATTTTGAAAGTGAAAGATTCAAACAACTCCGAAATATGGATGGCACACTTTACATTTTTGTGAATCTAGAGAACCATTCGGTATATACCATCAACAGTACGCCGCCCACAGATTTAGACAATATAGATGCTCAGGATTTATTGGGAATGGTTCAGTCCAAACACGCTGAGGTAGAAAAAGTAACCAATAGGAAATACGAAAAGGTGACCGCGAAATTCAGCGACCTATCGTCAAATAAAATCTTTAAAGCAGTTTATAAAGTTACCGGTAAGGATATTAAAGAGCCACTTTATTCTCATTCCTATATTATTAGCAACGCTGGTAAAACTTTATATATCAACCTTTATTCGCCTGGTGAATTAGATTTTGATCCATATATTGAAAAAATGAGATTTTAATGCCTAGAAAAGATGTTCAAAGTATAAATCTGAAGACTTCAACCCTAACTAAGGGAAATGTAGAAGATACTCCTTACGAACATCAGGGTTTTGCTGCTGGCATTGTGCCTTATTTGCGTGGCCCATATTCTACTATGTACGTTATACAACCTTGGACTATTAGGCAATACGCCGGGTTTTCTACAGCAGAAGAAAGCAATTCGTTTTATAGAAGAAATCTAGCCGCAGGTCAAAAAGGATTGTCCGTTGCGTTCGATTTACCTACCCATCGTGGATACGATTCTGATCACGAAAGAGTAGTAGGTGATGTTGGTAAGGCTGGCGTAGCGATAGATTCGGTGGAAGATATGAAGATTCTCTTCGACCAGATTCCGCTAGACAAAATGTCGGTTTCAATGACCATGAACGGGGCGGTTCTTCCTATTATGGCATTTTATATCGTCGCCGCAGAAGAACAAGGTGCTGATATTAGAAATCTTTCTGGAACTATTCAAAACGATATCTTAAAGGAGTTTATGGTGAGGAATACTTACATCTACCCTCCTTCTCCTTCTATGAGAATTATTTCGGACATTTTTGAGTACACCAGTAAAAACATGCCTAAATTTAATAGCATTAGTATTTCTGGCTACCACATGCAAGAAGCTGGGGCAACTCCAGAAATCGAACTGGCCTACACTCTTGCAGATGGACTGGAATATATTAGAACAGGTCTCGCCGCAGGTATGGACATTGACACCTTTGCTCCTCGCCTTTCCTTTTTCTGGGGAATCGGTATGGAACATTTTAAGGAAATTGCAAAGATGCGTGCAGCAAGAGTGCTTTGGGCAAAATTGGTGAAGCAATTTAATCCTAAGAACATCAAATCGATGTCACTGCGAGCGCATTGTCAGACTAGTGGATGGAGTCTTACTATGCAAGATCCGTTTAATAATGTTGCCAGAACCTGTATAGAAGCAACTTCGGCGATTTTTGGTGGAACTCAAAGTCTTCATACTAATGCGTTGGATGAAGCAATTGCCCTGCCCACCGATTTCTCGGCAAGAATTGCAAGAAATACCCAAGTTTATCTTCAATATGAAACTGAAATAACGAAAACAGTTGACCCTTGGGCCGGAAGCCATTTAGTCGAAAAACTTACGGATGAAATCATTAAAAACGCATGGGAGTTAATTGAAGAAGTTGAAGAATTAGGCGGAATGACAAAAGCTATTGAAGCGGGCATACCGAAAATGAGAATAGAGCAAGCTGCAGCAAGAAAACAAGCCAGAATTGATAGCGGGATTGATATTATTGTGGGAGTTAACAAATTTCAGCTTGAAGAAGAAGACCCAATCACCACTTTGGAAGTTGATAATCAATCGGTGAGGTTGCAGCAAATAAATCGCCTAAACCAAATCAAAGAACAAAGAGATGCATTATCAGTCAAAGAATCTTTAGAAAAGCTGAAGCATTCTGCGAAAAAAGGAGAAGGAAATTTATTAGCTTTAGCTGTTGATGCAGCGAGAAATAGAGCAACCTTGGGAGAGATAAGCGATGCGCTAGAAGAAGCATTTGGCAGGCATAAGGCACAAATAAAATCATTTTCTGGAGTGTATAGCAAGGAAATTAAAAACGACGATTCTTTTGAAAAAGCAAAACAGCTATCTGATCAGTTCGCAGAGATGGATGGACGTAGACCACGGATTATGGTTGCAAAAATGGGCCAAGACGGCCATGATCGTGGCGCCAAAGTTGTCGCAACAAGTTATGCCGATCTCGGTTTTGATGTCGATATAGGTCCATTGTTTCAAACACCTCAAGAAGTTGCTAAGCAAGCGGTAGAAAATGATGTACACGTACTCGGGATATCATCACTTGCGGCAGGTCATAAAACATTGGTGCCTCAAGTAATTGAAGAACTAAAAAATTACGGCAGGGAAGATATAATGGTAATTGTTGGAGGTGTTGTGCCTAAACAAGATTATCAATTTCTATTCGACGCGGGAGTTATGGCGGTTTTCGGGCCAGGAACAAAAATCAGCGAAACCGCAATTACGATATTAGAAATATTGATGCAATCTCATCAAGAATAGATTAGAGGATTCTATTCTAACTTTATCAAATTCAACTACTTTTTAAAGTGGTCTTCACGTCTTTGAACGCTTATTTAAAATTTATACTGCGAAGATTCCTATCTTTCCTTTTAACTTATATAGAAAAATTCCTTCAAATTACTTATATTGTAATTTACATTATACAAAAAAGTTCAACAAAAAACTCCACAATTTGAAAACTCTGAAAATTAATTTTAGCTACGCCTTGGCGTTTGCCTGTTCATTCTTATTCCTGACCTGCAAAGAAACCAAGACGGTAGTTACAAGCACTCCGCAACAGGAAACCACAGTTATTAAGACCGAGGTCGATGCGGTAAAAGACATTCCTTTTAATCCAGAGGTAAAAAAAGGAACATTATCCAATGGCCTTACCTATTATATTAAAAATAATGATAAACCAGAAGATAAAGTAGAGCTGCGATTAGTGGTTAACGCTGGTTCAATTCTAGAAGATGATGATCAGTTAGGTCTTGCCCATTTCATGGAACACATGAATTTTAATGGAACCAAGAATTTTGAAAAAAATGAGCTGGTAGATTATCTACAAAGTATAGGAGTGAAATTTGGAGCGCATCTCAACGCCTATACAAGTTTTGATGAAACCGTTTACATCTTACCAATTCCAAGCGACGATCCAGAAAAACTTGAAAAAGGTTTTCAGATTTTGGAAGATTGGGCGCACAATGCTCTTCTAACCGATGAAGAAATTGATAAAGAACGTGGTGTAGTGTTAGAAGAATATAGATTAGGTCAAGGAGCAAGCGAGAGAATGATGCAGAGATATCTCCCAAAAGTTATGTATGGCTCAATGTATGCTAAGCGTTTGCCAATTGGGACTAAAGAAAATTTAGAAAACTTTGAATATGAAAGTCTAAGACGATTTTACAAGGACTGGTATTGTCCGGATTTAATGGCAGTAGTTGCCGTGGGAGACATTGATGTTGCAACTTTAGAAGCTAAAATAAAATCCCATTTCGGCTCAATTCCAAAACCGACGAGTCCGAAACCAAGAAAGTCTTTCGAAGTGCCAAACCACCAAGAAACACTTATCGCGATAGAATCAGATAAGGAATCTTCCTATAGTCAGGTTCAGGTTTTGTTTAAAGACCCAAAAGTTCCGACTCCAGATACAACAATAGAAGATTACAAAAAACTAGTCAAAGAATGCTTATTCGCTCAAATGATTAATAATCGTCTCGAAGAACTAGTGAACAGCTCCAATCCACCATTTGTGTACGGTTATAGTTATTATGGCGGAACTTGGGCAAGAAATAAAAATGCTTACCAATCCTTTGCAATGACTTCCGAAACAGGTCAGCTCAATGCGCTAAAAACATTGTTGGTCGAGAACGAAAGGGTTAGAAAGCACGGCTTCTTTGAAGCTGAATTAGAAAGAGCTAAAAAGGATATTATTTCTAGACTTGAAAAGTCTTACAAAGATAAAGACAAAACAGAATCTAGCAGATTGGTAGATGAATATGTCTACAATTATCTTGAAGACGTGCCAATGCCGGGAATAGAATGGGAATATAAATATTATCAAACCGTATTGCCTACCATCAAAATAACTGACATAAATGGATTAATTGACAACTATTTAAGAGAAGATAATAGAGTAATTGTTTTAACAGGTCCAGAGAAAGAAGGTCTTAGCTTAGTTACAGAACAAGAAATAAACGGAATGTTGTCTGCCTTAAAGACAATGGACATTGCTCCTTATGAAGATCAAGTGGTTGCAACCTCGCTGATTACCGAAGCTCCAACTGCGGGTAAAATATTAAGCGAAACCAAAAATGAAAAACTCGGTACAACAACACTTAAATTGAGTAATGGGGCAACTGTTACCTATAAGGTGACAGACTACAAGAATGACGAAATTCTGTTCGACGCCTTCAGCTACGGAGGAACCTCACTCTACTCGATAGAAGACTATAAAAAAATTGGGTATGCAAATGGTGGTCTAAGTGAAGCCGGCATAAATGGATTTGATAAAACTGCTTTAGGAAAGATGATGTCAGGTAAAATTGTAAATGTTAGACCGAGTATCGGTACTTATAGCGAAGGCATTTCTGGAAGCTCAACGCCAAAGGATTTAGAAGAACTTTTTCAAATGACGCATTTATATTTTACAGCACTAAATAAAGACCAAAAGGCATTTGACTCATTTGTTGAAAAACAAAATGCTTTTCTATCGAACATGATGTCTAATCCTCAAAATTATTTTTCCAATGAAATGGGTAAATATATGTATGGGGATAACCCAAGATATTTAGGTTTTCCGACACCCGAAAGTATGAGCGCTTCCGATTATAACTTGGCTTATGAAAAATATATAGAGCGCTTTGAAGATGCAGGAGATTTTAAATTTTATTTCGTTGGTAATATTGATGAACCTAAATTTAAGGATTATGTGACCAAATATATTGCTAGTCTTCCAACCACTAATTCTAACGAAAAATATGTTGTAGATGAATTTAGGCCGCTTACAGGATCACATAAGAAAGTTGTAGAAAAAGGTCAGGATCCAAAAAGCTCTGTGCGTATCACCTATCATGGACCAACTGAATACAACGCAAAGGAAGACCACGCCCTGGCAAGCTTAGGTGAGATTCTTTCAATTAAGTTAACTGAAAAATTACGTGAAGAAGAAGGAGGGGTTTATGGTTCTGGTGTTCGAGGAAATATTTCTAAAACTCCTTACGGGTGGTTCACTTTTAATATCTCGTTTCCTTGTGGACCAGAGAATGTTGAAAAGCTGACTGCTGCAACTTTAGCAGAAGTAGATAAACTGATCAAGGAAGGTCCGACTGAAAAAGATTTGGCGAAAATCAAAGAATCCCAGCTTTTAGAATACAAGGAAGACCTTAAACAAAACAGATTTTGGTTGAATACTTTAAAGAATGCGGATTATGAAAAAAAGGATGCCGCTAAAATTTTTGAGTTCGAAAAAAATGTAAATAGCATGACCAAGGACTATTTACAAACTGTAGCAAAAAAATATCTTACAACTGGCTATTCTAGGAATTCATAACCCAAAGACAATGTAAATAATTGAAAATTATTCTTATAAAAGGCAGCTATTCGCTGCCTTTTTTGTTGACCACTTGTTAACAACTATGCTTTAGATAACGTCTATTTAATTGTACTTTTACCGAGATAAAATCAAATCGATTAATGGGTAAAATCATTGCCATTGCGAATCAAAAAGGTGGAGTAGGAAAAACCACAACCTCTATAAATTTAGCCGCTTCATTGGGTGTTTTAGAGAAAAAGGTTTTGTTGATAGATGCGGATCCGCAAGCGAATGCAACATCTGGTCTAGGCATCGATGTAGAAGGTGTAGAAGTTGGTAGTTATCAACTTTTTGAACATACCGTAGAAGCCAAAGACTGCATTCTTAAAACAGAATCTCCCAATCTCGATATCATACCGGCGCATATAGATTTAGTCGCTATAGAAATTGAATTGGTAGACAAGGACGAGCGGGAATCTATGCTTAGAAAGGCAATTATAGACTTAAAGGACACTTACGACTACATCTTAATCGATTGTGCACCATCACTAGGTTTACTAACCTTAAATGCCTTGACAGCAGCAGATTCAGTAATTATTCCTATTCAATGTGAATATTTCGCTCTCGAAGGTTTAGGGAAACTGTTAAATACCATCAAGAGTGTACAGAAAATACATAACAAGACGTTAGATATTGAAGGTTTGTTATTGACCATGTACGATTCTAGGCTGCGACTTTCTAACCAAGTAGTAGAAGAGGTTAAAAAACATTTTACCAATATGGTTTTTAAAACTATTATTCAGCGAAATGTAAAATTAGGTGAGGCCCCTAGTTACGGTGAGAGCATCATCAATTATGATGTTAGCAGCCGTGGTGCCGCAAACTATTTAAGTTTGGCCAAAGAAATTATAAATCTAAATGAAGACTGATGGCAAAAGCGACCAAGAAACAAGCATTAGGAAGAGGTCTTTCTGCTTTGCTCAATGACCCAGATTCTGATATAGTAACTGCAAAAGACAAAAATGCCGATAAGGTCATTGGCAATATTGTAGAATTGCACTTGGCAAATATTGAAATAAACCCATTTCAGCCTCGAACTAATTTTAATGAAGAAACCCTAAGAGAACTTTCTAGTTCTATCCGTGAGCTCGGTGTTATTCAACCGATTACGGTTAGGAAAATCGACTTCAATAAATTTCAACTTGTATCTGGGGAGAGAAGATTAAGAGCTTCCAAATTGGCAGGATTAGAAACCATTCCATCATATATCAGAATTGCCAATGATCAGGAGTCATTAGAAATGGCCTTGGTTGAAAATATTCAGAGACAAGATTTAGACCCAATCGAAATCGCGCTTTCTTATCAGAGACTTATCGATGAAATTAATCTCACACAAGAAGAGATGAGCGAACGAGTTGGTAAAAAACGTTCTACAATCGCTAATTACCTTCGACTTCTAAAATTAGACCCAATTATACAAACTGGTATGCGCGATGGATTTATCTCTATGGGGCATGGTAGAGCAATTATAACCATTGAAAACCAGGATTCTCAGCTTAATCTTTACGAACAGATTCTGTCTAAAAAACTGTCTGTAAGAGAGACAGAAGCCTTGGTAAAAGATTTTCAGAATAAAAAGAATGGGTGGGCAAAAGCTAAAGATGATCAGCCCGCTTACGTTGAAGCTGGTGAGAAGGAGTTTTCAGAATTCTTTGGCCATAAAATAAAAGTGAGGGTTTCTAAAAATGGGAAAGGCAGCATTACCATACCTTTTCATTCAGAACAAGATTTTCTTAGGCTCAAAAAATTAGTAGAGGGTGCTAAATAAGTCGTTATATACGCTATTTTTTATCTGTTCGATTTATCTCTCGAGCTACTCCCAAACCTCTACCGATAGCCTCGTGGTCGAACCTAGATCGGCAATTGAAGTTGATACTATTCCAAACGATATAGATCCTCTTTCGCCAGCCAAAGCCGCATTTTATTCGGCAGTATTACCAGGTCTTGGTCAAGCTTATAATAAAAAATATTGGAAAATTCCAATCGTACTTGGCGCTATAGGAACCGGTATTGCAATCTTTGACTTCAACAACAAACAACTTACCCGTTATCGCGATGCTTACAAAAGGAGATTAGCAGGTTTTACCGATGATGAATTTTACGGTGAAGACGCGGACGGTAATGCGCTTATCACTCCCAAGGTGACTTTAGATGGATTACAGAGGGCTCAAGAACGGGCCAGGCGCAACAAGGATGTATCACTTTTGGTAACCATTGGGATTTATGCCCTAAACATAGTGGATGCAAATGTGGATGCTCACTTATTACAATATAATGTTGACGAAAATCTTTCTTTTAGGCCTCATGTAAAATACAATCAGTTAGAGAATATGTCGGACTACGGATTAACCCTAAATTTTAATTTTTAAAATGAAAATAGGACTGCTCGGATACGGTAAAATGGGAAAGGAAATCGAGAAGATGGCCAGTCACAGAGGTCATGAAATCACATTGAAGGTGAATGATTCTAATGACAAAATTATCCTTGACGATGTTGATGTTGCAATTGACTTTAGTCTTCCTTCCGTCGCATTTAAAAATATTTCGGATTGCATAAATAATAAAACTCCAATAATTTCTGGAACAACAGGTTGGCTAGATAAATATGAAGAAATAGTTGAACTTTGTAAATGTAAAGGTGGTACATTCTTATATGCTTCAAATTTTAGTCTAGGCGTGAATATTTTTTTCAAGATAAATGAAGTTCTAGCAACTCTTATGAAGAATCACAATCAATATGAAGCTAGCATTGAAGAGATTCATCACACTCAAAAATTAGACGCTCCCAGCGGAACTGCTATTACCTTAGCGAAACAAATCATAGAAAATACAAACTATACTAATTGGACTTCTAACCGTCCTCAACCTAACGAGTTGAGTATCGTTTCAGAACGAATAAACGATGTTCCCGGAACTCATAAAATTGAGTATAAATCTGCAGTAGATACTATCAATATCGAGCACATTGCCCACAATCGGTCGGGCTTTGCGTTAGGAGCTGTAATCGCGGCGGAGTGGATAGTTGATAAAAAGGGGATTTTTACAATGAAAGATGTGTTAAACATTGCATAATTTGACTATTCTTGTGCCGATTTTAAATAATTTTCTGCGGTTTAATAAACAAAACTAGACTATGACGTTTTTTCAGTGGTTTATCCTATTTCTTATTATACAAGTACTTCATGGTCTTGCTACCTGGAAATTATATATAAAGGCGGGTCGACAAGCGTGGGAAGCTTTTGTGCCAGTTTATAATGCCGTAATCTTAATGAAGATAATCAACCGTCCATGGTGGTGGGTGATTCTCTTGTTTGTGCCGATTATAAACCTCATCATGTTTCCGGTGATATGGGTAGAAACTGCAAGAAGTTTTGGCAAGAACACTTATCTTGATACTTTTTTGGCCATTGTATCTTTAGGCTTTTATAACTTTTATCTTAATTATGTTGCCGATGTAACCTATATCGAAAATCGAGCATTATTGCCGAAATCAAGTTCTGGAGACTGGGTAAATTCGATACTGTTTGCGATTGTAGCCGCGACAGTCGTTCATACTTATTTCATCCAACCTTTTACCATACCTACTTCATCCTTAGAAAAAACTTTATTGGTAGGCGACTTTTTATTCGTGAGCAAGTTTCATTATGGCGCAAGAATCCCGATGACTACAATTGCGGCTCCAATGGTGCATGATACTTTACCCGTACTAAACACAAAATCTTATTTATACGACGACAAGAAAAATAGCGACAGCTGGAAAAACAAATTTCAGCTTCCTTATATGCGTTTGCCAGGCTTTCAAAATATAGAACGGAATGATATTGTTGTCTTTAATCAGCCAGCCGATACTTTGTTCAATATGTATTTGGCGGCAGATAGGTACTACGGTAAACCAATCGACAAGAAAACAAATCTTGTAAAGCGTTGCGTAGGTTTGCCAGGAGATTCTCTTGAGGTAAGGAACGGCTATGTATTTATAAATGGGAAACAAAATGAATTGCCTGATCGGGCGAAATTGCAATTTTCCTATTATGTACAGCCTAAAACAAATCAATTTAATCCACAACTTTTAAAGGATCAATATGGAATCACAGATCCTTTGTATATGATTCCAAACGGCCAGAATACTTATAAGTTTATGGCAATTACTGATGAAGCGATATCTAGATTCAAAAACAATCCGAATGTCTCAGGGATTTTGCCGGTTAAGGAAGAAGCAGGTATCAGAAATTCTAGAATATTCCCAGAAAACGCTCAGTATAACTGGAATAACGACTTTTTTGGACCATTATATATTCCAGAAGAAGGCAAAACCATCATCCTTACCCCAGAAATATTACCTCTATATAAGCGAATAATTACCGAATATGAAGGTCATCAACTTAAAGTTAATGGTACCGACATCCTTATAGACGGTGTTAAGAGCGATAGCTACACCTTTAGACAAAATTACTATTGGATGATGGGTGATAACCGACATAACTCTTTAGATAGCCGCGTTTGGGGTTTTGTTCCTTTTGACCATGTGGTTGGTAAACCAGTTTTCATCTGGATGAGCTGGGATGGACTTAAAAACCCAAGATGGGAGCGCTTCTTTACTACAGTTAGCGGCAGCGGAACCGCAATCTCCTTTTTTATCCCTTTCTTAATTCTGTTGGCAATTATTTACATTTTCAACAAATGGAGACAAAGACAAAAGACGACTAAGTAATTTCGAACTATAATTTCAATAGAAATATTTTATGGAATTGCTTCTGCATCCGGTTTATTTACCTAATCTAGAGCATTTCTCGGTGATGGTGCAAACCGATAAAATTGTTTTTGAAGCGTTTGATAATTTCCTAAAGCAGACCTATCGTAATCGAACATATATCTACGGTGCTAACGGAAAATTACAGCTGAACATCCCCGTTAGGCATTCCCAAAAGGACCGAAAGTTCTACCGCGATGTTGAGATTGCTTATGATACGGATTGGCAATTGATACATAAGCGGTCCATAGAATCAGCTTACAGCACCTCTCCTTTTTTTGAATTTTATCTAGATGAAATCCTTCCGATGTATTCTAAGCCCGAAAAATATTTATATGATTTCAACTTAAGGACAATAGAAATCTTTTTCGACGCTATGCGGGTTTCGTTTGATTATTCGAAATCGACCGACTACGAAATTAAACCTCAAGATAAAGCAGATATGCGTAATTTAGCCGATGCCAAGAGGAAAGATGAGCAGCAGTTTGAAAACTATTCGCAAGTGTTCAACGACAAGCATGGTTTTATTAATAATCTTTCTATCCTAGACCTACTCTGCAATCTTGGTCCCAACACCGCCGATTACTTAAAACGTCAAAGTTTAATCTGAATCCAGATTGAGGGTTGCAATAATCGGGAAATGGTCGGAATAGTTGACTTCAAAGTTTTTAAAGCCGTTAATCTGAAAGCTATTTTCCGCGAAAATAAAATCAATCCTAACCGGAAAGAAATCAAAGTTTAGCGTTCTTCCAAAGCCATTACCTGCTTCAACAAACGAATCCTGCAAATCTCCTTTAATATTTTTGTACACATAAGAATAGGCGGTATTGTTGAAGTCTCCGGAAACAATCATTTTATAAGGACAATTCTTTTTATGCTCTAGGAACATCTCGGTTTGCTGCTGTTGGGTTTCAAAAGTGTGGCTCACCCTTTTTACAAGATTCTTCGAGTTTTCATTTGCAATATGCTCTACCGTCGGGTCAATCCCCATAGATTGCAAATGCACATTGTAGATTCTAATGGTATCCTGATCTTTCTTGATATCTGCAAAAATGGCATTGTTAGATGTATTCGGAAATTCAATGGAACCTGAATTTATGATCGGAAACCTTGAAAAAATCGCTTGACCAGTTTTTACTTTATCGCCCGTAATATCTACATATTTATGATAGCCCTTTAGCAAAACAACATCATCCGGACGGTATTCTTGCATATTGATGATATCTGGTTTCTGCTCTACGATAAAGTCTCTCAAATCCTGTTTTAATCGCTTGTTTTCTATCCAATTAAATACGTTAAATAACCGTACGTTATAATTCATCACCGTAAAATTGCTAGTATTCTCAATAGCCTTTGAAGATGAAAATTTATAGAGAGAAAAAACGTGCTGATAGCCCAATAGTAGTACCAAAATGGACAAGAGCATTTGCCTCCGGACTTTTAGAAGCCAATAAATAAAAAATATAATATTTACGATAATCAGGAAAGGCACACCAAGACTAAGGATAGAAATAAATGCAAATTTTTTAGGTTCTACGTGAGGTAAAAGATAAGAAAGCAACAGCATTACAGCCGCCATCGAATTCACGCTGAATAAAACCTTATCATAAAACTTCAATCCCCTCATGGTAAACTCAATCCTTACCTGCTTTAAACAAAAAGGTTTTTTCTTCTTTGGTCAGACTTTCGTATCCGCTCTTGCTGATTTTGTCGAGTATCAAGTCTATTTTCTTTTGCTGATTGAACTCTCCAAATTGCTTTTTGTCAACTCCTGCGACCTTTCTCTTTGAATTATGAACGGTTTTAAGATTAGATTTTGGTTCAAAAAGATTACTCACCCAATCCATAAAACCTTGAAAACCCAAACCGATATCATTACCCTTTTGAAGCTGTGTTGCATAGAAATAACCAAGCAAAACCCCTCCCAGATGTGAAACATATCCACCTTGATTGGTAGACATTAGCCCAAGAACATCTAAGACCACGAGTGCAATCCCGATGTACTTTAACTTAATGTTGAAGGTAAAAAACCTCACCTCATTATTCGGTAGATAGGCACAAAGAAAAATCAAGAGTGCTCTGACACCAGCAGAAGCCCCGATTAACGGGCCCGAATTATGAATCATTGATGTTGGCAATACATTATAGACCAATAAAAAGGCAAGTCCACCGCAGATAATTCCTAGAAAATAGATGCTCAGCGCCATTTTTATGTTGAAAAGATTCAACAGCATCTGGGCCACAAAATAGAGCACCATCATATTAAAAAGCAGATGAAATAATCCGTAATGCAAGAAACCATAAGTTATAATGGTCCAAGGTTTCAGTATAAAATCAAAGAAGTCCTTTGGTAGCTCAAACCAATAAAAAAGCTGCTCGGCCGGATAGATTGTACGAATAATCAAGGCCAGAATAAATATTATCACATTAATGACAATAATTTTCTCTAGGGCATTAAGCCGCGCTAATTTATTCTGTATGTCGTTAGTTAGGGTTGACATTTAATTCCAACGTTTGTCTTTAAATTGTGTTTTCTTCCAATACCACATCATCAAAAATCCGGTTAACGCACCACCGACGTGAGCCATATAAGCAGTATTACTCGGGCTAAAGAACGATTGACCTGTTAAAGCCGAAATAAGGTCTAATGCAATTATACCAGGGATAAAATATTTTGCCTTTATCGGGATCGGTAAGAATATCAGCATCAACTTAGAATCCGGGAAGAGCATCCCGAAGGCCACAAGCACACCCATGATTGCGCCAGAAGCTCCTACCATCGTAGAATTGTAAATGGTGAACATATCTTGCAATTTCAATTTCTGCACCTCTGTAATGCCGTCTATCAATTTGTTATTAGTAAGCATGAATTTAATATCTGACGCGGCAAGACCATCACTTATCAATGCAGATTCTGCCGGGAGGTATTTAAAATAGTAAAATCCGAGCATCACCGCAGCAGCGCCAAGCCCGGATGAAATATAGAAAAACAGAAATTTTTTCCAACCAAACACCTGTTCTACCGCAGTACCAAACATCCATAAGGCGAACATATTAAAAAGAATATGCATAAAATTACCGTGCATAAACATATGCGTGATAATCTGCCAAGGTTGAAAGAGGTCGTTCTTAGGAAAGTATAAGGCGAATAATCTATAAAACAGCTCGCCATTTCCTAAGGTAAGTGTACCCAGAAACATTATGGCATTGATAATCAGGAGGTGTTTTACGGTATTTGTGATTCCTCTCATAAAAAGTTTTAAAGGTTATCTGAATTTTCTATCGATTTCATCGACGCCAAAGGTAATAAACGTTGGTTTATTAGTAGGAGAAACATCTGCTTGTTTACAGGCAAATAGACTGTTTACTAAATGCTCCTGCTCCGTTTGGTTTAATATCTGCCCAGATTTAATGGCTAGGCTTTTTGCCATGGATTTAGAAAGCATATCCGAAGCACTAAAATTACTTTCGGGTATTTCCTGATTAACATCACTGATAAGTTGCTCAAGTATAATGGAAACTTCGCTCTCGGGAACATTCATCGGCACCGCGTTCATTTCTATCTGTTCATTACCGATTATGTTAAATGAGAAACCTGCTAATTCTAAATCTTCCTTTAAGTTTTGAATAATTTCAATTTCCCCGGTTGAATAATTCAATTTAAGCGGAAAAAGTAATTGCTGACTTACCGACTCCTTTTTGGTAGTATTCCGTAAAAATCCTTCGTAAAGAATACGTTGATGCGCTCGGTGTTGGTCTATCACTAGCATACCCGACTTTACGGAGCTGATGATATATTTATTATGAAATTGATAACTCTTCCTTCCTGAAGACATGGAAGATTCATCTGCAAAAATGGTTTTTATATCGCTACCACTTTCAAATTCTATAGTTTCAAAGTCAACGTCTATATCATCTGCGTTAGTGTCCAATCCTACGTATAGACTTTCCCATGAAGCGGTTTGTGGCTTTTTATGAACAACCGAAATAAATTTATTACTAGATTTTTCTTCTCTAAAGGGATTATATTCTCGATCTACTTCAACCGAAGGCATACCCACATCTTTTGGTTTATAGGAATAGGGCGTATTAAAACTCTGGTTAGATTCAAAATCCAAAACCGGAGAGATATTAAATTGTCCTAAACTATGTTTTACCGCCGAGCGTAAAATTGCATATAACGTATGCTCATCGTCGAATTTAATTTCGGTCTTGGTAGGATGAATGTTGATATCGATGGATTTAGGGTCTACCGTTAAATAAAGAAAATAACTCGGTTGACGCCCATCTTTAACCAATCCTTCAAAAGCAGCTTTGATAGCGTGATTTAAATATGGACTTTTGATGAATCTATCGTTAACGAAGAAAAACTGCTCTGCCTTAGATTTTTTGGCATATTCTGGCTTACCCACAAAACCGGAAATTGTAACAACTTCTGTTGACTCATTTACAGGGACTAGTTTTTCGTTGGTCTTATTGCCAAAAATATTTACAACGCGTTGTCTATGATTACTGGTTGGAAGATTGAATAACTCGCTACCATTATGATATAAGCTGAAACCTACATTTGGATGAGCCAAGGCAACCCGATGAAATTCATCAATGATATGTCTAGCTTCCACTGTTTGTGATTTTAAGAAATTGCGTCGAGCAGGAATATTATAGAATAAATGCTTTACCGCAATAGAACTTCCGGCGGGTGTCACAACGACCTCTTGCGACTTAATCTCACTTCCTTCAATGATAATTTCGGTGCCTAACTCATCAAGCTGCCGTTTCGTTTTCATTTCGACATGAGCGATCGCAGCGATGCTAGCAAGTGCTTCTCCCCGAAATCCTTTGGTGCTCAAGGAAAATAAATCTTCGGCGGATTTAATTTTGGAAGTGGCGTGTCTTTCGAAACTCAAACGGGCATCGGTAGAACTCATCCCAGAACCATCATCGATTACTTGAATCAGCGATTTACCGGCGTCTTTTATAATAAGTTTGATGAATTGTCCACCAGCATCGATAGAATTTTCAAGAAGTTCCTTTACTACAGATGCAGGTCTCTGCACAACTTCACCCGCGGCAATCTGGTTGGCAACGTGGTCGGGAAGTAATTCAATAATATCTGTCATTAGCGATTTTGAAGAAAAATCGACAAATCGAAGTCAATGATAAACAAGAAAATTAAAATAAGGGCACCTATAATCAACAAAACTCTTTTATTAGCGCCATCTCTATCTGGTACATGCTTATAATCGCCAACAGCATTATTCAATTTAGTTTTAAATCCACCCATACTCCCACTAGTGACACGATGTTCGTCGAATCTGTTCTTTATTTCAAAAGGATTTCCTTCCCCTTTATAATAGCGCGGCGTATAACTGTATTTTTTGTTCTTGCGTGTTTTTAGAATTCCCATGGTGACAGACTTTAATAATTATTGAGTAGGTACCAGAGCACAATTATCATACCTAAGGCACCAATTAAGACAAACAAGGATTTGTTCTTTCCAAGCGCGCTCTTATTTTCACCTCGCAAATCTTTCCACTTCGATTTTAATTCTTCGGATGAAGTTTCAGGCGATTCCCTTAAACTCTTTGGTATATACTTAAATTTCTTAGGTTTTCGTTGCTTAAACAACATCGGTGAATTTGTGCATTCCTATAAGTTTCAAATTTACTTAAATTTGAAGGAAAAGCAGTTTGGCACCGGTTAAAAATTGTTAACAGCGGTTGAAAATTTCAACTTTGAACGAAATTAGAGCTGTTTATTTCTTAGGAAGATTTGCCATTTGTATGGCCGCAATAGCTGCTTCGACTCCTTTATTTCCATGCTTACCACCTGCCCTAGCTTCGGCCTGCTCCATATTATCATCTGTAAGGACACAAAAGATAACAGGAACATCGTTGATAATATTTAGGTCTTTGATCCCTTGCGAAACAGCATTACAGACAAAATCGAAGTGCTTGGTTTCTCCTTGGATGACGCTACCAATTGCAATAACCGCATCG
This sequence comes from Flavobacteriaceae bacterium MAR_2010_188, assembly GCA_900104375.1. Lineage (NCBI taxonomy): Bacteria > Pseudomonadati > Bacteroidota > Flavobacteriia > Flavobacteriales > Flavobacteriaceae > Flavobacteriaceae bacterium MAR_2010_188. The sequence continues at coordinate 1,717,168 of LT629302.1, forward strand.
ACATTTCTAGACTGCATTTTTTTGCATCCATAGATGAGTTCAAAACTTCCTGGCACCTGCCAATGAATAATATTCTCTTCAGATGCACCACAGTCAACTAAGGCATCAAACGCACCTTTAAAAAGGGCATCGGTGATAGAACCATTCCATTCTGAAACAACAATCCCAAACCGAAAGTTCTTCGCGTTTGGGATTGTTGTCTTGTCGTAAACAGACAGATTTTTATTTACAGTAGCCATGTTATTCTACACTTGCCTCTGCTCTACCAATAAATACATCGATATTTTGAGCTTCATTAGATTTAGAAAATTCATCCTTTATCTTTTGAAAATATTCCAATGCCGTTTTGGTATCTCCTTGTTGGTAGGCAATCGTTGCAGCCTTGTAAAGGTACATTGGAGTCGTATAATCGTTGGTGTTCATTTTATATGCTTTCTCATACTGATCTAGAGCATCTTCTGGCTGATTTAGTTGAGCGAATGCATCTCCGATGCTTCCTGCTGCAATAGGACCAAGAATTTCATCGTCAGTATCGAAATCATTAAGATATTCTATAGCGTTCTTATAATCACGTAAGTTTAAATAAGCAATACCTGCATAATAGTTAGCTAAATTTCCAGCGGGCGTGCCTTTGTATTCTTCGGCAATATCTACCATCCCGAACTTCCCTTCTGCACCGTTTAATGAAAGTGTAAACAATGAATCCTTAGCAGTACCATTTAAAGCATCGGTAAAATTTTTCTGAGCGACATACATCTCGTTCATTCCTTCGCTAGCCTTCGGCTCAACGATAAATTTCTGATAACCCAAGTAACCTAATACGATAATAGCTACCACACCAACAATGATAAAAATATATTTTTGGTTCTCTACAGCCCACTCTTCGGTTCTGGAAGCACTTTCGTCAAGGGTGTTAAAAACCTCTGCCGTTGTTGAGTCTTCTCCGTACTGCTCTTCCTTCTCAACCTTAGTTTTTGGTTTGTACCCTCTTTTCTTATAAGTTGCCATATATTCTCTATTTATGCGCCGCAAAAATAAAATTTTTATTGGGATTTAAAAGGCAAATTATTTGTTATTTTTCAATATTTTGCGTAGCCTACATATCCAAATTTTAATTCTACTAAAAGGCTGACCATCCATTATTTATGATTCTGAAATCGCTTACCCTCTTAAATTATAAAAATTTTGAAAACGGAATTTTCGAGTTTGATTCAAAAATAAATTGTTTAGTAGGCTCCAACGGCATCGGAAAAACGAACGTTCTAGACTCTATATACCACCTCGCTTTTGGGAAAAGTTATTTTAATCCGGTAGCGCTTCAAAATATACGGCACGACGAAGACTTTTTTGTGATAGATGGAGTTTTCGAGAGAGAAGAAAAAGACGATAAAATTGTAGTTTCTTTAAAACGTGGCCAAAAGAAGATTATTAAGAAAAATGGAAAGGCTTATGAGAAATTCAGCGACCATATTGGCTTTATTCCTTTAGTAATCATCTCTCCTGGAGACCGCGACTTGATTATTGAAGGAAGTGATACCCGCAGAAAGTTTATCGACAGTGTCATCTCGCAGAGCAACAAAAAATATCTTTCTAACCTCATCAATTACAACAAAATCGTTTCCCAGCGAAATGCCCTGCTCAAATACTTCGCATTAAATAACACTTTCAACAATCAGACCCTAGAAGTTTATAATGAGCAATTAGATAATTTTGGTTCGGAAATCCATAAGACCAGAAAAGATTTTCTTGAAACTTTCATCCCTATTTTTAAGGAACGATATAAAACAATCAGCGATGATAACGAAGACGTCAATCTAACGTATAAAAGTGATTTAAATAATGAATCTTTACTTCAACTTTTAAAAGATAATATAAACAAGGACAAGGCATTACAATATACATCGGTTGGTATTCACAAGGATGATTTAAACTTTGAAATATCAACCCACCCCATTAAAAAATTTGGAAGCCAAGGACAGCAAAAATCGTTCTTGATTGCCCTTAAATTGGCACAATTCGATTTTATAAAACAACAACACGGTCTCTCGCCTATTCTGCTTCTAGATGACATTTTTGACAAGTTGGATGAGAATAGAGTTTCGCAAATAATATCGATGGTAGATGATAAAGATTTTGGTCAAATATTTATAAGCGACACCCACGCAGAGCGCACCGAAAATATCGTAAAACAAATCCATCAGTCCTATAAAATCATTCGACTATGAAAAATATTCTAATGTCTTTAGCCATAGTATTCCTAATAAGTTCCTGCAAACAAGAAATTGATTTGTCTAATATATCGGGGTACTGGGAAATCGACAAAGTGATATTAGAAGATGGTAGCGAGCGCGATTACGGAGTAAATACAACCGTTGATTATATTGAATTAAAAAGCGATTCCACCGGAATCAGGAAAAAGTTAAGCCCAAGGTTAGACGGCACTTTCAGCACGACAGAAGATTTCGAAAGCTTTAAAATAAAAGAAAATAACGGCGACCTTTTCATTCAATACGAGACACCTATGATGAGCTGGGATGAAGAACTTTTAAACCTGAATGAAACCACATTAGAAGTGAAGAACGATCATTCAATTCGCTATATTTATAAGAGATTTGAACCAATAAACCTGGAATGAGAAAAGAGAGAAAGAATGATTCTTCCCAAATGGGAGACCTGCTGAAGGATTTTATCAAAACCAATAAGTTGGAGAAAGGATTGACCAAGATTGATGTAAAGGACGCTTGGGAAAATACCATGGGTAGTGGCGTAAATAATTACACCAATAAAGTTTATTTTGAAAATGATACCCTTCACGTTTCACTCAGCAGCAGCGTGTTGCGAGAGGAGCTTAGCTACGGCAAACAAAAGATAATTGACATGCTTAATGAATATATAGGAAACAATGTGATCAAAAAAATCATGCTTCACTAAAAAGACAATATGAAATACCTAAAATTACTCCTCTCACTCCTATTGACAGTTGCAATTTTCTGGGCTTTAAACACAAAATTGGGTTCAATCCCGCCTTTAGGAAAATTTCTGTCGCCATCTACTGGGTTTTGGCAAAATGAAGTTTCTAATATTTCTACGGAAGACGTTTCTTTTGAAGGTATTGAGGAGCAGGTAACAATCCATTATGACAAATTTCATATTCCCCACATCTTCGCCAATAATAGTAAGGACTTGGCTTTTGCACAAGGATATATTACCGCAAAGGACAGAATGTGGCAAATGGAATTTCAGACACATGCCGCAGCAGGAAGAATATCCGAAATAATCGGTGATGCCGCGTTAGACTTTGACCGCACCCAAAGACGTAAGGGAATGACATTTGGTGCCGAGAATTCCTTGGTAGAAATGATGAAAGATGAGGAGACAGCGGTTCTTATTAGAGCGTATGTAGCCGGTGTTAATAACTTTTTAGAAGACTTAACACCAGATAATTATCCTATTGAATATAAACTATTAGATTATCAACCTGAGCTCTACACAGAATTAAAGGTTGGGCTACTTTTAATGTACATGACGGATATGCTTGCGGGTGGTGATGATGATTTGGAAAACACAAATTTTATCACTCGATATGGCAAGGAACGTTTTGATTTTTTATATCCCGATTTCTTCGAAATTAATGACCCTATTATTCCGGCCGATAAAGATTGGAGCAATTTAGAAGTTGAAAAACCCAAAAATCCGAATCCTGAAATTCCAAACGAAAGCATAAATGAGGTAATGGAAAAACCAGACCCAGATAACGGAAGTAACAACTGGGCAGTTGCACCAAAGAAATCTTACTCGGGCAATGCAATTTTGGCAAACGATCCACATTTGGGATTAAAATTACCTTCGATTTGGTACGTGATGCAACTTTCGACTCCCGATCAAAAGGCATTCGGCGCTACTTTGCCCGGAGTTTTAGGCGTTATTTCTGGTTTTAATGAACATATCGCTTGGGGAGAAACCAATGCAACAAGAGACGTAAGGGATTGGTATAAAATTGAATTCAAGGACGAGACTAAATCTGAATATAGGTTGGATGGTGAATGGCGCCCAACCACCAAAAGAATTGAAGAAATAAAAGTTAGGAATCAGCCAACTTATAACGATACTGTGGTTTACACACACCATGGGCCAGTAAGTTATGATGATAGCTATAAGGGCAATAGCCAGAAAATTGGCTATGCAATGAAATGGATTGGTCATGCAGGTGGCAATAATCAGAAAACGTTTTTAGAACTTAACAAGGGAAAAAATTATGATGATTATGTGAACGCCTTAAAAAACTATGTTGCTCCTGCCCAAAACTTTGTTTTTGCTTCCACTGAGGGCGATATAGCGCTTTGGATTCAAGGCAAGTTTCCTAACAAATGGAAAGGTCAAGGGAAGTTTTTAATGGATGGAACCAAATCCGTTAACGATTGGCAATCTTTCATTCCGCAGGAGAATAACGCCTTTATTAAAAATCCCGAACGCGGCTTTGTAAGTTCTGCAAACCAAGTACCAGTAGATAAATCTTACCCATACTATGTTTTTAATGATGGTTACGAAACGTATAGAAATAGAGTTATAAATGATTTCTTCCGGTCTAAAGAAAAGTTTGATATTCAAGATTTTAAAGATTTGCATAACAGCAATTACAACCTTAGAGCAGCAGAATTATTACCTTTATTAATCGGTTTAACTGATACAATTCAACTAGATAATAATCAGAGGGGTAAATTAAATATAGTAAGTAAGTGGAATTACTATAACAACATAGATTTGGAAGGCCCAACTATCTTTGAAGAATGGTTAACAAATTTTGAAAAACTGCTGTGGGATGAATACGATGATGCCGAATTTTCAATGAGTAAACCATTTTCTTATCGTACTACTGAACTAGTAAAAAATAATCCTGATGACGAGTTTATGGACATTTTAGCAACTCCGCAAAAAGAAACGGCGAAGGACCTGGCGCTACTTTCTTTTAAGGATGCGGTAAAATCTTTGGACGATTATTCAAAAGATGAAGATAATCTTAACTGGGGAAAATATAAATCGACTTACGTCGGACATCTTTTGCAATCCCTTCCTGCTTTTTCGCGATTTGATTTACCAATTGGAGGAAATCGTGGTATCGTTAACGCTACTTCACAGACCCACGGACCTTCTTGGAGGATGATTGTAGAAATGAGTACTCCGCCAAAAGCAATTGCGATTTATCCCGGTGGACAATCAGGGAACCCCGGTAGTAAATATTACGATGATTTCGTGGATATTTGGGCTTCTGGTGAATATATAGAATTACTTTTTATGCAGGACCTAGAAGAAATGACCGGAATAATCGCAACTCAAAACCTTAAACCTAAGCAATGAAAAATATCCTACTAAACTTTACCCTGACCATATTTTTAGCAATGATTCTAGACTTGTTCTTGCCTTGGTGGGGAATAATGGTTTCGGCAATTATTATAAGTTATGTATTTCCACTTAGAGGATTCAAAATTTTTTTAATTCCTTTTTTAGCAATTGCTATATATTGGATGTCTTATTCGTTTTTCTTGAGTAGCCCGAATGACTTTACCCTTGCAAAAAAAATAGGAACCTTATTTACCTTGGGAGAAAACTGGATTTTAGTTTTGTTGATCACCGCATTGATTGGTGGTGTCGCAGCAGGGATATCTGGAATATTCGGCAAACAACTGTCGTTAGTATCCGCGAGGAAAAAATCTGTACATTATTAACAAAAAAGACCGGCTATAAACCGGTCTTATATTCAATTCTTTTTTAAAAGCTTAAAACTTTTCTCTTCCAGAAAAATGAAATGCACCCTCTATTGCAGCATTCTCATCGCTATCGCTCCCGTGTACGGCATTTTCACCGATTGAAGCAGCATATAGTTTTCTAATGGTCCCTTCGGCAGCATCTTCTGGATTTGTAGCACCAATAAGAGTACGGAAATCTTCTACGGCATTATCTTTTTCAAGTATTGCTGCAACTATAGGACCTCTAGTCATATATTCTACCAATTCACCAAAAAATGGACGCTCGTTGTGTATCGCGTAAAATTCCTTAGCATCATGGTCGGTCATTTGAGTCAACTTTAATGCAACAATTCTAAAACCTGAGGCATTTATCTTCTGCAAAATGGCGCCGATGTGTCCTTTTTCGACTGCATCTGGCTTAAGCATTGTAAATGTTCTGTTAGTCGTCATAATATTATTGTTTATAATTATCAAAAAAATCTACGAGCACTTCAATTTAAACAGCCCGCTTTATCAGGCTGCAAAAGTAAGGCAATTATAAAGATTTACAATATTATGACTTATTAAAAATCGTATCTTTGCCGACTATGATAAAAGACAAGATTGAAAGTCTAAAAGAATTATTATCCACTTCAAAAAAGATAGTAATTGTACCTCACAAAAATCCTGATGGCGATGCAATAGGCTCTACCCTAGCCCTAAACCATTATCTTAAAGACCACGGCCATAATACTATGATGATTACCCCTAACGATTACCCTGATTTTTTAAAATGGATGCCAGGTGAAGAAAGCATCTTGGTTTATGAGTCTAGTAAAGATGTTGCAGATACTCTTATTTCTCAGGCAGAATTAATATTTACCTTGGATTTTAACGCCCTTAATAGAACTGGGTCGATGGAATTTCCTCTTAAAAATTCTGAAGCGATTAAAGTCATGATCGATCACCATCAACAGCCGGATGATTATGCAGAATTCACCTATTCTGACAATAAAATGTCTTCAACCTGTGAAATGGTTTATAATTTCATTGAAATGATTGGCAATACCGCAGATATTGATGAAAAGATTGCAACCTGTCTCTATTCTGGAATTGTCACCGATACAGGCTCATTTAGATTTCCTTCTACCACGGCTGCCACCCATAGAGTTATCGCAGATTTGATGGAAAAAGGGGCTAAAAATAATTTCATCCATAACAGCATTTACGATACCAATAGCTACAACAAATTGCAACTTCTGGGTTGCGCGCTCAATAACTTAAAGGTGCTTCCTGAATATAATACGGCGTATATTACCTTATCCCAAGAAGAACTTAATAAATATGATTTTAAAAAAGGTGATACCGAAGGTTTTGTAAACTATGGTCTTTCCTTAAAAGGAATCGTTCTGGCCGTTATTTTTATTGAGAACCACCAAGAGAATATCGTAAAAATATCCTTTAGAAGTAAAGGTTCATTTTCGGTTAACGATTTGGCGCGAAAACACTATAATGGCGGGGGACACACTAACGCAGCAGGTGGAAGAAGTGATAAGGGCTTAGAACAGACCATTGAAGAATTTATTACTATCTTGGCCGACTATAAAATTGCCCTAAATTAATGAGAAACATTTTAACCATTTTTGCTATTTCACTAAGTATTTTCGCATGTAAGTCGCCCGATGCAAGAGAACCTATTTCCAAAAAATCTGGTTCTTTTATCAAGGAATCGGCTGAACGCAATATAGAACTGAACAATAAGGAAAAAGCTTTGATAGAAGCGCTCATTGCTAAAGACAGTGGCAAAGAATATATTGCTTCTGAAACTGGTTTTTGGTATACCTATAACGTTAAGGTTGAAAATGATTCAACAAACATCAAATTTGGGGATATTTTAAATTTCGATTATAGCATTTCAGATTTAAATGGAAATACCATTTATTCTGAAAAGGATTTGAAAAATAGGAATTACGCGATGGACCAAGAAGAACTCTTTACCGGTTTACGTGAAGGGCTTAAAATCATGAAACCGGGTGAAACTGTGACATTCATCTTCCCATCCCAAAAGGCTTACGGCTATTATGGCGACAAAAAGCGCATCGGCACTAACATACCGATTATAACTAAAGTAAAATTAAACTCAATTAATAAAAATGAAACTGATTAAGAAGTTGAATATGAAAAATCTAACAACAATTATCCTACTGGCCCTTACCCTATCGTTTATTGCATGTGGCGATGATAAGTATCCGGACCTTGAAGATGGCTTATATGCCGAATTTATTACCAATTACGGTACCATGGTGGCAAAATTAGAATATCAAAAAGTTCCTGTAACGGTAGCAAACTTCGTTGCGTTGGCGGAAGGAACCCATCCGATGGCAGGAGAGCAATACAAGGCAAAGAAATATTATAATGGAATTACTTTTCACCGCATCATGGATAATTTTATGATCCAAGGTGGTGATCCAACCGCAACAGGAACTGGTGATCCAGGATTTAAATTTGCAGATGAATTTCATCCTGACCTTAAGCACAAAGAAAGAGGCGTTCTTTCTATGGCCAACAGCGGCCCTAATTCTAACGGAAGTCAATTCTTTATTACAGATGCTCCTACTCCTTGGTTAGATAATGTGCATTCTGTTTTTGGTGAACTTGTTTTAGGTCTAGATGTGTTAGACTCATTATCTGCGATTGAAGTAGGTCCAGGCGATAAGCCAGTAAAAGATGTAATCATTAATGAATTGAACATCATTCGCAAAGGTTCTGATGCCAAAAAATTTGATGCACCTAAAGTTTTTTCTGAAGAGTTACCTAAAGTTGAACAGAAGCAGAAAGAACTTCAAGATGAGCATAACAAAAAAATGGAAGAAGAAAGATCTGCCATGATGGAGAAAAACAAAGAGGCGGCTAAGGACAAAAAGCCAATTTTAGATGGCTATAAAGAAAAAGGCCAAAAACTACCTTCAGGTCTTATCGTTTATTACTTAGAAAAAGGAAAAGGACCAAAACCAAGTACTGGCGACGACGTAGTTCTTAATTTTGAAGGCTATTTTGCCGATGCAACCCTTTTTGATACCAGTCTTGCAGGTATTGCCGAGCAACACGGGATATTAAGCCCAGTAAAAGAACAACGTGGACTTTATCAGCCAATGAAAATGGCTATCGGACCAGACGTTGCAACATTCCCAGGACTTAAGGAAGCAGTTTCTTTACTTAAAGTTGGCGACAAAGCATATTTCTATATTCCTTCTTACTTAGCTTATGGCGAAAGAGGAGCTGGACCCAACGGTGAGATTCCGCCAAATGCTGATTTGGTTTTTCTTTTAGAAATGAAAGAAATCGTTAAATAAATTAAAACATATTTAAACAAAAAACCCTCGCCATGGCGAGGGTTTTTTGTTTATTTCTTTGGGATATTCTTTAATATTTCTATAATGAATTTCCAGTATTTCTGAACTGAAGAAATGCTAGCTCTTTCATCGGGAGAATGAGCTCCCAAAATATTCGGACCAAAACTGACCATATCTAATTCAGGGTAATTTTGACCGATAATTCCACATTCCAATCCAGCGTGGCAGGCGGCAACATGCGGCTTTTCACCATTCAACTTAATGTATAATTCTTCAACAATCTTCAGTATTGGAGAATCTAAATTTGGGGTCCAGCCAGGATATTCGCCACTAAACGTTACTACACATCCAATTAATTCAAAGGCGGACCTAATGGAATTAGAAAGATCAATTTTAGAACTTTCTACCGAAGACCTGGTGAGGCAGGATATTTCAATATTACCATCGCTAACTGATACTTTTGCCAGGTTATTAGAAGTTTCAACCAGATTATCTATTTCGGTACTCATTTTGTAAACACCATTCTGTACCGCATAAATGGCTTTAATTAGACCTTCTTGTACACCTAATTCCATAATAGAATCAGGAAGCCCCGCCTTACTGACTTCAATATTAAGTTTTGGCTCAATTGGAGTAAATTCGGATTTGATATTTCTAGATAACTGTGCAATCTCTAAGCAAAAAGCATCTTCATGAATAGTATCGATTACTACTAGCGCAGAACTTTCTCTAGGAATTGCATTACGCAAGCCACCTCCTTCTATTTCTGAAATCCGAAGACCATAATTTTCAAAACCATCCAATAACAAACGATTCATAATTTTATTTACGTTTGCTAAACCTTTAATGATATCCATACCTGAATGACCGCCCTGTAAACCTTTCACTTTAATCCTATATCCTGTTTTTGAATTTGGAACTTCCTCCTCAGCATATTTGCGGGTTGCCGTAATATCTACACCTCCAGCACAACCAACCCCAATTTCATCATCTTCTTCGGTATCGAGGTTTAAGAGAATATCACCATTTAATTCATCACTTTTTAGACCCATTGCTCCCGTCATTCCGGTTTCTTCGTCTATGGTAAATAATGCTTCAAGTTTAGGATGAATAATGGAATCGCTTTCTAAAATCGCCATTATTGTAGCCACACCTAAGCCGTTATCGGCTCCCAAAGTTGTTCCATCGGCACGCACCCAATCACCATCAACATACATTTTGATACCTTCCTTATCGAAATCAAACTCGGTATCATTGTTTTTTTGATGCACCATATCTAGATGAGATTGGAGGATAACGGTCCGCCTGTCTTCCATTCCGCTTGTTGCAGGTTTTGAAATAATCACATTCCCAACATCGTCATTACGAGTTTCAAGACCTAAATTTTTACCGAAATCCTTCATAAACACAATTACTCTTTCTTCTTTTTTAGAAGGTCGGGGAACTGCGTTTAAATCGGCAAAATTCTTCCATATTGGTTTCGGGTCTAATTCTCTTATTTCAGTATTCATCTATTTTTTTTTAAGTGGGACAAAGGTAAATAAACAGCCAAGTTTCATAAAACTATTTTCTATTTTTGATCGATGGTCAAGCACTTGAAAATATTTGTCGCACTATCGTTAATAGTTCAAATAGTATTCATTAAAATTATCGCCAAATTTCCAGAATTTGTAGAGAGGTACTACAGTAATGGACTGTACGTATACATTTCCAAAATGATGAGGTACAGTTTTGGTTGGGTGCCTTTTTCAATCGGTGATATTCTCTATACACTTTTGGGCATTTATATAATCCGATGGATTGTTATAAACCGCAAACGCGTTAGAAGCGATACTAAATCATGGTTGCTAGATATTTTAAGCACTTTATCAATTGCTTACTTCGCCTTTCATATTCTTTGGGCCTTTAATTATTACAGAATCCCTTTGCATTCATCTTTACAACTTGAAAGAGATTATAATACAGAACAGCTGATTGCCTTCACCCAAAAATTAATCGATAAGACAAATTCGGTACAGCAAAACATTACGGGTAGCGACACTGTAAAGGTGACCATGCCATATTCTAAAACTGAAATGCTTAAATCCGTCCCACAGGGTTACGAAGAACTTAAAGAGGAATATCCGCATCTTGCCTACAGTCCCCGAAGCGTAAAACGTTCACTCTATAGCTTACCACTTACCTATATGGGATTTTCTGGCTATTTAAATCCATTTACAAATGAAGCTCAAATCGATGGTTTAATTCCTTTGTATAAATATCCAACAACGGCTAGCCATGAAATTGCCCATCAATTAGGATATGCTGCCGAAAACGAGGCGAATTTTATAGGAAGTTTAGCCGCGATAAGACACCCCGATAAATATTTTAATTATTCTGGATATTCATTCGCCTTGAGTCATTGCTTAAATGAAATCTTTTTAAGAGACCCACTTTTATATGAAGCCTTGATGGGCACCGTAAACATTGGGGTATTAAAGAATTTTAATGAGATGTATATCTTCTGGCAGTCCTATCAAAATCCTGCCGAACCATTATTTAAAAGCACCTATAGCAGATTCCTCAAGGCCAACAATCAATCCTTGGGTATGGACAGCTACAGTTATGTGGTCGCTTTGCTGGTAAACTATTTCGAAAAAAACGAATTATAGTTCGTTAAAGTGCTGCCCTGATAATGCTTCAAGGTTTAAACTTTTTATCTTTAGGCTTCTTTAATAAAAATCAATAGCAATTATGGTTAAAAAATTATTTTCACTGCTTGTAATTCTGCAGTCCTTTGCAGTATTCTCGCAGGAGTATTTTCCCAAAAATGATGGTGTGGAAACCGTCAACACAAATTTTACGGCATTTACTAATGCCAAAATCTATGTAACGCCAACTGAAATTATCGAAAATGGAACTCTCCTTATTAAGGATGGCAAAGTTGTTTCGAGTGGCAAGTCAGTGACAATACCGGCAAATACTACGGTTATTGACGCAACAGGCAAAAGTATTTACCCATCGTTCATAGATATCTTTTCAGATTTTGGGGTAGAAAAACCCAAGCGCCAAGGTGGCGGTGGAAGAAGCGCTGAGTACGATCCAAGTAGAAGCGGTTTCTATTGGAACGACCACGTAATGCCAGAGAATAATGCCATGGACAAATTTGCATACTCGGAAAAAGATGCAGAAGAACTTCATAAAGCTGGTTTTGGAGTGGTAAATACACACATCCAAGATGGAATTGTCAGAGGTAGTGGAGCGTTAATCGCGTTAAATGGTGATTCTGGAAATGAGCATAGAATCATAAATCCTAAATCTGCACAATACCTTTCATTTAGCAAGAGTGTTTTATCTAATCAAGCTTATCCTTCTTCACTCATGGGAGCAATGGCTTTGCTGAAACAAATGTATATTGATGCTGAGTGGTACGCCAAAAATGGTTTTGATACCCGCGACCTTTCCTTAGAAGCATTGAATAACAATAAGAATTTAGTACAGATTATTGACGCAGGAAGCCGGGCAAATGTTTTACGAGCAGATAAAGTTGGTGACCAATATAATATTCAATATGTTATTTTGGGTGGCGGTGATGAATACGAGCGTATCAATGAAATCAAAGCCACCAATGCTACCATTATATTACCAATAGCCTTTCCTGAAGCATACGATGTGGAAAACCCATTCTTGACTTCAGCAATTTCATTACACGATATGAAAGCTTGGAACCAAAGACCAGCTAACCCAAAAATCTTAGCAGAAAATAATGTGCCATTTGTTCTTACTACACATGGATTAAAATCTCCTAAAGAGTTTGGAGCAAACCTTCAGAAAGCAATGAAATATGGTCTAACCGAAACTAAAGCGCTTGAGGCTCTTACTACAGCACCGGCGAAGGTTTTAGGAAAATCGTCAGAAATAGGAAGTCTTAAAAACGGAAGCTACGCAAACTTCTTGATTACTTCAGGGGCTATATTCGATAGTAAATCGACTCTTTATGAGAACTGGGTACAGGGCAATCGTAATATCATCGAAAATATGTCCAAAACGGATGTAAGAGGCGATTACGAGTTTAAAATCGCTGGCGATACCTACAATTTAAATATTGAAGGTGATTCTCCAAAACTAAAATCCAAGGTTACGACTGGCGAAAAACTTTTAGGAAGCACTATTAACAACGATGGTGATTGGGTTTACATCGCTATGACCACTCAGGATTCAACCTCAATAGATTTTATAAGATTGGTGACCCGCATTGCTGAAAATAACAAGTTAGAAGGTAAGGCTATAATGCCTAACGGAGACGAAGTGAAGGTCACCGCAACCAAATCTAAAAAGGAAGCTAACGATGAAAAGGATTCGAAAAAACCTGGAGACAAAGAAGAAAAGACAGAAGAAATCGTCCCGGTAACCTATCCTAACATGGCTTACGGATTTAAGGAAATGCCGAAAGCTGAAACCTTATTATTCAAAAATGCGACGGTTTGGACAAATGAGACAGATGGAATTTTAGAACAGACCGATGTTCTAATCAAAAATGGAAAAATTGCGCAGGTTGGTAAAAATCTTAGCGAAGGTGGCGCTAAAGTTATCGATGCAACCGGAAAGCATTTAACTCCAGGGATTATCGATGAACACTCGCATATTGCTGCAGCTGCCGTAAATGAAGGTGGCCACAACTCTTCAGCCGAAGTTAAGATGGAAGATGTAGTGGACGACTCGGATGTTGATGTATACAGAAATTTGGCCGGAGGTGTAACTAGTATCCAGATTTTACACGGTTCTGCGAATCCTATTGGTGGCCAGTCAGCAATCATTAAGTTGAAATGGGGCCAACCAGCCGATAAACTGATCTATGAAAACAGTCCTAAATTTATCAAGTTTGCACTTGGCGAAAACGTAAAACAGTCTAACTGGAGCGGTGGTAGATTTCCACAGAGCCGTATGGGTGTGGAGCAATTATATTTCGATTATTTTACCCGCGCAAAAGCTTATAACGAATTAAAGAAATCCGGAAAAGCCTTCAGACGAGATATAGAATTAGAGACTTTGGGTGAGATTATCAATAAGGAAAGATTCATTACCGCACATTCATATGTTCAAAGTGAAATAAATATGTTGATGAAGGTTGCCGAGCAATTCAACTTTAATATAAATACATTCACCCATATTCTAGAAGGTTACAAAGTGGCAGATAAAATGGCAGAACATGGTGTAGGCGGCTCTACATTTAGTGATTGGTGGTCTTACAAGTATGAAGTTAGAGATGCTATCCCTTATAATGCTGCAATCATGCACAATGCCGGTGTTACCGTAGCCATTAACAGTGATGATGCAGAAATGTCTCGACGTTTAAACCAAGAAGCTGCCAAAACCGTTAAATATGGTGGTATTAGTGAAGAAGATGCATTAAAATTCGTGACTCTTAATCCTGCTAAACTTTTACATATAGATAATCGCGTCGGAAGTATTAAGGTTGGTAAAGATGGAGACGTTGTTCTTTGGTCTGATCACCCACTTTCGGTTTATGCTAAAGCTGAAAAAACCATTATTGAAGGTGTGACTTATTTTGATAGTCAGAGAGATAAAATGTTGCAGGATGAAATTCAAAAGCAACGAAGTGAATTAATAGGGCAAATGATGGAAGCCAAAAATAAAGGTATGAAGACAAAACCTATCGAGAAAAAAGAAAAGGCGGTTATGCACTGTGACTATAATGAAGAAGAATTTATAAAAACTAACTAAGATGAAGAATTTAAAATATATAATACTCTCCTTTACCCTTTTGATAGGAACCGGTCTTTTTGCCCAACAAACACCCGCTGGCAAACAATCAAAAGGCATTGCAATTAAAGGAGCTACCGCTCACATTGGAAATGGCGAGGTGATTGAAAATAGTTTAATTGTTTTTGAGGATGGAAAACTAACTACGGTTTCGGCAGAATCAGGTATGGATTTGAGCAGTATGACGGTTATTGACGCTTCTGGAAAGCATGTATATCCGGGGTTCATTGTTCCAAATTCAACTTTAGGTTTGGTAGAGATTGATGCCGTAAAAGCATCTGACGACGAAGCTGAAATGGGAGATTGGAATCCACACGTAAGGAGCTTAATCGCTTATAATGCTGAATCTAAAGTGGTGGAATCCATGAGGCCTAATGGCGTATTACTTGGGCAGATAACTCCTCGTGGTGGTCGTGTTTCAGGAACTTCATCAATCGTTCAGTTTGATGCTTGGAACTGGGAAGATGCCGCTTTAAAAGAAGATGATGGAATCCATATAAACTGGCCTAGCAATTTTTCTCGAGGACGGTGGTGGATGGGTGAAGACCCAGGATTAAAACCAAATAAGGATTATAATGTTCAAGTAATGGACATGAACGATTATTTTAACGAGAGCAAATCATATTCTAAAGGAAAAGATACTCGCATGAACCTCCCTTACGAATCTGTAAACGGACTTTTAGATGGAACAAAAAAACTATATATCCATGTAGATGACGAAAAAGGTATTGTGGATGCTATTGACTTTGCAAAAGGGCAGAGCATTAAGAATATGGTTATCGTAGGTGGCTATGGCGCTAATAAGGTTGCCGATATGCTTAAGGAAAATAACATTCCTGTGTTATTAACAAGAGTTCATGAAAGACCAAAAAGTGAGGATGATGATTACGACATGCCTTATAAATTAGCAAAATTATTGACTGACAAAGGAGTTCTTGTCGCTTTAGAAACTAGCGGACAGATGGAACGGATGAATTCGAGAAATCTTCCTTTTTATGCGGGAACCACTGTGGCTTACGGGCTAAACAAAGAACAGGCTTTACAGTTAATTACTTCTAATCCTGCGAAGATTTTAGGAATCGATGATAAATTCGGAACCTTAGAGCAAGGGAAAAGCGCTACTCTTTTTATCAGTGAAGGTGACGCATTGGATATGCGAACAAATTTAGTGACTCACGCCTATATCGATGGTCGTGAAGTTAGCTTAGAAACATACCAAACGGATCTATGGCACAGATATGCTGATAAGCTAGAAGTGAAGAAATAGTTGAAATGTAAGTTATATAGTGTGGATGGCGCGCCAATTGGCGCGCTTTTCTTTTATTAGCGTAATTTATTAATCTTGTGGTTTACCAAACATATCGTTTGGCGATTCTTGCTCGCTTAAACTTACGTTTTCAAATTTCATTTCGTTTCTCATATTCGCGATACTATCATTTTCAACATTAAACCACTTAAGGTTTTTTGGTAAAAGTAAACTATTGATAGTGTGCCATTCGTCATATTTTATATAACTGTATTCAGTACTCTTTTCTTTAGAAAAATAAGTAACTGTGTATCCTAACCACGCCATTTTATGAGAATTCTGGTCATAATACAGGATGTACTCATCTTTTGAGGAAGACCCTACTCCGTCCTTATAAGAGATTTTGATTCCCGGATAGCTTTTACCTTCAAACTTTAGCGAATCTGCTTCGGAATATTCTATTCCTTCATCTGCAAGAACAAAGGGCATAGCGTAAAAATAGAACATGAGGTTGTGGTAAAAATTTGGATCATTTTTAAAATATGTGCTATCCTGATCGATCCACGCTTCGTTACCATCGAATCCTATTGTGAACTTTTCAGTTTCGATTAATGAATAACGATTTCTTAAATCGGTCGTAGTTATTTCCGAACCTTCTTCGTGTGCGATGGTGAATTTTAAGGTCTTCATCTTATTCCATGTTTCTAGTCCGCCGTGTGCTTCAAGAACCTTATTTATAGAATTAGGATATTCCCTTGCTTCGTCAATGTTTTCAACCTGAAGCTGATTTTCATCATTTGGAACATTTTCATTCTTGCAGGCAAAAATGGTCAAGAATAATAGGAATGGTACGATTAAAGTTTTCAATTTAACTTGATTTATTGGTTTGTCAAGGCACAAGGTAAACGAAAATTACCTTAAATAATATACTTTTGCAGCGGCATGACAAAGAATATTAGCAGCGTTCAAAATCCAGAGATTAAGCATCTTATTCAACTTAAGGAAAAATCCCGCGAGCGTAAAAAATCAGGAAAGTTTATTATCGAAGGGAAACGTGAACTTTCATTGGCTATTAAAGGTGGATATAAGATTGACTCTGTCTATTTCTATCCCAAACTTTTTTCTGAAAGCCAAGCCAAGTCTTTAGAAAGATATCATATTTCGATAACAGAAATCTCTCAAGCAGTTTTTGAAAAACTGGCACATCGCAGTTCTACTGAAGGTGTTATTGCGGTTGCAAAGGAAAAACCATCAACTTTAGAGACCCTTAACTTCAAAGATAAAAATCCACTTATTTTAATTGCCGAAGCACCAGAAAAACCAGGAAATATCGGAGCACTTTTAAGAACCGCAGACGCCGCCAACGTAGATGCGGTGATTATTGCCAATCCAAAGACCGACCTATATAACCCTAATATAATCCGCTCTAGTGTTGGCTGCGTCTTCACCAACCAAATAGCAATGGCACCCACCGCAGAAATTATCTTTTTTTTAAAGAACAACGATATCGAAATACTTTGCGCAGCTCTAGATGGGGCGGTTCAGTATGATAAAGTAGATATGACAAAACCTTCTGCCATCGTGGTTGGTACAGAAGCGACAGGACTTACCCAAAGCTGGTTAAAATTTTCTGATCAGAATATTATAATCCCGATGCAAGGTGAAATAGACAGCATGAACGTTTCGGTTGCAGCAGGAATACTTATTTTTGAAGCCAAAAGACAGAGAGGTTTTAAATAATGAGTACTGAGTACTGATTATAAAAAGCTTCACACCGTCTTAGCATTTGCAACTTTGAGTCAGTGAGTCAGTGAGTCAGTGAGTCAGTGAGTCTTTGAGTCTTTGAGTCTTTATATCTTTGAAACTTTGAAACTTTGAAACTTTGGAACTTTGGAACTTTGGAACTTTGGAACTTTGGAACTTTGAAACTTTGGAACTTTGAAACTTCGAAACTTTGAAACTTTGAAACTCTAAACCTTTGAAACTTTGAAACTTTTAATTCATATATGACCGCACAGACACTATTCTACATTATTGTAGCGATTTTGATTATTAAGTTTCTTCTTGATAAATACATCGATGCCTTAAATGCAAAAAAATATAATGACCCGCTCCCAAAAGAATTGGAAGATGTTTATGATGAAGATGAATATTTAAAATCTCAAAAGTACAAGGCAGCGAATTATCGTTTTGGGCTTTTGACTTCAACGTTTTCTTTGGTCCTTACTTTGATATTCTTATTTCTAGACGGATTTGAATATGTAGATGATATTGCAAGGTCTTATAGTGATAATCCAATAATCGTAGCTCTGATTTTTTTCGGAATCATCATGATTGGTAGTGACCTCATCACGACCCCTTTTTCCTATTATCAAACATTTGTTATAGAAGAAAAATTTGGTTTCAATAAAACTACCAAGAAAACTTTTGTATTAGATAAGTTGAAGGGATTGCTGATGACAGCCATAATTGGCGGAGGAATTTTGGCCTTGATAATTTGGTTTTATCAACTTACAGGCAAAAATTTCTGGCTCTACGCATGGGGCCTCATCGCTGTATTTTCACTGTTTATGAATATGTTTTATGCAAAACTAATTGTTCCATTATTTAATAAACAAGCGCCCTTGGCAAATGGCGATTTGCGCGAAAAAATTTCCAATTACGCAGCGACCGCAGGTTTTAACTTAGATAAGATATTTGTAATCGATGGTTCCAAAAGAAGTACTAAAGCAAACGCCTATTTTTCAGGATTCGGAAAGGAAAAACGCGTCACGCTTTACGATACGCTTTTAGAAAATCTAGACGATGAAGAAGTTGTGGCAGTTTTGGCACATGAGGTCGGTCACTACAAGAAAAAACACATCATCTACAATTTAGTCGCATCCATTTTGCTAACCGGACTGACATTATATATACTATCAATTTTTATTTCGAATCCTTTATTGTCTAATGCTTTGGGAGTTGAAAAACCGAGCTTTCACGCAGGTCTTATAGCCTTTGGATTATTATATGCTCCTATTAGTGAGTTAACCGGATTGCTGATGAATTACCTTTCTAGAAAGTTTGAATATGAAGCCGATGACTTTGCCAAAAGAACTTTTGCTGCAGAGCCATTGATTACATCTTTAAAAAAGCTTTCAAAAAATAGTTTGAGTAATCTAACACCACATCCCACTTATGTTTTTATGCATTACTCTCACCCGACGTTGTTGCAGAGAATCGGGAATTTGAGGAAACTTTAAAAGAAATCGAAGTTGAAGTTGAAGTCGAAGTTGAAGTTGAAGTTGAAGTTGAAGTTGAAATGACTTAGAAATAAGCGGAAAATAATGCAAGATTTAGAACTCTTTGAGCTTGTTCACAACTAGAGTGGCAGAGTTCCAGAGGTTCAGAGACTAAACTTCCATACGCATTTATAAAATTCGCTAATTCGCTAATTCGCTAATTTGCAGAGCTGCTAAATTTCGACCAATGTTCCGATTAAATCGAAATCTGAAGCTTCAGTAATTAAGATATTGGCGAATTCTCCTGTTTTTAAATAGACTTTGGTTGCATCGATTTGTACTTCATTATCCACATCGGGGGAATCGAATTCGGTACGGCCTATAAAATAACTTCCTTCCTTACGATCTATCACAACCTTAAAAATCTTTCCGATTTTGGCTTGATTAAGTTCCCAAGAAATTTGGGATTGAATTTCCATAATTTCATTAGCACGTTCTTGCTTGATGTCTTCAGGAACATCATCCACTAAATTGAAGGCATGGGTATTTTCCTCGTGACTATAAGTGAAGCATCCAAGACGCTCAAACCTCATCTCCTTCACCCAACTTTTTAATGTCTGAAAATCTTCTTCAGTCTCGCCAGGATATCCAACGATGAGTGTCGTACGGATGGTCATTTCTGGAACTTTTTCCCTGAATTCTTTGAGGAGTTTGGTCGTTTTTTCCTTTGTAGTTCCTCTTCTCATGCTCTTTAAGATAGAATCAGAAATATGCTGTAAAGGAATGTCGATGTAGTTACAAACCTTAGGCTCCTCGCGCATAACATCGAGCACATCCATTGGGAAACCTGTCGGGAAAGCGTAATGTAGACGAATCCACTCAATCCCTTCAACCTTAACCAACTCTTTTAAAAGTTCGGCAAGATTTCTCTTTTTATAAATGTCCAGACCATAATAAGTCAAGTCTTGAGCAATCAAGATTAATTCTTTGACTCCATTTGCGGCAAGTTTATTTGCTTCAATAACCAAGTTCTCGATTGGTGTAGAGCGATGCTTACCTCTCATTAAAGGAATAGCACAAAAGCTACAAGGTCGATCGCAACCTTCGGCAATCTTTAGATAAGCGTAATTTTTTGGGGTAGTTGTAAGTCGTTCTCCGATAAGCTCATGCTTATAATCCGCTCCCAAAGCTTTTAGAAGTTGCGGCAATTCTGTAGTACCAAAATACTGGTCTACATTAGGGATTTCCTTTTGTAAATCTGGCTTATAGCGTTCAGAAAGACATCCTGTAACAAAGACCTTATCGACCTCGCCAGCTTCTTTCTTCTGCATATATTCTAAAATGGTGTTTACACTTTCTTCCTTGGCGTTGTTAATGAAACCGCAGGTATTTATAACCACCACATTTCCTTCTTCTTCGTGCACAACCTCTTTTCCGCTAGCTTTAAGCTGACCCATTAGAACTTCACTGTCGTAAACATTTTTACTACAGCCCAATGTTATTACATTGATTTTGTTCTTCTTAATTGTTTTTGTGCGCATGGGAAAATTTCAGGCTGCAAAGATACGTAATGATTTAGGATTTACTAAGGTTCATTAACGTTTTGAAGAATTCAAAATTAATTTGGGATTTGAGGATTTGAGGATTTGAGAGTTTCAAAGTTTCAGAGTTTCAGATTTCGAAAATTGGGTGGAATGGCATAATAAAATGTATCTGTAAATAAACAGAACTGGAATCATTATAACTAAAATGAGTTATAAAACTCACTTACCAATTACTACCCTAATAACAATTATCCAGTTAGGCCTACTTATAATTTGAAGGAGCTACTCTTTTCTTAGATGCCTGCTCGTAAGCAAAAGCCCAATTAAGCAAATTCTCTTCAGATTTCGGAGTCGAAATAAAAGTAAGTCCTTTTGGAGACCCATCTTCTGCATATCCCATCGGTACAGTGATAGCAGGATACTCGGCGACCGCAGCAAAACCTGCATGATAATTATTAATGGATAAAAAACCGTCTAGCTCATGCTCTTGAAACGGCTTATCGAAGAACAGCTTTCCATTTATCCTCAACGTATTGTGAATGGAATCTAAATCTTTGGATGAACCTGAATCCGCTACAATTCCGTTGAAAAGTTTTTGACCATAAGGCGCAGAGTTTGTAGAGTCTGTCTTATTATACTTTATTATATCAATTACGGACACCACGCCAACTTTAGTATTTGCAGCTCCTAAAATATATCGAGGAAGTTCTTTTTTCATCTCAAGATTTAGCAGCCTAACGAAATCTGGCAATTCTAATTTCTCTTCTTCAAATTCAATCACTTCTGCTCCTTGTGCTCTTAAGGTTTGGATAGCTTCCGCATACAATGAATTATCCATTAACCTTTTGGCGGCTCCCAAACGAACTCCTTTTAACGCATCCTTGGAAAGATTGCGATAGATTGGTGCTTTATGACCTAAAAGCTGGGTTTTTACGTCGCCAACATCCATCCCGAGCATGGCATCCAAGATAATTGCGGTATCGGTTACGTTTTTTGTCATTGGTCCAGGAGTATCTAGAGTACTAGAGATTGGGACTATCCCCGACCTACTTAAAATTCCGATGGTTGGTTTTAGACCAACGATAGAATTTTGAGATGAAGGTGAAAGTATAGATCCAGAAGTTTCACTACCAATTGCTCCCGCACAAAAATTTGCTGCTACCGCTACTCCACTACCAGAACTAGATCCACCAGTGTCAATAGTCCTACGACCGTAAGGATTTAAAGTTTGTCCACCAATCGCACTATATCCACTTGGACAATCTCCACAGAAAAAATACGCCCATTCGCTCAAATTGGTTTTACCTAGAATAATTGCGCCACGGAGTGTAAGCTGTTCAGAAATAAAAGAATCGTGAGTTAAGTTCTTTTCAAAAACAACTGCACCAGCGGTGGTTGTCATACCTTCGGCATTAATGTTATCCTTCAATAAAATCGGCATCCCATAAACCGAATGTTTTAATTTTTTATTTGCATAAGCCCGGTCGCGTTCTTTTGCTTCATCTAAAACTGCAGGATTAATAGAAATAACACTGTTAAGTGATTTTTCATTATTTCTATCTAATTCGCGGATTCGATATAAATAGAATAAAGTGAGTTGCTCATAGTTTAAGTTACCATCTGCAACGCTCTTCTGCATGGTCAAAATATCTTGATCTAAAACCAAAGGTTTCAAGCTTTCATAATTTTGCTCAGAAAAACTGTCTAAAACCTTATTGAACGGAGCCCACAGAACTTCCACATCCAAATTACGAGAATCAAGAACCTTGAATTCCCTAAAATCGGAATCCATTGCCACCACGGAATCAACTTTAACTTTGTGGAATAACTTTGATTCAACTGTATCTGCAGTATTTACAACCTCACTTGATTCATTTTTATCATCTTTACAATTGAAAATAAATAGAAGAAGGAAAATTAGGTAGATGTTTTTCATATTGACTAATGGGAAGAGATTATTAATTTTTGAAGAAAGAGTCTACGAATTCATATTTATTAAAAACCTGAAGGTCTTCAATCTTCTCGCCAACACCGATATATTTTACTGGGATTTTAAATTGATCACTTATCCCGATGACAACACCGCCCTTGGCCGTTCCATCCAATTTTGTAACCGCTAAGGAAGTAACTTCTGTAGCCGCAGTGAACTGTTTGGCTTGCTCAAAAGCATTTTGCCCAGTAGAACCGTCCAAGACTAAAAGCACATCATGCGGGGCATCGTCAATAACTTTTTGCATTACTCGTTTGACCTTGGTCAACTCGTTCATTAAATTTATTTTATTATGAAGTCTACCAGCGGTATCAATGATGACCACGTCCGCATTCTGATTTACAGCGCTTTTAAGCGTATCGAAAGCAACCGAGGCTGGATCACTTCCCATTGATTGTTTAACGATAGGCACATCTACTCTATCTGCCCAAACCTGAAGTTGATCAATAGCTGCTGCCCTAAAAGTGTCGGCTGCACCTAAAACTACGTTGTAACCCTTGTTTTTAAATTGATGGGCAAGTTTTCCTATGGTGGTAGTTTTACCGACACCATTTACACCAACCACCATAATAACATAAGGTCGTATATTAGCTGGAATCACAAATTCTGTAGCTTCACCCGAGTTCGTTTCAGAGAGTAGGCCGGCAATCTCTTCACGCAATATCTTGTTAAGTTCTGAAGTACCTAGATATTTGTCCCTAGCAACCCGCTCTTCAATCCTGGTAATTATTTTTAAGGTAGTATTAACTCCTACGTCTGAGCTTACTAAAATTTCTTCCAGATTATCGAGTACGTCATCGTCGACTTTTGTTTTACCTGCAACGGCTTTATTTAATTTATCAAAGAAGTTAGACTTGGATTTCTCCAAACCTTTATCTAAGGTTTCCTTTTTTTCTGAGGAAAATATATTTTTAAAGAAACTCATTCAGAATTAGTTAAGTCTGGCCTAAAGTGTATGTTTAGAGCCGATTATAAGATTATTGATTTCAAAGATAGACATAAAAAAACTGCTTTCAAATGAAAGCAGTCGTATACTAATATCGAAAGATTTCGACTTATTTCTTATTCAAGAATTCATTTACAAATTCTGGAGCCATAACTGATTCCACGAACATATATGCTCCTGTTTTTGGAGATTTAACCATTTTTATTGCTTTGGTTAAACGCTTTGAACCTGTTTGTAATGATGCTACTGATTTCTTTGCCATGGCTTATATATTTTAAGATTCCCAAAAAGGGGAATTTTTATTTAATTTCTTTGTGAACAGTCATACGCTTAAGGATTGGATTAAATTTTTTAATCTGCAATCTATCTGGCGTATTCTTTTTGTTTTTAGTAGTGATGTAGCGAGAAGTTCCAGGTTGTCCTGATTCCTTGTGCTCGGTACATTCTAAAATAACCTGAATTCTATTACCTTTTTTTGCCATTTTCTTATTCTTAAATGGTTATCTATTATTTGTAGAAACCTTTTGCTTTAGCCTCTTTAAGAGCTGCAGCGATTCCGATTTTGTTAATTGTTTTTAAAGCTGAAGTAGAAACTTTTAAGGTTAACCACTTGTCTTCTTCAGGAATGTAGAAGCGCTTCTTCATTAGATTAGCGTCAAATCTACGCTTTGTCTTATTCATTGAGTGAGAAACATTGTTCCCAACCATTGCTTTTTTCCCGGTAAGTTCACAGACTCTTGACATTTTTTCTAACTTTATCTATGTTATTTTAAAACAGGCTGCAAATTTAGTAAATCTTTATAATAACGGCAAGCATTAATTATCTCTTTTTAAAAATTTCTTTTTGAAGCATTTCCAGCGCCTTGTTTACTGACTTTCCAATTACTTTTTCTCGCTGGTTTCCAAAAATGAATTTTTCTGAAAACACACCGCTTTCACTAGCGATTGCAATATAAACCGTTCCAACCTCTGCATCCGAATCCCCTTTTGAAGGGCCCGCATTTCCGGTGGTAGAGATTCCATAATCAGAATTGAACAAAACCCTAACCCTCTCTGCCATTTCTTCTGCAACCTCCTTGCTAACGACAGAATGTGTTTCTATAAGGCTCTCTTTAATGCCTAAAATATCGATTTTAGAGTGGGTTGAATAAGTTGTTAAACCACCTTTGTAAAAAGTTGATGCGCCCGCTTTTTCAGTTAGTGTTTCAGACAATTTTCCACCGGTACAACTTTCTGCAATTGCCAATGTCATATCCTTGGCGACAAACTGTTTAGCGATTAAAGAGACCAGAGTATCGTCTTCTTCAAATCCGGTAAAAATATCATCGATTTGAGGTAATAATTTCTTGATTTCATTTTCAATATTGGCTTCGAGTTGCTTCTTATCCAAAGATTTGCCGGAAAGTCTCAATCTCACTCTTCCTAGACTAGGCAAATAGGCCAATTTTATAGTTTTTGGGAGATTGTCTTCCCATGCTTCAATACGTTCTGCAATCGCACTTTCACCTAAGCCATAAGTCAGAACAGTGCGGTGGATAATGTACGGGAATTTATAACGATCACGCAGCCGTGGAATCACCTCATTATCGATCAATGCCTTCATCTCATAAGGAACACCCGGAAGCATAATGATGTTTCTGTTATTGGGACGTTTAACCCACATACCTGGAGCCGTTCCAAAGGTATTTGTCAAAATTTCGGCCTGCGAGGGCACTAAAGCTTGCATTCTATTTAAATTGGAAATCGGAGTACTTATATATCGCTTAAAAATATTCTCAACATGCTTTAGAACCTCAACATTTTCCACAAGTTGGTCATTTGTGTATTCGCAAATAGTCTTTTTGGTAATATCGTCCTTAGTGGGACCCAGACCGCCCGTAACGATGATTATCTCAGCATTGTCTTCTGCCTCCTTAAACGCCTTTAGAATATGCTCTCTGTCGTCTTGAATCGATGTTATCTGATAAACTGATACGCCGATTTTATTAAGCGCTTTCGCTATAAAGGCAGAATTGGTATCTATAATTTGGCCGATAAGAATCTCATCGCCAATTGTAATTATTTCGGCATTCAAATTCCTAAATGTTTAATATGAATATTGGCTTATTAGGCCATAGTGAAGTTCTTAAAATTGATATTTGTTGAAAATTTGAAATTTTCTCTAAAGTTCGAAGTCTTCCTTCAGCTCTTGGGATGCATTGTCTACTGCTTCAATCACTTTTTGAAGTTCCTCGTCTACTTTTTCATCTCCTTTTTCAAACTTGCCCCAATCTTGTACAACAACTAATTCTTCAAGAACGCCTAGTTCAAAAAGGTCTATAGTTGGTTTCATTTTATGGGCAGCTTGGTAGGTATTGAAAAAATCGCGCTCGTTAACAGCAACCTTCAATCTTTGTGCATCTTCAGGGACTTCTTCTAGAAAAGCTTGAGCCAATGCTTGGATAAAATCCTCGTCATTATCAGCCAATTCCCTTACTCGATTTAATTTATAGTATTTTTCCATCTATTTAATATTTATCGAAAACAGCTTCTTATCCTCTAAGTAACCTGTAAGCAAATCACCGTCTTTAACTCTTCCCACGCCTGATGGTGTTCCTGTAAATATAATATCTCCAATCTTCAAAGTAAAATATTTAGAGACATATTCGATAATTTCGTCGATTTTGTACAACATTAGTTTTGTATTTCCTTGTTGAACAATGTTTTCGTTTTTTTCGAGTCTAAAATTCAAGGCGTCTAAATCTTCAAATTCTTCTTTAGAAACCCATTTCCCAACAACCGCAGAACCATCAAAAGCCTTGGCCTTTTCCCAAGGTAATCCTTTTTCCTTAAGTTTAGATTGAAGGTCTCTCGCAGTAAAGTCGATTCCTAACCCAACTTCTTGGTAATATTTATGGGCAAATTTTCTATCGATGTGTTTCCCAACCCGATTAATCTTCACCAAAACCTCAACTTCGTGATGAACATCATCCGAAAAATCCGGAATAAAAAAAGGCTGTTTCTTCAACAAAATAGCCGTGTCTGGTTTCATAAACACAACTGGATCAGTTGGTCTTTCGTTTTTTAGTTCTTCTATGTGATCGGTGTAATTACGACCTATACAGATTAGTTTCATTTTTTTATGTTTGGTTTTTACTTTATCGTTTTTGGTTAAGAGTTCCCTAGTTGCAAAGTCTCAAAGATTCAGAGATTACAGATTGGTATTGTCATTATTTGCCAATCAACTCATTGGAAAATTTCTAACTCAACTTATTATTAAACGCTCTCAACTTTATTGCAGTCAAGACTTTCTTGGTGTAAAGAGGAAAATCTGCGTTGAGAAGCCATCCAAAATAACCTGGTTCTTGATCCATAACATCTAATACACGTTTCCCTTTATGTTTGCCAAAGGCAAAACATTCCTCGCCTTTTTTATTGAAGGCCAAAAAGCCAGCAAAATCAGCAAATTTTTTGCGCGAACTGAATTCCGACAGAAATTTGGTGCTATTCTCTAGCTCTTCGTAGCGGTCTAATTGTGCTTTTAAAACTTCATAGGTCGCCATAGTATCTGCCTCGGCGCTGTGGGCGTCGTCCAGATTCTTGTCACAATAAAATTTATAGGCTGCACTTAAAGTACGCTGTTCCATCTTATGAAAAATGGTCTGTACATCTACCGACATACAGTTCTTCATATCAAAATCTACACCTGCACGCAGCATTTCTTCTGCTAACAAAGGGATATCAAAGCGGTTAGAATTAAATCCACCCAAATCTGAATCTTTTATCATCGCATAAATTTCCTTGGCCAAATCATTGAACTTTGGCGCATCGACAACGTCTTCATCTGAAATGCCATGTACCAGGGTCACTTCTGCCGGAATAGGCATTTCTGGGTTTACCAATTTTCTGTAGCTTTCCTCCCTTCCATCAGGAAATACTTTTAAAATGGCTATTTCAACAATCCTGTCTTTGGAAATATTAATGCCTGTTGTTTCTAAATCGAAAAAACAGATTGGTTTTGTTAGTTGTAATTTCATTACGTAGAGTATAAGTGGCAAAAATAAAAAAACCCATCGGGCTATCCGTGGGTTTCTAAGAAGTTTGTGAATTTAGTTTTACCTGATTAAATTTCTGGATGGCTAGATTTCTCTATTGATATCCCAATTTTCTAAATGGTCTTTAACCGCCTTTACGAATTGTCCGCCCAAGGCACCATTCACGACACGATGATCGTAAGAATGAGAAAGGAACATTCTGTATCTTATACCTATAAAATCGCCAGCCGGAGTTTCTATAACTGCAGGTACTTTTCTAATGGCGCCCAAAGCCAAAATCCCTACTTGAGGTTGATTAATAATTGGCGTACCCATGATACTTCCAAAAGTACCAACGTTAGTCACCGTATAGGTTCCACCTTGGATATCATCTGGTTTAAGTTGACCATTTCTGGCGCGATTCGCTAAATCATTTACCTGTTTGGTCATACCCACCAAATTAAGCTGATCTGCATTTTTGATTACGGGTACAATTAAATTACCATCGGCAAGGGCCGCGGCCATCCCGATATTGATTGATTTCTTTTTAATGATTTTATCACCATCAATTGAAATGTTCATCATTGGGAATTCACGAAGCGCTTTTGCAACTGCTTCAAGAAAAATTGGGGTAAATGTTAGATTTTCACCTTCTCGTTTTGAGAATGAAGACTTAACCTTATTTCTCCAATTCCAGATGTTGGTTACATCTGCCTCGATAAAGCTTTGTACATGGGCAGAAGTTTGTACCGATTCTACCATGTGATGCGCAATTAACTTGCCCATTCTGGTCATTTCGATGATTTCATCATCACCTCTGTTTTCTACCGTTGTAGGTTTTTGAACCGATTTTTGCGCCCCGTTCGGCGTAATGGCAGCTTTTTCTTTTACTGGCTGCTCTTTAATCGATTTAGAACTTTGTGAAGTACTTTCGGTTGACTGTTCTTTTCTATTTTTGAGGTAAGCAATCATATCATGCTTAGTGACTCTATCATCTTTTCCTGATCCTGGAATTTTATCTAATTCTTCTTGCGTTATTCCTTCTTCTTTGGCCATATTACGGACCAATGGAGAATAAAACCTATCTGTTGAAGAACTTACTGGTTTTCCAGTTTCTCGCGCTACTTCAAAGGATTTTTCTACATCAGAAACCATTGCTGTTTCTGCCACCATCAATTCTTCCTCCTCCTCGGTTTCAACATTTTCCATCGACACATCCTCACTTGGAGCCACAACTTTTCCTTCAGTCTCAATAATGGCAATGATTGCTCCCACTTGCACGACTTCATCTACATCGAAAAGTTTTTCGACCAAGATACCATCTACTTCACTGGGAACTTCACTGTCTACTTTGTCTGTAGCAATCTCTAAAATGGCTTCATCCATTTCTATTCTATCGCCTACCTCCTTTAACCATGAAGTAATAGTTGCCTCGGCAACGCTCTCCCCCATTTTAGGTAATTTTAGTTCAAATTTTGCCATATCCTTAATTCAATGGTGGTTTAGTAGTTTGTGCATGCAAAATTAGTAAATATTCAACTTAAACGTTATAGTTAATGCAATATTAATCTTTTAGAAAAAGTATCTGACCTCGATCATTAGAATTATCACTTCCTATAATGAAATTAGACCGAGGCATATAAAATCTAAAGTTGGAATTCTTTAGACTCGCTCCTTTATTTATACATTTCAATATTGATTTAAACGGAATACTTTCAACATTAAAAATATAAGTAGAATCATTTGCCAATGACGAAATGGTTTCAAGTTGAGTCAATGGAACTTCAAGGTTTTCTTGAAGATTTTTTAGACGTAAATTAGAAACGAGTACCGCTGATTTAGTCTTTATTTTTTCCAAATCCTTGTGTTTCTTGAAAATTGGAACCAACCTAATCCCAAACCAAACTGCGATATCGTACACCACATTTTTCCGAAAATGCTTTTTGTAGAAAACCTGCATTGAACCGTAAAAATTCTTTAAATATTTCGAATCCTTAATTGTGCTTTCACCTTTAAAATGAATGACGGATTCTTCACCATAATAAATGTTCTTATAACCAGCGTTTAGAACCCGATAGCAAAGGTCTACATCCTCGGCATACATAAAGAAATCTTCATCAAAGCCTCCTACTTTCTCGTACAAAGATTTTTTCAACAACATAAACGCGCCAACCAAAATATCTACCTCAGCTATTGAATTTTCCTTGATGTGGTTGGCATAATATAAATCTGAATTTCCTCTTAACTTCTGAAACGAAATTTTTGTGGTCGGGATATTACGTTTGCTTTCTGGTAGAAAATTGCCCGAGCCATCCATTAATCTACAGCCCAAAATTCCCAGATTTTTAATAGAGTTTGAATACTTCAAAATATTCTTGAAACAGTCCTCGCCAACAACGGTATCCGGATTTAAGATACAGACCCACTCGCCCTTTGCAATCTTGGCTGCCTGATTGTTGGCTTTTGCAAATCCAAGGTTTTCTGAATTTTGGATTAAGATGATATCTGGGAATAATCGCTTTACCATTTCGCAACTTCCGTCAGGGCTCGCATTATCAACTACTATGATTTCTGCATCTAAATCCTCTACGGATTTACTAACACTATGGAGGCAGAGCTCCAGAAAGTAGCGTACATTGTAATTTAAGATGATGACGGATAGCTGCAAACCGCGCTACTGCTTAAGTGAAGTCTCAAAAGGAATCCGGTTAAGGATACTCCTTCCCAAGGTTATTTCGTCGGTATATTCTAATTCGTTGCCTACAGAAATTCCTCGGGCAATCGTAGAAGTAACGACACCATAATCTTGAATTTGTCTATAAATATAGAAATTAGTAGTATCGCCTTCCATGGTCGAACCTAACGCGAAAATTATTTCCTTTATTTCTCCTTCTTTTACTTTATTTACCAAAGACGTGATATTTAAATCATTTGGACCAATGCCGTCCATAGGAGAAATTTTACCTCCCAAGACATGATAAAGACCCTTAAAAGAGCTAGTATTTTCTATAGCCATAACATCTCGGATATCTTCTACTACGCAGATAATTTCCGGATTTCTCATTGGATTTGCACAAATTTCGCAAAGCCGATTATCGCTAATATTATGACAGCTTTCGCAAAAGTTTATTTCAGTTCTCATCACCTTTAGGGCGGTCGCCAAATCTAAACTTTGCTCTTTTGGTTCTCGTAATAGATGAAGAATAAGTCTTAACGCAGTCCTCTTACCTACTCCAGGTAAGCGGGACATTTCGTTAACGGCATTTTCTAGCAATTTTGAGGAGAATTCCATGGCGACGAAATTACCAATAATTCTTTATTTCGGTTGCTTTCAAAAAACTTTTTTGAAGGCTTTCATTTGTAATTTGTACTTTGGTTTTTTTAAAAATCCATAGATGACCGCTCTTCAAATCCTTATTCTTATTGGTATTTATTTCGCTATGTTGATGGTGATTTCATATTTCACCGGTAAGAATGATAGCAACACTGACTTCTTTAAGGCAGGGAAGCAATCTCCGTGGTATTTGGTAGCATTCGGGATGGTTGGCGCATCACTTTCCGGCGTCACATTTATATCTGTTCCTGGTTGGGTAGACGGCTCACAGTTTAGCTATTTGCAGGTAGTATTTGGTTATCTGGTAGGATATTTTATAGTTGCCTACGTTTTGATGCCAGTGTACTATGCACAAAACGTTACCTCTATTTACCAATATCTCGAAGAACGCTTTGGAACCGTAAGTCACAAGACAGGAGCTTTTTACTTCTTTGTGTCGCGAGTTTTAGGTTCTGCCTTTAGGTTGTTCCTTGTCGCAATAGTTCTACAACAGTTTGTGTTCGATGCTTGGAACGTCCCATTTGAAGTTACGGTAGTCATTTCAATTTTACTAATTTGGATTTACACAAATAAAGGGGGAATAAAAACCATTGTTTGGACGGATACCCTGCAAACCTTCTTTATGATTACCGCGGTAATCCTTTCAATTTATTTTATAAACCGAGAGTTAGACTGGAGCTTTACTGAATTCTTGGCTTCGGATGAATTGAAGCAATACAATAAAACCTTTTTCTTCGATGACTTTTTGGATAGGAACCATTTTGTAAAATCATTTATAGGTGGAATGTTCATTACTATCTGTATGACAGGTCTAGACCAAGATATGATGCAAAAAAACTTAACCTGCAAAACCTTGAAGGATGCTCAGAAAAATATGGTTTGGTTCAGTTTGGTTTTAGCGGGAGTAACATTTTTATTTATGCTCTTGGGCGCGCTTTTGTTTATCTACGCTGAACGTCATAATATCGCCATACCATTGATGGATGGCGCTCCGAAAACAGATTTGTTATTCCCAGAGATTGCATTAAAAAGCGGACTTGGCGTAGTGCTCGCCGCCACCTTTATGCTTGGGCTTATCGCGGCGGCCTACAGCAGTGCCGACAGTGCTCTCACTTCTTTAACAACTTCATTTTGTGTTGATTTTCTTGATGTAGAGAAAAAACCTGAAAAAGACCAAAAACGCATTAGAAAACAAGTGCACATTGGGATGAGTTTTGTACTGGTCATAGTCATCATCATCTTTAAATATATCTTAAGCAGAAATATCATCGATAGTCTACTTACGGTCGCGGGTTATACCTATGGACCGCTCTTGGGATTATTTGCATTCGGAATCTTCACAAAATATAAGATTAAGGACAAATTAGTGTGGGTGGTCACAATTATTTCGGTAATACTTACAGCGATTCTTGCCAATATTCCAGCGGAATACTTAGGCGGTTATGTTGTAGGATACGAACTATTGCCAATAAATGGGCTTTTGACCTTTCTGGGTTTAATATTGATTCGTAGAAAGTAGAACCAAAGTACAAGCAACTTCAACTTCAATATTATGCTGCCTTAATATGTTATAAAGCTGCGGATTTTCTGTCCCTGGATTAAAAATAACGCGTCTGGGGCTTAATGCAACAAAGTGGTCATAATATTGTGTTTGTCTCGGTGGACTTAAGTACAACGTTATAGTATCTATATCTTCGTGTAATCTCAGTTCATCCTCGATGCCAACTCCTTCTACTAGGCCACTTCTTAATCCAAAGGCCCGAACATTTTTATTATAGCGAACCAATTTTTTTATCGCCAGATTAGAATATCTATCGGGTTTTATAGACGCTCCAAAGACTAAGGTTTTATCCTTTACCATATGTTAAAATAATGTTAAGTAAATCATTTTGAGTAACGGACATCAAAGTTAGGCGTCTTCTAGATAACAACCAAAACAAATCATCAATCAATCAATCAATCAAAACCAATGAGAACTTTATTACTCATGGTTGCCCTGTTGTTTTCAACTTTGGCAATCGCGAATGGTTCGGACCCCAGAACCGGCACCATCAAAGGACGTGTTATAGACGTCAATTTAAATCAACCTCTTCCTTATGTTAATATCGTTGTTAAAGATAAAAACAACGAAACACTTACTGGGGGCATCACCGACGAAGAAGGCAACTTCGAAATCGAAAAAATTCCTGAAGGAACCGTTCTAGTAAGTGTTCAATACATAGGATATAAAACTTTGTCAAAAAATGTAACTCTCGAAAGCGGAAATTTCAACATTAACCTCGGCGACATATTGCTTGAGGAAGATGTTTCAAACTTAGATGAAGTTACAGTAGTAGCTGAGATTTCTACCATTCAACAGAAAGTAGACAGAAAAGTCATTACAATCGGTAAGGACTTGGCCACTACCGGACCTACCGCTGCCGATATTATGCAAAACCTTCCTTCTGTAAGTGTGGACCAACAAACCGGCGACATTAGCTTAAGAGGAAACCAGAACGTTCGCGTTATGGTAGACGGTAAGCTTTCTAACATCCCGGCAGCCCAATTACTGAAACAGTTACCCAGTAGCTCTATAAAGCAGATTGAGCTTATCACTAATCCTTCTGCAAAGTATAATCCAGAAGGAATGAGCGGAATCATAAACATTATCCTTCATAAAAACATTAATGTTGGGTTTAACGGAAATATTGGCGTAGGACTCAGTTACGAGAAAGAACCGAAATTCAATAGTAATATAGATATGAATTACCGCAATAACAAGCTTAATTTCTACGGTAATTATGGCAATAATATATCACGAAATGTAAATGGAGGTTACATAGACAGGGTTGAGCAAAACACTCTTCAACTTATTGACGTTTTAGATGAAAATAAATCGCATCTCTTCAAATTTGGTATCGACTATTATCTTGACGACAAGAATACACTTTCAGCTTTTACAAATCAGAATATCTACAACGGAGAAACCATTGGAAGAACCGATATTATTTATGACAATAATCCATCTCAAAACTTAATACAACGTTTCTTAAATGAGGGAGACAACATTTCTTCTC
The DNA here is from genome assembly GCA_900104375.1 of Flavobacteriaceae bacterium MAR_2010_188. Classification (NCBI taxonomy): domain Bacteria; kingdom Pseudomonadati; phylum Bacteroidota; class Flavobacteriia; order Flavobacteriales; family Flavobacteriaceae; species Flavobacteriaceae bacterium MAR_2010_188. Next base: position 1,751,357 of record LT629302.1, read on the forward strand.
AATACAATTTTGACTATAAAAGAGATTTTGCAAAAGAGGGGCATAATATTGAATTAGAAGTAGACTATAATATGTTCGACAGTGATCAATTGACCAATAACCTATTATCTAATACATCATTTAGACCTAATTTCTTTGAGGACAATCATACCGAGCGAAACCAAACCACCGTAAATCTTGATTACGTAAACCCGCTATCAGAAACCACAAAATTAGAACTGGGGCTGCAAGCATTATTGTTCGATAATGCTATAAACTATGAGTCGGATGCGCGTAACAGAAATGAGGCAGGAAATTATATACCTACTAACACCTATTATACCTACGCTCGAGATATTTATTCAGTCTATGCAACTTATAGCAAGAAACTCGAAAAATGGTCTTATCAGTTTGGATTAAGAGCAGAAAATGTTAAGGTTGAAACTTTGGCAAACCAAACTGACCTTACGTCTGGAGATGAAACCAAGTTTCCGTTTGACAATGATTACTTTCAAGTTTATCCTTCGGCTTTTATTACCTATAACCCGTCAGAAAAAAATTCTTATCAACTTAGTTATAGCCGAAGAGTTGATAGGCCTGGAATCGGTCAGGTAAACCCAATCCCAGATTGGAGTACACCCTTGATCACTCAATATGGAAACCAGTTTTTAGAGCCGCAATACACTAATTCCATAGAGGTTAATTATACACGTCAGTTGGAAAAAGGAAGTGTGACTGCGGGGGTATTTTATCGATTAATTCAAGATGAAATTAGCCAAGCTCTGTTGGTGGACCGTACAGACCTAAATAGATTGCTTTTAACATTCGATAACTTTGATAATACCTCTGCCTATGGAGTTGAATTTTCATCCAATTATAAACCGACAAAATGGTGGAGTTTAAACGGAAGCTTTGATCTATACACCCAAACTCAAAAAAGTATTGGGGAAGTATTGACCGCTCCTTCAGATACTGCCACAGAAGATGATATTATTTTAAAATCGGTATCAGTCGATAATGTGGCTTGGAACTTTAGGGTCTTCAACAATTTTAAAGTTTCCGAAAGCCTCACCTTTTCTGCCTTTGGGTTTTATCGAGGCAAGAACAAAAGCATTCAATTTAATATTGAACCAATGTACTTTGTGAATGTGGGAATGCGATACACCTTCTTACCAGACGACCGCATGACCTTCAGTTTAAATTATAATGACATTTTTGATACCATGAAATTTCAGGCTACCGGAATAAGACCATTCAAGCAAAAAGCTCAGTTTGAGTGGGAAAGCCAGACGGTTTTCGCTGGACTTACCTATCGTTTTGGAGGAGGAAAATTCAGTGCTAAGAAAAGAAAAAGAAGAGACGACAACGAGAAGGACGATGGCGGAGGATTCTTCTAAAAATAATTGCTCAGCGAACGGCCTAATATAGTTGATGGTTAGTGTTATAGTCGTTTTGTTGAGCTAGAAAACCCGAAACAAAATTGTTTCGGGTTTTTATTAACATTTACACAATAATTTGAAATTGACGCTGTTATTATAATGGTCATTATAATAAGTGTTAATTGAAAAACTTTAAAATGGCAAACTTTATGCAAGGGTCAAACTAGTATCCCATGTTTAGTTAATTTGAATTAGCCTTTACTTTAATTGAGCGATAATAGTTTGCTCCGGCCCGAAATGGAGTCGAGCATAATCAGAAAATCCGAGGTCCACGCTTCGGATTTTTTCTTTTGTTAATTGTGAGTTAAAAACATATTTGGATGAAATATAATCATGAAATATGCGTCTACTATAATAGTGATAAGTTTTTAAGTTAATCGACTATAAAAATTCACTGTTTTATAGTTTTTAGTGTTAGTTGAAAGTTGGTTAATAGCGGAAGACCCGAAACTTATGTTTCGGGTTTTTACCATCTTATTATAACGCTTCCCCAAGTGAACCCGCTTCCAAAAGCTGCCAAAACCACTAAATCACCCTCATTAATCTTGTCTTGCTCCCAAGCTTCCGTAAGCGCAATCGGGATTGATGCAGCGGTAGTGTTACCGTATTTCATAATATTATTGAATACCTGATCATCTCCCAATCCAAATTTCCTTTGAATGAATTGCGCAATCCTAAGATTGGCTTGATGAGGAATCAACATATTAATATCTTCTTTTGAGAGGTTATTTTTTTGTAGACCTTCCATAATTACTTCACTAAACCTAACCACGGCATTTTTAAAGACAAATTGGCCGTTCATATAAGGAAAGTAGCTTTCGTCCGTTGGGTCGTTCTCTGCAATTATGTCGGTAACCCAACGCGTCCCCATTCCTGGTGCTTTAACTATAAGTTCCTCGGCATGTTCTCCCTGAGAATGTAAATGGGTAGAAAGAATACCTTTTGATAAATCCTCTTCCCGGGCTAGAACTGCCGCTCCTGCCCCATCGCCGAAAATTACCGAAACACCTCGACCTCGTGTGGTTTTATCTAACCCATGAGAATGAAGTTCGCTACCAATAACTAAAATGTTCTTGTACATTCCAGTTTTAATGAATTGGTCGGCAACCGAAATTGCATAAACAAAACCCGAGCATTGATTTCTAACATCTAAAGCGCCAACTGTTTTAATATCCAAATCTTTTTGAACCTGAACGCCAGGTCCAGGAAAATAGTAATCTGGACTGAGTGTTGCAAAAATTATAAAGTCTATTTCATCCTTGTCAATACCTGCTCTTTCAATTGCAATTTTAGCGGCTTTTACCCCCATAGTAGAAGTAGAATCACCCGAACCTTCTTCTACCCATCGTCGTTCTTGTATACCTGTACGTTCTTGAATCCAATCGTCAGAGGTATCCATAAACTCTTGTAAATCTTTATTGGTAACAACATTTTCCGGCACATAATGGCCTAAACCTAATATTTTAGAATTATACATATTCTGGGAATTATAGCATGCAATGTAATTATTTGTAGAAGATTGAATTTGTTTATAAAAATCATTCGTTATGCACGCATAAGATGTTTTGATGGATTAGTTACAGCTTCGGTATCTAAAGAATTTGGAGCTAACGTATGGAAATGTCAATTTAATTCTACCTCTAAATTTCCTATCTTTAAGAACTTTCATTAAAATAGCTTTAAATCATGACTAAAAAATTTGCATTTTTATTATTATTGAGCGGTTTTTTTGGCTTCGCCCAAGTAAACCTCGAATACCAAGACCCGCCAGCGTCAATCTTAGAATTGGTAAACGCTCCTTTGGTTCCTTCGGTTCAAATTGACAGTAAAGGAGAAAACGTGATTTTACTATATAGAGATGCCTATAAATCAATTTCCGAGCTATCCGAAGAAGAACTTAGATTGGCAGGTCTAAGAATAAATCCAAAAACAAATATTGGTAGTCGCACCAGGTTTTACAACAATTTAATGATGAAGAAGACATCCGATAAAGATGCAAAGCAGGTGACGGGACTTCCGGCTAATGCAAGACTTTCAGACTTTAGTTGGTCACCGGACGAATCAAAAATCGCGTTTTTAAATACGGTAGATAACGGTGTAGAAGTGTGGTTAATGGATGTCAAAAATAGTTCAACTAAAAAATTAACCGACCCCATCGTAAATGCAAATACAGGAGATGCGATTGCTTGGTTTAAGGACAATCAAAATCTTTTAGTTAAAACCTTGCCCGCAAACCGAAAGGAATTAATCGATGTTGCATCAGCAATACCCACCGGACCAACCATCTCCATCAGTGATGGCTCCAAAGCACAAAATAGGACCTATCAGGATTTATTACAAAATCCAAACGACGAATTTAATTTTGAACAATTGTCTTATTCAACTTTGAAAAAAGTTTCAGTAGATGGAAGTGTGACCGATTTTATGGGCTCTAATCTCTATCTAGACGTTGACTTCTCCCCAAATGGCGAATATCTAATGGTATCACATATGAAAAAACCATTTTCATATTTAGTGACTTATGACAGATTTCCGCATGAAACGAATATTTACAAAAGTAACGGGGAACTCGTACAGAAGATAAATGACGTTGCTTTGGATGAAGTAAGACCAAAAGGTTTTATGTCGACCCGAGAAGGTAAACGGTCTATGAATTGGAGAAACGATAAGCCAGCGACCATATATTGGGCCGAAGCATTAGATAAAGGCGACCCAGAAATTGAGGTTGCACAGAGAGATGCCGTTTATCAATTATCAGCCCCTTTTAACGGCCCTCCAGAATTATTATTTAAAACAATTAATCGCTATAGTGGCGTCTCGTGGGGAAACGACAATACTGCTATAGTCTCTGATTATTGGTGGAATACTAGAAACACAAAAACATACATCTTTGACCCTTCCAATCCTAAGAAGGATTTAAAAATGATAAGTGACAGAAATTATCAAGATGTCTACAACGACCCTGGAAATTTCGTAACTACTAAAAATAAAATGGGCGAATATGTTTTGGAAATGGATGGTAAGAATCTATTTCTAATGGGCGACGGGTATTCTGAAGAAGGACAGTTTCCATTCATCGATAAGCTTAATACTAATAATCTCAAGACCGAACGAATTTATAAATCTGCTTATACCGATAAACTAGAAAATTTGATATCGGCAATAGATATGGAAGAAGGAAAAATTCTGGTAAGGATAGAGTCCCAGAATGAATATCCTAATTATTATATCCGAGACATCGAAAAAAAAGAGGACCTATCCCCCATTACAGCTTTTGAAAATCCTTTTAAAAGTATCCAAGAGGTAGATAAGAAAGTAATAACCTATAAAAGGGATGATGGTTTAGATTTAGATGCAACCTTATATCTTCCGTTGGATTACGAAGAAGGTAAAAAATATCCAATGGTAATGTGGGCCTATCCAAGAGAATTCAAGGATAAGAATAGTGCTTCACAAAATACTACCAATCCAAATGAATTTATTTATCCCTATTACGGATCACCGATTTATTGGGTCACCAGAGGATACGTGGTTTTAGATGATGCGGCTTTCCCAATTGTAGGTGAAGGTGAAGTAGAACCAAACGATTCTTTTAGAAAACAGTTGGTAGCAAATGCTAAAGCAGCAATCGATGCGGTTGACGAAATGGGCTATATTGATAGAAAGAAAGTTGCCGTAGGTGGGCATTCTTACGGAGCTTTTATGACCGCCAATTTACTATCTCATTCTGACTTATTTGCTGCGGGTATTGCTAGAAGCGGCGCTTATAATAGAACCCTTACACCTTTTGGTTTTCAATCTGAAGAACGTTCATATTGGGAAGCACCAGAAGTTTACAATAGCATGTCGCCTTTTATGAATGCAGATAAGATGAAAACGCCACTACTATTAATACATGGCGTTGCAGATAATAATTCGGGGACTTACCCATTACAAAGTGAACGTTACTTTAATGCTCTAAAAGGATTAGGCGCTACGGTGAGATTGGTGATGCTCCCGAAAGAGAGCCACGGTTATGCAGCTAAAGAATCAATCCTTCATCTTTTATGGGAACAGGACCAATGGTTAGAGAAGTATGTGAAGAACCGAGAAGATGAGCAAGAAGGAACCGATTAAATCTATAATTTAATTAATCAATTAAAAAACCTCCTTTGCGGAGGTTTTTTTATACTCTTAAACATTCATTGCTACAGACAAGTTTTAAATACAGCAGTCCCTATTCTTAATTTACATTAGGCGTTTGTGACATCTTAATGTCAGTTTGTCACTTTGCAAGTAATGGTATTTTTTTTGACTACTCATAAAGGTGTTCAAAATTTAGAAGAGCACTATTAGATCATTCAATTTTAATAGAAACCTCTACGAGGTAAAAATCAAATAGAATTTTAATTATGACAAAAGGTAATATTAATGTTTCGGTAGAGAATATTTTTCCGCTGATCAAGAAATTTCTTTACAGCGACCACGAGATTTTTTTACGTGAACTAGTTAGTAACGCCACTGATGCGACGCTTAAACTAAAACACCTTACCAATATTGGTGAAGCCAAAGTAGAATATGGCAACCCAATTATTGAGGTTAAGATTGATAAAAAGAAAAAACAACTGCACATCATAGACCAAGGAATTGGTATGACTGCAGAAGAAGTTGAAAAATACATCAACGAAGTTGCCTTTTCTGGCGCAGAAGAATTTTTAGACAAGTATAAAGACAAGATGGACGGCGCAGGCATCATCGGTCACTTTGGTCTAGGATTCTACTCTGCATTTATGGTTTCGGATAAAGTTGAAATCATAACCAAATCCTACAAGGACGAGCCCGCCGCTCATTGGACCTGCGATGGCTCTCCTCAATATACTTTAGAAGAAGCCGACAAGCAAGAGAGAGGTACTGAGATTATACTTCATATATCTGATGAAGAAAAAGAATTTTTAGAGGAATCTAAAATCAGAGGCTTACTCAAAAAGTATAACAAGTTTATGCCAATCCCAATTAAATTCGGGACTAAGGAAGTAAATGATCCTGAACATAAGCCAAAAAGCAAAAAGGACAAAGATGGTAAGGAAACAACTGACCCACAAAAAAAGATAAAGTTAGATGACATTATCAATAACCCTGATCCAGCTTGGACAAAACAACCTGCGGATTTAAAGGATGAAGATTACAAGGAATTTTACCGAGAGCTGTACCCAATGCAATTCGAGGAGCCTCTATTTCATATTCATCTAAACGTAGATTATCCCTTTAATCTTACTGGGATTTTATATTTCCCTAAGATGACCAATGATCTTAATGTTCAGAAGGATAAGATTCAACTGTATCAAAATCAGGTTTATGTGACTGATAATGTTGAAGGAATTGTACCTGAGTTCTTGACGATGCTTAGAGGTGTTATCGATTCTCCAGATATTCCCTTGAATGTATCTCGTTCTTATCTCCAGGCAGATGGTGCGGTTAAAAAAATTGCGTCTTACATTACTAGAAAAGTTGCAGATAAATTAAAATCCCTCTTCAACGAAAATCGTGAAGATTTCGAGAAGAAATGGGATGACATTAAGATTGTTATAGAATACGGAATGCTTTCTGAAGATAAATTTTTTGAAAAGGCAGATCCATTTTTCTTATATCCAACCGTAGATGGTAAATATTTTACCTACGATGAGCTTTACAATAAGATAAAAGCAAATCAAACCGATAAGGATGATAAATTGGTGATTTTATATGCTTCGGACAAAGAATCTCAGCACAGTTATATTGAAAATGCGAAAGCTAAAGGATATGAAGTCTTGTTATTGGATTCTCCAATCGTTGGACATCTTATCCAAAAACTAGAAACATCTAAAGAGAAAATATCTTTTGCGAGAGTCGATGCAGACCACGTTGATAATTTAATCAGCAAAGACGATACTAAGATTTCTAAGTTATCAGACGACGAGAGAAAAGCATTGGACGAACTTTTAAAAGATGTGGTTCCTGGTGATAAGTTCACGGTCCAGCTTGAAGCAATGGACAGCAACTCTGCGCCATTTATTATCACTCAACCAGAGTTTATGCGTAGAATGAAGGAGATGCAAGCGACCGGAGGTGGCGGAATGTTCGGAATGGGGAATATGCCAGATATGTACAATCTGGTAGTGAACACCAACTCTGAACTGATAACCGAAATCGTGAATACCAAAACAAGGAAGAAACAAGAACGTTTAATTACTCAGAGCTTGGACTTGGCCAGATTATCTAAAGGTTTACTTAAAGGTGAAGAGTTGACCAATTTTATAAAACGGTCTTATGAAATGATTAAATAAACTTTCAATTTAATTTGAAATACTGAAGCCGCCTTATTTTATAGGGCGGTTTTTTATTTGAAGATTATTCGTTTCTAGATTTTGAGGCTATCTGGTCTTCAAACTTCTTGTCGTCCATTAGGATTGTAAAAAATTCATTGATGTAATCTTTACAAGCATCAAATTCTTTTGAATTATCGAACATGGTTTCGCATTTATCCAACTGGGATAAGATATCTAGACGTTTTGCTACAAATTCTAGCCGCACCTCTGTAACTAGTTGGTCTTCCCTTTTGAAGCCGCGATACAATCTCTGGGTTACGCTTTCAATGTCCAATTGTTTATCACCGATTTGCGAAACCGTTGCATAACTGGTATTCACAAATCCACACATATCAAAATCATAAGGAACGGGAATAATCTGCCCTTCCAGAAATATCAATTTTGAATTATGTTGGTAAGCATCAGAAAAGTCGGTGTTCCCAATCATAAATTGAAAAAACGCGTTCCTAAGAGATTCTAGTGGAAGATGGTTTAGCGGATGCACATTTCGATCCAAAACCTTACCTCCTATCCTTTTGGCAACATGTTTATCGTCTTCAATCAGAAAAGCCTTGATTTGATGGGATTTATTATTTTTTCCTTTCTCTTCTTCATAATTAAGGTTTAAAAGCCGAGTCTTAAAATGATAAGGTGAAATAATTTCGAACATTTTATAAGCCAGATATTCTTTTATAACGTTATCGTCCTTATCTCGTTCTTGCAGGCAAGGCAGTACCATTTTTAAAGTTTTATTGCCTTCAAAAGGTGTACGCTCAGCGTTCTTTTTCTTTATTTTCAGTTTTAAAGGCGCATAATAACATGTCTTAAGTCGAAAATTACCTCGTCTTCGGATATCAACTTCGAGCGAATCCCAGGCAACATCTTGCTCTTTGTATTTGAGATAAGTACTGATATACGTAGAATCATCGGTTTCTTTTTTAATCTCTTTGTTACTATAGTTCATGGCTATTTCTAAGGGATCATCAACTAAAAAAAGTTGCGAAAGTTTCTCTGCAGGTTCTATTTTAGAATCCTGTGCGAACGCTAAATTGAACGATAAAAATAATAGCGGTAGAATTAGGAGGTTGACTTGCTTATTCATGAGATTATACTAACTTTATCAAATATAAATCATTTATAATCAACCAATAAAAAAATATCTTTCAATATTAAATTATAGAACGTTCATTACGTTGATACTATCGGCGGCTGTAACGTTCTTCTCGTTTAGATACAACATTAATTTTAATGTTGATTTAACACTGCTCAGTATTGCCATAATTTTTCCTTTGGTTTTTACCATTCGAGGTTCTTTTAGAAGAAGGGAAAAAGCCCTTGAACATCTTAGCGAATTTATCAGTACGCTCAAAACGGTAAAGTACTTTTTGATGAGCAATGAAAACATTACGGAAGAAAATCGGCTGGAGATTAATAAAATCTTATTGGATATTAACCATAAAACCCTCGAACATCTCACAAAGAAGGATTATGATATAAAGGGTCTGGACCTTATAACCCACAACGTTTATCGTTTTGTTTCGGAAAAAGATAACCTTATCCCATCCAAATTGCGGGACAGGGTTTTTCGGTTTATGAAAGATATGCACGAATCTATTGAAAATCTTCATGCCATACATTCTCACCGTACTCCAATAAGTTTAAAAGCTTATTGCGAGATATTTATTTATATTTTTCCCTTTATCTATGCACCTACAATCATCTATAATATTGGTCTGACAGGCGCAGACTGGATCGCATATTTCGTAGTGATGCTTACTCAGTTTATACTTATTTCCCTTTATAATATTCAAAATCAATTAGAATATCCATTTGATAATATTGGCATGGACGACATAAATCTAGATAATTTTAGGATTGAGCGATAGGGAATTCCCTGCAATATTTATTTTAGTCTAGTTAGTTATCCTTAAGAAAATCTGTCATTGATGAATTCTGATTATAACGCCCCCGAATTTAAAAAGCTTCTAAGACGTCTTCAAGAAGAAAGTTGGCAGTTAGAGCTTCTAATATCTAGTTTTGTAATATTTGGTCATTTTTCTACCTAAGATACCATTGATGTTCCCCGGATGAATGCTAAAAATTTGGAGTTCTAGCAATACTACCTTATAATGACGTTGGCCCAAAAACCTTGTATGCTATTGATATTTAACATTTTTGCTGCACATAATACTTGGGGTACTTTGGATTGGGGCTCTGGGTCGTCGCTTAATTTCTGGGGACATCGATTATGACAAATTGAATTATGGTAAAAAATTCACGGGATACCTCAAGAAGGAGGCGCTCATTTTATAGATACATAGCGCAATTAGAGAATTATTGCAGCATCAACTTTGCAATATCCTTACTGTTGATTTTCTATGTGCTCGCTATTAGTCTAACCTTTGTAGTAATTCCGCACATTATAGAAGGCTTGGTAACAAATGACAATTTGCCTAATTGCTTGGGATGAGGCGTCGGTATAGTTTTATAGTACTTTTAATCATTAATAGGTTGTTAACTCTTTCTAACCTTTAAGCCTCTCCTATAATTACTTCCAGAATTTTATCAGAGTACTCTTTTGTTTAGGCGATGGTATGATAATTGTTATCTTTAACCAGCAAAAAAAATAAGCTTTAAAATGAAATATATTTTCCCAATTTTACTAGCAACATTCCTACTGGTTTCCTGTAATGACGATAAGAAACCTTTACCTGTTATAGACGAGGATATTGCGGGACGGCATAATGTCGCTTTCGATTCTTTATTGAGCTCCTACAATGAGGGTTTGCTTAAGCTAAATCCTTTGGACGCTACTGCGATTGGAGATAATAGATATAACGATACACTTCCTAATTTCCTATCGGACAGGTATAAGAATCAATTTCAGAATTTTTACCTAGATTTTCAGAGACAGATAAATAACTATAAGGAAAATACGATGTCCGTTGATCAGATAATTAGCAAACGGATAATTGAATGGGAATGTAACATGAAATTACAGTCCCTAAAATTCAACACTAACCTTACCCCAATTAATCAATTTTCAACTTTACAATTAGCAATGGGACAAATGGCGAGCGGTAAGGGCTCACAACCATTTAAAACTACGAAGGATTATAGAAATTGGATAAAAAGATTACACAATTATAGCGACTGGCTTACTACTGTAAAAGCTAAAATGGAACAAGGAGTAAAGGAAAAATACGTTTTGCCTACTGCTTTGATAACAAAGTTGACCCCGCAATTAAAAGAACTATCAGAATCTGACGTCAAAAAACACCTTTTTTATACTCCGGTATTAAATTTTCCCGAAACCGTTCCTGCTTCAGACAGAGCAGAGTTAACGAAAGAATATGATTCTATAATTTCAACAGAAATTATTCCTGCCTATTCAAAATTATACGATTATGTTTCTACCGATTATCTAAAGGCTGGAAGAAAGAGCAGCGGAATTTCCGAAGTGAAAGATGGTACCGCTTTGTATAATTATTACATTAAGTTATATACAACTACCGACAAAACCGCTGATGAAATCCACAATCTAGGTCTTAGTGAGGTCAAGCGGATTTCTAAAGCCATGGATTCCATTAAAAACGTAGTTGGATTTAAAGGTAGCCTTAAGGCCTTTTTTGATGAAGTAAGACACAAGAAAGAATTGATGCCTTATAGTAATGCCGATGATGTTATTGCGCATTTTAATTCTATACATGACAAGATGCTTCCTCAGCTTGAAACTCTTTTCGATTTAAAACCCACGACGGAATTTGAAGTTAGACGTACCGAAAAGTTCCGTGAAGCGTCTGCCAGTGCAGAATATAATCCAGGATCTTTGGATGGCAGTAGACCTGGGATTTTTTATGTACCAATTCCTGATGTTGCTGCTTATAATACCTTTTCAGATGAATCGCTTTTTCTACATGAAGCAATACCTGGACATCATTATCAAATTTCACTTCAGCAAGAAAATGACAGCCTTCCGGGATTCAGAAAGAATCTTTGGTACAGTGGTTATGGAGAAGGATGGGCACTTTATTGTGAATCCTTAGGAAAAGAACTAGGTCTTTACGAAGACCCTTATCAGTATTTTGGTATGCTTAGCGCAGAAATGCACAGAGCGATTAGATTGGTGGTAGATACAGGTATCCACTCTAAAGGTTGGAGCAGAGAAAAGGCTATTCAATATTCCTTAGACAATGAGGCAGAGAGTAAAGAGAGCATTACCGCAGAGATTGAAAGATACATGGCAATCCCAGGACAAGCACTGTCATATAAGATTGGCCAACTAAAAATATTAGAACTTCGAGAAAGAGCCAAGAAAGACCTAGGAGATAAATTCAAAATTGCCGAATTTCATAATCAAGTTTTAGAATCGGGTTGCCTTCCACTTGCGCTACTTGAAGAGAAAATCAATATCTGGATCAAGGCCAATGACTAACATCAGAAATATTGGTTTCGGGTTACTTTTCCTAATTGGTTATTGCAATTTAGTTGCACAGACCATAGTGATTTCTGAAGAAACCAATAATCCTGTTTCATTTGCGACGGTTTCGTTTAATAACGGATATGGTGTTTTTGCTGATGAGGATGGAAAATTCTTTTATTCGGAAAAAATTTATCCTGGAATTGATTCTTTGATTATTACTGCACTTGGTTTTAAGGATTTAAAACTGAGCACAGCAAACGTCCCAAAAATCTTAAAACTTGAAACAGAAGCATCAGAATTAGATGAAGTCGTCATAAGGATGGCATTACCAAAGGATTTTAAAGAGGAAACTTTGAAGCCTTACCTAGATGATGACTACTATAAAAGTTGGTTGCCAACGGTTGATTCCGAAGTTGCAGTATTCTTTCCAAATGAAGATCAAGGATTAAAAAAGATTACCGAAGTTCATTTGCCTTTAACATTAGAATCGAAGGATTGGGAAAGGCGCAATAAATCTAATGCTGAAAAAAAACCGTTCTCCACTCTATTCAAAATAAAATTTTACGGAAACGATAATGGATTACCAGCGAATGTTTTATCTAATGAAGTCATTGTCTTTAGAGCTACCGAAAAAATGGGCGATGTTTTTAATCTCGACGTATCAGACAAAAACATAATAATACCTAAAACCGGAATTTATGTGTCTATTCAAGTATTGGGCTATACTGATAAAGGCGGAAAACTACTTCCAAATAAAAAATTCAAGGAGATTAAAACCGGAACCGAAATTGTTAGGATACCAACTAACTTTCGGCCGTTGTTGCCATTTACAGATGAAATGGAACAAGACAGAACTTTTATAAAACGCGTATTTATTCAAGGAAATCAATGGGTAAGGTTTACTAGGGACAATGTACCTGACTCTAGTTTACTTAAAACCGGATTGAACAACTACGGAATGGGAATTAGCTTTAATATCTATAAGGATGAAGACTGAATGGCATCTATATATTATGGCAGCGATGTATATCCTGGCTGGTACAATTCACTTTATTAAACCTAAGATGTATGAGAGAATCATACCGAAATATCTACCATCACATCGGCTATTGGTTTATCTCAGCGGTGTATTTGAAATTCTACTTGGTATTGGTCTTATTTTTCCTGCTACTCGAGCTTTAGCAATCTATGGGATTATTGCGATGCTTGCGGTCTTTCTATTAGTCCATTTCTATATGCTCAGCGGAAAAAAGGCATCTGCGGGGATTCCTAAATGGCTTTTGATATTAAGAATACCACTTCAGTTCTTCTTGATGTACTGGGCTTATTATTACTTGTAGGTTTCAAAATCTATTCGATAGGAAAATCAAAATAGGTCCCTGGGAAAGGCTCGTTTCTCAATGTAAAATGCCACCATTCTTTTGGGTAGTTCCTAAACCCATTCTTAGCCATAACCTTTTGAAGCAATTGTCTATTTTTTCTCTGAGCGTCAGATATTCCTTTATGCTCAATCCAAGATACTTCTCCGAAAAAATCGTAAGGACTGCCCATATCTAGAGGTTTGCCAGTAGCGGCATCAATAATCGTTAAATCTACCGTGCTTCCTCTACTATGTCCAGAACGGCTGGCTATATATCCAGAATTGAACAAATTTCTCTTTTTAACTTCCGGATAAAACTGTTGCTTCATCAATGTATCATCCAATTTTCTCGCCCATTTAATAAAATGGTTAACTGCACCTTGAGGCCTATAGCCGTCATAAATTCTAAGACAAAGATTTTGCTGCATGAGTTGGTTTTGAACCTCTCGTAATGCAACTGCCGCTGGTTTAGTTAAAATCAATTCATTCTTATTATAGTCTGTAATTGTATCACCGACAAAATTATTATCGGTGAAATAACGTAGTTCTACATCGATATCAGTGATTACTTCCTTTACATAGACAAATCCGTTTGGTAAGGTTTTTTTAGCGATTTGGAAACTGCTCAAGATTAGCGCAGTAAAAAATAAGGTGAATTTTAATTTCATGGTCTATCGCTAAATTAGTAAAAATTTACCCAATCCATATGGCAATGGTCATTACAGTAACGAATGGCAAGTTAGCCGTGAAATTCCGTAAAATTAAAACCAGTTGGTCGCTTAATAATATTTAGGGGGAAAATGATTCTTTAATCTTCAAACACAACAAAAAATAATAGTAATCGCACGAAATATTATAGAGTAATAGGAGTTTAATACTGAAGCGAGGTGGTTCGGGATATGATTGTGAGACTAAACAATACTTAACTATTGCTGAGAAAACTAGGTTCAGCAAACTTTGATTATATAAAAAGAAAAAACCGAGATCCCTCAATCTCGGTTTTCCTAATTTGCTTTTTATTTACACTGTAGATTTAGGGTCTCTAATTCAACAACATAAGGCAAATATTAATTAATTAATCCATTGAACTAAAAACTAAATTTTAGTACACTCCAAATGTAAAATTAAAATCAAATAAAACGTTAAAGAGTTATATTAAATCGATGAAATACATTGTTTTTTAACATATGTCGATGAGATTATGCATTTCACCGATGAAATGACAATCAAAAAAGACAGATTAGCGGCTAAGAACAAATCGAAAAACTATATTTGCACCCAAAAATGTCTTTGGCATATTGGTTGAATACATCATGTAAAAACATTATGAATATAATTAGGTACATATTTATGCTCTTTCTTCCGTTGACGGCATACTGCCAGGAGAATAGCATTAGCAATGAAATTTCTATTAATCGGTATGTAGATGGTACGTTACTTCTACCTAATTCAGTTGAAAATCCATCATTAGTAATCATCATCCCCGATTCTGGACCCACCGATAGGAACGGAAACCAGAATTTCCTGAAAAATAATTCCCTTAAAAAACTTGCAGAAGCATTAGCAGCGAATAATATTGCCACATTTAGATATGATAAACGAATCGTAAAAGAGATAAAACGGGGTAACGTAAACCTTAAAGTTTCCTTTGATGACTTTATGGTGGATAACCGTTCCGTTTTGGATTATTTTGAAGCCCAAAAGGAGTTTAAGAATGTTTTCGTTTTAGGACATGGACAAGGAAGTCTTGTTGGGATGTTATCATTGGATGATAAGATTAAAGGTTTTATCTCAGTGGCTGGGGCCGGTAAATCTCTAGACTCCACTTTGATTGTGCAAGTACAGAAAACTGCGCCAGGTCTAACCGATGATACCAAAAGGATACTGAACGTTTTAAAGGAAGGAAAGACAACTACAAATTATCCGCAGGCACTGAGCTCTATTTTCGATATTGAAATTCAGCCATTTATGAGCAGTTGGATAAAGTACGACCCGTTAACAATAATAAAGGACATCCCAACCCCCATCTTAATTTTGAATGGAACCAAAGATTTGCAAGTGGGTATTCAAGAATCTGAGGAATTAGCCAAAGTAGCACAAAACTCAGAAGTTAAGATTATCGACAACATGAATCATGTAATGTTTATAATCGATGGTGACGATTTAGAAAACTCTAAGTCATACAATGAGCCGAGGAGGTCTATTTCGGAAGACTTAGTAAATGGCATTGTTCAATTTGTTGAAAAGAATAAGGATTAAAACTGTGTTATTCACCGAATAAATAGGCATTTCGGCTAAATTGAGATGTCATTAACGAATAAACTATTATTCTCGGCGATTAAATAATTATAACAAAATAAACTCTATTAGTTTTACAGACCAATACCCTAATCTACTATTTATATGAATAAGCTTAAGCTCCTATTAGCCCTATGTTTATTTTCTACGATTTTTTGTAATTCTCAAGAACTCACCATTGGTATAAAAGGTGGAGTTAACTATAGTTTTATTGGAGATATTAATTCTCGTGGAGGGTCACTTTCAGGCTTTCCAGTGGATGAAGTGTTCACTCCAAATAAAGAACTCGGAACACAATTTGGTGGACTTGTGATGGTAAGATTTGGTAGCCTAATGTTAAGAGGAGAAATTTTATTTAGCAAGCAAAAAAATTACTACGAATTTCCTAGCCGGAATTCTTATTGGAACTCTTCTCGTACAGAAATTCCTTTAATTATAGGATATGAAGTTTTTAAGCCTTTTAGTCCTTATGTGGGAATTAATGCAACTTCTACTTCTAAATTGACTATTGACGGATTAGAAAATGATTTAACATACGACAAAAGGGATTTAAATCCAATTATTGGTTTATTGGTAGATTTTGGAAGATTTGGAGTGGATGTTAGATACGAACTTAGTACGACGGAAGAACCCTATTTTGACGCAAATTTTGTAAATAATAGCACACAAGGACAGCCAGGATATGGAATAAACAGTGCAGATATATACCCATATAAGTTAGGAGTGCTTAGCCTTAGTGCTCACATTAACTTATTCACCACTGATAAAGACCGAATGGGAAGCTTCTTCGGTGGTTTATTTAAAGGAGATAAATGCTATTGTCCTTACGACAACTAAGATTTTAAATTTCTTATAGGTTATAAAAAATAGAAGCGCCCACCACAGGCGCTTCTCACTTTAACTAACCAACCAAATGTGATCGATTGTGTAGATTAGAATCGAGATTCTATTTTATTATCAATCACATTTAATACTTTTCAAATGTCGTGCCAAAGTTTTCATATTAGTCTTTCTGATTATTTAAGCCTAAGATTTTATGTAAATTCATTATGAAAAAAATAAGGGTGAAACCCACTAAAAATTATATTTTTGATAGAATAAAATATTTCCCTTGTTAAGACTTATAGCTTTATTTATTTTCTGCTCCCCATCGCTAATAACCGCTCAAACAAAGTCCTTTACTGTAAAATTTACCGATGAGGTAATAATTAATGACGGCATTCTAAATGAAGAAAGCTGGCAAACAGCTGATAGCGCTTCCAATTTCTGGGAGTATTTCCCCTCGGATTCTATACAGGCTAAACAACAGGCGGATATCAAAATGCTCTTCGATGATTATAATCTCTACGTTGGTATAAAAGTAAATTCTCCTGGAGAAGATTATGTCATTCCTTCATTAAGGCGTGATTTTAGAGCTGGCGGTAGTGATAATATCACCTTACTCTTTGACACCTTTCACGATGGAACTAACGCAATAATTTTCGGCACAAATCCCTACGGCGTTAAAAGGGAAATGCTTCTGTCTGGCGGAGGAGCCGATGTAGATGATTTTGATGAGGCTTGGGATACCAAATGGCTATCAGAAACTATCAGACACGAAGGCTATTACATAATTGAATGGACTATTCCGCTTTCAGCATTTAAATATAAGGAAGGTGAAACTCGATGGCGATTCAATTCTTACCATTTTGATACTCAAGAAAACGAGAATAATACTTGGATTAATATTCCACAAAATCAAAACATTTACAACCTAGCTTATATGGGCGATATGATTTTTGAAAAACCCTTGGGCAAATCAAAATCACCAATAAGCATCATTCCATATATTTCAGCTGGATTAGGAAAGGATTACGAATTAGATACTGAAAATTCTGATTTTAGCTTTGGTGGTGATGCAAAGATGACTATTGGCAGTAGTTTAAATTTAGATTTAACCATCAATCCAGATTTTTCTCAAGTCGAAGCTGATCGATTGGTAACCAACCTAACCAGGTTTGAGATTTCATTACCTGAACAGCGCCAATTTTTTATTGAAAATAGCGACCTCTTTGCCGATTTTGGTGATAATCGAGATGCGAACGCTTTTTTCTCAAGAAGGATTGGTGTCGCAAAAAATCTAGATAATGAATTTGTCGCAAATGATATTATCGCCGGGATTAGATTAAGTGGTAAGTTGACGAATAAGCTCCGGATAGGAATTCTAGATGTTCAAACTGAAGAAGATAAAGCCAACCTCATTGCGGCTACTAACAACTCCGTAGTAACAGCACAGTACAAACTCTTTAGCCGTTCTAATGTGAGTTTCATGTTTATTAATAAACAGCCTACGCAGCTACTAGATTCAATGCCGGTGGAGAACCTTTACAACAGAGTTTTGGGTATAGATTACCGACTAGCTTCAAAGAGCAATACTTATATCGGGAAATATTATTTTCATAAATCATTTTCACCCGAATCTAATAATAAGGACATTTCTGCGGGCGCAAGCACCGAGTATAATTCATTCAATTACAATCTGCGGCTGTCGGGATTATACATAGGAGAAAATTTCCGATCAGATTTGGGCTTTATTAGAAGAACCGATATTGTAAAGATAGACCCCAAACTAACACGAAATTTTTGGCCAGAAAATTTACTTTCCATTAACAAATCAAGCGTTTCTATTATGCCTCTGTTTGTTTGGCGGCCTTCCTTAGACATGGAAAATTCCGACTATTCCATACGCTCAGAATGGGAAACCAAGTTCGTTAATAGCGCAGAATTAAAATTTCAGATGAATAATGAGTACATAAAACTTTACGGCGATTTTGACCCAACCGGTTCTGAAGATGAATTGCCCCTACCCGCTTTCTCTAATTATTACTTCAGTAATTTCTCGGCGAGTTTTCGCTCAGATAGAAGAAAGACCTTATCTTATAGAATAGAACCTGGGTACGGGGGTTTCTTTAATGGTAAAAAATTCTCTTTTGAGTCTAGCATTGATTATAGAATCCAACCTTTTTTCGCTGGGTCTTTTCAATTGAATTATGACAATATAAATCTTCCGGACCCGTTTCCCGATGCCAAGATTTGGTTATTAAGCACTAAACTAGATTTCACATTTACAAAAAATCTTTTCTGGGCTACCTATATACAATATAGTACACAGGCTCAGAATTTCGGCATAAATTCTAGATTGCAGTGGCGATTCGCGCAGTTATCTGACCTTTATCTAGTCTACAATGACAGTTATGTAACCGATCAGCTATTCTATCCTCGAGTAAAATCTCTTAATTTGAAGGTAACCTATTGGCTAAATATCTAAACTCTTATGGAAAACATGCCGCTATTTACAAATGATGCGATAGTATTTGGAATACTAATGCTCTGTCTGGGGTTTGTATTTTATACCGAAGACATTAAAGATGGATTCTGGCCAAAGTTCTATAAATATGTTCCGGGTTTATTAATGTGTTATATGCTTCCGGCGGTATTTAATTCTTTGGGGATTATTTCAGCCGAAATCACCCAAACATATTTTATTGCTAGCCGTTATTTATTGCCCGCTTCATTGGTTCTTTTAACTATTAGCATTGACTTAAAAGCAATCTTCAATTTGGGTTGGAAAGCCCTGGTGATGTTTTTTACAGGAACAGCCGGGATAATTATTGGTGGACCTTTAGCTATTCTTTTAATATCTACTTTTTCTCCAGAAACCGTTGGCGGCGTTGGTCCTGATGCGGTTTGGCGCGGATTGGCAACTTTAGCAGGAAGTTGGATTGGAGGTGGAGCTAACCAAGCTGCAATGTTAGAAATATATGAGTACAATCAAGAATTGTACGGCGGTATGGTAATAGTAGATATAGTAGTGGCAAATATTTGGATGGCGATATTATTATTAGGAATTGGCAAAAGCGAGAAAATCGATAGATGGCTAAAAGCTGATAATTCTGCCATAAATGAACTGAAATTAAAAGTACAAACCTTCACCGAAAAAATAGCCAGAACCCCAACGTTAACGGATTATATGATGATATTGGCCTTTGCCTTTGTAGCAGTTGGGATTTCTCATTTTGGGGCCGATAAGATGGCAGTATACCTTACCGATAATTTTGAAGCAGTAAGCAATACAAAAAGTGCTTTTTCTTCTTTCGGTAGTTCTTTCTTCTGGTTAATAACCATCGCGACTGCTCTGGGGGTTCTTTTATCTTTCACCAAAGCTAAAAATCTTGAAGGAGCCGGAGCAAGTAAAATAGGAAGTATTTTTATCTATATATTGGTGGCCACCATCGGGATGAAGATGGATCTTTTGCAAATGTTTGATAATCCCGGTTTAATCGTTATAGGATTAGTCTGGATGGTTTTTCACGCAGGACTCCTAATCCTAGTGGCTAAACTGATAAAAGCTCCATATTTTTTCCTTGCCGTTGGAAGTCAAGCAAATGTTGGTGGCGCAGCCTCAGCTCCTGTTGTTGCGGCAGCGTTTCACCCTTCATTGGCAACTGTAGGAGCTTTGTTAGCGGTGTTTGGATATGTAGTTGGGACCTACGGCGCGATTTTGTGCGCAGAACTCATGAAAATTGCCGCAGCAGGTTAGCATTTAAGATATATTAATGAGATATTTGCCATCAAATTTCAATAAATGAAGCAAGTAATTCTTTCCGTTTTCGTAGCGCTATCTATTTTTGGTTGTTCAGAAAACGAGTCCAAGGAAAATTTTACGTTACAAGGAAATATTAATGGTCTTAAGAAAGGAACGGTCTACTTACAGCACATCCAGGATTCTACCTTTGTTTCATTAGATTCTGTTGTTCTAAATGGTTCTTCGGAATTTGTCATGACCCACGAACTTAAAGAACCCGAAATTTTGTTCTTAAGGTTGAATAAAAATGACAACGATGAAAGTATGCTTTCGTTCTTTGCAGATAAAGGAGTTACCACAATCAATTCAACATTGAAAAATTTTCTCTTCGATGCTGAAATTAATGGTTCAACCCAACAGAAATTGATTGAGGAATATTCTAAAATTCAATCTCGCTTTAGCGATATGAACTTAGATTTAATAAAAAAATCCCTTGAAACATCAAAGGATTCTATAAGCGCGGTTAAGCTGCAGAATGAATTTAATTCACTTTTAAAAAGGAAATATCTATATACGATCAACTTCGCTTTTAATCATACCGATAGTGAAGTTGCTCCTTACCTAGCCGTTAGTGAGATACCAGACGCAAATAAGAAATATTTAGATACCATCTACAATGGTCTAACATCTCCAATCAAGGCTTCTAAATATGGGAAACTCCTAAAGGAATTGATAGATAAGCGTTAAGAATTATCCTAACTTATTGATACGCTCAACTAATTCGCGAGCTTTTTTCTCTAATTCTGCTTGTATTGCACCGAAGTGAGCTTTGTTATCTTCAACTTTCTTGGTGTTTACTCTTACGATCAATTCATCAAAGGTTGCAATTGCATCGTCTATAATCGCTTCACTCTCTTTAGATGGTTTACCATTGGTATTTTCCCATAGATAAACGTTTTCAATTATATCACCAAGTACGTAATTGATGTCTTTTTTTAAATCTCTAACTTTTGCCATTAATGCCTGTTTTTATAATTCATGCAAAAGTAGTCAATATTCTGCTGACTTATAATATAAAATTAAATCGGAAATATAACAGTGAATCAATCTAGGTAAACCTCTAAGAGCTTAGCGTGGTGGGGAACTATCGTGTATTCTTCTATAATTGCAGAAATCAATATGGTTTGACCATATTCTAAAGTTTCAGTAAAATTATTGTATTTAAAGGTGGCCGAACCTCCTACGCACATATAAATAATGAATGAATCCTTATTGTTATGCTTGTTTGTAGGTTCATTTAACTCAAGATAATTGGTAGTAAAAAAATCGCATGACACCATTTTATTGACCTCATTAGCCTCACGGTTGTAGCTGACCCTAAAATCATCTTTCATATTAAAATCTAGAGCATCTAAAGCTAGCTCAGTATGTAGTTCGCGATGGTTACCATTATCGTCTGTCCTATCCCAATCATAAATACGGTACGTAATATCGCTGGTTTGTTGTATTTCGGCCAAGAGCACACCAGCGCCAATTGCATGGACTCGACCCGATTCTATAAAATAAGTATCACCTTCTTTTACCTCATCAAAATTTAGGATTTTTGTAAGACTGTTCGTTTGTAAATGTTCCTGATAGTTCTCTAAAGTAACGCCATCTTTTAATCCTACGATAAGTTGAGCGCCTTGATCAGCTTGCATAACATACCACATTTCTGTTTTTCCAAATGAATTATGTCTCGATTTAGCAAGCTTATCATTAGGGTGAAGTTGAATAGATAAATCTTCTTTAGCATCAATAAATTTGATTAGGAGGGGAAATTTATTCGAAAAACGTTGATAGTTTTTTTTACCGATTAAATCGCTCTTATAAGTACTGAGTAAATGTCTCAAAGATTGATTTTCTAAAGGTCCATTGGCAACTATGGAAGTATCTCCTTCAACATCGCTTATCTCCCAGCTCTCGCCGATATTTGGCAAATTGCTTTGCCTATTAAGCACTTCTTTAAGTTTTTGGCCTCCCCAAATCTTATCCTTTAAGATGGGTGTAAATTTTAAAGGGTAGAGTTCGCTTTTCATTGACCAGTATAGGTTACAAAATTTCTAGGAGTTTCATAAAGGATGATTTCCAAGTCATTTGAAGCATCGATGTAAGGTCGAAGCTTATTGTAAATTACTACGGAAATATTCTCGGCAGTCGGATTCAAGTCTTTGAATTCAGGTACCTCTAAATTGAGATTTTTATGATCGAATTTTTCTTCAATCTCAGATTGAATTAAATCTTTTAGAGTTTTAATATCGATTACATAACCCGTATCTGGGTCTATTTCGCCGGTAACCGAAACAATCATTTCATAATTGTGACCATGAAAGTTCGGGTTATTGCATTTTCCAAAAACCTCATCGTTCTTCTCATCTGACCAATTTTTTCGATACAGCCTATGAGCTGCATTAAAATGTGCTTTCCTACTCACCTTCACTTTCATTCTTCGTCGCGATTGATTAGTTCATAAAATTTATCGAATATAATTTTGAACCATACGGTATAGTCTGAAGGATTCTTGGTCAAATCTTCTTTTACATCTTCCAAGACCATCCATTTATAATCTTCTACTTCACTTTTATTGATTGAAGGAGCGTCATTGTAGTAGCCGACCAGAACGTGGTCGAATTCATGTTCCGTTAGCCCATTATCAAAAGGAGATTTATAAATAAAAGAGAAGCAATCTTCTAGTTCTGTAGTAAAACCCATTTCCTCTTCCAATCGGCGCATACCGGCTTCGAGATTCGTTTCGCCTTGTCGTTGGTGGCTGCAACAGGTGTTTGTCCATTGCCCTGGAGAATGGTATTTATCTAAAGCCCTTTGCTGTAATAGCAATTCGCCTTTTTTATTAAATACGAAAACAGAAAACGCTCTATGAAGTATCCCCTTTTCATGGGCTTCCATTTTCGCCATAATTCCCAGCTCATTATCATCCGTATCTACAAGGATTACCATTTCTTCGTTCATTCTACAAAAATACCAACTAAAACTTGAAAGTGAGGAATAAAAAAAGCCGCTTTTAGATAGCGGCTTTGATTTTATATAATTGTTAACACTTACATTTCTTTGATAATAAAGTCACTTCTTCGGTTTAATTGATGCTCTTCTTCGTTACAATCTACACCATTGCTACATTTATTCAGCAATTGGCTTTCGCCGTAACCTTTGCCGCTTATACGCCCTGCATCGATGCCACCAACTTCGACAATGTACTTTATGGTAGATTTATTCCTTCTTTCGGATAAGGCCTGGTTGTAGGTGTCACTAGCCCGACTATCAGTATGCGACCTAACATCTAGGTTAATCTTAGGGTATTTCTTAAGAACAGATATTACTTTTTGAAGTTCTATCTCCGCATCAGGGCGAATATTAGACTTATCTAAATCGAAATAAATCGGATTTAAATCTAGCGCATCGCGAAGGTTGGTTGCCTCTGCAATGGCGACTTCATCTTTATCTAATAACAATTCTACCACCAATTCTTGGGAGGTACGAGGCGTTAAAAAACGTTTTTCATCTGAAATATATAATTCTTTTTCACCTCTAACCAAGAACTCTTTATCACATTCAATATTGAATTTATACTCTCCATCTACCTTGGTAGTCATTCTTTGAAGCTCTTTACCTTCCTTATCAAACAAAATTACCGTTGCGTCGGCTAAAAGTTCAAGGGTCTTTTTATCTTTTACAGTACCCTCAACCGTTTGCTCACATTCTGGAATGGTAAAACTGTAGATATCATCATCACCTTTACCACCATCTCTATTTGAAGAGAAAAATCCTTCTCTAGTTCCGTTATTTTCATAATAGCCGAAATCATCTTTACTACTATTTACAGGCTTCCCAAGATTTTGTGTTCCTAAGGCTTCATTGTTTTCCATCTTCTTTTCAAACCCTCTAACCACATATACATCAAAGCCACCTAGCCCTGCTTTTCCATTAGATGAATAGAACAGGTCTCCTTCAGCATTAATGTAAGGAAAAGTCTCTTTAGCTTCAGTATTGATGACAGAGCCTAAATTTACTGGCTTGCCCACATTACCATCTTTATCGATTTCTGACATAAAAATATCTGAAGCACCAAGTGTTCCTGGCATATCCGACGCATAGTAAAGTTTGGTGCCAGCAGCATTGATGGTTGGGTTTGCTACGCTATAGGCATCATTATTTATTATTAATGATTCTGGATCACTCCAATTACCTTCATCATCTAAAGTTGATCGGAAAACTTTAAGTCTTACTGTACCACCTTCATCTTTTTTAAGTCTATTATTTACATAACTATTTCGGGTGAAATAAATCGTTCTATCATCTGAAGTGAAAGTTGGTGTCGATTCATGAAATTTTGAATTTAAACTTTCATCAAATTCTTCAACATGGATATAAGAACCATCTGGCTGTTTTACTGCTTGGTATAAATTAAGAAATGGTTGCTCGTTCCATTGATATTCTTTTCCACCCCCACGGGTAGAAGAAAACACAAGTAAATTTTTATATTGAACAGTACCAAATTCTGAAAGCTCCGTATTGATACTCATATTATTTACGGTGAAATCATCGCTCAATTTTTCTATGGTTGAAAGATAATCGACATTGCTAGCGAAGGCTTTTCCTCTTAAATCAGCTTTGTCTGCTTCATAAAATTTCTTCATCCATCTATCCGATTCGTCGTAATTTTTGATTGCTTTAAGTGATTGCGCATAGCGAAACATATATTCGCGATCCACATCTTCTGTAAGCTGCATCAATTCTCCGTACCACTTGGCCGCTTCTTCCATTCTATTTCTGAAATAGAAGGAGTTTCCGAGTTTTTGAAAAAGATCTACAGACTTATATCCTTTGTTCGCTACTTCTAATAATATCTCACTGGTCTTAACATAGGCAAAGTCCCTATATTCTTTATCTGCCTGTCTTAGCTTTGCATTTTGGGCGAAGCTTAAACTCAAAAACATACTAGAAAGAAGTAATAGGTAGATTCTTTTTGCTTTCATATTCTATTTTTTAGAAAAATCTTGGGGACAATATTCTACTTAATTTTTGTATTTCAAATCTCAACATAATCTCATGCGACCCGCTATTATAGTTGTTTAAGTTGCTAGTATTAGCGTCATAAGCATAGCCAATATACAAACTTTCTGAAATTTGAAAACCTGCCAATGCACTTATAGCGTCGTCCCATCTATAAGCTAGTCCCAGCGTAAACTTTTCATTAAACAAAAAGTTTGCCGACACATCAGCAATAATCGGCGCACCAGAAACGGCTTTAATCAAAGCCGCGGGTTTAAACTGGGTACTACCGCTTAAATCAAAAACATAGCCTCCAATAACGTATAAATGAACTCTTTCATCAGCAACTGATTCCTGCAGGTCGTTATAATGCTTAGTGGTTAAAATGTTTGGAACAGATACACCAAAATAACCCTGTCTGTTGTGAATGTAAACACCTGCTCCCACGGTTGGAGAAAATCTGCTGATATTTTCATTGAATACTGCATCTGGATCTCTAAATCTTCCTTTGCTCCAATCTGTAGTTAAAGAATGAAAACCTGCTTTTAGACCAAACGTCATCTTAGAATACAAACGGTCTAATGGTATAGTATAGGCAAAATTTCCATCTACATATATTTCCTTAGCTGGTCCCAAAGCATCATTGGCAACCGACAGCCCTAAACCGATTCTTTCGTTTCTTAGCGGTGTATGTATGCCAAGAGTCTGTGACTTAGGAGCACCATCTAAACCCACCCATTGCGTTCTGTACAATCCTGTAATGCTCAAAGTTTCTCTTTGTCCAGCATAGGCAGGATTAACACTCATGGTATTGTACATGTACTGGGTATACTGTGGATCTTGTTGCGAAAATCCATCATTAGTAGTCAGTGCTATTAAAACCAATAGTATAACTCCTTTAAAAACTGATAATTTCTGTATCATCTTTATATTCGTTTTTGCCTGCTTTTAATTTATCTATTTATATATAACCAACCAGACTTAGGCTCACTGCCGTTCTTAAGATCTATAACGTAATAATATGTTCCTACAGGTAAATCTTCTCCTTTTCCTATTACTGCTCTGCCGTTAGAAGTTCCACTCCAGTCATTTTTATAACCAGTTGTTTCGTAGACGATGTTACCCCAACGATTGTAAACTTCTAACTTACTAGTCGGATAGTTTTCTATACAATCTATTATGAAAGTTTCATTTACACCATCACCGTTTGGAGAGAATTCATTGTAAACAATTAGGCAGATTGGTTCTACATCGGCAGAATCAGTATCATTTGAAGGATCATCATCTGGTCCTCCATCAGAATCAGTAATGCTCGCAATATTTAGATAGTCACCAAAGCCAAGTACCTCTGCTGTGATTTCTAACATTTCTATTTGTCCAGGATTTAGTAAGTCTACCGTCCAATCACCACTACTTTCTGAATATGATCCAGCTGTAGTAGTTGAGGATACAAAATTATAGCCAGTTGGCAGAAGGTCAGACAAAGTAATATTTACTGCAGTGACCAGCCCGTCATTAGATAGCGTTATGGTAAAGACAACGTTCTCACCAATCATTGGCTCTCTATTATCAACATCCTTGGTGACTGAAAGATCGTAGTCAGAATCAGTTAATGTTTCTGTAGGATCATCATCTGTATTTCCGTCATTGTCATCCCCATCGTCACTAGTATCCGTTACGTCGGTACCATCAGTATCCGTTCCTGATGTTACAACACTATTTGTAAGACCACCGGCATCGACATCATTCTGAGTGATGGTGTAAGTAGCGGTATAGGTGGCAATCTCACCAACGACCAGACTTCCTTCTGCACTTCCCATTGAAGAACTAACATAGCTAGGTCCATCACTGAATTCGAGCGTTGTTCCTAATAAGTCAGTGAACGTATCAGTTATAGTAATTAACTCAACATCAATATTACCTGTATTTTCAACTGTAATTGTATAAGTAACTACATCTCCCACACCTACTAAACCATCACCGTTATCGGCTACATCGGCTATTTTGGTTGTTTCTAATTGTGTAACTATTGGGATTGGTGTTTCTGTCGGGTCATCTTCAGTATTTCCATCGTCATCATCTCCATCATCACTTCTGTCGGTAGTGTTACCGCCAGAACCATCTCCTTCAGCTAAAACTGTATTACTTAGTCCACCAGCTTCCACATCACTTTGGGTAATGGTGTAGGTGGCAGTGTAAGTTGCTATTTCACCAGGAACTAAAATCCCTTCCGCACTTCCCATATCGGATGAATCGAAAGTTGGACCTGCGGTTAACGCTAATATATTTCTTGAGAAATCTGATAGAGAGTCAACAATACTTACACCGATTAAGGTAGTATTTCCTGTATTCTGAACAGTGATAGTGTAATTAACAACGTCTCCCGCGCCAAGTACATCACTACCGTTATTAGTAATGGTATATGTTTTTGTTGCTTCTAAACCTAGAGTTTCAGAGATAGGAGTTTCGGTTGGGTCATCCTCAGTATTTCCATCTGTATCATCGCCATCGTCACTAGTATCTGTGACGTCTGTACCACCTGCGGTATCACCATTTGCGATAACTATGTTTCTAACTCCTCCAGCGTCTACGTCTGATTGTACAATTATATAAGTAGCGGTATAGGTCGCAGTTTCTCCCACTTTCAAGGTTCCTTCAGAACTTCCAGCAGATGCTGTGACGAAAATAGGCCCAGAAGTTAGATTAATTGATGACCCTAAGAAATCGGTAAGTGTATCAACCAAATTAATATTATTGACCGTTACCGTACCTGTATTCTCTACGGTTATGGTATAAGTAATAGTATCCGCTGCTCCTAAGAAGGTATCTCCATTATCATCCACCGTAAAAGTCTTGGTAACTTCAATACTTGGATTCTCAGCGATTGGTGTTTCAGTTGGATCATCATCAGTATTGCCATCTGTATCATCCCCATCATCTGTAGTATCAGTAACCTCAGTGTCATCAGGACTATCGGCCGAAATATCAGCACTGTTTCTCACTCCACCCGCATCAACATCATTTTGAGTGATATCATAGGTTGCGGTATAGGTAGCGATTTCACCTGAAACTAACGTTCCTTCTGCGCTTCCCATAGAAGAACTAACAAATGTAGGTTGCGTAGTTAAACTTAAGCCATTACCCAGAAAGTCAGTAAGGTTGTCAGTTATTGTAACATTATCTAAAGTTACATTCCCAGTATTTTCTATTTCGAAAGTATAGGTGATTGTATCTCCTAAACCTACGATGCCATCACCTTCATCTGTTACTACTGCAGTTTTATTTGCATTAATGCTCGGTGTTTGACTAATTGGTGTTTCTGTTGGGTCATCTTCCGTATTACCATCCTCATCATCACCATCATCACTTGTATCCGTAACATTTGTATCGGTTGGACTATCACCTGAAACATTTGCGATATTTCTAATACCCGCAGCATCTACATCAGATTGTGTAATAATATAGGTGGCAGTATAAGTTGCACTTTCCCCCGCTTGTAATGAACCTTCTGGACTGCTAGCGTCGGCACTTACAAAGTCAGGACCAGATGTTAAGTTTAAGGAGGTGCCATTGAAATCGGTTAATATGTCTTCTAACGTTATATTATTTAAAGTTACATTTCCTGTATTCTGAACGGTAATTGTATAGGTAATTATATCATCTACGCCCAAAATGTCATTACCATTATCTGTAATTCCAGCTATTTTAGTAGCTTCAATGCTTACTACTTCAGGAATTAAAGTCACGGTTGGATCATCTTCCGTATTGCCATCAGTGTCATCTCCGTCGTCACTAGTGTCAGTTACGTCCGTTCCTAAAACACTACTTGCGGAAGCTTCAATACTATTGCTTACACCACCAGCATCGACATCATTTGAAGTTATTATATAAGTTGCTGAATACGTAGCAATTTCACCTGGAACTAATATGCCTTCAATCCCTAACAGATTTGTTTCAACAAAAGTTGGGCCCGAAGTCAGAGATAGTGAGTTTCCAGCTAAATCGGTCAAAGTATCATCTGCAGAAACATTTAATAATGGAACGTTTCCTGTATTTTCTATCGTAATGGTATAGGTAATTGTGTCTCCTGCACCGATAATCCCATCGCCTTCATCTGTTACCACTGCTATTTTAGTTGCTTCCAACATAACAATCTCTATAATTGGAGTCTCAGTTGCATCATCTTCTGTATTTCCGTCATCATCATCTCCATCGTCACTAACATCAGAAACCGGGTCACCATCAGGACTTGAGCCAGAGCCAGTAACGGTATTGCTTAGACCTCCGCCTACTATATCGGCATCAACGATTATATAAGTCGCAACAAACGTGGCCGTAGTACCTGGTAAAAGATTCGTTTGAGTACTACCGCCGGTAGCGCTCTGAAAAGTAACTGGGGTAGACAGAGTACGCGGATTACCCAATAAATCAGTGAGTGTATCAACCAATGAAAGTGCAGTGATTGCTATATCTCCAGTATTTTCAACTGTGATTGTATAGGTAATGGTATCATCAGTTCCCAATAGGCCATCTCCGTTATCGGTTACAGCAAAGGTTTTGGTAATTTCCATTTTTGGAATCAATGTTTCGGTAGGATCGTCGGTTGTATTACCATCAGTATCATCCCCATCGTCACTTGTATCTGTTACGTTGGTATCTCTTGGGCTGTCGCCAGATACTACTACACTGTTTCTAACACCACCCGCTGTCACATCGCTGTCTGTGAGCACATAAGTCGCGATATAAATAGCAGTTTCTTCTGGTAATAGGGTGCCTTCTAGACTTCCGAAATCAGAACTTTGATAAGTTGGCCCCGACGCTAAAGTTAAGTCATTGCCCAGGAGATCTTGAAGAGTGTCAACCAATGTAATACCGGTTAAACTCACTGTACCTGTATTTAGAACAGAAAATGTATAGGTTATGGTATCGCCTTCACCCAAAGAACCATCTCCATTGTCAGTTATATCAGCCGTCTTTGTAGCCTCAATACTTGGGTCTTCTGGGATGAGCGTTTCAGTTGGATCGTCTTCCGTATTGCCATCTGAATCGTCACCATCGTCACTAGTGTCGGAAATTGTAATACCAAATGGACTTCTACCTTCAGATATTGCGCTGTTGCTAACTCCACCGGCATCTACGTCGGACTGGGTAAGGACATAAACAGCGGTATACGTTGCAATTTCCTCTACTAATAAAACACCTTCAGAACTTCCTTTATCGGCCGCGATAAATGTAGGACCCGTGGTTAAGGACAGGCTATTTCCTAGCAAATCGGTAAGATTGTCGGTAATATCGACATTATTTAAATTGACATTTCCTGTATTTTTTACGGTGATCGAATAATTAAGAATATCTCCCGGGCCTAATATCCCATCACCGTCATCCACGATTCTAGCAATTTTGGTAGTTTTAAGAATAGGGAATTCTGGAGTTATGGTTTCTGTAGGATCATCTTGTGTATTTCCATCAGTATCATCACCATCATCACTTACATCCGTCACAATTATGCCAACGGGACTTTCACCTTGTGCAGTTACAGTGTTAGATATACCGCCAGCATTAACATCTGCTTGTATTATAGAATAAGTTGCTGTATAAGTTGCAGTTTCTCCTACCAAGAGATTGCCCATTGTGCTACCAAACTCTGCACTGACAAAGGTTGGGCCTGAAGTTAATGATCGGCTATTGTTATTAAAATCTTCCAGAGTGTCCGTAAAATTGACATTTATTAAGTCAACATTACCAGTGTTTTTAATGAGAATAGTATAATTAACAGTATCTCCCACTCCTAGTACACCATTGCCATTATCACTAAGACTCGCTATCTTGGTCGCTTCAATACCAGGGTTTTGATCGATTAAAGTTTCTGTCGGGTCATCTACTGTATTGCCATCGCTGTCAATGCCGTCATCACTCACGTCACTCACAGGAGTTGAATTAGGACTTATTCCATTTACGGTTACACTATTTCTAACACCTCCAGAATTTACATCACTTTGGGTAAGAACGTATGTTGCCGTATATGTAGCAATTTCTCTAGATTTAATTCTTCCGGCAGGGCTTCCTAAATCAGCATCTACAAAAGTTGGTCCTGTTGTAAGATTTAAAGGAAGACCATCCAAATCAGTTAAAGTGTCAACAATATTTAAATTCCGTATTGTAACGTTTCCATTATTTTGAATTGTTATTGTGTAACTAACAACATCATCAATCCCAATAACACCATCGCCATTATCTGCCAATGATGCAACCTTGGTCACTTCCATTGCGGTAGTCTCAGGAATCAGAGTTTCTGTTGAATCATTCAAGGTATTTCCATCGGCGTCGTCCCCATCATCACTTACATCCGTAACATTAACATTTTGAGGGCTACTCCCATTAACGAGGACACTGTTGATTACTCCTCCCGCGTCTACTACAGCTTGAGTTAAGGCGACGGTTGCGGTATAGGTTGCTGTTTCGCCTGTACGTAAAGTGCCCGCAGAACTTCCACGATTAGCACTAAGAAAAGTTGGACCAGTTGTTAATGATATTGCATTACCGTTAGCATCAGTGAGTGTATCAATTAATCCAACCCCAACTAATAATACATTCCCACTATTGCGAACCTGTATAGTATAGCTTATAATATCATCTACTCCTAAAATACCGTCCCCGTTATCGGAAATTGTAAAGGTTTTGGTAGCTTCAATCGCTGGATTTTGGACAATAATCGTGACCGTGGGGTCGTTTGTTGTATTTCCATCTGAATCGATACCATCATCACTAACATCGGTAATATTCGTCCCTCCTGCTGTTGAAGATCGCCCAAGAACGGTATTAGATACACCGCCAGCATTGACATTGCTCTGTGTAACTGAATAAGTTGCTGTATATGATGCTGTCTCTCCAACAAGTAAAGAGCCAACAGCACTTCCTCTGTTTGATCCAAAATAGGTAGGACCGGTGGTTAAGGTGAGGGGATTACCCAACAAATCGGTTAGGGTATCGGTCATCCCGACATTTATGAGGTTAACATTACCTGTATTTCTTATCGTAATTGTATAAGTTATAACGTCATCTAATCCGGTTACTCCGTCACCATTATCAATTAAAGATGATGTTTTGGTCACTTCAATTGAAGGGCTTAAGACAATAGGTGTTTCAGTAGAGTCATCAACAGTATTTCCATCAGTATCATCATTATCATCGCTAACATCAGAAATTGTATTACCAGCTGGGGTGGTTGCTCTTGCCGTTGCCGAATTTCTTACGCCGCCGGATTCAACATCACCGGATCTTATAACATAAGTAGCTTGGTAATTGGCTCTTTCACCAACTTTAAGAGTGCCAGGGGGACTTGATTGTGTGGAACTAATAAATGTCGGTCCGGTAGCCAAGGTACGGGAGGTCCCTGAAAAATTCTCTATGTTATCCACAAGATTAAGACCCGTAAGAGTAACGTTACCCGTATTACGAACCCTTATTGTATAAGTGATAACATCATCGGCTCCCAATACACCATCACCATTGTCTACGATAGAATAGATTTTATCGACATCCACAATTGCATTTTCCGGAATCACGGTTAGGGTGGGATCATTTGAGGTATTTCCATCGCTATCATTACCATTATCACTAACGTCGGAAACTGTACCATTTGCTGGGCTTGCTCCTTGGGCGGTGACCGTGTTCCTAAGACCACCTGCATCAACAATGGCTTGAGTAATAAGTTTGGTAGCTCTATAGGTCGCGATTTCGCCTGGAATGAGTGTCCCTGCAACATTTGGGCCCGTAGACGATATAAAAGTTGGTCCCGATGTCAAGGTGAGAACATTTCCATTAAGATCAGTAAGGGTATCAGTAAGATTTACCCCTGTAAGAGGTACATTTCCTGTATTCTCCACTCTAATGGTATATGTAACGGTATTGCCTACACCTGTTACAACAGATGCTGTTTTAGTAACTTCAATAGCAGGATTTGCTGCAACATTTACTGTTATTGTAGCTATATTAGAACTAGCCGCTCTACTAACTCCGTCTAGTACGAAGTTATCATTGACAGTATAGTTAATTGTGGCTGCCCCGGAGAACGTATTATTTGCAGTAAAAGTTACGTTACCAAGATTATCTACCGACCAAGTTCCACTGCTATTTGTAGCAGTCTGCTGAATTCCAGCCGTTGTTGTGTTTAAATCAACAGTGGCAACGTTAATCGATCCACCATCATCTATATCTGTAGCAGTTACGTTAATTGTAACAGGAGTGGTTCCTGTGGTAGCCGCAACATCATTACTGGCAACCGGCACACTGTTTACTGCACCAGCAGAAACTGAAAGTTGCACTGTTTCATATTGTTCATATCCAACAGGATTAGGATCTCCATTTGCCGTTGAATTTGCGCCACCTCTAAGTGTGAATAACTGATTAGCAGATGATGCTGTAAATCTCAACGTTGAAGAAGACCAGCTATTTTGGCTTAAGGAACTTACAGCTTGAGTTGTAGCAGTAGGAAATTGAAAGTTATAAGAGTCATTGTATTTACCCGCATATTTTCTATTTGCTTGACCAATATTTGTAACGGCTGTTAAGGAGTAAAGCGTAACCTCATAAGTCCTATTCGTTACTAAACCGGTAATGGTAGTAGAAATTGCTTCCTGAACAGCACTACCCGTATCTTGTAACGATGCCCAATTAGAATGTCCATTGATTGGACTTGGTAATGTTATGGTTGAAGATGAACCCGGAGAAGCGACCCAGTTGGCCCCACCCCCTTGTACAGATGTTGTCGCGGCAGTGGTTCGATTAGACACATCTGGTTGACCAGAGACTATGCTCCATCCAGATGGTGTACAATTGCCGCAGTTGGCGGTACCATTTGTAGGCGTAATCGTTTGGGCGAATGCTAAATCAGAGGAAATTAAAATAATCAGTACGAAAATGCTGTGTACAAGGTTCCTGATCGAGAATCGTTTATAGATTTTCATATGTTGTAGGGTAAAATTATTATATATCCTATTATTTATTAATATAGATAAAGACCTGACGGTCTTAGTGATAAGCATAAATAAACTTCTATAAAGTATCGACAAAATGCATAATTTATCCGATGAAAGGCAAATCTATATAAAAAAATATTATAATACAAAGCTTTTGTAGCATAAAATTCATAGTCAAATTACTTATACCCATATGATATATAGCAAATTCTGCATTTCTAGGGCATTTCTTTATATTTTACAAGATGAAAAAATTAAAAACCATATTAGATGGTGGTCGAAAAATTTTTCAACAGACTTATTAAGAAAATTTTAAGAGATTATACGCAACATACTTCGATTAATTACACTGTACTAAAAAAATCTAATCTGTAGAATATAGTTATTTTTGCAGCCACAATCATTTTATATGAGTTTTAAAAAAGAACTAGAGAGAAGACGGACCTTTGGTATTATCTCACATCCGGATGCCGGAAAGACCACTTTGACCGAAAAGTTACTTTTATTTGGTGGTGCTATACAAGAAGCTGGCGCCGTTAAAAGTAATAAGATAAAGAAAGGGGCCACTTCAGATTTTATGGAAATTGAACGTCAGAGAGGTATTTCTGTTGCAACCTCGGTTCTGGCTTTTAACTATAATGGTATTAAAATTAATATCCTTGATACACCAGGGCACAAGGATTTTGCTGAAGATACATTCCGTACCCTCACAGCGGTAGATAGTGTAATTGTGGTTATTGATGTTGCCAAAGGTGTAGAAGAACAGACAGAGAAATTAGTGGAGGTCTGCCGTATGCGCAACATTCCCATGATTGTTTTTATCAATAAATTAGATAGAGAAGGTAAAGATGCTTTTGACCTATTAGATGAAGTTGAACAAAAGTTGGGCCTTAGAGTTGTTCCCTTAAGTTTTCCTATTGGGATGGGCTACGATTTTAAAGGAATCTATAATCTTTGGGAAAAGAATATTAACCTATTTAGTGGCGATAGCCGTAAGGATATCGAAGAAACCATAGAGATTTCAGATCTAGATTCACCTGAATTAGTAAAGTTAGTTGGTGAGAAAGCGGCACAGACTCTACGGGACGATATAGAATTAGTAGACGGCATTTATCCAGATTTTGATAAAGAAGCTTATCTAAATGGAGAACAGCAACCAGTATTTTTTGGTTCTGCGTTAAATAATTTTGGGGTGAGGGAATTATTGGATTGCTTCGTTGAAATCGCTCCGAGGCCACGTCCAAAGAAAAGTGAGGAACGTTTGGTCATGCCAGATGAAGATCAGTTTAGCGGTTTTGTATTTAAGATTCATGCTAATATGGATCCTAACCACCGTGACCGTCTGGCTTTCGTTAAAATTGTTTCCGGTAAGTTTGAAAGAAATAAACCTTACTTACATGTTAGGCACGATAAAAACTTAAAGTTTTCTAGCCCAAACGCCTTCTTTGCTGAAAAGAAAGAGATTGTAGATGTATCTTATCCTGGTGACATTGTTGGTTTACACGATACCGGTAACTTTAAGATTGGCGATACTTTAACCGAAGGTGAAAAGATTCACTATAAAGG
Source organism: Flavobacteriaceae bacterium MAR_2010_188 (assembly GCA_900104375.1). Classification (NCBI taxonomy): domain Bacteria; kingdom Pseudomonadati; phylum Bacteroidota; class Flavobacteriia; order Flavobacteriales; family Flavobacteriaceae; species Flavobacteriaceae bacterium MAR_2010_188. The sequence continues at coordinate 1,787,336 of LT629302.1, forward strand.
TATTCCAAGTTTTTCTCCTGAACACTTTCGTTACATCAATAATGCGGACCCAATGAAATCCAAACAGTTGAATAAAGGAATTGATCAGCTTATGGACGAGGGTGTTGCACAATTGTTCACATTAGAACTAAACGGCAGAAAAGTTATTGGTACGGTTGGCGCGCTTCAATATGAAGTTATTCAATATCGATTAGAGCACGAATATGGCGCTAAATGTACTTATGAAAACCTTAATGTACACAAAGCGTGCTGGGTTGAGCCTAAGAATCCAAAGAGCGAAGAGTTCTTAGAATTTTTGAGGGTGAAACAACGATTCCTAGCAAAGGATAAAAGAAATCAACTTGTATTTTTAGCCGATTCATCATTTTCCTTGCAGATGACTCAACAAAAATATCCTAATATTAAGTTCCATTTTACTTCGGAATTTGACTAATTAGAGAAAACTATAACGTTTTCGGTTGAAAAATTTGCATTTAACCGATTTTTTTATACATTTAATCCTGAATGTGAAAATCGGCTTAAAATAATTTTTACTTTCAAAATAGATTTCAACCCCAAATTGAACTACTTATGAATGTTAATTCTACTGTTTTCAGTAATAGCGATATTACTGTTACCTACACTCCACGAGTTTGCATAAATGCCGAGCGTTGTGCTAAAGAACTCTCCGAAGTATTTCGACAATCTGTAATTCCCTGGATAGATATTGACGGTGCCTCTGCGAAGAAAATCGAGAAGCAAGTCAAGAAGTGTCCCTCTGGAGCATTGCAATGTATCCGCAACAGAAAAGTTGCTTAAAATAAAAAAACCTCTATATCGCTATAGAGGTTTTTTTATTATTTATGCCTGACCGGTCGGTCCAAAATTCAATGGAATTGGTGGTCGTTCATAATCTTTTATCTCGCCGTGTGCTTTTTCGAATCTCGCAACATTATCTTTTAATGCTTTAAGAAGTCTTTTAGCGTGTTGTGGCGTTAAGATGATTCTAGACTTAACCTTGCTCTTTGGTGTACCTGGCATAATATTGACAAAATCTACAACAAATTCAGACACCGAATGATTGATTATTGCTAGGTTGGAATAGGTTCCATCCGCAATAGCTTCATCTATTTCAATGTTTATCTTTCCTTGTGTTTGGTCTTTATTATCTGCCATGTGTAAATTTCAAGATTAATTCTAATTATACTATAAAGCGATGACCATCAATTAAGATAAGTTCATCTCTTGTTTAGCTCTCATCATTTGGTCAAACTCTTCCCTTGATCCAACAATAATGTTCTCGAACTTACGAACTCCAGTACCTGCAGGTATTCTATGACCTACAATTACATTCTCCTTAAGACCATCTAGATCATCGACTTTAGCGCTAACTGCAGCTTCGTTCAATACTTTAGTGGTTTCTTGGAAAGATGCCGCACTGATAAATGATTTAGTCTGAAGTGACGCTCTAGTAATACCCTGAAGGATTGGCGTAGCAGTGGCTGCATCTGCATCCCTTGCGGTTACCAATTTCTTATCTTCTCTTCGAAGAATAGAATTTTCATCCCTTAGATCTCTAAGAGTAAGTATCTGACCAGGCTTCAATTTAGATGAATCACCCGCGTCTTCAACAACCTTCATTCCAAAGATTTTATCATTTTCTTCGATAAAGTCAGACTTATGTACCAATTGGTTTTCAAGGAAAATGGTATCACCAGAATCAATGATTCTAACTTTACGCATCATCTGTCTTACTACAACTTCGAAATGCTTATCATTAATCTTCACACCTTGCAAACGATAAACTTCTTGTACTTCGTTAACCAAATACTGTTGAACAGCAGATGGGCCTTTGATGTTAAGAATATCATCTGGAGTGATAGAACCATCAGAAAGTGGCATACCAGCTTTAACGTAATCATTTTCTTGTACCAAGATTTGGTTAGAAAGTTTCACAAGATATTTTTTAATCTCACCTAATTTAGATTCGATTATTATCTCACGATTACCTCTCTTGATTTTTCCAAAGGAAACAACACCGTCAATTTCACTAACAACAGCAGGATTTGATGGGTTACGTGCTTCGAAAAGCTCGGTTACCCTAGGAAGACCCCCTGTAATATCACCAGCTTTCGCTGATTTTCTAGGAATCTTCACCAAAATCTTACCAACATCAATCTTCTCGCCGTCGTCGATCATTAAGTGAGCTCCAACCGGTAAGTTATAAGAACGGATAGTTTCACCTTTCTTATCTTCAATATGAAGGGTCGGGATTAACTTCTTGTTTCTAGAATCAGAAATAACTTTTTCTTGGAAACCAGTTTGTTCATCAATCTCAACTTGATAGGTGATTCCTTGTTCGATGTTTTCATATTTAACTTTACCAGCAAATTCTGAAATAATAACACCGTTATATGGATCCCACTTGCAAATTAGATCGCCTTTCTTAACCTTATCACCACTCTTCACATAGATAAATGAACCATAAGGAATATTATTTGTACTCAAAGTAATACCGGTTTTGGCATCGACCAACTTCAATTCTGAAGTTCTAGAGATTACAACATTTACCTTATTGCCTTCTGTATCTACACTTGTAACAGTTTTAAGATCTTCTATTTCTGCAATACCGTCATACTTAACGGTTAATTTATTTTCTTCTGAAATGTTACCCGCAATACCACCCACGTGGAATGTACGAAGCGTTAACTGTGTACCTGGCTCCCCAATAGATTGAGCAGCAACTACACCTACAGCTTCACCTCTTTGCACCATCTTACCGGTTGCAAGGTTACGTCCGTAACACATAGAACAGATTCCTTGTTTTGCCTCACAGGTTAACGCAGAACGAACTTCTAAAGATTCTATCGGAGAATCTTCAATCTTCTCAGCGATATCTTCGTAAATATGTCCACCTGCCTTAACAATAAGTTCTTCTGTTACAGGATTATAAACATCATTTAATGACGTACGACCAACGATTCTATCAGATAGTTTCTCTACAACTTCTTCATTTTTCTTTAAAGCTGAAACTTCGATACCTCTTAGAGTACCACAGTCTTCGCTGTAGATAATTACATCTTGAGAAACGTCTACCAAACGTCTGGTTAAGTAACCAGCATCGGCAGTTTTAAGAGCCGTATCGGCAAGACCTTTACGAGCACCGTGAGTTGAGATAAAGTACTCTAAAATTGAAAGTCCTTCCTTAAAGTTAGAAAGAATTGGGTTTTCAATAATCTCCCCACCTCCTGCATTAGATTTCTTAGGTTTCGCCATTAATCCACGCATACCTGTTAACTGACGGATTTGTTCTTTAGAACCCCTCGCACCAGAGTCAAGCATCATATACACTGAGTTGAAACCTTGTTGGTCTTCACGAATACGTTTCATCGACAACTCGGTCAATTCAGCATTTGTAGAGGTCCAGATATCAATAACTTGGTTATATCTTTCGTTGTTGGTAATAAGACCCATATTATAGTTGACCATAATTCCGTCTACCAAAGTATTTGCCTTATCAATCATATCTTGCTTCTCAGCAGGGATAATGATATCTCCCAAACTAAATGATAACCCACCTTGGAAGGCGAACTTATATCCTAAAGTCTTGATTTCATCTAAGAACTCAGCTGTTTCAGGAACACTTGTTTTCTTCAAGATATTACCAATAATATCACGCAGTGATTTTTTGGTCAATACTTGGTTAATGTAACCTGCTTTTGCTGGTACAGTAGCGTTAAATAAAACTCTACCAACTGTGGTCTCAATAATTTGAGAAACAAGTTCTTTATTTTCATTAAAGTCTTTTGTTCTAACTCTTATCGAAGCGTTAAGATCAACCTTTTTCTCGTTGTAAGCGATAACCACTTCATCTGGAGAATAGAAAGTAAGACCTTCACCTTTAATTTTAACTTCGTCAGTAGACTTACGCTCTTTGGTCATATAATATAAACCAAGTACCATATCCTGAGAAGGAACAGTTACTGGTGAACCATTTGCAGGGTTCAAAATATTATGTGAAGCCAACATTAAAAGTTGGGACTCCAAAATAGCTTCTGGTCCAAGTGGTAAATGTACCGCCATCTGGTCACCATCAAAATCCGCGTTAAACGCAGTACATACCAATGGGTGAAGTTGAATAGCCTTACCTTCGATTAATTTAGGCTGAAAAGCTTGGATACCAAGTCTGTGCAAAGTTGGAGCACGGTTTAGAAGAACTGGATGTCCTTTAAGAACGTTTTCCAAGATATCCCAAACTACTGGCTCTTTTCTATCTATTATTTTCTTAGCAGATTTTACCGTTTTTACGATTCCTCTTTCAATCAGTTTTCTGATGATAAAAGGTTTGTAAAGTTCGGCCGCCATATTCTTTGGCAATCCACATTCAAACAATTTTAATTCTGGTCCAACAACAATTACCGAACGAGCTGAATAATCAACACGTTTACCTAAAAGGTTTTGACGGAAACGTCCTTGTTTTCCTTTTAATGAATCTGACAGGGATTTTAATGGTCTATTGGAATCGGTCTTAACTGCTGAAGCTTTACGAGTATTGTCGAACAAGGAATCAACGGATTCTTGAAGCATACGTTTCTCATTACGCAAGATTACCTCTGGCGCTTTAATCTCCACCAATCTCTTAAGACGGTTGTTTCTAATAATTACCCTTCTATAAAGGTCATTTAAATCTGAAGTCGCGAAACGTCCACCATCCAAAGGCACCAAAGGTCTTAATTCTGGTGGGATAATTGGAATAGCCTTCATGATCATCCACTCAGGTTTGTTCTCCCTGTTAGCGTTAGAATCCCTGAAAGCTTCAACAACCTGAAGACGTTTTAATGCCTCCATCTTACGTTGTTTAGATGTTTCGTTATTCGCTTTATGTCTTAAATCATAAGAAAGTTCATCTAAATCGATTCTTGCCAAAAGGTCAATAAGACATTCAGCTCCCATCTTAGCGATGAATTTATTAGGATCATTTTCATCTAGATATTGATTTTCCTGTGGAAGTGATTCAAGAATATTCAAATACTCTTCTTCAGTTAAGAAATCCATCTTTTTTAATGGCTCTCCATCAATATTTTTAGCATTACCCGGTTGAATAACCACATAACGCTCGTAATAGATAATCATATCCAATCTCTTGGATGGCAATCCTAGCAGATACCCAATTTTGTTAGGCAATGAACGGAAATACCAAATGTGCGCAACAGGTACAACTAAATTAATATGACCAACTCTATCTCTTCTTACTTTTTTCTCAGTAACCTCAACACCACATCGATCACAAACGATTCCTTTATATCGGATTCTTTTATATTTTCCACAGGCACATTCAAAATCCTTTACTGGACCAAAAATACGCTCACAGAACAATCCATCTCTTTCCGGCTTATGAGTACGGTAATTGATGGTTTCAGGTTTTAACACCTCACCTCTAGAAGCTGCCAACACAGATTCTGGTGATGCTAAACCTATAGAGATTTTGTTAAACCTCTGAATAGTATTCTTTTCTTGTCTTCTTGCCATGTTTTTTATAGTATTCAGTTTGCAGTTTGCAGTTTTCAGAAGGCAGACATTGGTAATTTAATACTTTTGACTGCCTGCTGATTACTGTTTACTTGGCACTGTTTTATTATTCTTCTAATCTTATATCCAATCCTAATCCTTTCAATTCGTGCATTAACACGTTGAAAGATTCAGGAAGTCCTGGTTCTGGCATCGGCTCACCCTTAACGATTGCTTCGTAAGTCTTAGCTCTACCAATAACGTCATCTGATTTTACCGTAAGGATTTCTCTTAAGGTTGCAGAAGCTCCATAAGCCTCAAGCGCCCAAACCTCCATCTCACCAAATCTCTGACCACCGAACTGTGCTTTACCACCAAGTGGCTGCTGAGTGATCAATGAGTAAGGTCCGATAGATCTAGAGTGCATCTTATCGTCAACCATATGTCCTAGTTTCAACATATAGATGATACCTACTGTTGCTGGTTGATCAAATCTATCTCCGGTCCCACCATCATATAAGTAGGTATGTCCAAATCTTGGGATACCTGCTTCGTCGGTGAATTCGTTAATTTGATCAAGGGTTGCACCATCAAAAATTGGAGTCGCATAATTCTTCCCTAACTTTTGACCTGCCCAACCTAGAACAGTTTCATAAATCTGCCCGATGTTCATACGAGATGGTACACCAAGTGGATTTAATACGATATCTACAGGAGTTCCGTCTTCTAAGAAAGGCATGTCCTCTTGTCTTACGATACGAGCAACGATACCTTTGTTACCGTGACGACCTGCCATCTTATCCCCTACTTTTAATTTACGTTTTTTAGCAACATATACTTTAGCAAGTTTTATGATTCCTGCAGGAAGTTCATCCCCAACAGAGATGGTAAACTTCTCACGTCTAAGTGAACCTTGTAAATCATTTTCCTTAATCTTGTAATTATGGATAAGATCCGCAACCAATTCATTCATATGGTCGTCGGTGGTCCAAGTTCCTGACGTTAAATGCGCATAATCATCTACTGCATTTAACATTTTTAAGGTATACTTTTTACCTTTTGGAATTATTTCCTCACCAAGATCATTATAAATACCTTGTGCAGTTTTTCCATTTACAAGTTGAAATAACTTATCGACCAAGACATCTTTAAGATCATCAAACTTTTTATCGTAAATAGTCTCTAAGGTTTCGATATCCTCTTTATCCTTAGCTCTCTTACGTTTATCTTTTATAGCTCTCGAGAACAATTTCTTCTCGATAACAACACCGTGTAATGATGGAGAGGCTTTTAACGAAGCATCTTTTACATCACCAGCCTTATCGCCAAATATCGCTCTAAGTAATTTTTCTTCTGGAGTCGGGTCTGATTCTCCTTTTGGAGTAATCTTACCGATAAGAATATCACCTGGCTTAATTTCGGCACCAATTCTGATCATACCATTTTCATCAAGGTCTTTTGTAGCCTCTTCTGAAACGTTTGGTATATCATTAGTTAATTCCTCATTACCAAGTTTAGTATCTCTAACCTCTAAAGAATATTCATCAATATGAATCGATGTGAAAATGTCATCTCTAACAACTTTTTCAGAAATTACGATAGCATCCTCAAAGTTATAACCTTTCCATGGCATGAAGGCAACCTTCATGTTTCGACCTAGAGCCAACTCACCATTTTGGGTAGCATAACCTTCACAAAGAACCTGACCTCTTACAACCTTATCACCTTTTTCAACAATTGGCTTAAGGTTAATAGATGTACCTTGGTTAGTTTTTCTAAACTTAACCAAAGGATAGGTTTTAGTATCGCTTTCAAAACTTACTAGAGCAGCTTCTTCTGATCTATCGTACTTGATAGTGATTTCATTTGCATCTACATATTCTACTGTACCATCACCTTCAGCATTAATCAATACTCTAGAATCTGACGCTACTTGTCTTTCTAGACCAGTCCCAACAATAGGAGCTTCTGGTCTAAGAAGTGGTACCGCTTGACGCATCATGTTTGATCCCATCAATGCACGGTTAGCATCATCATGTTCTAAGAAAGGAATAAGCGAAGCAGAAATTGAAGCAATCTGGTTAGGAGCAACATCCGTATAATTAACATTTATCGGGTCAATTACTGGGAAATCACCTTCTTGACGAGCAATAATTTTGTCCGCTAAGATTTTACCTTTCTCATCAACTTTTATTGTCGCTTGAGCGATTAATGCATCTTCTTCTTCTTCAGCACTTAGGTAAGTTGGAATATTTTTAATATCCACTACACCATTATCAACTTTTCTATAAGGAGTTTCAATGAAACCCATTGAATTTACTTTCGCAAAAACAGATAGAGAAGAGATAAGTCCAATATTCGGTCCTTCTGGAGTTTCAATTGGGCAAAGTCTACCGTAGTGAGTGTAGTGAACGTCACGTACCTCAAAACCTGCTCTTTCTCTAGAAAGTCCACCTGGTCCAAGAGCCGATAGACGACGCTTATGTGTTATCTCGGCCAATGGATTGGTTTGATCCATAAATTGAGATAACTGGTTTGTACCAAAGAACGAATTGATTACAGAAGATAAAGTCTTCGCATTAATCAAATCTATAGGAGTAAAAACTTCGTTATCACGAACGTTCATTCTCTCACGGATTGTTCTTGCCATACGCGCAAGACCTACACCAAACTGAGAAGACAGTTGTTCTCCTACTGTCCTAACACGACGGTTAGACAAGTGATCGATATCATCTATCTCTGCTTTAGAATTTATAAGCTCTATTAAATATTTAATAATGGTTATGATATCTTCTTTGGTAAGAACTTGTTTGTCCATACCGATATCTAACCCTAATTTCTTGTTCATTCTATAACGACCAACTTCTCCAAGAGAATAACGTTGATCACTAAAGAACAATTTATCGATGATACCACGAGCGGTTTCCTCATCTGGCGGCTCAGCGTTACGAAGTTGACGATAAATATGTTCTACGGCTTCTTTTTCGGAGTTTGTTGGATCCTTTTGAAGTGTATTATGGATTATCGCATAATCTCCTTGTTGAGCACTTTCCTTATGAAGTAGAACGGTTTTAACACCGGCTTCTAGTATCTCCTCAATATTATCTTTATCAATCGTGGTATCACGATCTAAAACGATTTCATTTCGTTCGATAGAAACAACTTCACCAGTATCTTCATCCACAAAATCTTCATGCCAAGTGTTTAGAACACGAGCAGCTAATTTTCTACCTAATACTTTTTTCAAGCCTGTTTTAGAAACCTTAACTTCTTCAGCAAGATCGAAAATCTCCAAGATATCCTTATCACGTTCAAATCCGATAGCTCTGAAAAGCGTAGTTACAGGTAATTTTTTCTTTCTATCGATATAAGCGTACATAACGCTGTTGATATCGGTAGCAAATTCTATCCAAGATCCCTTAAAAGGAATTACTCTTGCAGAATATAGTTTTGTACCATTTGCATGGAAGGACTGGCTAAAGAAAACACCAGGCGATCTGTGCAATTGAGAAACTACAACACGCTCCGCACCATTGATAACAAAAGTACCGCTAGGAGTCATATAAGGAATCGTACCTAAATATACATCTTGCACGATAGTTTCGAAGTCTTCGTGCTCAGGATCAGTACAGTATAATTTTAGACGTGCCTTTAATGGAACGCTATAGGTAAGACCTCTTTCAATACATTCTTCAATTGAGTAACGAGGAGGATCGATAAAATAATCCAAAAACTCAAGTACAAATTGGTTTCGTGTATCTGTAATAGGAAAGTTTTCCATAAAGGTATTATACAGACCTTCATTTCCTCTTTCTTCTGATTTTGTCTCTAATTGGAAAAAATCCTGGAAGGATTTAATTTGAATATCCAAGAAATCGGGATAATCAGTTCTATTGACAATGGAAGAGAAATTTAATCTTTCAGCTTGTTTTGCTAACATCGACGAACGAGATTTTGATTAAAAAAATAAATTGTGGTGTACATACTAATTATATACACAAAAGGGTCTAGGTCAACTTACGCCTTTACAAGCGCAATTGACCTAAACCATATAATGTAGGTTGGAGTGAGCTTATTTAAGCTCAACTTCAGCTCCTGCTTCTTCTAATTGAGCTTTAAGGGCTTCAGCTTCATCTTTAGACACACCTTCTTTGATTGGGCTTGGTGCATCGTCAACCAATTGCTTGGCATCTTTTAATCCTAAACCAGTAAGTTCTTTTACCAATTTAACTACTGCCAATTTAGAGGCACCAGCTGCTTTAAGGATTACATCGAATTCTGATTTTTCTTCAGCGGCTTCTTCACCACCACCAGCACCGCCAGCAGCAACAGCTACTGCAGCAGCAGCAGGCTCGATACCATATTCTTCTTTTAAAATAGTAGCTAATTCATTAACTTCCTTAACGGTTAAGTTAACTAATTGCTCTGCGAAATCTTTTAAATCTGCCATTTTCTATCGTTTTAATAAATTTTAATAATATAATTGTTTAAGTGCGTACTGTTTTGATTATCCTTCTTTTTCGGATAAAGTCTTAAGGATGCCTGCAAGCTTACCACCACTCGATTTAAGAGCAGAAATAACGTTTTTAGCAGGAGATTGTAGCAATGCAATAACATCAGCAACTACCTCTTCTTTAGACTTAATGTTTACTAGTGATTCTAATTGGTTGTCACCAATGTAAACCGACTCTGCGATATAAGCTCCTTTTAATAAAGGCTTATCAGATTTTTTACGGAATGCTTGAATAACTTTAGCTGGTCCATTTCCAGTTTCAGAATACATCACAGATGTATTTCCTTTTAATACGGAAGTTAAATCCCCGAAATCTTTTTCCGAAGCTTCCATAGCTTTTGCCAATAAAGTGTTCTTTACAACTGCTAGTTGTACGTCTGCTTTAAAGCAAGCTCTTCTTAAGTTTGATGTATTAACTGCATTTAAGCCCGATATATCGGCCAAGTAAATGTTAGATGCATTTTCTAATTGTGCAGTTAAGTCTTCTATAACTTGTGATTTTTCTTCTCTTGTCATAATATTAAAGTTTTAACTACTTCCCGATTTTTGTTTCAACCGGAATACTTGGACTCATTGTGCTCGAAATCGATACACTCTTAACGTAAGTTCCTTTAGCCGTAGTAGGTTTCAATTTCATTAATGTAGTTAACAGTTCGTTTGCATTACCTACCAATTTGTCAGCTGTAAAAGATGCTTTCCCAATTGGAGCGTGGATAATTCCTGTTTTGTCTACCTTAAAATCGATTTTACCAGCCTTAACTTCTGCAACTGCTTTAGCAACATCCATTGTTACTGTACCAGTCTTTGGGTTAGGCATTAAACCTCTTGGTCCTAAAACTCTACCTAATGGTCCTAGTTTACCCATAATTGCGGGCATAGTGATAATAACATCAACATCAGTCCAACCACCTTTAATCTTATCTAAATATTCATCTAGACCAACATAGTCGGCTCCTGCTTCCTTAGCTTCCTCTTCCTTATCTGGAGTAACAAGCGCCAATACTTTCATATCTTTACCTGTTCCGTGAGGAAGTGAAACAACACCTCTTACCATTTGGTTTGCTTTACGTGGATCTACACCCAAACGTACCGCCATATCTACTGATGCATCAAACTTAGTATAAGTAATATCTTTTACCAGTTCTGCAGCTTCTTCTATAGTATAAAGTTTTGTTCTATCAACTTTAGTTCTAGCGTCTTTTTGCTTTTTAGTTACTTTTGCCATTTCAAAAAATGTTTTTAGTTAGGAGCTTGACCGCCTCTAACTGTTATACCCATGGATCTTGCGGTACCAGCAACCATCTTCATTGCAGAATCAATTGTAAATGCATTTAAATCTTGCATTTTATCCTCTGCGATAGCTTTAATCTGATCCCAAGTTACTTTCGCAACTTTTTTCCTGTTCGGTTCTCCTGATCCTTTTTTTACTTTGGCCGCTTCCATTAACTGTACCGCAGCTGGAGGAGTTTTAATAACAAAGTCGAAAGACTTGTCTTTGTAAACAGCGATAACGACCGGAAGAACTTTACCAGGTTTATCCTGAGTTCTAGCGTTAAACTGCTTGCAAAATTCCATGATATTAACTCCAGCAGCTCCTAAAGCGGGTCCAACCGGTGGCGACGGATTCGCAGCACCTCCCCGAACTTGTAACTTAACTACTTTACTTAATTCTTTTGCCATTTTACTATTTTTAGTGTCGCATACATTTTAAATGGAAGCTAAAAGTGTACACTATAATTGTAACTATTATTAAACTTTTTCTACTTGCATATAGCTTAACTCCAATGGTGTCTTTCTTCCGAAAATCTTAACCATTACTTCAAGCTTGCGTTTTTCTTCGTTTATTTTTTCTATTACACCATCAAATCCATTAAACGGACCATCGATAACCTTAACGGTTTCTCCAGTGGTGAATGGTATTGCAATGTTAGAATCAGCACCAAGCGTAAGCTCATCTACCTTACCTAACATTCTATTTACTTCAGATTGTCTCAATGGAACAGGATCACCTCCCTTTGTCTCACCCAAAAATCCTATCACATTAGTAATGGATTTAATAATATGAGGGATTTCACCACTAAGATTAGCCTGAATCATAATATATCCAGGAAAATAAACTCTTTCTTTATGGATTTTCTTTCCGTTGCGTATCTGAACCACCTTTTCGGTTGGAACAAGAACTTGATCCACATAATCCTCGAGCCCCAATCTTGTGATTTCGTTCTCAATGTATGTTTTGATTTTGTTCTCTTGACCGCTAACGGCTCTAACAACGTACCATTTTTTGTTACTTATTTCTTCAGACATTCTCAATCTACTTTTTTTAGTTAATCCAACTAAAATACGCCTCTATCACTCTACTGAAAACCGTATCAACTCCCCAAACTGCCAATGCAAAAACTACCGAAAAAACCGCAACTAGTACAGTTAATCTTTGAGCTTCGGGCCATTCTGGCCAAGTAACATTGTTTCTTAACTCGTTAAAAGACTCTTTAACATAATTTGCAATTCTGGCCATGTGTTGTTTCTTATTTATTTAAGTGGAATAAATCCAACTTATCAATTTCTAATAGCTTTCTTGAGAATAGCACTACGCTTTTCTCTTGTTGCCAGGGATGTGAGGCTTCCCTCAACTTTGCCCGATATAAACTTCTCGCTTCTCCTCCCTCGCTTCGCACGCTTCGACTGCCCTCAGCGCAGGCTTGTTGAGAGGCTTCCCTCGACTTAGCTCGGGATAAACTTCTCGCTTCTCCTCCCTCGCTTCGCACGGGTTGAGAGGCTCGAACTCCCGACACCTGGTTTTGGAGACCAGTGCTCTACCAACTGAGCTAAACCCGTAAATATGGATTAAGGCATTCGCCAATGACGAACACCTTAACCATATATATTATAATATAATTTAGTCTAAGATTTCAGTAACCTGACCAGCACCTACTGTACGACCACCCTCACGGATTGCGAAACGTAAACCTACAGTCATTGCAATCTTTTGGATTAATTCTACAGTAATTGTCAAGTTGTCTCCTGGCATAACCATTTCAACACCATCAGGAAGCAAAATGTTACCAGTTACATCAGTTGTACGTACGTAAAACTGTGGACGATAGTTATTATGGAATGGAGTGTGACGTCCACCTTCTTCTTTCTTAAGAACGTAAACCTCAGCTTTAAATTTAGCGTGTGGTGTTACTGAACCTGGCTTAACGATAACCATACCTCTAGAGATTTGAGATTTCTCAATACCTCTTAAAAGGATACCAGCGTTATCTCCAGCTTCACCTCTATCAAGAATCTGACGGAACATTTCGATACCAGTTATAGTAGAAGTCAATTTTTCAGCTCCCATACCAATGATCTCAACTGAATCTCCAGTTTTGCCAATACCAGTTTCGATACGACCTGTCGCAACAGTTCCACGACCAGTAATAGAGAATACATCCTCGATAGGCATTAAGAAAGGTTTGTCTATTTCACGTAATGGTTCTTCAATCCAAGTATCAACAGCAGCCATCAATTCTATTACAGAATCAACCCATTTTTGTTCACCGTTAAGTGCACCTAAAGCAGAACCAGCAATTACAGGTCCATTATCTCCATCATATTGATAGAAAGATAATAAATCTCTGATTTCCATCTCAACCAATTCTAATAGCTCTTCATCATCAACCATATCAACTTTGTTCATGAAAACAACCATACGAGGGATACCAACCTGGCGTCCTAATAGGATGTGCTCACGAGTTTGTGGCATTGGACCATCTGTAGCAGCAACCACCAATATAGCACCGTCCATTTGGGCAGCACCTGTAACCATGTTCTTTACGTAATCCGCGTGACCTGGACAGTCAACGTGAGCGTAGTGACGATTTGCAGTTGCATACTCAACGTGAGATGTATTAATTGTAATACCTCTTTCTTTTTCTTCTGGTGCATTATCGATCTGATCGAACGATTTTGCTTCAGAATAACCTGCATCAGCTAATACTTTAGTGATAGCAGCAGTTAATGTTGTTTTACCGTGATCTACGTGTCCAATTGTACCTATATTTAAGTGTGGTTTTGAACGATCGAAAGTTGCCTTTGCCATGTTTAATTTATTTAATCTAAATTTATAATTATCTACTCTTTGTTTAATTTTTGAGCCAATGACGGGAATTGAACCCGTGACCTCTTCCTTACCAAGGAAACGCTCTACCCCTGAGCTACACCGGCGTAAAGTATTTAATTCCTCTCCTTAATTAACTCATAGAAGGAAGAGATTCCTGCCTTCGCAGGACTGTTAGAATGAGAAACCGGATTTACCGCAAAACGTGCGGCACAGGCTTCTCACCTTTCATTATAACTAACCTGAAAATTCTAAAATCAAATAGAATTCTCAAACTATCAATGAACTTTGAGCGAGAGACCGGGTTTACCGCAACAAGTGCGGCACAGGCTTCTCACACTTCATTATAACTAACCTGAAAATTCTAAAATCAAATAGAATTCTCAAACTATCAATGAACTTTGAGCGAGAGACCGGGTTTACCGCAACAAGTGCGGCACAGGCTTCTCACCCTTCATTATAACTAACCTGAAAATTCTAAAATCAAATAGAATTCTCAAACTATCAATGAACTTTGAGCGAGAGACCGGGTTCGAACCGGCGACATTCAGCTTGGAAGGCTGACGCTCTACCAACTGAGCTACTCTCGCAATATTGAAGAAAATTAATCCTTCTTGGTTTTCATTATGTAATGAACGTTTTCCTGCTGATTAGGATTAACTCACTCTCGCTCGTTGTTCCTGTTCGGGTGACCCCCGAACAAAGATTTTAAAACACTGTCCTACAAAAGCAACCTTTTGACGCCAGATTATCTAAAATCTTTGTGGGGAGAGCAGGATTCGAACCTGCGAAGACGTAGTCAGCAGATTTACAGTCTGCCCTCGTTGGCCGCTTGAGTATCTCCCCAATTTATTTCAATATTTCAAGAGATTTTGCTTATCAAACAATCTCTAAAGAGCTTTTTAAAAAGAGCCGATGGAGGGACTCGAACCCACGACCTGCTGATTACAAATCAGCTGCTCTAGCCAGCTGAGCTACATCGGCTTTTTAGACCTTTTTACATCATAAAAAAGCCCGCTATTTCTAACGGACTGCAAATGTATAGATATTTTTTTTTATTCAAAACATTTTGGCAAATATTTTCTTAGTTATGTTGTCGAATTTTATCCTTTCTCTTCTTTAGCTGCCTTTCTAAGGAAGAAATTGCCATATCGGCGCCTTCTTCGAACGATTTACATTGTTTCTTAATGATAAAACTATCTCCCGGAACTTTAACCTTTGCCTCGAAGATTTTATTTTCTTTTTGGCTGGTGTTTTCAACTTTTAGATAGACATTAGATTGTATAACTTTATCGTAATACTGGTCTAACTTATCCATTCTCTTTTGAATGAAATTGATCAATTTTTGATCTGCATTGAAGTTAACTGATTGGGTTTCAACTTTCATCTTTTTTGGTTTTAAGGTTAATATTGAAGATGTTAGACAAGCCTCGTTTTTTATAAGACCAATCTAAAATTTGGGTATTTTTATATCATATATCTTAATTTTTGCTCCTTGGGTGAGCATTAGAGTAAACCTTTTTAAGCTCTGCGATACTGCTATGAGTATACACTTGGGTTGCGGCTAAACTTGTGTGACCTAGTAATTCCTTTACAGAATTTAAATCTGCACCTTCATTTAAGAGATGGGTAGCGAAAGAATGTCTGAGGACATGCGGGCTACATTTTACTTTAGATGAAGCTTTACTAAAGTAATCATTTATGGTTCTATATACAAGAGTTTCATACACTTTTGTCCCTCGTTTGGTCAAAAACAAATCCTTATCGTCCATAATGTTAGGCAGTGATTGACGTGCGACCATATAAATTTTAAAACTGTCGAGTACCGAACTTATAAGGGGAATGATACGCTCTTTATTACGCTTTCCTAAAACCTTTAAGGATTTATTATCAAAATCGAAATTGCTAAGCTTTAGATTTACCAACTCTATCCTCCTTATCCCGGTCGAATAAAAAAGTTCAACGATGAATTGATTGCGGATAGCTTCAAAATCGTCTGTTTCATTTATACGAGTTATTACTCTAGATATTTCCAATTCTGAGAAGGGGACCAGAACTTTCTTTTCGGTTTTAAGAGCTTTGTGCTTCGCCAATGGGTTAGTCGTAATCTGCTCGGTCTTCACCAAAAACTTGTAATAAGAATTTAAGGATGAAATTTTTCTGTTTATGCTCCGGTTACTAATTCCAGTATCAACAAGATTTACGATCCAGTTTCTAATTTCTCCGTAGCTCACGTCCATAATATTTCTGCTTCCAGAATTTATTTCAGCAAAGTCAATGAAGGCATTTAAATCTGCACGGTAAGAGATGATAGTATTAGAAGAGTATTTTTTTTCTAGTTCTAAATAGTCTATAAAAGATTGAATGGGCATAAAGATTTGGTCTGAGTTAAATGTACAAAATCTTATATCTCTCTTTTTTGAATTGACGACAAAAAAAATCCGCTGAAGTTTTCACTCTTCAACGGATATCATTGCTATAAATTTATTTCTAAACTTAAATGTTTTCTAGTTCTCGAAGAGACTGAACATATTGAGCTTTTTGAATCTGAGCCCTACGTTCTACAGAAGGTTTGTTAAACTGCTTACGTTCGTGCAGTTGACGCTTAGTTCCAGTTTTGTCGAACTTACGTTTGTAACGTTTCAACGCTCTGTCTATATTCTCTCCTTCTTTTACCGGTATTATTAACATAGAATCTTAACCTCCTCTCTTTTAGATTTTGAGATCGCAAAGTTAAACTGGATTTTTATACTTGCAAGAAAAAAATTAAAAATTTCTAACTATAAATCAGCTGCCGGTTTGTATTCCTTTTTATCGATAATCATTTTGGCGATAATCTCGCGAAGTATTTCTGAAGTTCCTCCACCAATTGGGCCTAGCCTACTATCCCTAAACATTCTAGCCAAAGGATAATCTTCCATATACCCATAACCTCCCAAGAACTGTAGACATTGGTACATAACGTCATCAGACATTTTGGTAGATTTCAATTTAGCCATCGTTGCTTCCTTTACTACGTACTCACCTTTATCCAAGCGATAAGCGGTAACATAATTAAAGGTCTTGCAGTGTTCTTGTTCCGAGTAAAGTTCTGCGATGGTATGCCTAAGGGCCTGGAATTTATCAATGGTTTTGCCGAAGGCTTGGCGCTCTCCCATATACTCCAATGTATATTCTAAGGCAAACTCCGCACGGGCATGGGCATTCACGGCCATAATCAATCTTTCTAATGCAAAATGCTGCATGATGTATGGAAATCCCTTATTCTCTTCTCCCATTAAGTTGGAAGCTGGAATCTTTACATTGTCAAAAGCAATTTCTCCGGTATCCGAAGCTCTCCATCCAAGCTTATCGAGCTTCGTAGCAGAAATGCCTGGGGTATCGCGATCCATTATAAAAATACTGATTCCTTTATTGCCAAGTGACGGGTCGGTTTTGGCAGCAACTACCAGATAATCGCTGTAAACCCCATTAGTGATAAAGGTTTTAGATCCGTTGATGATATAACTATCTCCTTCCTTTACTGCGGTAGAACGCATACCTGCAACATCACTTCCGCCAAAGGGTTCTGTGATACAAAGGCAGCCAATTAATTCTCCACTTATACTACCATTTAGGTATTTTTCCTTTATTTCCTGGCTTCCTTCCTTATTAACATGGGTCATTGCAAGATATGCGTGTGCCCACATTGCAGCTGCAAATCCTCCAGAATTAATCTTCTGAAGTTCTTCCAATAAAATAACGGTATAAAAAATATCCAGATCAAGTCCTCCAAATTCTTCAGGATAAGGCAACCCAAAAAATCCCATCTCACCAAATTTCTCCCAAATAAAGCGCTCAATCACTCCAGTCTTTTCCCATTTATCTATATGAGGTGTGACTTCTTTTTTCAAAAAATCCTTCAAACTCTGCCTAAACAAATTATGTTCTTCGGTGAAGTACATTCCTGTCATATCTTTATTTTTCAGTGAAATCAATTCAGACGCAAATATAGCTTAATTATCTCGTATTTATTGACGGGAAAAAACTTAACTTTTGTTAATTCGTCCAATGATTTAAACCCTTCGTGGAGTGTTCTGTATTCGATGATGTGGTGGGCCAGTTCGTAATCTACGTACTTTATTTTCACAAGTTCGTCACGGGTAGCTTGGTTGATATTGATTGTTTCAAAATCAGCTGGGGGACTGACAAAAAAATGTTTTAAGAGCTCCTCGATTACCTCATCTTTTAACCCATATATTTCCTTCAGCTCAACCCCATCTATAAAACCGTTTGCTTGTCTGCTTCGATATTCAATAATGCGTTCCGAGAGCTTCTCGCCTATTCCATTAACATTTATTAGTTGTTCTTGTGATGCTAGGTTTAAATCGATTTTTTGGTTTGAAGTCTTTGAAGTTGAAAATTTGTTGGTTGTAGGGTTTGAAACCTTTGGATTAGTCACCCAATCTGGAAATTTGAAGTATGGAGAAATTGCGGCCAGCAGCGAATCGGAAACCCCGGTCACCGATTGAAAATCCTCAGCAGAATTGATCCACTTACTTTCAGCTCTAAATTGAAGTAAACGGTCAATTTCACCCGGGCTCATTCCTAGGGTATAACCTTTATGGTCGGTGATGTAATTTGGATTGAATGGAAAAAGTTTTGGTGCATTAGTTTGTGGTTTAACCAGCTTTAACGAGTCTACTTCCTGCTGAAACTTCAGTATTTCCTGGTTTTCCAATTCTGGAGGTTTAAAACTATATTTTACAAAAAAATAAATCCCTTGAAGAATAATGATTAGTACAATCAAAAGAAAAATCCCATTTCGTTGGCCTTTACTAAACCTGAAATGGGATTTTATATGTTTCATTCGTTATCTGACCAAATAAATTACATATGCTTAGTAATATCTTCAGCACCATCCTTAAGAGCTTCCCTCTTAATGGAAATCGCACCAATATATCTCGTCATTTCTTGTCTTACTTTCGGGAATAAGAAGAACAATCCAATCATATTTGGAAATACCAAAGCTAAAATCATGGCATCGGAGAATTTAATAACTGCGTCCAAGGTAGCAGCCGCTCCAATCACTACAAAGAGCAGGAATAATACTTTATATACAATATCCGCAGTCTTTCCTTTTCCGAAAAGAAATTTCCATGCCTGTAAACCATAATAGGACCATGATATCATGGTAGAAAAAGCAAACAGAACTATAGCAATCGTCAAAACATAGGAGAAGTGAGGAATAACAGAATCAAAAGCCATAGATGTAAGATCTACTCCACTAATCGGAGAACCAGACGATTTTAAAATGACACTGCTTCCATGGGCAGCAGTATAATCGAAAACCGATTGGGCGTCGGCGCCATTGATATTAAAGAAAATAATAACCAAGGCGGTCATGGTACAGATTACCACGGTATCAATAAAAGGTTCTAAAAGTGCCACAATACCTTCTGATGCTGGATATTTAGTTCGAACGGCCGAGTGAGCAATAGCGGCAGAACCTGCACCAGCCTCATTAGAAAATGCTGCTCTTTGAAATCCTACTATTAAGACACCGACCAAGCCGCCAAGACCGGCCATCGGTGTAAATGCTCCATCAATTATCAATGAAAATGCCAAGCCAATATCACTAATGTTTGCGAATATTATAACGAGGGAAGCTAGGATATAAAGACCAGCCATAAACGGAACAATTTTTTCCGTAATTGAAGCAATACGCTTTATACCCCCAATGATTACAATTCCGACCAGCACTGCAAGAACGATTCCTATAAGGACGCCAGTTGCTCCTCCGCTAAGATTGAATAAGGTGCTGATTTGTACGGCTGCCTGATTGGATTGAAATGCATTTCCACCTCCGAAAGAAGCACCGACACATAGTATGGCGAATAGTACGGCCAAAACTTTCCCAATGCCACCAAAGCCAATTTCTTTCATTCCTTTAGAGAGGTAATACATAGGTCCACCGTATACAGTACCATCCTTACCAACGTCTCTATATTTTACACCAAGTGTACATTCTACAAACTTAGTAGACATACCCAACAATCCACATACAATCATCCAGAAGGTAGCTCCAGGACCACCCATACCAATAGCTACAGCCACACCTGCTATATTTCCTAAACCGACAGTTCCTGAGACCGCTGTCGCCAAAGCTTGAAAATGTGAAACCTCACCATGAGCACTTTCATCACGAATGGTGTTTGGAATGTCTTTCACCGCCAATGCTTCATCATTATTATATAATTTGTCAACACCGTGTTTTTCAATATCTACATATTTTCCTCGAACCGTGTTAATAGCAGTCCAGAATTTGGTGACGCTTGGTACTTTAAAATAAATAGTAAAAAACGTGGCCCCAAGGACCAAAAGAATAACGACAAAAGGAATATCATATTCACCTATGGGAATTCTAGTTAAAATAAATCCTTCCCACCATGATGCAAAAGGCATAAAGGCATCGTTAACTTTTTCATCCAGACCCTTCTCTTGAGCTAAAGCAACGAATGGTAATAATAAAGTTGAAAGGAAAAATAGAAATTTCTTCATAGGATAATTTAGTTAGTTATATAAAGGAGCTTGTGATTAAAGGTCGACAAGATGCTAAAAATAATTCATTTTTTAAAACATCCGTTGTTAAAAGACCTAATCTCTATTAATGTTATAGGAAGAGCTTAATTTTTGAATTTGTACTGTTCTTCCCAAAACGATAATCTTTGAATGCGGGAACAATTTTGTTTCAGCCTCGGGATTAAGTATGTATTCTCCCTCTCGCATGTTTAAAACCTATTACGGTGCATTCTCATTTTGAAGTTTATCTATAACATCCTTATTCTTTTCTACCACCACGAATGATCTTCCAAACTCTCTATTTCAGCGCCGTTTGCTTCCCGTTTCTACCATATCTACAGATAATGACATGATTCTTTAAACCATCGATTTTTTCTGCATCTTTTTGTGTTTTAATTCTTCAAAATTGTTTTTGGTCAGAATGTATTCGTAATAGTGGACAAAGCATAACCTAAAATCACGATACTTGTAAGTATAAGTACCATCGTAAATATCTTGGCAACGTCATCCAAAGGCTGTACTTCGCCAAATCCCACAGTGGTTATGGTTATGACCGTCATATACATTGCGTCTAGCCAAGAAAAACCTGATATAATCCTAAAACCGAGCACGCCCATTAACAGCACAATCAACATAAGGGCAAATGAGGTATAGATTTTAGATTTAAATATGTTTAGGAATGCCATAAAAGCGTATTAAAGGTCGAATACAGATGACCTTTTAGTATATAAAATATCTTTAATTTTCATCCAAAAAGCCAGGAAAAGATAAAGAGCAAAGCCAAAACCAAGGGTAACAAATGTTAGGTACATAAAAGAAGTCCTGACTATCTTCGCTCTAATACCCAACCTATCTGCTATTCTCTGACAGACATAATAACCATGTTTCTGGAAAAAGAGTAAGGCTTTATAGAAAATATTCATGTAACAAAAATGATGAAATTTTGACGAAAAAAAAACCAGAGAACAAAGTTCTCTGGTCATTTATATTTAAAGATCTAGCTAGACCTAAATTAAAGATTAGATATGGATGATTGGATCCGGGTTACCGTCGGGATCTCCATTTACAGTTCCGCTTGTAATCGGGTTACCAAGAAGTAACACACCAGCCGCGTGCGGGGCAGCCATAGATGTACCACTAATCGTATTGTAACCTCCGTCTTTCCAAGTTGAGTATACCCCAACTCCAGGAGCGCAATATTCTACTGCATTACCAAAGTTAGAGAATGATGCCCAATTATCTAAATTGTTCATAGCAGAAATGGTATAAACATTATCGTTAGAGCTTTTACCCCCTGCGCGTGCGGGAGAGTGATTGTTTGCATTATCGGACTCATTACCAGCAGCCAACGTGAATATAACATTTTTCGAGGCGGCAATGACCGCTGCGTCCAATGCATCAGACACTCCTCCGCCTAGACTCATATTCGCAACATCACCAGCAACTCCGGTTGAGCCAACGTAGTCAACGCCCGCAATAACACCAGAATAAGCTCCACTACCTCTACGGTCTAAAACTCTAACTGCTGCAACCAATGTTCCTGGTGCAACTCCTAAAGAACCAATTTCGTTATCTTTTGCCCCAATAGTTCCAGCAACGTGCGTACCATGACCGTTTTGATCATCAGGATTGTTATCTCGCGACAGAAAGCTTATACTTCTTGCCGTATCTACATTAAGATCAGGATGGTCCTGGTCTATGCCACTATCTATTATCCAAGCTGTACCACCAGCCATAGTCGTTCCACCACCGACTCTCGTTGTGCCATAAGGAGTTTCTTGGGCAGGGGGGGTAGCAGTGCCTCCTCCTGGTTTACCTCCACCAGGCGCAAGAGTTATAACCTTATCTTCTTCGATATATAATACTCGAGGGTCCTTTTTTAATGACGATAATTGCGCAGAATTTAATTCAGCTGCGAAACCTTTTACGGTGTGACCGTAAGTCTGTACAATATTTTCTTCATTTAAATCTATATCGCTGAATTCAGCCAAGAATGTAGATTTAAGTGTACGCATCTGGGCAGAATATTCTGCGGATGACCTAGTTTTTTGTAGGGGAGCAATTTTGCCAGTAGAGTTATCATAAACCACTATATACCTTCCGGTTATAGTTTCTGGTTTTTGAAAAGTAATATTGTCAACCTCTGTAGGCTGATTTTCAATTTCGTCGGTTTGACAGCCAACCATAGCCATTCCTAGGCAGCCGACAGCAAAATACTTTAGATTTTTTACATTCATTTTAATTAATGTTTGGGTTATATTAATTCTTAACGTTTTGTTAAAACTTCGTCAATTTAAAAATTAATTAAGAATAAACAACCCTCAAATGTTAATCTTTCGACAAACTGTTTAATTTTTTATAAGATGATTGCCAATTTCACAATGTAGGCAAAGATTTACATCACAATAATTTTTTTTAAGCTGAAGAAGTGCTTGGGATGCTTTAGAATTGTTGTCTATTGGCCTGAGCTTCATAAATCTCTCAATGATAGAATTTTTTTCGGCCGGAATCATTTCAGCCAGAGCAATCAAGTTTTCATTATCGGAAACCCCTAAACTTTTGTGATAACTGAACTTGATTGGAATAATGGTATTGATAATTAGAAGATCGATAAAGCTGGTGGAAATCTGTTTTTTTGAAAATCTGGAATCGGTAGCGAATGTGTAATGGGTTTTCCAAAAGTTCGACGCTTCAACCTTTAACAAGGTTTGTATTTCTGAATAAGTCTGTAAATTTTGTATCTGTGAGAATATCGCAGATTTATGGTGATAAAGTGTTGCAAGTTGAGAAAGTCTTATGGTCGGGAAATTGGGTGGCCGCAGTCTAAAGAAATTGACCACTAAGGTGCTAGAATTATCTAATTTGAATTTGGTCTTTAAGAATTTATATTCTTCAACTAGCTTTCTTTCATATTCTATTTCTGAAGTATAATTAAGGAGATGAGATTGTCCAAAAAATAGAGCTTCAAGTTGAAACCGGTTTAAACTTAGTTTTCTAATCACCGAAAAATCTATGGAATTGGCCATCGAAAAAAACGGATCGCCGTTCACTTTTAGACCAAAATTTTTAGCAATCATCTTGAAGAATACCGCTTCCCAATCATTATTCGATTTCTTAAGTAATTCGAAGATTTGTTCGGACTTTCGTTCTAATCTTTCAAAGTAAAGCCGTTCTAACCAATGGGAAATTGTAAAATCATCTACGGTCCTAAAATCGCGTTCGCAATTAATAAATTGATTTTTATTGGCCATCAGCTCATAATATTTATGAGCGACTTTCTCGTCTACAATATTCTTAAGTTCTAAGGTTGGGATTGCACTATTGTCCTTGCGGTGAATGTCGGCATCGTGATTCCAGACCACGTGCAAAATAACATTATCGTAATTAGAATCATTTTCGTGATTGTGGATATACCAATCTGAAGAATTAATATGGATTTCTACATTTCCCGCCCATAATTGCCCGGCGAAGCGGAGATGAGAATTAAAGAAATCTGGACCAGAATTTTGGTTATGTTCACCAACTTTAACTATGCTAAGTAGATTTCCATCGGTAGACTTTAGATCTACCGACTTAAATTTCTGGAACTTCCAGACGTAGTGTAGAAAATCCTCTTGCAACTTAGTGTTAGTTTTTGGTTTTTGGTTTTTGGTTTTTGGTTTTTGGTTTTTGGTTTTTGGTTTTTGGTTTTTGGTTTTTGAGAATTTTAAATTAGGAAAAATAACTTTCCACTTTTCAATTCTCCTGCAAAAAAAACCTAAACGTTCAAAAAGACCTTTAGCATAGAGCACATCGACAGGGTCAGTGGGACAAGATTATTGTTTTTTTAAGAATCTATTTACTAATCTCTCCATTCGCTATTATCTCAATTCGCTAATTTCCCAATTCGCTAATTCGCATATCTGTTTTCTCTTATCTCTTTTCTATTCTCTTTCAAAAAACCTAAACGTTCAAAAAGACCTTTAGCATAGCACTTCGACAGGCTCAGTGTGACAAGATTATTGTT
This sequence comes from Flavobacteriaceae bacterium MAR_2010_188, assembly GCA_900104375.1. NCBI lineage: Bacteria > Pseudomonadati > Bacteroidota > Flavobacteriia > Flavobacteriales > Flavobacteriaceae > Flavobacteriaceae bacterium MAR_2010_188. The sequence continues at coordinate 1,812,008 of LT629302.1, forward strand.
TTTTTTTAAGAATTTATTTTCTAATCTCTCCATTCACTATTATCTCTATTGGCTAATTTCCCAATTCGCTAATTCGCATATCTGTTTTCTCTTTTCTCTTTTCTCTTTTCTCTTTTCTCTAAATCCCTATTCAATATACCCCATCTTTTTCATCCAATCATTATTGAACATTTTACCTACGTAACGACTTCCGTGGTCATGAAATAGAACTACCACAACATCGTCTTTGGTAAAATGTTCTTTAAGTTGAAGGACACCCTTTATAGCGGCACCTGCCGAATTCCCCAAGAACATTCCTTCTTCCCTTGCAAGCAATTGAGTGTATACTGCTGCATCCTTATCCGTTACTTTCGTGAACCCATCAATGATATCGAAATTCACATTTTTTGGCAGAATATCTTCACCGATTCCTTCTGTGACGTATGGATAGATTTCGTTCTCATCAAAAATACCCGTTTCGTGATACTTTTTAAAGACACTTCCATAAGTATCGATTCCCCAAATCTTGATATTTGGATTTTTCTCTTTCAAATATTTACCAACACCAGAAATTGTACCTCCAGTACCAACACCTACTACAAAATGGGTAATCTTTCCATCGGTCTGCTCCCAGATTTCTGGACCGGTGCTTTCATAATGGGCCTTGGTATTACTAAGATTATCATATTGATTCACGTACCAAGAATTTGGCGTTTCTTCACCCAAACGTTTTGAAACCGAATAGTAACTTCTAGGATCAGTTGGAGCCACATCGGTTGGGCATACAACCACTTCTGCTCCTACCGCTCTAAGTATATCCATCTTTTCCTTGGATTGCTTATCGGAAATCACGAAAATACATTTGTAGCCTTTCACTATTGCGGCAAGCGCTAGACCCATTCCGGTGTTGCCAGAAGTCCCTTCAATAATAGTTCCTCCTGGTTTTAAGCGTCCATCTGCTTCTGCATCTTCAATCATTTTAACTGCCATTCGGTCCTTAACAGAATTCCCAGGATTAAAAGTTTCATATTTAGCTAAAACCAAACAAGGAAGGTCCTTGGTAAGCTTATTCATTTTGACCATCGGCGTGTTACCAATAGTTCCTAATATATTTTCAGCGTATTGCATCGTAAGTCTTTATAATTATACAAAGGTAAATTTTTGAGCGAAAAACTCGAATCTTTTCTGGATGGATGTCTAACAGATATGATTAAAAAGAGCCAAAAATCAATCAAATCTTATGGCCTTTACCGGAGAGATTTTGGTAATAATATAAGATGGAATCAATAACATCAACATACATGCGACGAATGTTCCGATATTCAACATTAAGATGTTCTGTAATTTTAATGAAACAGGAATAATGGACATATAGTACTGATCTGGATCAGGAAAATGGAGAAATTCAAATTTATCTTGGGCGAAAATTAATCCTAGGCCAATGATATTTCCCCACAATAAACCAAGCCCAATCAAATAAGTAGCGTTGTAAAGAAAAACTTTCCGGATACTCCAATTTGTGCTTCCCAAAGATTTTAAAATTCCGATCATTTGAGTCCGTTCTAAAATCAGGACCAAAAGAGCTGTTATCATGTTTATACCGGCAACCAAAATCATAATACCGATAATGCCGTAAGTATTATTATCAAAGATTTTAATCCATTCAAAAGTGGTTAAATATTTCTGCTCTACGGTAGTGCTATTGATTGTTGATGGAACCGAGCGATAGATTTCTTCACCCTTTTCAGCGATTTTGGTGAAGTCATCAATAAACACTTCAAAGCCACCAACTTGATCTTCTTCCCATTTATTAAGACGTTGAACCTGACGAATATCTCCTATCATATAGGTTTTGTCCAACTCCTTAAAACCAGAATCGAAAATACCAACGATTTTGAAGCTTCTAATATTCGGGATTTCTTCTATGGATTCCTTGCCAAAAACAGTCTGAAATTTTTCTCCAACTTTAAGATTCAAGCGATCCGCGATGTATTTAGAAATCATCACATCATTGCTCGTCTCTTCTCCAAATGTTGGCGTTTCTCCTGCAATCAAAAACTCCTGTAGATAACGCCAATCGTAATCTGAACCTACACCTTTAAGTACGATTCCTTCAAAGTCAGTTTCCGTTCTAATAATGCCAAATTTAGTAGCGATGGCCTGCACATGATCAACACCTTCTACCGATTTAAAGTCTGGATAGAAATCCTGATTTTTGCTAATTGGGACAATAGTTTCATCTGAAATATTGCTATCGAAATTAGTGAGGCTAACGTGGCCATTAAAAGCAACTACCTTATCCCGAACCTTTTCTTGAAGTCCCAAACCCGTTGCAATAGCTACCAACATCACCACAATACCTACGGCAATTGCAGTAATCCCGATTTTAATTATCGGAGCCGATACACTACTTTTATACGCTTTATCGCCTATAATCCGTTTAGCTATAAATAATTCGTAATTCAAATTAAAAATATGGGTTTAAGATCGCTCAAAAATACTGCTTTATTATTGGTTATTTTTCTAGTATCGTGCGCCAATGCTCAAAAGGATAAATTTGAGGCAGCCGACGAGAGTACCGCTATGAAAACGGAACCAATCATAATAACGGCGGCGGATCAGACAGAATTATACCTTCCGAAATTAACAGGAAAAAGAGTTGGCGTGGTGGCCAATCAGACTTCGGTGATTTTCAAGGTTCAAAATTTTCAATCTATTAATCCAAATAAAGGTGAATATAAAGAACGGACAATCGAAAATAGATTTACCCATTTAATTGATTCATTGATTTCCCTAAATATTAAAGTTGAAAAAGTTTTTTCTCCAGAACATGGCTTTAGAGGAACGGCAGATGCAGGAGAGTTAGTGAAGGACGGAATTGATGCCAAAACCGGATTATCAATTATTTCTCTTCACGGGAAAAATAAAAAACCTACTCTAGAACAGATGCAAAATATCGATATTATGGTTTTCGATATACAAGATGTTGGAGTACGGTTTTACACGTATTTATCGACGCTTCACTATGTGATGGAGGCCTGCGCCGAGGCAAATATTCCGCTTTTGGTTTTAGATAGACCAAATCCAAATGGTCAATATGTTGACGGCCCGGTGATGGAAAAAAGGAATTTCAATTTCTTGGGATTACATCCGGTGCCTTTGGTTTATGGAATGTCTATCGGTGAATATGCGAAAATGATTAATGGCGAAAAATGGTTGGCAAATGAAATTCAATGTGATCTGACCGTGATTAATTTGAAGAATTACACCCACGATTCTGAATATAATCTAGCGATAAGACCTTCTCCAAATCTTCCAAACGACCAAGCGATAAAACTATATCCGAGTTTAGGGTTATTTGAAGGTACCGATGTTAATGCCGGCCGCGGGACAGATTTTCAGTTTCAAAGATATGGTGCTCCATTTTTGGATAGTACTTACTTTGATTTTAACTATACGCCCGTTGAAAATTTTGGAGCAAAATTCCCCAAGCATAAGGATGAAACCTGTTTTGGCGAAGACCTTTCTAAAACTCAAATAGGTAGAGAGATGACTTTGAAATGGATTATCGAAGCCTATCAATATTCCTCGGATAAAGCGAAAGTTTTCAACTCAAAAAACTTTACCGCGCACGCCGGAACTGATAAACTACAAAAACAAATTGAAGAAGGATTGAGCGAAAAAGAAATAAAAAATTCTTGGAGCGCAGATATTGAAGCCTTCAAGAAAATTAGAGAAAAATATCTTATTTACAACTAAAAAACCGCTACCAAAAAGTTTTTCTTGGTAGCGGTTAAGTAGGGATAAAGTTTAATTCAGTTAGGCCAAATTAATCTTCTTGTGTAACCAGATTTTCAAGTTTAGCGGCAATTAACTCTGGTTCGTCCCTAATGACTTTCAAAACAAATACCACGAGCTTGGCAAGATGTGAAACTACCATCACATGTTTACCCGGCGAGAGCCCGTTTATTGCGACCTTAAAATCCTTTCTACCGGCATAGGTATCGATCTCTCGAAGGTATTTATCATTAATAGAATAGACATATCTAATTTTGTCCGACCCCTTTAGAATTAACGAGTCTTTTGTTTCATTAAGTTCATGAATAAGGTCAGATGCTCGGAAATTGAGATTTTTTTCGAGAATCGCGAAGTTAGATTGTGCACTCACTGTTTTTTGGATAGCAAAAGTCGCCATCGAGGCCAAAACAAGCCTGCGGTATTTCCTCATATTGTAGCTATTACTCTTAATAGGTATTGAGTTAATAGCAAATTTCCCGTAAAACGAATCTAATGAGAACGGGAGTTAGTCTGGTAAAAAAATCCATCAAATACCAAAATATCAGAGGAAAGACGAATTTCTGTTCATAACTTGTTAATAAGTACTTACTAGTTGCCGAGGATTTTCTGGAGCAAGTGAGGATAGTCCGTGATGATCCCGTCAACTTTTAGATCAATCATCTTCTTCATTTCTGTTTCCTCGTTAACCGTCCAAGGAATTACTTTATAACCTTTTTGATGCAATTCATTTACTGTTTCTTGATCCAGCAATGGGTATGCAGGACTAATAATTTCCGGCTCAAAAGTCAATTTTTGAAGTAAGGCATTTATATCTTGATCTCCCTCAACCAAAAGAGCTAGTGGGATATCAGGATATTTTCGATGGATTTCTTCTAGCGCCCTCAAGTCGAAAGATTGCAGGTTAAACCGATTTTCTAGCGGAAATTTAGAGATTTCATCTACGACCAGCGCCACGAAGGTTTCAATATCTGGCGTAAAAGTATGATCCCATGCTTGGTTACTTTTTAATTCAATATTATACCTTATTGTACCAGCGGATTTTTCCTCAGCCATTTCGATGACTTCGGAAAGTAACGGTTTGTGAGCTTTCATAGCAACCTGCTCAGGAAATCTTGAATTACCCTTTAACCCACAATCATACTTTCTTATACTGTCGTAGGTCATTTCGTAAAGATTGAACGACTTTTCATTTTCCTGGGTTATCTCATGACCATCTAAACCTGTACAAATGTCATGATGCATATAAGGGTCATGCGAAACCACCACTCTGTTGTCTTGCGATATTACCACATCTAATTCTAAGGTGGTAACGCCTAAATCTATTGCTTTTTCAAATGCTTCAAGGGTGTTTTCGGGCAGAAGTCCTCTGCACCCTCTATGTCCTTGCACATCCATAGGATTCTGAGAATTACAACTGTTAATTAATAAAAAACTAAAGCTGAAGATTAAGATTATATTATTCATTCTTATTATAAATTGTAGGTCGACTATAATTTTGAAAAGGTTGCTTAAGCAGGTTTACGATGCTGCTATTTTCTTTTTCATCTGGGAACACATCGACCCCATAGACCAAATCTTCCCTTTCCATATAACTATACGTTCCCAAAAGCCTATCCCAAATAGAAAAAATATTCCCGTAATTAGAATCCGTATAAGGCAGCACGTAATGATGGTGAATTTTGTGCATATCTGGTGAAACAAATACGTAGCTTAAGGCCTTATCGACAGGCTTAGAGAATTTTATGTTTGCGTGATTTAATTGCGCAAACACAACCGATAATGATTGGTAAAGCAGAATTATACCAATCGGTGCTCCAACTATAAAAACTCCGGCTAAGGTGAAAATAAAGCGGATAACACTTTCTATCGGATGATGCCGATTTGCGGTAGTAGTATCGACATTATGATCGGTATGATGCACCAAGTGTACCATCCAAAGCACATTGATTTTATGCTCTACCAAATGTGCGAGATACGCTCCAAAGAAATCGAGTAGCATCACTCCCAGCAAAACATAGATTAGAAGTGGCATTTCTGGCAACCAATTGATGATTCCAAAATCATTAGCAGTTACCCAATCGGCAGTCCATAAAAGAAGAAAGGCAAAAGCAAAATTTATAATAATAGTGGTTAGCGTAAAAAAGAAATTTGGCAGTGCATGTTTCCATTTTTTATAGGTAAACTTAAAAAGCGGAAGCGCGCCTTCCAACAACCAAAAAAAAGTTATACCACCAATAAGTATTAAACTTCGGTGAGATGAAGGAATATTTTCAAAATAATTTATTAGACTTTCGACCAATTTTAATAGAGGATTTACAGCAAGATACAAATAAAGAAAATATGGAAATTAAGGGTTGAAAGTTTTTAAGCTTCGGATTATACTACCGTTCAATTAAAGAAATGAACACAATATTGAAGAAATGACGCAACTGAAAGTAATATCTGTCATCTAATATAAAATACCGATCATGAAAAAATCTCTAATCCTTATACTATTGCTTTCAATGGCGCTGATTCGTTGCCAGTGCGAGCCAGATATAAAAGATAACGAGCGCAGTTTGTTAGATGGGATTATTACGGATACAAATGATAATCCTCTCGGGGATGTGACGGTTAGCCTCAAAGTGCATGATTTAAATCTAGGTAAAGGTCTGACTGATCAAAATGGATTTTTTCAATTTATCTCATTGGTTTCTTCGCGGAATGATTATTCGCTTATTTTAAAACCACTTGATCCACAATCAGAATATAGTGATTACAAAATAGATTTCTTAAACCGGCTTTTCAACGGAAGCAATAATCTTGGTACTATCCCTCTTTCTAAAAAAGCGCTTTTAAAACTTCAAATTCGGAATACCTCAAATAATTCAGCTTCAATTTCATACAGTATTACGTATAGAATCCCTGAATGTACCGTGTCTGGTGATGATAGCGTTTCGGTAGATTATTACAATTGTTTTGATACCAATTTTTATTCAGACAGAATTACTCCAGCAGAATCAAATCTGGATATTGAATTTATTTCCATTCTCGGCTCGACAGCAGTTCTCACTTATACACTTGAAAATGCTGAAACCCAATTAGAAAATATTCTTCTTAACCAATCACAGACCAATTATATACTTGAATATTAAAAGTTGGGTATTATATGCTTTTCTCATAAGTTCATCGATTGGTTTTTCGCAATCAGAAACTCCAGTGTCAGATGAAAATGAAAATGGAAATTGGGACGATGACCACTATGCTAATTTCACGGTTGGTCTTTATTATCCGATTGCCTTCGGAGACAACTTCTCTAGCAAGGCACTAAAACATGAACCAGGCTTTGAAATTAATGGATTCGTAAATCTTGGCGAATCCAAACTGTTGCTGGGACTTCACTACAATCAGTTTAGCGCTGATGTTTCTCAAATTTCACTAATCGGAGATTATGATAGAACAAGAGTGACTGGTATTGGACCGATGCTGGGTTATCATCTTATAAGGACCAAGGATTGGAGAATAATACTATCAGCAGGGGGCGGCGCCGTTAGATATCTTAATTATAAAGGAACAAAACAATTTAGCGATAGCGGAACAAGTTTTTGGGTGAATCCTTCAATCCAATATCATGTTAATAAAACTCTCGGCGCTTATTTTTCAACCACATATCGATACGATAGAATGCAGATTGAAGCTCCTGAAGAATACCGAGATTTCTTTAAATCCGCCAAATATCTAAACTTAAGTCTAGGTTTAAGCATTGTATTTTAGATAAAGTCTGAATTTAAATCTTGATTCTCCTTTTCATCTCTTCCACAATATTGAACGCTGCAGGACAGATTGCCAAATTTTTTATGGTAAGGTTAGATATCTGTTGAAATTTTTTTCGGTCCGTATGCGGAAATTCTCGGCAGGCTTTTGGCCTGACCTCATAAATTGAGCAGTACTTATCCGCTCCTAGAAATGAACAGGGTACAGTTTTTAGCACATAATCATTCTCTTCATCGAGCCTTAAATATTGTTCAATAAACTGTTGAGGCTTCATCTTAAAATGCTTAGAAATCCTTTCAATGTCCTTATCCGTAAACAGAGGACCAGTGGTTTTGCAACAATTTCCACATTTTAAACAATCGGTACGTTCAAATTCTTCTTCATGAAGTTCTTGCATCAAATAATCTAATTGTTTAGGCGGCTTCTTCTTCAATTTCTTGAAAAAGTTTTTATTCTCGTTATGTTTATCTTTGGCCCTAGCAGCTAGGGTCGAAATTTCTTCCTCCATGCTGCAAAGTTAATGAATGTGTTTCAGCATTTAAACCTAGAAACAAGTCCAATTCTATGAGAGATATGTTTGGTAAGGCGCTCCTTGATTATCAAAACGGAAATTATTCTGAAGATATCATTACTTCAACCAATATTTCAGATGAAGATGTTTTGCCACTGCCCTATCTTTTTCGTGATTATTCAGAGATGCCCAAGCTTGAAAAGAAGGCGCTTTCATTAGCAATTGGTAAAGTACTCGACGTAGGTTGCGGAAGTGGCTCCCACAGTTTACACCTTCAAAAAAAAGGGTTGGACGTTACCGCAATTGATATCTCAAAAGGTGCAATTGAAGTAACAAAACTTAGGGGCGTTAATAAAGTGGAATTGAAAAATATACTTGAAGTTGAAGAGACTTACGATACCATTTTATTATTGATGAATGGAACCGGAATTTTTCAAGAGCTAAATAAAGTTTCAGATTATTTGAAGCATTTAAAATCATTGCTGAAAGAAAATGGTCAGATTTTAATTGATTCTTCGGATATAAAATACATGAACGAAGATGAGGATGGTGGGCTTTGGATTGATACTAATTCCGATTATTACGGGGAACTAGATTATTTCATTTCTTATAAAGGTGAAGATGAAGACCCAATGAAGTGGCTTTACCTTGATTTCGAAACCTTGAGAAACGCTTGCGAACTTAATGGATTAAAATGTGAAAAAGTTATGGATGGCGAGCATTTTGATTATTTGGCAAAACTCAGCATTAAATAACGTTTTATTTCAGCATTGGTTTACCGCCGATATAGGTTTGAATCACATTAGTTTTAGGAACTTCATAGATATCAACTTCCATGATATCTCTATCCAACAAAATAAAATCAGCAAATTTCCCTACCTCTATACTTCCTTTTTCATGTTCCTCAAAGTTTGAATAAGCTGCCCAAATCGTCATTCCTTTTAAGGTTTCTTCACGCGACAGTCCATTTTCAATTTGGTAGCCATCTTCAGGAAATTTATCTAAATCCTGACGTGCTACCGCGGCATAAAAGGTCAGGAAAGGATTGACTTGCTCAACTGGAAAATCAGTTCCCAGCGTAATTCTGCCATTTGCCTTGAGCAGTTCTTTCATGACATAAGCAGTTTTAATACGTTCTGCTCCCAATCTATCTTCGGCCCAATACATGTCGCTGGTTGCATGAGTAGGCTGTACGGAAGGTATAATATTATCGAATTCCTTAAAATCTTCAGGTGAAACGATTTGTGCATGTTCAATCCTCCAACGTCTGTCCGATTGCCCGTGTAAAACTCGCTTGTAAGTTTGAATAATCGAATGATTAGCTGAATCTCCAATGGCATGGGTATTCATTTGGAATTTTGAATTCGCGACTTTTTCGGCTATCTCATTTATCTCTTTATTACTGGTAACCGGTAAACCATATTTCCCCGGACTATCGCTATAGGGTTCTCTTAAGAGCGCACCTCTAGAACCTAAGGCGCCATCTCCATAAACCTTAAATGATCTCACGTTTAAATAATCTGTTTTATAAGGACCGGTTTCTAAATAATATTTCAGGTTTGAAGAATCAGCCGAAACCATAGCATATAATCTGATGTTTAGCTCGTTGTTCTTCTGCATTTGGTCAATCAATTCTATTTCATTTCGATCCAATCCTGCATCATCAACTGTGGTTAAACCATATCCAATACACATATCTTGAGCAAGGATTAAAGCTTTCTTCATATTTTCAGCTGACTCAGCCGGAAATTTAGAGTTTACTAAATCTTGGGCCATATCAACAAAAACACCCGTGATTTTTCCATTTTTAAGAATCACATCCCCACCTTCGATTTTGTCTTTTTCGGTAACTCCAGCTTTTTTAATGGCAGCATCATTGTAAATAGAAGCATGACCGTCAATTCTTTCTAGCATCACTGGAGTGTCAGGAAAAAGAGAATCTAACTTATCTTTAGTCGGAAATTCTTTAACCTCCCAGTCATTTTGATCCCAACCACGACCATAAATGACCTGCATTTGGTTCTTCTTTTGAAATTCCACTACCCTATCCAAAACTTCATCCATGCTTTTGGTACCGCTTAACTCGACCGATTGCATAGCAATTCCCTGACGTAAGAAATGACAATGAGCATCGATTAAGCCAGGTAGAATCGTTTTCCCCTGAGCGTCAATAATCGTATCTGCGCTATATTTATTTTTAAGGTCTTTGGAAGAACCGATTTCTACAAATTTGCCATCCTTAATTGCAAAAGCTTCCGCCTTTGCAAAATTTGCGCTAACCGTATAAACGTTGGCATTGATAATAAGCGAATCGACTTTCTCTTTATTTGATTTTTGTTCGCATGAAAGCATCAAGAAAATAAGGAGAAGTGGAAAAAGATTTTTCATAGGGATTTTTATATCTGAAGATCAAATTTATGAAAAACAAAGTTTTAAATTTAGAATTGCAGAGAAACAAAGCTGCAGAGATACGAAGGATTGCAGTTTTCGGACCATTCTGTGTCATGCTGAATTTATTTCAGCATCTAATAAGATTTCAATTGATAAGGGATTAGTTAAAAAAAGATTCCCGCTTTCAAGGGAATTTGTTAAAAATCAAACTGATAAGTTGCTCCAGCCATAAATTGAATTCCCTGAACAGGATAGTTGACCCATCGGTTGTAATCCTGATCACCGATATTATTCACTTTTCCATAGATAGAAAGGTAGTCTAAAATCTTATAGCCTACATGAGCGTTGGCATCAAAATAACTATCCAAGGTAACTGTTGTAGTCAATGGTTCATTAACTAAAGAGCCTTCATATGAAATTTGGTCCTTACGCTCTCCGATATAGTATAAACCTAGGCCAGCAAAGAACTTTTCGCTAATCTGATAATCTAGAAACAAGGATGCCTTAACATCCGGAAGGTTCCAAGCCTCTTCTTCTACATCGGTTGAATAGCCCAAAAATTCACCTTTGATCCCCAATTTAAAATTTCGATTTACGTCTAAATTCAATTCCCCCGCGGCAGAAAATGTCTTAACATTATCGTAAGCTATACCAAACGAATTGCCATAAGTGTAATTTTCTTGTCCTGTAAAATCTTGAATAGGATTGCTCTTATATAGACCTTTAGCATTTTCGGCTCTATAATTTCCGCTAAAACTATAGCTCATACTATTAGAAAGCTTTCCTTTAATACCTAACGTGGCATTATATTTTTGGTCTGTTGGCGTAATATATAAGGTTGGAGACACAAATGGATTTTCATTAGCAAAATCGTAATAAGAATTTTGAATAAGCCCTCCTTCAATTCCACCAAAAGCAATCACTGCATCTTCCAATAATCGATAGCTTGCCGTAATGTTCGGATAAATAAAAATGTCGTTATCATTTGCCTCGGTGTCCTTTAAGTAAACAAAATTAATCCCAAGGTTAATGGTTAAGTCATCCTGTCTAAGTTGATATTGTGGAGCTATAGAAAAATTGACGTTTCCATATTTAAATTCCTCATTTAAAAAATAGCTCCGGTCAAAATTACCGTTGATATAATCCAGCCCGAGTTTTGTAATAATGACTTCGTCGTTGATAGGAATATTGAACTCAGTTCCTGCAGTTAATCTGTTTTCGCCAGACTTACTATCATCACCAAATCTTCTGAACTTTACATTTGCTTTCTTAAGAAAAGATTCCATAAAATCGATTTCACCTCCAAAATAACCAGAATAGAACGAGTGCATCACATCAAAATCTTCTGAGAAAACGGTTTGGTCTGGTACGCCATACCAATTGTAAGTATCATACTCAAAACCGCCATCAAGATTCCAGTTAAAATTTCTGGCCTGTGCGCTGTAATTCAAATTTAAGTTGGTTTCAGAAAATGAATCCTCCAAAACTACACCTTCAATCCCGCCCTGAGAGGAATGATGGCTGAGATATGCCCCAACACTATTAGAATTATCTAAATCGTGGTTCAAATAAAGTTCCCCCAATAACGTTGTATAAGATCCAAACCCTACTGAAGCATAATTATCGTAAATCCTTTGCGGCGCATCTTTAGTTACATTGGCAGCCTTACCTTTTGCAGGTGTAAAGGTGGAGGCCACAGGAATGGAAAATATATTATACTTCACATTCTTTTTCACGCCCGTTATAGAGTCGTTGATTACCGGAGTTTCCTTAATCTTGAAAGCATCGGAAATACTTGGAGTATAAGGTTTTACGACATTCACCACATCGGTGTCAATCGTATCTTTCATTTGTCTTTGTTGAGCAAAGGCGAAAGAGCTAATGAACAATAAGAATATGGTTGAAAATTTTAAATGATTTGGCATATTTATATGATTAATCCAATCTTTTGAAAAAAGTTGCGATTGGCGATAGATGATACTCATTAATTTTGTTCAGGTAAGATTGAAGAATTTGTTTTTGATTCTTCACTTTTTATCCTTCGTAATTCTTGCTTAGCTTCAGAATTAACATCCGGGAATTCTGGGAAATTCTTGATGACACTTTCTAAAATGTACGTCGCTTGAAAGGCATCATCTAAAGCATAGAAATTCTTCGCCATAACAATCAAACCTTTTGCGCTATAATACTTATAACTAGAATAATCCTTGGCCAGTCTTTGCACTGCAGCGTTGGAAGATTCAAAATTACCATCCTTATTTTTAAAGTAAGCATTATAATAAAGTGCCTCTGCAGCCAATGCGCCCTGTGCGATTTTTTCAACTTTAGCATAAGCAACTCTAGCTTTTGCCTCGTCACCCATTTCTATCGCTGAACGTGCGATAATGGTTTGGGCATCGCTTTTCACCTTATTATCTATTTTAGAATTGTTAAGCACTTTCTCGGCATAGGCTTCAGCTGAACTATAATTCTTCAAATTAAAATAAGCATTCATCAAGTTAGACTGCGCGTAGATGATGTTCTGCGGATAATCTGCTTCTCTCTCCAATCTTTCCAAAAGCGGCAAAGCTTTGTTCCAACTCTTCGCATTTAGATAACTCTCTGAAACTTTGACCAACGCCTGCTCGGTAAATTCACCGCTTGGCCTGGATATTACATACTCGTAATGGGTTTGCGCATTTTCTGGCTGACCTTTTTTATTATAAAGCTCGGCGATATAAAAATGGGCTTTTAAGGCATTTTGACCATTTGGAAATTCCTTTAGATAGCTATTAAATTGCTTAATCGCATTATCGGTATTGTTATCGAGGTATTGCTTTTCGGCGGCTAAATACGTTGCGCTTTCTAACTCTGCATCCGTAACATCTATATAATCCAAAGTTTTAACCCAAGCTGCATATTCATCTACTCTCCCAAGATCGATATAGATTAATCTTGCGGTTGCAACGGCCTGTACCGCTTCTTCAGAATTACGATAACTTGAAGCAACCTCCTTAAATTTTCTTAGAGCCTGCTCATTATCATTACTGTTATAATACGTCAGTCCCTGTCTTAAAAGTACTTTTGAAACAAAAATGCTGTTCTTGTATTCTGACGTTAATCGGTCGTACATGGAATTTGCCTTATTAATGTCATTACTCTTTACATACTGATTAGCGAGCTCGTACATGGCATCATCCCGTAAAGCTGAAGACGGATAAGCCTTGATGAAACTTTCTAATTCATTTATTTTGTTAGAAGTCCTACCCAAATAACCTTGGCTCATCGCCTTTTGAAATGTCGGATAATCGGTCGGGATTTCGTTTAGAGAAATGGCCTTTTCATAAGCATTTATAGCATCGGAATAATCGCTTGAAACAAAATAACCATCGCCCAATCTTAAATAGGCATCATTCAACCTAAGTTGATCAGCCCCATTTTTTGAAATGAATTTTTTGAAATTTTCTGTGGAAGATTGATATTCTTTCAACTTGAAATAAGTGTAGGCAAGATTGTATTCTAAATTTTTGTATTCTGGCGTTGAGGAGGCAGAAGAGGTTTGCTGAAATTTCTTAAATCCACTTAATGCATTGGCGTACTCATTTAGATTATAATCGGTTTCTGCATTCCAAAAAGTCGCCCGTGAAGTAAACAAAGGATCGATTTTAGAATCCAATGATTTCACGAACATTTTCTTGGCATTTTGGTAATTGCCTTCATTATATAATTCTAACCCACGATAGAACGCCACCTTCTGATACGCCGCTTTGTATTCTGGGCTATTTTTACCTTCTAGTAATTGAATAGCTTCAGAATAATTTTTTGACGTGATATAACTATCGATCAATAGGATTTCGATTTCTTCCTTTTCTTTGGTATTAGGGTATTTTTGAAGATAACCGGTTAAAACCTGTGGAACTGACTGATATGGATTACCAATTTCGTAACTAATCTTCGCATAATTTAACCACGCATCTTCTTGAATCTTTAAGTCGAAATCCATTTGGGACGCATTCCTAAAGGCGTTCAACGCTTCCTGCTTTTTATCTAACTTGGTGTAACTTTCACCCAAATGGTAATAGGCATTTTGTGCCACACTGTTAGAACCTTCAACTATTTTATTGAATTCTGAAATGGCTTTTTCAAAGTCGTTTTGCTTGTAATACGCATAACCAAGTTGGTAATAATCGGTATTATTCCATTTACCACGAGTTCCTTTATATTGTTTTAAATAAGGAATTGCCTCTTCATATTTTTCTAGGTTGAAATAGCTTTCACCAATAATTTTATTTAATTGTGAAACTTCGGTGGCATCACTTTTTGGAAGCTGCTCCTTTGCCAATTCTATGGCCTTTTCAAACTTTCCTAGTTTAAAATTAAGGTCGGCTTGATAGTAACTTAGCTTCTCCTTGTATTTATCGTCTTCACTTACCTGTTCAAAATATTCGTTGGCCTGTTCGTAATCATCGCCTTCATAAGCCATATAGCCGATATAATATTTAGCTTGCGATCCATATTCCTGAGAATTAGATACACGTTCTAAATACTTTTTTGCGTCGGCTTCGCTTCCAGACTTGTATAAAGTGTACCCATATTGAAAGTTGAATTTATCTCGCTCAGAGCGCGCCATACTATTCTGGTCAACTTTGTCGTACCATTTTCTGGCCTGTGGAAATTTGGAATTTTCATAATAATAATTTCCCGTATCCAAGAACGCAGTATTTCTCTTTGTGCTTGTCGGATATTCTTCAACAAACTGCGTAATAAGCTCGTCTGCGTTACGCTGATTTAAGCGTACAGCGCAATTAGCGATGTAGTAGGCGCAATCTGATTTTAGTTTTTCAGTTTCCGCATCGTCTTCAATCGCATCAAATAAAGCTTGTGCTGCCAGATATTGAGAATTATTGTAAAGTGTAAGCGCCTTTTGATATTCTACCAAGTCATTTGTGTAGGTAGCTGTTTGCTGGGCTAAGAGGGTTGATCCTAAAAATAGAAATCCTATTAGAATCTTTAATTTGCCATTAATCATTAACTCCGTTTTTTAATTGATGTGTAAAAATATCCAATCGTATTGCTATAACGCCGTATTGGATTTTTAATTATAAACTAATTTATCAAATACTAAAATTGTGATACTTTTGCTTCAAATTTCCAAAGAATATGCCAGAAACTGTTTTAGAATTAAAAAATGCTTCGATTTATCAAGGTGGCAACATGGTTCTAGCGGACGTAAACTTTGAAATGAAGAAAGGAGACTTCGTCTATTTAATAGGAAAGACGGGAAGTGGCAAGAGTAGTTTTATGAAAACTCTGTACGGTGATATATCTTTAACTGAAGGTGAAGGATCCATTGTAGATTTTAATCTTAGAACACTAAAAGAAAAAGATATTCCATTTTTGAGAAGGAAATTAGGAATCGTTTTTCAGGATTTTAAGCTTTTACCGGATAGAACTATTAATAGTAATTTAGAATTTGTTCTAAAAGCGACCGGCTGGAAAGAAAAGAACAAAATAAAAGATAGGATTGAATCAGTGTTGGATAAAGTGGCGATGAAAACCAAAGGCTTTAAGTTTCCACACGAACTCTCGGGTGGCGAACAACAGCGTATTGCTATTGCGAGAGCGTTATTGAATGATCCAGAATTAATCTTGGCCGATGAGCCTACGGGGAATCTCGATCCACAAACAAGTGTTGAAGTCATGAAGGTTCTTAAAGCCATCAACGAAAACGGAAACACCATCCTTATGGCCACCCACGATTATGCTTTACTTCTAAAATATCCTAGTAAAACCATAAAGTGCGATGAGAACAAGGTTTTTGAAGTGGTACAAAGACGTTAGTTTAGTTATCGTTTCTGCCTAAAATATCGAGTATCCTATCTATAATAGTTTCTTTTGGACTTGGAGTTGAATTTGGGCTGAATTCAATAATATAAACCCCATAATTGCTTAACGTCTTAATTGCACTTGATTCCCCGTTCGGCAGCTGTAATTTGTTGCCATTTAAAGGAATTGTTACTTTATTATCGGCCTTAAGATCTCCTTCAAAAAAAGTTTCATTTGGATTTTCAGCATCAATTAGTCTATATGGCGTTCCATTTGTAATATTATATTCTGAGAAATCAATCTCTGAAGTTGCTTCGGTTACATCGAAAATCGAAACTTTAAATTTATTTTCCTGATTGTTGAATTTGGTTATCGTTGGCTCTATATTATTTTTAAAGTTCTTATTCAAAAACCAGCTACTTGCATCATCAATTTTAAAGGCATTAGTCCACTCCTCGAATGTGTAGTCTTTATCTTTCATAATTCTAAAAGACTTAGCTCGCTTAGTATAATAAATATTATGATCGGTTTTCCAATTTTTGATATTAGAAAGTACCGAAGAGTTTAAGTGGACATAGCCACAGTAGGCTATATTATTACTTAGAATTAAATTGTTTGCATGCAGGATTCTGAAAGCGTTATTTCTACCAATGATTAAATTGTTTTTGAGCAGGATATTGTCAACTGGAGAAGAGGCATTAAACCCTAGTGTAACAGAAGCAGCATCGCCTCCCACCTCTCCTGATTTAACGTCAGTGTTATGATAGAAAGTATTATTTTCAACAACAATATTCCTGGCAATATTAATTCCGTTTCTATCGTCAGTACCCACAATTAAATTATCCTTATAACCGCCTGCTGGAGAACCATTATTAAAGACATCGTTCTTCTTCAGAATAATATTTTGTACATAAGAGTTGTTAGCATCTTTATTGGCAGACCACACTTCAATTCCTTTATAAAAATTATTGAAAATGACATTATTTTCAATCAGTCGATTGCTAGAACTATTATTTTGAACATAAATGCCAACACCGCCACCTCTTCCTGCTAGTGATATAAATCCGTTGTTGAAAATAATGCAATCGAGAATCTCACTCCCGCCAGTTTCTTTCCAAGAACCAAATCCTGAACCTGGATTATCATATATTTTTAAATTTATGAATTTGCAATCAATACCATTGGTATGGTTAATTCCATCAACTTTTAGGAAAGAATCGTTTTGGATTCTGTTATAATCTCCAAGAAAAGTCACATCGAAATCTTTATATATGACATTCATACCTTTTACCTCTAAAACAGATTTTCTATTGGATGAAAGATTGCCGTTCAAAATGACTTTCTCGCCAGATACGGAAGTTACAGTAACAGGTTTCTCATTTTTTTCGCTTGATAACGTACTCAAAAACCTTCCGGTATAAATCCCTCCGTGCAGGTAAATTATATCACCACCTTTAATTTTTTCAGGTTTTTGCTGAAGTGCGGTTTGCAAATCCCATGGATTTTTTATAGATCCATCGCCTGATGATTTTCCTTCGCTGGTTACGTGAAATTCTTGTTGGGTAAACCCAAAAATGCTACATAGCAATATGATAAAAAGTGAGATTGTTGCCTTCATATTAAACGTTTAGACAATTATCATACCATTGAGGGAATCATTTTTTGTCCTTCTCGTAGATGTGAGGGTTTTTACGAACGCCTTTTTTAAAAATCTTTCTGATCAGCATTCTTGCTTCAGAATCGGCTTTAAGAATTAGATCTAAAATCGAGTTGCTGGGTCGGCCTCTAAATGTGGTGACGTGAAATTGGTCTTCGTCCCTAACTGGTTTGTCACTGAAATAATAATTAGAAATGCAGCATCGGCTTTTTTCAACATTAACCATGTTTACCGAATGCCAAGATTGACCATGGGTTTCCATAACAACCAATCTATTAAATTTGCTCTGGATTTCGGTTGGGTCTTTTTTAGGTCCATTTGGCCAAATTTCAAGATTTCCGCCGTTCTCAGTCTCCCAATTCGGAGTTACGTAATAAAGCAGATTGAGAATTCGCCATTGATTGCGCTCGGAATCATGAGAATTATCTAAATGTGGATGTAGAAAATTGCCTTTGGTCATTAGGGAAATACCGCCAGCATAAAGTGATTCATCCGCCGATAAACTTTTTATTTCGCAGATTTCCCCTATTACCTTTACAATAGTTTTATCTTGAAATGCATAAAGTACGTCTTCGAGAATCGTTGCATGTTTATCCATCTGCGCTGAAACAAATTTATCCTCTCTCAGGCTTTTAAGATGGCGCATGTCTGCCTTTTTGGGGAAATTTTCAAAACATTTAGCAGCAATCTCAATGGGCAGAAGGTCATCGATAATAAAATATCCTATATTGTTTTTGGACTTATCAAAATTAGCATTCAAAGCTTCCTTCTCACTTGCAATCTTGTCCAAAATCAACCTAGAAATTTCCTCCCTACTATATTCCTTCATCCGTAGTTTTTCATTTAGATTGCAATTTATATATTTTAGCTGAATGGTAGATTTACACTAGCTTTCAATAATCAAATAAATTTTTAAATGATTTCAGTTTTAATTCCCATCTATAATCAAAATGTATTGGAATTGGTTAATGGCGTCATAATACAGTTTGAAAGGTTAGACGTTGAATATGAAATAATTTGTATCGAAGATGGTTCTGATTCTGTTCATCTAATTGAAAATTCTTCTCTCAAAAACCTCAAAAAAGTTACATATCTGATTACTGAAAAGAATAAAGGTCGAATTAAATCGCGACAAAAACTGAGTGCATTGGCTAAATTTCCATGGCTTCTCTTCTTAGATGCAGATGTAAAACTCAAAAAAGAAGATTTTATTCAAGACTATCTGAAAGCGATTACAACCCATTTTGAAGTTGTTTTTGGAGGTTTTGTGTATTATAAAGAACCGCCGGATAATTCACATTTGCTTAGATGGAAGTATGGCAGACAAAAAGAGGAAGTTGCTGCCTTCGAAAGAAATAAAAGACCTTATAAAATTGTAATTTCCGCCAACTATCTCATTAAGAAAAGTGTCTTTGAAAATATTTATGGCAAAATCGAATATACCGGATATGGATATGATAATTTTTTCGGCGCCTTGTTAAAAGAGAATCACATTAAAGTATTGCATATTGATAATGAAGTCTATCACTTAGGAATTGAAGAGAGCTCAGTTTATTTAAATAAGAAGGAAAAAGCGGCAGAAGCTTTGGTAAATCTTTATCTGAGCGGCCACATTAACAATCATGAAAATAATTTGTTAGAGTTATTTGTAAGCCTAAAATCAAAAGGTCTTAATAAAACTTTTAAAATGCTTTTCTTGAATTTTAGAGACGGGATTAAAAAAAACCTGCTTGGAAGAAATCCATCGATCAAATTATTACAGTTTTACCGAATTGGCTATATGTGCTATTACGAAAGTTTAAAAAATTAGGATATTGAAACAGAATATTCCATTTTTTTCGGTTGTTATAAGTGTCTTTAACAAGGCAGAATTTATATCGGACACACTAAATTCAGTCTTTACACAAACGTTTCGGGATTATGAAATTATCATCGTAAATGATGGTTCAACCGACAATAGCTTAGAGATTATTAATAGCTTCGAGAATCCAAAGATTACCATTATTGACCAAAAAAATTACGGAGCCGCAAATTCTAGAAATAACGGAATCAAACAATCATGCGCGAAATATGTCGCACTTCTGGACGGTGACGATATTTGGAAGGAAAGTTATTTGGATGAAATATATCATGCCATTTCAACTTTTCCTGAACATCACGTTTTCGCCTGTGCAATCGCTCATAAATTTGGCAATAGAATTGAAAAAGTACGATACGCTAATTTCTTAAAGAAAACGCAATCCTATAATTATTTCAGAGCAAGCAGCAAACACTCAATTCTATCTAGTTCTAGCATTGTGTTTGATAAGGGAATTTTAGAGAAAACAGGATACTTTGATGAGACTATAATCTCTGGACAGGACACAGATTTGTGGATAAGGATTGGTCTTTATTTTGAAGTCATATTTATTCCAAAGGTATTAGTTTATTATGTGTTTGATAAATCTAGCTTGAGCAATACAAGTTTCGACCTTAAACTAAAACCTCGCTATGATAACTACAGAAATGAAGAAAAACCGAATACTGAGCTTAGTCGGTTTCTCAATAAAAACAGATATTCTCTAGCGATTATGAGCAAAATCAATTCAGACAAAAAGGCTTTTAATTTTTATAATTCAGAAATAGATAAGGGACAATTAAATCTTAAGGAAAAGATTTTATTAGCGTCGCCAAAACCTGTTTTGGACTTATTGATTTGGACCAGAAAAATACGAGGAAAAAAATTATACTATAAATCCTTAGATTGAAGAAATTCTGCCTTCTCCCGTATATATTCTTCCTCTTCAAACTCCGTAGAAGCCAAAACTAGACAAACTGCCCCAGAGCTAAAGTTCTCGAGTTCTCTCCAGACTCCCGTAGGAATATAAAGGCCCTTATTTGGCTTATTCAAAGAGATTTTCTTTTCGACTTTACCATCATTAATCAAAACATCAAAACTACCACTAAGTGGAATCATAAATGATTCTTGTTTTCTATGAGCGTGGCCACCTCGGTAAGCATCGCTAGGAATGTCATATAGATAATACACACGTTTAATTTCAAATGGAATTAAATTTTTTTCAATAACCGCTAATTTTCCGCGTTCTTCATGAACATTTGGTATATCTAGGATGGTCGTTTTCTTTTTAGACATATTGCGAATTAGCTATTTTGAAGCAAGGAATTCCATTGTTTTGAAACGTTGTACATCTCAAATTTAGCAACACTACTTTTGGCGTTTTCCTTACATCGTAAATATAAGGCTTCATCTTCGAAAAATCGATTGAAGGCATTTGCCAATTCATTACTACTATAATTTGGCACAATTAATCCATTATGTCCATTTTTAACGATTTCCTTCACCCCAGAATTATATTCAACCGAAATTACGGGAGTTCCCAAAGATAAAGACTCTATCAATACCATTGGCAAGCCTTCGTAATGGCTGGTGAGCACGGTACATTTTGCTCTACTGACTATCGGTTCAGGATTTAAGGTGAAGTCTAAAAAATGGATAAAATTTTGGAGCTTCAATTGTTTTGTGAAATTCTTCAATTTTTCCTTATCTGGGCCATCACCTAAAAGAACTAAATGAAATCCTTTTTCATTCAGAGAACTCTGTTTGTACGAAGCTAATAGTAGCGAAAGATTTTTGATGGAATCTTCAATTCGCCCGAAATATAAGAGGTAAGGGAAATCAAGAGGGATTTCAGAATTCTTAGAAGTATTAAGCTTTACGGAGTTGTAAATGGTAGTAACATTTTTAAATCCGTAGACAGTTTCAATCTTGGCGGAAATAGCCTGAGAAACACCTACAATCCTAAAGCAGTTCTTAAAAAGAACTTTGGATAGCCATTTTGGGGAGATGAAATAAGTTTGTAGATGATGGCTGTGCACCACATTTATAACTTTCCGATTTTTGTAAATATGTCGGTAAATAAAAACCTCCCGCAACGAGACATTTTTAGGCCGACAATCAATGATAAAATCAAATTTGTTTTCGTCTATAAAATTCTTAAAAGCGGACATCCTTTTGGTCTTGCCAAAAAAACTAGCATCATCATTTTTCATTTCACCTAAATCTAGATGATTTCCAGAAAAATGATAATCAACCCCAGAAAGAACCGAGACAACAGAGATATCGTAACCGAGATCGGATAACATTATCGAAATGTTTGCCGACGATTTTTCGGCGCCTCCTTTAGATAAGGAAGACGCTACGATACATATCTTTTTTTTATCGTTTATTTGCAAGGATACCTTTTTTCACGACCAAAGATACCAAATGAAAATCTTATTAATTGGTGAATATAGCCGTTTGCACAACTCTTTAAAAGAAGGATTGTTGGCTCTTGGCCATGAGGTAACTTTGATGGGTTTTAAGGACCATTTTAAGCAGTTTCCAGTCGACATTGATTTAGAATCAAAAGTGTTTAATCATTCTAAAATTTTTCCAGCGGTTAAAGCGCTCAATCGACTAACGGGAATCAATCTGGTAGAACTAGAAAATGCCTATAGATATCGCAAGATTTCTGCTCAGTTAAAGGACTTTGATGTTGTTCAATTAATCAATGAAAACAGTTTTAAGACCTACGGTTTTTTTCAAAGGAAATTTATTAAGTCACTAAAGAAGTATAATGATAAATTGTTTTTGTTGGCTTGCGGAATCGATTATGTAAGCGTAAAGTACGCACATGATAAAAAGTTAGAATATTCAATTTTAACCCCGCTTCATCAAAACCCTAAATTAGCTTCTCAATATAAATTCATCTTAAATAAATTGAATAAGAAGAATCAAGAATTCTATAGGTTTATTTTGAAGAATCTGAATGGAATAATTAGTTCTGACCTCGATTATCACCTGCCATATAAAGGGACGGAAAAGTATTTGGGAATGATTTCGAACCCCATTAATAGTGATAAAATTGAATATAGCGCGCCCAATATTACTGGAAAAGTAAAGATTTTCCACGGAATTAATTCTGGCAGTTTCACCAGAAAAGGGAATGTTTTTTTTGAGGAAGTTTTAGAAATGCTTAAGCAAAAATATCCGAACAAAGTTGAAGTTACAGAAACGGTCGATTTATCTTATAAAGATTATATAAAAGCCTATAATGACTGTCATATTCTTCTAGATCAGGTTTACGCCTATGATCAGGGCTACAATGCACTGGAAGCAATGAGTATGGGCAAGGTGGTTTTTACGGGTGCCGAAGCTGAATTCTTAGAATATTATAAACTTACTGCAGATAGCGTTTGCATCAATGCTGAACCAGATGTACAAAAGATTTTTGAGAAATTAGAAGGATTGATCAATAACCCAGAATTGGTTTTGGAAATTTCGAAGAACGCCAGAAAATTTATTGAAGAACATCACAATTATAAATCTGTGGCAAGAAACTATTTAGAAACTTGGAACAAAAACTAACAAGACTTTAAGAATGCAACATTTCTTGATTACGCGTTTCAACTTAACCAATAAAACCTGGTCTTCGGGTAAAAAGGAACCAATTAACTTAACTTCTGATTGGCTAAATAACCGTTTTCAACTTTTTGAAACCTATTGCCTTCCCTCAGTTTTAAACCAAACTAATAAAAACTTTATTTGGCTCGTATTATATGACACAAAAACTCCCGCGAGTTTTTTGGAAAAAATCAATTCTTACAACTCAAAATTGTCCAACTATAAACCGGTTTTCATAGATGGTTTTAACGGACTCACAACAGGTTTAAAAGATGAAATATCCAAAGATCTTTCAAACGATTCAAACTTTATAATTACAACCCGACTAGATAATGACGACGCAATCCATAAAGATTTTGTTGCTACAATTCAACAATCTTTTCAGCCTGAAAATGGTTTATTGATTGATGTGGTGAATGGCTACCAGATGACCATTAAAACGGAGTTGGCAGATGTGAGAGAAATGCGTTTACGGTTTAATCCGTTTATGAGTTTGGTTGAAGATAAGAATGATTTTGAAACGATTTTGAGCAAGAGTCACAACGAGTTTGAAAAGGGTAAACAGAAAGTCAAACATATCAAAAAACGCCTGTGGCTTCAAGTGATTCATGATTCTAACAAAGTCAATGTTGAAATCAACTATTTGAAAAGGATATTGGACTTTAAGTTTGAAGATTTTGGCCTTGTTCCTAAAAAGTTTCAACATACCAATTCGGAAATACAACTTTTAAATAGAAAGTCTTTTTTAGTAAGAAATCTTGAAATTCTTAAATCAAGTTTGAAGGATTTTATAGGCAATTAATTAGTTGAAAATAATTCACGCCTAAAGAGGTATACCATCATTACCAAATAAATACTGTAGGTCACAAAATGTGCAATCGTCGCACCAACAACACCATAGATATCGATATAATATATACTGCTCAACACCAAGATGCTAATAGAAACACTCTCGGTGACAAGGTATTGCTTCAACATATTTTTGGCCAAAAGCTGGTATGAAATGACCAATGAAATCACCTTTAGAAAATCACCCAAAAGCTGCCAAAAAAAGAGGGATTCGACTGCATAAAATTCTTTGGTAAAAACCAGCAGAATTATATAGTTTCGGAAAAAGTATATTCCGATTAAACCAATGGCGAAAATCGGTAAAATGTTTTTATAAAAGTTGAAGATTTCTTTTCTAAACTCTGAAGCTTCAGAAATCTGGGAAAATCGAGGTAAGATATATAAAGTTAAAAGCGTACTGATAAACATTAGGTAATACTTAGACAATCGGTTCATGGCTTCCCAATAACCTGCTTGGTCAAGACCAACCTTTTCAGCAATATAATTTCTAACAAAAACAAAGGCCAGCGGTAAAAGTGCCGCCGAAAATAACGCCATTATCGAATAAGAACTCAGGTTCTTAATAATCCCAAAATTGAAATTCTTAAAATCTACCAGGCTTATCTTTTTAAACTTTGTACGAATTCCGATTAGGGTCACCAAAAGAACCGTTATTTCTGCCAAGACAATGGCAATCATGGCGCCAGCGATGGAATATTTCCAAATCAATATTATTGTGACAGCCCCGGCCAGAATTTGGCCGATAATGGTAACTTTAAGCAGAAATTTAAATTTTGAAATTCCGTTTAATACTGCCAGGATTAAAAGATTTATAGAATAAAAAGGTAGCGCCAGCGCAAGAATCCTGAATACATAAGAATAATCGCCCTTAGAATTCAGAATGCTGTCGTTGAGCCAATCTGCGCTAAAAAATATGGCAATGGACAAAAGAATAGAAATTCCTAAAACCGAGTAAAACGAAGTTGATAAAAGTCTTGAAAGTTGCAGCGCGTCTTTCTTCAACTCAGCCGTATATTTTACAATGCCATTGTAGAAACCCAAAGAACCAAAGGACCGAGTGGAGCCTAGAAAATCACGTAGATTACCGACAATTGCCATTCCTGAAGGACCAATATAATATGCGATAGCCTTAGACGTTAGAAAACCGACAATTACGCGCGTAATAACCGCTACGGAGTTTAGCGAAGCAATTTTTAAAAGAAGATTCTTATCGAAATAATTCAGCAGCCTTTTCAAAAAACACCGATTTTAATGTGGTTTAATAGACATCTATTCTTTGGAGGCAGGCAATACACTAAATATTGAACTACTGAATATGAGCACAATAATACCGAACTGCATTAAATAACTCACAAAATGTCCTATCACCGCTCCCTGCAGACCATACATATCTACCAGCAATATGCTAGAAAGATACAACATGAGAATCAAGAATATCTCGATGATTACAAAATGGAAGAACATTCTTTTTGCAATAAACTGGTAAGCGATTATCATGGCCATAATCTTTAAAAAATCCCCTAGCATTTGCCAAAGAAAAAGATTTTCGGTCGGTAAGAATTCCGGTGTAAAGATTATCCTAATTATAATTCCCTTCAAAACAAAAATAATAACCATACCGATCGCAATGATTGGCATTATGGACTTATAAAGTAAAATTAATTCTTTCTTGATCAAGTCTTTTTCATGGATATCCCGGAATTTCGGGATAATATATAATGCCATTATGGAATTGACGAACATTAAATAATAATCAGAAATTCTATTCATCGCCTCCCAATAGCCAGCTTCTACCAAACCAACGGAACTTATAATATAATTTCTTATAAAAATTAGAGTGAGAGGCATGGCTACTGTGGTAACAATCGCCATGACTGCATAAGGTGAGAATCTACGGAGCATGTTATAGTTTACGTCCTTTATATTAACTAATGAAACCAAACTTTTCCGGTTTACGATACCTATAACGGTTATAAGAAAGATGATGGAAGGTGCCATCACAGCAGATATTAGGGCTCCGTCGATGTTATTTTGATAGATAAGTAATATAGTGATAAGCAGACCTAAAACTTGACCTATAATATTGATTACCAATAGCATTTTATATTTTGAAAATCCATTGAGAATGGAAAAACAAAACATGTTTATTGAATAGAATGGAAGCGCTAGAGCAAAAATCTCGATGATATAATCGAAATTATAGTAATCAGAGAAAAGAAACTTATTTATAGAATCTGCGTTATAATAGCTGGTAAAAGCCATAAACATGGTCATGAAAAACCC
This sequence comes from Flavobacteriaceae bacterium MAR_2010_188, assembly GCA_900104375.1. Taxonomy (NCBI): domain Bacteria; kingdom Pseudomonadati; phylum Bacteroidota; class Flavobacteriia; order Flavobacteriales; family Flavobacteriaceae; species Flavobacteriaceae bacterium MAR_2010_188. Next base: position 1,838,477 of record LT629302.1, read on the forward strand.
TGAATAATAAGCGGTAGAAATCGTTTCGCTAAGCCTAAATGAATTCTTTTTATATTTTGAAATATATTTTACCAACCCACGATAAATACCAAGAATTGAAAACGAATGTGATGCAGAAACAAAATTTCGAAGATTCCCGATAAGCGCCATCCCTTCTACTCCAATAAAGACGGCAATCATTTTTGAAGTAATGATTCCAGCTAAAACCCTGACTCCAACGGTCACCGAGTTGAGCTGAGCAACCTCAATCAGTACGTTATTATTGATATACCTTATTAATTTCTTCAATCAATATCGATTTACAACACTAATAATAGTTTCAATTTCTAGCTTTGTTAATGTAGGGTTTAAGGGAAGACTAACTACAGATTTGTGTATTTTCTCGGTCAGCGGTAGTGCCGACTTTGCTAAACTTTTTAACGCCAACTGCTCATGAGGAGGGATAGGGTAATGAACATTGACCTCAATATTGTGGTTACGAATATAAGAAAGAAAATCTTCTCTGTCCTTTAAGGAAATTACAAAGGCATAGAAAACATGATTAGAATCAGCGGAGTTTTCCGGAAGGATTATCTTTTCATTCTTTATCTCAGAATTATATCTTCTAGCAATTTCCTGACGTTTGTTATTGTCTTCATCAAGATATTTAAGTTTTATCCTTAAAAATGCAGCTTGAATTTCGTCCAAGCGGCTGTTAAAACCTATTTCATCAAATCGGTATTTTGTAGAACTTCCGTAGTTACGAAGGGATTTAATTTTTTTCGCCAAGCCTTCATCATCTGTCGTGACTGCTCCTCCGTCTCCTAGCGCTCCAAGATTTTTGGTCGGATAAAAGCTGAAAGCTGCAGCGTCACCAAATGCTCCTGCTCTCTTATTTATAAATTTAAAGGCCCCATGTGCCTGAGCCGCATCCTCTATTAATAGAAGATTTTTGTCTTCGGCAAATGCTTTTATATCTTCAATCTCGGATACTAATTGACCATATAAATGGACTATGATTATCGCTTTTACGTCTGCTGAATACGCTTCTTTAATTCCCAATATCGATATGTTGTATGAGGCTGAGTCTGGTTCAACCAAAACTGGAATAAGTTCAGCATGCATTACCGAAAGTATGGTCGCAATAAAAGTGTTGGCAGGAACAATAATCTTATCGCCTTTCTTTAGCTTACCAAGTTTTATATAAGCCTTCAATATTAGGGTTAGGGCATCGAGACCATTGCCAACTCCTATACAATGCTTAACACCACAATATTCCGCGAATTCATCTTCGAATGCCTTTAGTTCTGGCCCTAACATATAGCTGCCCGAATCTAGAAACCCATCGAATTTTAACTTGAATTCTTTCTTAAAAGGTGCATTTAATTTTTGAAGGTCTAGATATTTAATCATATAAAGATGTTATCTAGTAAGTTAAAATTTTCCGTTGCTACTTTATAAAAATTTTGAGTTACCGTGCGTGCTCCAAAGCCTTCTTTCCAGAATTGAAGCCCTTTATTGATATTCATCCCTTGTTTTTCATTTGAAGTTCCAAAATCGAAATATTCTTTATCAGGAAAAACATTTTTTATCAATTGATAATGAAGAAAATCTAAGCTACCGAGTTGATTGTTTAATTCGTTGCCCGAAATATATTGAGAATGTGCCACATTTTTTGATTCAAAAATGGTGGTACCAGCAACAATTTGCTCATCCTGATAAACATTGAATTGTCTAATATTCTTTGGAAAGCTTTTCTTCAGATTCGTGATTTCTTCCAAACTATGCACCGGCTCGGCATTATGTTTCTCCTTTAGGTTTATGGTTAGAATTTCATTCCAGAATTCTTCAAAATCATTCTTTTCTTCAATTGTCAAACCGAGTTTCTCTGCACGTTTAACGCCTTCAATTCTGTTTGAAGAAATTCCGGGATTACTATTCATCTTAATGACCGACAAGGTATCTACCCGATAAATTTCGGCCTTGGTTAAATGAAGCAAATAATCCATTTCTTCGGTCGGTAGTTTGCTATAAATCTTTGGAATTTGCTTTATGTAAAGTTGACTGATATTGTTCTGGTTGAGATACTTCAATACCGCTTTATATATTTCCAGAACCTTTTCAAACTTAATGGATTTGGACAAAATCAATCCGCCGTAAGTAAGACCGTTATGAGAAAAAACCTCCTTTTCAACAATATTTGCAGGAAGAAGCGACAGTAATTTATCTTTTGAAAAAATCATCAGCGAAAAATCCTCGAACCGGTCCTGATGGTATTCCATAAAGTTTCTATGGAACAAGAACGGCGCATTTTTAGAACCTTTTAAAAATTGGTTCCACAGCTCAAAATCAGCGGAAGAATATCTAATGACCTTTAAACCGTCCATAATTCAAAAATAGGATTTAATGACTTAAACTATCATTAATAATCCGGGAAAACTTTCTTGCGCCAATCTCATTCAAATGGTCTGCATCATAAAAATCACTTTTGTTGAATCTTTTATCCTCTAAGAAATTTAGGTAACGAACATTAGGATAGGTTTTTGCTAAAGTTTTTCCAAATTGAATGGTATTTTCAATTTGATTTTCTTCCATATTTTTGAAGTAAGTTTCGTAAGCCGGAAGAGTTATTACAATTACTTCAATTGAATTTTCCTGGGCCAGCTCAACAATTGCTTTAAATGAATCTTGGTTAGCTTCAAAGTATTCTTCATTTTCAATCGTATGTTTTTTCGCTACGATTTCTCCTGTTGTATCTAAGTTTTTAGATTTGGATGAGACAGCTTCAGTCCCCCAGCCTAAACTATTCGACTTTACTTCATCAATTTTCAGAACATAATAATCGTAGATGCGATTGATGTTTTGGGACAATGAAACGCTCAAAATTTCAGAATTGAAAGCAATACCATCAGATTCTAAATCCTGATAAATTGTATAATCTTTCATTCGCCAGGATTCTTTTGAATCGTTTAATCTTTCAAATAAAGTCGTGTACGACAAACGGATGATGACCGTTTTTAAATTCGGCAGGAATTTTTGGTAATGTTTTAAAAGTTGAAGATCAATATCTACGGGCTGTGAAACATTGCTCAAATTGAAGGCAGCCGACTCTAAATATTTGGGGTTTATGCCGAATTCCGTATGAGAACTTCCAATTATGAGTGTTTCTATGTCACTTCCAGATTCTAAGATATAATCATTTTGAAGCTGAAAGCGGTTTGGAATATTTCTCAACAGAAGCTCCATAGTAATCCCAATTACCAAGATTGGCAGAATAAAAATGAGCAACAAGTTTCTAAAATTCTTCATCTAAAACTGAAAATATATGAATTCTTGTTGGTCCCCCTTAAAGTAAAAGATGCAGAAAACTAGTGCGTAGTAGAACGTCCAGCGCAGCGGTCTTGGCCAACTTAAACCAAGTTTTTCAATTGCATATTCTTTGGTCCGTCCTTGCCATTCCAATATAAAAAAGATAAAAATAAAAATCAGGGTTGTAAATGCGGCAAATTGCTCATTAAACTGCGGCACCATTAAAAGAGATTTCGAAAAAATAATAGAAAGATAATCTATAGCGCTAGTTAAATCATCTGCTCTAAAAAATACCCGGACTAGAACTAAAAACGCAAAGGTCTTTAGCATATTAAAGAACTCGAAGGGCGACGGAAACCACTTTCCTTCGGCAACCGTATCGCGATATTTATAATTAGTACCGAAAATTATGAGCGGTAGAAAATGCAATGCGTTAATCAATCCATAGACCACAAACTTCCAATGGGCTCCGTGCCATAACCCGATAATCAGAAAAATCAATAAGGTGTTCCGGATTTGCATCGCCTTACTTCCCCAACTTCCACCGAGCGGAATATAAACGTAATCTTTAAACCAAGAAGTTAAAGAGATATGCCAGCGTCGCCAAAACTCGCCAATACTTCTAGAAAAGTAGGGGAAATTAAAATTCTTCATCAGGTCGAAACCGAAAAGCCGGGAAGTTCCAATCGCAATATCCGAATATCCCGAAAAATCACAGTAAATCTGAACCGTAAAAAAGAATGCGCCCAACAATAAAGTGCTTCCTGAATACTCTTGATAGTTTGCGAAAAATTCATCCACAAATTTTGCGCAGTTGTCGGCAATCACCATTTTCTTGAATAATCCCCAAAGAATCTGCCGAAGACCATCGATTGATTTATGTAATTTAAATTTCCTTCTATGCAGAAATTGAGGCAAAAGATGTGATGCTCTTTCAATAGGACCGGCCACCAACTGCGGAAAAAAGCTCACAAAGGTCGCAAAGACAATGAAATCTTTAGTTGGGCTAATCTTGTTGCGGTAAATATCAATAGTATAGCTTAAGGTTTGAAACGTATAAAAACTAATCCCAACTGGTAGAATTATATAAAGTGAGGAATATCTTAAATCCGAACCAAACAAGGTAAATGCTTGAACAAAGTTCTCCAGGAAAAAGTTTGAATATTTAAAATAACCGAGCAATCCTAGATTTATTAATATGCTTGTCCATAATAGAATCTTACGATGTTTTTTGCTTTCGCTTTTGGACAAGAGGATGCCGATAACAAAATCCACGATGGTACTGAAAAGAATCAAACCTAAAAAACGCCAATCCCAGAATGCGTAGAAAAAATAGCTAGCAACTAATAAAAATATATTTTGAAGTTTTAGATTTTTGGCACCAATCGCCCAATAAAGACAAAAAACAATGGGAAGGAAAATTGCAAATTCAATTGAATTGAAGAGCATCTAAGGCGGTTGATTAATCTATCTGCAAATAAAGGAATAGAATTGCAGAATACTCGATATCACTTCAGAAAAAAGTTGAAATTAAAAAATTCAGCAAAAATTTCTAGCTGTGGAGAATCTATCATATAAAAAGGTGAAAGAGGATTAAACCTTTTTCACCTTTGATAAATGATAACAATTAATCATTAAAATGGCCGCATTGGTTATAATGATTGGCCAAGATATATGCAGCATATAGCCATAGACGATAAAAATTACTGCACCTATAGAATTTACAATCCTAAGTAGAGTCATGGATTTCATCGTGAACGAGATTAAAAGTATGGCCGAAGCCAAGTACCCAACCCATTCAGCTAAAGGGATTTCAGAAATAAACTTCAGATTAGATTGATTTTGAACGTTTTCTTTCGTTCTCTGTCAATAAAATTTTACGTAGCCTAACGTGTTTTGGAGTTACCTCAACGTATTCGTCTTTCTGAATATACTCTAACGCTTCTTCTAAAGAGAATTTAATTGCAGGTACAATCCTTGCCTTATCATCTGCTCCTGAAGAACGCACATTACTCATCTTTTTGGTTTTGGTAATATTCACGACCATATCATCACCACGTGAATTTTCACCGATTACCTGACCTTCATAAATATCTTCTCCTGGTTCAACAAAGAACTTACCTCTATCCTGTAGTTTGTCGATTGAGTAAGGAATTGCACTACCTTTTTCCATAGAAACCAAACTTCCGTTTTGTCTTTCTGGGATACCACCTCTTAAAGGTTGATATTCCCTGTATCGGTGAGACATAATCGCTTCACCGGCAGTTGCAGTAAGAAGTTGATTTCTCAATCCGATGATTCCTCTTGAAGGAACCAAGAATTTACAGATCATTCTCTCTCCTTTGGCTTCCATGCTAAGCATTTCACCTTTTCTGATGGTCACCATTTCGATGGCTTTACCGCTTACTTCTTCAGGAAGATCAATGGTCATTTCTTCAATTGGCTCACATTTAACACCGTCTATTTCTCTGATGATAACTTGTGGTTGACCAATTTGAAGTTCGTAACCTTCACGTCTCATAGTTTCGATCAAAACCGAAAGATGGAGTACGCCTCTACCGTAAACCATGAATTTATCTGCACTGTTGGTATCTTCTACCCTTAGCGCTAAGTTCTTTTCTAACTCTTTATATAGTCTGTCTTTAATATGTCGAGATGTCACAAACTTTCCATCTTTACCAAAGAAGGGAGAATCGTTAATAGTAAAAAGCATACTCATGGTAGGCTCATCGATAGCGATAGTTTTTAATGCTTCAGGATTTTCAAAATCGGCGATAGTATCCCCAATTTCAAAACCTTCTAGACCAACGATTGCACAGATGTCACCAGCTTGTACTTCTTCAACCTTTTTTCTACCTAATCCTTCAAATATGTGTAGTTCCTTAATTTTTGAAGTTACTACTTTTCCATTGCGTTTTACTAAGGAAATGTTCATTCCCGATTTTAAACTTCCTCTTTGTAATCTTCCGATAGCAATCCTTCCGGTAAAAGATGAATAGTCTAAAGAAGTAATCAACATTTGAGTATTTCCTTCTTTAATTACCGGCGCAGGAATATGTTCTACCACCATATCTAACAAAGGCTCGATACTATCGGTAGGCTCTTTCCAATCGTCGCTCATCCAATTATGTTTTGCCGAACCGTAAACAGTCGGGAAATCCAGCTGCCATTCTTCTGCGCCCAACTCGTACATTAAGTCAAAAACAGCTTCGTGCACTTCTTCTGGAGTACAGTTTTCTTTATCAACTTTATTGATTACTACACATGGCTTTAAACCTAAATCGATTGCTTTTTGAAGCACGAAACGCGTTTGAGGCATAGGACCTTCAAATGCATCGACAAGAAGTAACACACCATCTGCCATGTTCAATACACGCTCCACTTCACCACCAAAATCGGCGTGACCAGGAGTGTCGATGATATTAATTTTAGTATCCTTATAGATTACAGAAACGTTCTTCGAAGTTATTGTAATTCCACGTTCACGTTCAAGATCGTTGTTGTCTAGAATTAAGTCACCGGTGTTCTCGTTTTCACGAAAAAGATGACAGTAATACATAATCTTATCGACCAAAGTAGTTTTGCCGTGGTCAACGTGAGCAATAATTGCGATATTTCTGATATTAGCCATAGAATGCCTTATTTTAAGCGCGCAAAGGTACGCCTAAAAATTGAATATTCTATATATCGAAAATAATATTAGGAATTTCACATTAATCGCCCTTCATACATACTAAATCATTGAAAATGAAAAGTCTAGTTATTAAACCATCAATGATAACAATTGTTGGAATTCTTTATCTTTGCATTGATATCAAACGACTTTTATGAACCTAAATCAACTCCCAAAGATTAAACATACAGAAGCCAACAACTTTTTCCTTTTAAGCGGTCCATGCGCTATCGAAGGCGAAGAAATGGCGTTGCGCATTGCAGAAAAGATTGTTAAGATTACAGATAATCTTAAGATTCCTTATGTATTTAAAGGAAGTTTTAAAAAGGCGAATAGAAGCAGAATCGACAGTTTTACAGGTATCGGTGACGAGAAAGCCTTGAAAATTCTTCGCAAAGTCTCAGAAACTTTTGATATCCCTACTATTACTGACATCCATGAGAATAATGATGCTACACTCGCGGCAGAATACGTTGATGTTCTTCAAATTCCCGCGTTTTTAGTGAGACAGACTGACCTTTTAATGGCCGCTGCTGAAACTGGGAAGTTCGTAAATCTGAAAAAAGGACAATTTATGAGTCCAGAATCCATGAAGCATGCGGTCCAAAAAATAAAAGATGTTGGCAATGATCGAGTATGGATTACGGATCGCGGAACTATGTTTGGGTATCAAGATATGATTGTTGACTTTAGGGGAATCCCAACCATGCGAGAATACGCGCCCACGGTTTTAGATGTTACACATTCTCTACAACAACCAAATCAGTCTGTCGGTGTTACTGGCGGTAGGCCTGAAATGATTGAGACAATTGCTAGAGCTGGCGTTGTAAATAAGGTGGATGGTCTGTTTATAGAAACTCATTTTGACCCTTCCATGGCAAAAAGCGACGGAGCAAATATGCTTCATCTTGATAAATTAGATAAGTTACTAACTAATTTAGTTGCGATTAGGAAAACGGTTAATTCACTCTAAGTAAGGTTTAAGCTTCAGTTATAGATTTTTTATTTCCTCTCCGAACCTTCTGAAACGGGTTAAAAATATAATTTAACACGTTATCTTGATTACTAAACATTGTCTATTTTCCTGAAAATTAACACTTAAACTATATTTCATGGAAAATCAATTAGAACATTTTGCAAATAGGGTTACCGATTATTTGCCGAATATTGTCGGTGCATTATTGGTATTGCTTATTGGCTGGCTCATATCTAAAGGCATAAAAAAGGTTGTGGTTAACCTAATGGAAAAAACAACTTGGGATGAACGTTTGATCGGAAGAGAAAATGTAAAAAACACAAATGTTTTTGTAGCCAACATCATCTATTACATTTTGATGATTATTACTCTCCTAATAGTCCTAGAGATTTTGGGGGTCAACGAGGTACTTACTCCTCTGAGAAATATGGTAAATGAGTTCCTAAGCTTTATACCAAACCTGATTGGAGCGGTTCTTATTGGATTTATTGGTTATCTGCTGGCAAAATTTGTCTCTAATTTGGTGAGAATTGGTGGTGGATTTATCGATAGAATGGTGGATAAAACTGGATTTAACGATACTGAAAAAATCGTGAATATCCTTAAAAAAGTTGTATTCATAGTGATATTCGTTCCATTTTTAATTCAGGCATTTAATGCATTAGAATTACGGGCTATTTCTGAGCCAGCAAATAATATTTTGAATGGCTTTACAGCAATGATTGGTGATATTATCGTTGCAGCGGTTGTTGTTTTTGTCTTTGTTTGGGGAGGAAAATATCTTAGTTCATTCCTTGAGGACTTATTCAAGAGCCTTGGTGTAGACCAGGCCGCAGAAAAGATAAAGATCCACAATATGATAGGCGCTAATCAATCCTTGTCCAAATTATTGGCAAATCTATTTTATTTCTTCTTGGTTTTCTTTGGAATAATCACGGCAGTGGAAATTTTAGGACTGGATAGGTTAACTGAAATACTAAATTCGGTATTGGATATTACAGGTCAAATACTATTTGGACTTATCATATTGGCAATTGGTAATTACGTATCTCTACTGATTTACGACACCATGACCAACACCAACAGTAAGAATAAATTTATTGCAAGTATTATTAGAGTGGCATCTTTAGGTCTGTTTATCGCTATTGCCCTAAGAACAATGGGAATCGCGAATGAGATTGTAGAATTGGCCTTCGGGTTAATGTTAGGAGCTATCGCGGTAGCAGTGGCATTGAGTTACGGACTTGGTGGACGTGAAGCGGCAGGAGAACATTTTAAGGATATCATTAAAAAGGTTCGTAACGAGTCTTCAGATTTAAATATGGAGCCAGATACAAGAGGCCTTAGATCAAATACTCCTAATAATCCTAATTCTGGAAACACAAGACCTATAACTCCAACACCTCCAATTACAGAAAATAGAGGAAATGATAATTTACGGGATGGTAATAGGGATACCAATGGAAATAATGATAATCCTTTGGACATTCCAAGAGTGTAAAAATGTTAATTAGTCATATATTAAAGAGGCCTGCAGAAATGCACGGCCTCTTTTTTTTATATTCGTCTTTAAATTTTCGGTCCAAGCTTGAACTAATAACAAGACCAGAAGATATGACTTTCCATTTTAAAATACCATACTTTATTGGGTTTGTAAGTATTCTAATTATAGAGATTTTGATTGCCGTGTATGTTAGCACTGGATTCTTAAGACATACAGTTGGAGATTTTTTAGTGGTGATACTTCTATATTTCTTATTGATGTCCTTTATAGAGTTGAAAGTGATTACAGCCGCAGTTATTGTGCTGCTTGTTTCTTTTAGTATCGAATTTCTTCAGCTCTTTAATTTAGCGAAAATCCTTAAAATTGAAGATAATCCGATAATGTACACTATTCTTGGAAGCACGTTTAGCATAAACGATTTGCTCGCTTATTTACTAGGAATAGCGACCATAATTTTTTTCGAAAAGAAGCTTTTAAAAAAGTTTTAAAGGAAATGATTTCTAAATACAGAAATCTCTTCGAACACTAATTATGTGGAAGTTTTGAAAGAAGGCAAATTTGTAAAGCATTAATTCATATTTAAAACCAACAACTAACAACTATCAACTAACAACTAAAATTACTCCTTGCCGTCCACGTAATCTTGAAGGTAGCTGAAACGTTTGGTCAACTTTCCATTTTCGGTGATTTTCGCCCGATGAAGGATTCCATTTTTGTCACCATTAAAAAAAGCTGGCAACACGCTCTCCAAAAACATTTCCCCGAATCCTTCGCTTGCATCCTTTGGCAATTCGCACGGTAGATTATCCACCGCCATCACAGCTATGGCATTATCGTCGTTAAAATCAACTTCAGATTCACTTTGAGGATTATAACCATAGATTGGCTCTTCGATAGTAGAAGCTCGGAGTGTTGTCGCAACCGGACCATCTACATCACAACTGATATCTGCTACGACCGAAATATTAAAATCATCCGATTTTACATCTTCACGGGTATATAAATAAGGCGCGCCGCCTCCGTAAAAATGCCCTGCGATATACATATCTGTGACCTTGGCAAACCGCATAAAGTCAGATTTATATTCTTCAGGATTATTGAAAAAATCTAAAGTATCTAAAACTTGCCCATCTTTGCGTTTATTATAATGAAGTACATCGATGTTGCAATAGATCGGTTCGTCAAACTCCTCGGTCAAATATTCTTTAATCTTAACTTTTTTGATATTCATCCCTTTAAGGATTTCCATTGCACCTCCAGCAACCTTGCCACGTCCGGTAAGAAGAATTTTCATGGCCGGCAAGTTAACGGTATTAAGAACAGCGATCAAGTCTTTTTTGCTAGTGAGCGTTTGAGCCTTGGGCAACTTAAAGGATTTATATTTTAAGCCCCAAGTTCTAATACCATTATAAGCTCCAACAATTCCCGCATATCTCCCAAAACCTATGAGACGCATCCCTTTTTCGTCGGTGATGGTCTCATGATCATAGAGTTCTATTTTCTTATCGAGTATTGCTCTTAAAAGTTTACGGTTGTAGGGCTGTTTTTTAATAGTATGAGAAAAGAAAAAATATTTCTTATTCTCTATTAAAGCATCAATTGGTACTTCCTTTACCCCAATCATAACGTCCGCATCACTAATATCGCTACTTACCACAAAATCTTGAGCTTGGTATCTAGAGTCTTTAAATACTCTAACATCCGAAGATTCTACGACAAATTCTGCCTCAGGAAATCGTGCTTTGGCCTCAGATAATTTTGAAGGTGAAAAAACGACTCGTCTATCTGGCGGGTTTTTGCGCTCGGTAATAATTACAAATTTCATAAATAAGGAAAGGTTTTGATTTCGTAAAAATAATCAAATCAAAGGCTATACAAACCATTTCCTAACTAATCTGCCTTGCTTACCTCGCTTTCGCTCTTAAGTACATGATCCCCATCTTCTTGCTTGATGTAAAGGGCTTTATTTCCCTCTTCACCATTACGGGTAACTTCGGTTCCTTTGATAGTCTTGCTTACTTTTTTGGTATAAGTCTCAACAACTTTTCCGGTGGCAGTGCCACTTCCCCACTTCCAATTTACCTTGCTTCCTTTTTTAATCATATCAGTTTTTTTTATGGAATGAATATAAATAAAATTTGAAACTGAGATTATTTCAAACGGTATGGATTTTGCGCTAAAAGGTTTCGAAGTTTACATTAGAAAATGATATCTTTGCACTCTCGACTTTAAGTCGGATGTAAATAAAAGTTTTGAATTATTTGAAATTTAAAGTTCTTTAATTTTAGACCTGACAATACAGGGTACTTATATTTAAATTAATTCTTCCCGACGCTTACGGTCGGGATATAATACGGGCGATGAATGCCTGTATAGGTTCGATTACACGAATCTAAGATTCGCTATCTCATTGAAGGGGTCGACTGGTTTTGACAGCGAGATTAATTGAACAGTAAGCACGTCGTGTAATGACTTTGAGACACGAAAAAGGCTAAGTCAACATTTTAAACGGCGAGAATAACTACGCTTTAGCTGCATAATCTGAATCACAGTAAGATTAAGCTAATTTCCTACTAGGTAGGAAGGCTAAATGTCCCTTGAAAGCCTTGGTTAGCGGCGGTCAGTTTTGGGGCATCGTAAAAGTTAACATAGATTAGAGAGCGCTTTGATCTCTATTTGAAACTAAAGAAGATAAGTGGTAAGTAGGTTGTCCTTGATCGGCTTACCATCGAAAATTGAACATGGAATAAACGTGTAGAAAGCTCTTTAATGACTTGTTTGGACGAGAGTTCGATTCTCTCCGACTCCACAATTAAGCGCAACTTGTTTGCGATTTAGAGCATAAAAAGTTCAACAAGTATTACTTGATTGAACTTTTTTGTTTTAAAGCGTCTGGGCTGCAAGCACAGCAAGTTGCATTTACAATATGGGAGTGAAAGTGAACAACACAGTTAATCTCTCCGACTCCACTTTTTGAGAATCATTTATCAATAAAACCCTGTAATCGTATGACTTACAGGGTTTTATTGTTTCTTATTTAGCTTCCAATTAACAATTTTATTGATTATTGGATAGACGGGTCAATACCTTACTGAAAATACATATTATTTTCAGAAAATCGGTAAACCCTTAGTTTTCTTATATTTTGAGTTTATATCTTCTATTTTTAAGGATAATCTTGCATTATATTCATAAAATAACTCTAAAATAAATACAAGGAGCTTATAGAACAAATAAAAATAATCACAAAATCTTCTCTTCTGTATGTTCTTAAGAATGCGTACGAACGTTTAATTTGGGTTTTAACTGTGTTTATCGAAATAGCTCTAGTTTCAGCTATTTCTTCATAACTATGACCGTTAAGGACGGCCGCGACAAAAATTTCTCTTCGCTTTTCTGGTAACTTCTCAAGAACTCGAAATATTTTCTGTTTGAAATTTATGACTTCTGTATCTCTCTGTATATCATATTCTTGAAGCACTACTTTGTTAAGTAGTGAATTTTCCTTCTCAGACTTTCTGATTGCTTGGATACTAAGATTTTTAATAGCCTTAACAGCATATGCCCGGAAAGAAATTTCAATCGAAATGTTATTTTTCTTCTGCCAATATGATATAAAGAAATCGTGTACAACATCCTTGGCTGCGTCACGGTCTTTAAGAATTGAATATGAAATTAAGCATAAGAATGTATAATGCTCCTTAAAAAGTGAATCAAAATTTTTCATTATAAACTTAGATTGATATTTCAGATTTCTTGATCAGTTAAATTTATAGTTTTCTTAACAGAAATTAAAAAAAAATTAAAAAAATATATTTTTATTAAAATAAGTTGAATTTACGTCACCCATTTCTAAGATAATAACAACTTCTAATTAAACTGTGTTCCATAAATACAATATTGGTTTACTAATATCTCAAACTATATTATAATCAAGCTTTAGATATAACCACGTCAGAAATCAAAATAAAATTTTTGAAGAGCAGTCGTTTTATTTTTTATCAGGCATGTCTAATTCCTTATAAAGAAAAATTTATGTACCCAAAGGATAATTGAAATATTATCGAAATCACTCTCTTAAATATAATAACCCGTTTACCGGGATTAAGAGGATAAAAACGTAACAATGCATACATTAATAAATAGCCCCCTATGATCCTTCTATACATAATAAGTCAGATATAATCACAATTATGGATTTATACGGCGCCAACTTTTAAATACATTAACTAAATCAATTTATATGAAACAATTTTTCTTCACAACTTTTTTACTGATCCCGATGCTGATTACAGCTCAAATGCTTGGCGGACCAGATCGCAAACCTGGGGAGGGCGACGGTCCTTACGATCGACTTATTATACGTGGAGTCACTATGATTGACGGAACGGGTTCACCTGCAACAGGACCCGTGGACATCGTAATAGAACATAATAAAATTGTTGACATCGTTAATGTTGGCCTACCTAAAGTCCCCATTGATGAATCGAAACGCCCTAAGATTGGTTCAGGTAACGTAAAAGAAATTGATGCGAATGGCAAATATTTGATGCCTGGTATAATTGACCTTCACGTGCATACGGGAGGAGTTCCAAAAGCACCCGAAGCTGAGTATGTATACAAGTTGTGGCTTGCCAATGGTATTACTACCGTTAGGGGAGTACCTTTCGGGGAGCTAGAGTGGTCTCTGAATGAGCGTGAAAGAAGTGCCAAAAATCAAATTGTCGCGCCAAGAATGATTTCTTTTCATCGCATAGGGACTGGAAATGAATGGAAAGACCGCAAAATACTTACTCCTGAAGATGCTAAAGAGTGGGTTCGGTATGCCAAGAAAAAAGGTGTTGATGGGTTGAAATTAGGATCTCATCGCCCAGAAATCATGAAAGCAGTACTGGATGAGGCCACTTCCTTAGGAATGGGCAGTACTGCTCACCTAGCACAGAGTGGAGTGGCACAGATGAATGCATTAGATGCGGCAAGATTAGGCTTAACAAGTATGACTCATTTTTATGGGTTATTTGAAGCCATGTATGATAATCATGATGTACAACCTTTCCCATTGGATATTAATTATGGAGATGAACAACATCGATTTGGACAAGTAGCACGTCAATGGAATATGGTAACGCCAAAGAGTGAAAAATGGAATGCCTTGCTGAACGAATTTTTGGCTTTGGATTTCTATATCAATCCTACCATGACGATTTATTCAGCTGGCAGAGACGTTATGGCCGCAAAGAATGCTGATTGGATGTCCAAATATGCTTTACCTACTCAGTTGGATTTCTATGCACCAAGCCGTTTAAGTCATGGCGCTTATTGGTTTGATTGGACTACAGAAGATGAAGTAGCCTGGAGAAATTTTTATCATGTTTGGATGCAATTTTTGAACGATTACAAAAATAGAGGTGGTAAAGTAACTGTTGGTTCAGATTCAGGATTCATCTATAATTTGTATGGTTTTGGCACCGTCCATGAACTTGAAATGCTTCAAGAAGCTGGCTTTCATCCGCTTGAAGTTATACGAGCAGCGACCTTGCATGGCGCAGAAGAAATATTCAAGCCTTTGAAAAAACCTATTGAATATGGTGTTATACGTGAAGGTTTATTTGCTGACATGGTTATTCTCGATGAAAATCCGATTCAAAACATGAAGGTCCTTTATGGTACAGGTGCCGCAAGACTTAACGACGAGACAGCGGAGGTCGAACGAGTTGGAGGTATAGAATATACTATTAAAGATGGTATTATATATGATGCGAAACAATTGTTGCGCGATGTTGAATCTATGGTCGAAAAACAAAGAAAGGAAAGAGGAGAAGGTCAATAGGCTCGATTGGAAAGTATACCTTACACTCCAAAGTAGTATACCTTTTCATTAACATAATGGTCAGGAGAAATTTTAAGATGGAATAATCTTAGATTTTATCCTGACCTTATTTTACATGGTAATTAGAATAACTTCCTAATTACAACTGAATATTCTTGCAAGAAACGGTTAAGATTAAATTTTGAGAATAGATTTAGATATGGGCGCTCAATAAATTCCACAATGCATTAATGAGAAAAACCTATTTCTTGTCACCCTGTTTAATTGTTATTACAACTTAAAGATAAACCAGGCTATGTCTTAAATGCCTATGCAAATATGTCAAAACCATTCTATATGAAGACTTCTCTCTTACTTAGCAGTATTTTTTCATTCTGTGTAATTTCTTCAATTTCTGCTCAGACTAGAACTACTGCGCCTACCATAAATAAATCATTATTTGAATCGTTGACTTATCGGAACATTGGACCCTACCGTGGAGGACGATCTACCACGGTTACGGGGATACCTAATGATATTTTTACCTATTATATGGGGGCCACTGGTGGTGGGGTATGGAAGACGAAGGACGGGGGTAACACATGGAAGAATATATCCGATGGCTTTTTTAATACTACCGGTATTGGCGACATTACCGTAGCACCTTCAAATCCAAACATCATTTATGTAGGTACTGGCGAGTCACCCGTGCGAGGAGTAAAGACCTCTCACGGTGACGGACTATATAAATCAACTGATGCTGGAAAAACATGGAAGCATATGGGTCTGGAAAAGACAAGACATATAAGTGATGTTTTTGTCCATCCAAATAACCCCAATAAAGTTTACGTTGCTGCGCAAGGGAATCCCTGGGGACCAAATCCAGAAAGAGGTGTTTATCTTTCCGAAGATGGAGGCCTTAGTTTTGAAAAAATTTTATACATAAACGAAAATTCTGGTATTGTTGACATGACCGTTGACCCGAATAATCCAGATTTTATGATGGTTGCCTCGTGGGAATTCTGGCGTAAACCATGGGTAGTTCATAATGGTGGCCCTGGTTGTAGAATTTATAAAACTACAGATGGTGGTAAAAATTGGAAGGAAATAAATAAAGGCTTGCCCGAGGTAAAAGGAAAAATGGGTGTGTCAATTTCTCCAGCCAATCCTAATATCGTTTATATTGCCATTGATGCCCCAGGTGACAAGGCGGGTGTCTACCGTTCAGAAGATGCGGGCGATAGCTTTAAGCAAATGACAAATGACGCTACAACTTACGCACGTTCTTGGTACTATATGCATATAATAGCGGACCCCAATGACGAAGATGAATTATGGGTTATGAATAGCTTTGCGATGAAGTCAATTGACGGAGGTAAAACATTTAAAGGCATCAGAGGAAGTCATGTTGATCATCACGATATGTGGATCAATCCTAATAATAGTGATATAATGATCAACGCAAATGATGGCGGAGGATCTGTAACATTCAATGGGGGCGAAACTTGGTCCACACTATACAATCAACCAACAGGACAATTTTACCGATTAATTACAGATAATGGATATCCCTACCGGATCTACTCTGGACAACAAGATAATAGTACAATAGCTATTGATAGCAGGGTTGCCGATGATGGTATTGGAGAAATGCACTGGGACGTGATGCGTGCGGGTGAATCTTCTACAGTCGCAGTAGACCCTAACAACCCGCGGTATGTGTATTCCACCTATTTTGCTAGCAATTTTATTGAGTGGGATCGTGATATCGATAACACTCGAATGGTGATGCCATATCCGACTAGGGTAACGGGCGAACAACCAAAAAATCTTAGATATAGGGCTAATTGGAACGGTCCTGTAATTGTTTCCCCTCACGATCCAAAAACAATCTATTATGGATCTCAATATGTAATGAAATCAACAAATCGCGGAGTCTCTTGGGAGGTGATAAGTGAAGATCTCACTCGTAATGATAAGGACCATCAAGGCAAAGGGGGGGAACCGATAAGCAATGAACAGATTACTGCAGAGAGTTATAACAACTTATTTAACATTGAAGAATCACCCCTTAAAGAGGGTGTAATTTGGGTAGGTTCTGATGATGGTTTAGTCCACTTAACCCAAGATGGCGGAATTACCTGGACCAATGTCACTCCAAATGGTCTCAAAGAATGTATAATTAATGTAGTAGAACCTTCTCCGCACGACCCTGCTAGCGCATACATTGCCGCAACCGCTTATAAGCTTAACGATTTTACTCCTTATCTCTTCAAAACTAATGACTATGGTAAAACCTGGATTAAAATTGTGAATGGTATCCCAGGTGATACTTTTGCTCGTACCATTCGGGAAGACCCAGATAAAAAAGGGTTATTATATGCAGGTACTGAAACTGGCATTTTTGTTTCTTTCGACGATGGGAAATTATGGACATCATTACAAAATAATTTACCTGAAGTCCCCATTACAGACCTCAGGGTTAAAAGGAAAGATTTAGTTGTGGCAACTCAAGGGAGAGCTTTGTGGATCCTAGATGACTTAACGCCATTGCACCAAGTTTCTGATGATGTCGCTAAGGCTGATTATTACCTTTACAAACCCAAAGACACTAATACTGAACTGTCAGTAGCTTATAGTATCGATGGGGGGCTCGGGGAGAATGCCCCCAGTGGTTTACAGATTCACTATGTTCTAAATAAACCGGTTTCTGAGGATACTGCAATGTCTATTGAAATAATAAATGCAATGGGTAATATCATCCATTCAGAATACACTAATAATGCAAAAAATGGCTGTGACTCTTTAGTCAAACAGCAATTACAAAAAAAGACAGGGGCAAATCGCTACCGGTGGAACATGAAGATCGGTCGTTTTGATTGCTTAAAAGAATTGGCAACTACAAATCGAGACCTAACGGCCTACAATGCTCCACCGGGGATGTACAAAGCTGTCCTTAAAGTAGGGGACTATACACAATCTCAAGATTTTGAAATAACGATTGATCCACGTTTAGCCCAAAGTATCGAGAATGTTGCAGATGCCTATAGAGAAAGAGATGAAATTTCGAAAGCTATATATAAAGGCGCTACTGAAATGGCAGAAGGTGTTCGCGATTTACGCCTAATTAAAGAACAACTAAATTTTATTCTAAAAGTCGCAAAAGATGATAACATAAAAAATGAAGGCGTTCAATTAAATAAGATAATGGACGAGTGGATTGCTGAAATACTTCAAAAGGAAATGAGAACATCTCAAAATAACTATATGTATGAAGCGCGACTCTTAATTAAGTTTAAAGACTTTTTGGGTAGTATAGGAGAAGGTAATCTTCCTGTTACACAAGGTACCGTGGAGGTAATGGAAGATTACTTAAAACAATGGGGCGCACTGAGGTCTGAATTGCAAAATATAAAAACGGATAAGATTTCAAAATACAATCAAATTTTAAAGGGCGCAGGATTACCAGAACTTTATTCAGATAGTAACTAGCCTATATAAAGATAATTCTAAGTCGGAACAAGTTGCCATAGCACTGCCTAATCGACTATGATTTTTTAGTCTAAGATTGTATTATCTGTGCCTTATAAAGGCTGCTCTCAAGCTACTTTTACTATTTTTTCAATAAATACAATTTATGTGGCAGGATATTTTTAAATGTATTCCGCCCTATGAGAAAAAGCAATACAATTAGCGAAATCGAATTTTTGGAATAACAACCGTGCAAAACTAAACTTCAGATAAAAAAAAATTTGTCACCCTTAATACTAAAAATGACAACTTAGTAATAAAGGGTTTACTTCCCGATTGTTTTTATGACTGAAGAAGAAAGATTTATCAATTGTTTAAGAAGTATTAAAGCTTCCAAATCCATAAATCCTCATGATCTGAAAGATATGTCTGAAGAGGATCAAGAATTAATCCATCGATTATTTCAAGAGAATTTAGTTGAGGGGTCATTAGTAATGTTGACAGAGATTAATAGTGAGGAGGATTTAAAAGCGATTAAAAGTAGGTTGAAGGATATTAAAAAATTTGATTCAATTAATTGGAGATTTTTAATAAAGTACGCCGCTGTATTTATTGGTGTTTTATTCTCTGTTTATCATCTATGGACAAAGGATATAGATCAAAGCGAGCCTAATTATTCCGATCAATATGTCCAACTAAAAATGGGGGACGAGAGTGTTTTATTTATTGACCAAAAAGAATCGAAGGAAATTATTTCAGCCTCTGGTGTGCTAGTTGGTAAGCAAGAAGGAAGTAATCTAATTTACCTTCCAAACTCAGAAATAGAACAACTTCTCTATAATGAATTGCATATTCCTAATGGAAAAGTTTTCAATCTAGAACTATCAGACGGAACTTTGGTGACTTTAAATTCCGGAACCAAAATAAGATTCCCAGTAAAGTTTATAGAAGGGATGAAAAGGGAAGTTTTTATTAATGGTGAAGCTTTTTTTGACGTTGCGAAAGATCTTGATCATCCGTTTATTGTAAATACGGATGATATAGTAGTTGAAGTATTGGGTACTGTATTTAATATCTCATCGTATGAAGAAGATACAGAAATCTCGACGATTCTGTTAGAGGGCTCTGTTAATATGCATAACATAAATAGTTCTTCAGACCAAGTAATTCTTAAACCTGGCATGAAGGGGTCCTGGAAAAGAGATGATAAATCAATAGGGATACAGAAAGTAGATACTGAATTATATACAGGATGGCTTCAAGGCGAACTCATCTTTAAAAATTCATCTTTTAAAACCATAGCAAAAACTTTAGAGCGAAAATATAATGTATCTATAGACAACAGAAACAAAATACTTTCCGAAAAAGAATTAACTGCATCCTTTAATATCAATATTGAGAGTATTGAAGAGGTTTTAAAATTGATCAGCGCAATCCATCCGTTCGAATATTCGATTAAGAATAATCACATACGAATATGGGCTAATACTAACAATTAATGGATAACCTTATAAAAAATGAATTACCTTATAAAATAAAAAAACTAACGAAAACGGGGAATGCTCTAACATTCCCCGATGAACTGAATTATTATTCACCGATGTAACCACAACGATTCAAAACAACTCAGATTATGAAAAAAACTACAATTAGAAGTTTGCTGTTTTTAATTTTCCGCAAAACTAACCTAAAAATTACAATATTAGCCTTTTTATTGATTCCAGTTTTAACAATAAGAGCTAATAATGACCCTAATAAGGATTTATTAACCTTGCAGTTGGATAAGGTCAGTATTGAAAAAGCATTCACCCAAATTGAAAAGATTTCTGATTATCGCTTTGTATTTGAAACCAGTCGGATACCAGTCACAAAAGTAATTAGTATAAAACTTGAGAAGAAAAAGATTTATGAAGTTTTAGATGTTCTATTACAAGATACAGGTATTACTTATAAGATAGAGAAACGACAAGTTATTCTCTTTAATAGTAATAGTAATGACACTGCAAAAACACAGGCATCCCAAATTAATTCCAATACTATAAAAAAGAACCTACAACAGACGGTCACAGGAACTGTTTTTGATAATTTTGGTCAGCCACTGCCTGGTGCAAATGTTCTAGAAAAAGGTACGTCAAACGGTTCGCAAACAGATTTTGATGGTAATTTTTCCATAAATGTTTCAGGCAATGCACTTTTAGTCGTATCCTATATTGGCTATAAAACGGTAGAAGTGGCCGTCAATAACCAAAGTTCACTAAATATTACGCTTCAGGAAGATTCCGAACAGTTGAATGAAGTTGTTGTAACAGCGTTGGGGATTTCCCGAGAAAAAAAGTCCTTAGGCTACGCCACACAAGAAGTGGATGGAGAGGATGTTAATAATGTTCCTACTGATAATGTTGTAAATGCTCTATCTGGAAAGGTAGCAGGGGTACAGATTAAGACGAATACCAACTTAGGAGGTTCAAGTAATGTCGTAATTAGGGGTAGTACCTCCTTAACTGGAAATAACCAAGCATTATTTGTTGTAGATGGTGTCCCCGTTAATAATTCAAATTTCAACTCAGATACGCAGCAAACTGGAGGTGGTGGTTTCGATTATGGGAATCTTGCTTCTGATATTAATCCAAACGATATTAAATCCATAAATATATTAAAAGGTGCAGCCGCAACTGCATTATATGGATCAAGAGCAACAAACGGAGCTATTATTATTACTACAAAAAATGGAGCAGGAGCAAAAAATAATCCAACTGTAACCCTTAATTCCTCCACCACAATTGGTTTTATCGATAAATCTACCTGGCCAAAATTCCAGTATGAATATGGGACAGGATACGGACCTGTTTATGGGCCGGATGGCGATAGTTATTTTAATCAGCGCGATGTAAATAATGACGGTATTATTGATTTAGTAACTCCTTCAACGGCCTACGGTTCGTACGGGGCCCCTTTTAATTCCGATTTACTGGTATATCAATGGGATTCATTTTATCCCGAATCCCCGAATTATTTACAGCCAACTCCGTGGGAGGCTCCCAAGGATAAATTAATTACATTTTTTGAAACGCCGGTTACCCTAAGCAATAGTGTATCTATAGCAGGGGGCGGTGAAGCAGCAAATTATAGGATTGCCTACACTAAGTTTGATCAAGAAGGAATATTACCAAACAGTAAAATTTCCAGGGATAATATTGCGGTAAGTACAGCATTTGATGTTAATGAAAGGCTGACTACTTCTGCAACTGCTAATTATATTAAGACAGACGCTCTAGGACGTAACAAAACTGGAAATGAAACTGGCGCCAATGCAGGTAACGTTCTTGCTGCCATGAGAAAATACTGGGCGATGAATGTCGGTATTAAGGAGCTTAAAGATGCCTATTTCTCAACTGGTAGTAGTGTTGATCCTTTTATGGGCGGTACTATAGATAACCCATATTGGACGGTGTACGAAAATTATCAAAATGATACGAGAGATAGGATTTTTGGAAACGTTGCTCTAAACTACGAATTAAATGATTGGCTAAATGTTGAAGGAAGGGTTTCTCTTGATACTTATTCATTCTTCCAAGAGGAAAGGGTAAATGAAGGCACCGCAGGAGCTGTAGGGTTGTATGTTAGAAATAACATCAATTTTACCGAAATGAATTATGACCTTATGTTGAATTTTAATAGGAATTTAACCGAGAAATTTAATTTAAGTGGCGTTTTAGGCACCAATATTAGAAGAAATAATTTTTCTTCTATCCGAGCCCAAACAAATGGTGGTTTGGTACTTCCTGGTCTCTTCTCACTCACTAATTCAGTAAACATTCCTAACGCACCTTTAGAAATACAGGAGAAGATTGGAGTTGATGGTATTTACGGTCTAGCATCCTTCGGATATAACAACTTACTTTATGTAGATGTGACCGGTCGATTTGATCACTCATCTACATTGCCTATAGAAAATAGTACTTACTTCTATCCATCAATATCTTCAAGTTTCATTTTCTCGAATTTATTTGCCGATAAAAAGTATTTTTCATTTGGTAAGCTAAGGTTGAATTATGCCGAAGTAGGTAGTTCTGCACCTGCAAACAGTCTTACCGATGTACTGAACAAGCCAACTCCATTTGGAGCCGTGCCGCTATATGGGGTTAATGGCACCAAAAATAATGAGAAACTTCTACCCGAAAGTACCATTAGTGTGGAAGGAGGATTAGAATTGAGATTCTTTGAAAATAGGCTACGCCTAGATATGTCGGTTTATAAAACCAATTCAAAAGATCAAATTATCCCAGTTGCAGTATCCTCAGCTACGGGATATTCATCTAAATTCGTAAATGCTGGTGAAATCGAGAATAAAGGTATCGAAGTTGCCATATCTAGTTCAGTAATATCTACTGAGGATTTCACCTGGGACATTAATCTCAATTGGGCCAAAAACAGAAGTGAAGTGCTTTCCTTATTTGAAGGAGGTACAAATCTGCAACTTGGTGCTGTATCCGGTGTGACGATTAATGCTACAGTTGGTGAGCCCTATGGCACCATACAAGGCACCGATTTTATCTATGTCGATGGTAAAAGATTGATTAACCAGATTACTGGTGAATATGAGCGGACTACTACCTCTAACAATGTTATAGGTAATATTACACCAGATTGGAATGGTGGTATCACTAATTCTTTTACTTACAAAAATCTAAGCTTAGGTTTTCTAATTGATATCCAAAAAGGAGGGGATGTTCATTCTTCTGATATTGCTACAGGTAATAGATCTGGATTATACAACTATTCTGTGGGTTTGAATGATCTTGGAAATCCAGTTCGTAATTCTTTGGCAGATGGTGGAGGTATAATTTTGGATGGGGTTGCGCCAGATGGAAGTGTTAATACTGTACGAACTGCCATGGATACCTATAGAAATGCTATCGGAAGCATAAAGTCTCCTAATGCAGCATTTGTATACGATGCATCCTATGTAAAGCTTAGAGAAGTTACATTGAGATATACCTTAAATAAAGTAGGCATTCTTGAGAAGATTGATATTAATTCAGTTAGGTTAGGTTTGATTGGTTCCAACTTATGGATAATCCACAAGAACTTACCCTTCGCAGATCCTGAAACTGGTGTTAGTTCGGGAAATCTTCAAGGTTTTCAGAATGGAGCCTATCCGACGACCCGTCAAATGGGTATAAATGTGCAATTACAATTTTAATCAAATAAAGAAAATATTATGAAAAAGTTTTTTCTCATTAGTTCAATTCTTTTATTCATAGGTTGCTCGTCTAATTTAGAAGATCTAAATGTGGACAAAAAAAATGCAACTTCTGCACCAGGAGATGCGTTTTTCAATTTGGCACTCAAAAATATGTCCGATTTATTGAGTGGTATAACATATGGAGCCACGGTAAATCCGTGGAACGGTTCAAGATTACTCGTTCAACAGATATCCTCGGTCACCTATAATGAAGGAACTACTTACTTTTTAAATTTTAATTGGGATGGTGTATATCAAAACGTTTTGATAAACTTACAGCAAAGTGAAAAGGTCATTGCTGCTTCTAAAACAAGTTCTGAACCCGCTTCAATCAACAAACTTGCGATTGTAGAAATTATGACGGTATATACGTATAGTCGACTTGTAGAGGCATTTGGAGATATACCTTATTCAGAAGCCTTAGACGTAAATAACATTACTCCAAAATATGACGATGCTGAAACGGTATACCTTGACTTGCTAAGTAGGTTGGACGCTGCAATTGATAATCTTGACGAATCTCAATCGTCCTGGGATCAGGATATAATGTATTCAGGTGACGTAGGTAGTTGGAAAAAGTTTGGTAAATCACTCCAATTACAAATGGGTATGCGGATTGTCGATTCTAATCCGCAATTGGCTAGTGAAACAATTGCTGACGCAGTTTCTGGTGTCTTCACTTCTAATGACGACAATGCCATTATAGTGCATTTGAGCGCGCCGCCGAATACCGCAGAACTTTGGACCGACCTAGCCGTAGGTAACAGAAAGGATTATGTTGGCGCCGAACCATTTATAAATTTATTAAATGAACTAGACGATCCTAGAAGGACAGTTTATTTTCAAGATGTTAACGGGGAGTACGTTGGTTCACCTTCAGGATTAGTTGTAAATTATAATGATTTTTCCAAGTTTGGTGAAATCTTTTATCAACCGACTACTCCAGTTATATTTCTTGATTATGCATCTGTAGAATTCTTTCTCGCCGAAGCCGCCGAGCGCAATATAGCATCAGTAACTGACCCTGAAGAACACTACAATGCAGCTATAACTGCATCTTTTGAATATTATGGTGTAGAAGATGGAATAGCTGAATATCTAGCGCAACCAGAAGTCGCCTACACTACCGCTGAAGGTCCATGGAAGCAAAAAATAGCTGTTCAGAAGTGGCTAGCTCTTTTTAACCAGAGTCCTGAAGCATATACTGAATGGAGGAGATTAGATTATCCTATACTGTTGGCACCACCAGATTCTTTTATCGATACCGTTCCGGTTAGATTCAGATACCCAATTTCTGAACAAACACTAAATAGTGAAAATTATGAAAATGCTGCAACAGCGATAGGGGGTGATTTATTGACCACCAAGCTTTTTTGGGATGTTTATTAGAGTTAGGGCTTCACAAAAATTAAGGTTTTTATGTTTGTTTATAGTTTGAATTAGCTAGTGATAGGGCAATATTAAAATTGTTATTACAATTTTAATTTGCCCTTCACCTAGTTAAGACCATATTTTTTATAGTCTAGATAACTTTATGAAAATCAGTTACTCTATTTCATTTTTCACTAATAATCAAGTATCCAATCTCTAGGGAAACAATGCTTATTTTAAAATAAATGTTATAAGCTCTTGACGGGACCCTTTGAAACCAGAAATACCATTTATGTGAATAATTGCAGGCAGGCTTTGTTATTTCGTTTTAAATGGTAACACAAAGATACCGTATCATATTAAATATAAATCTCCCATGAAGAAGTTAATAGCAATTACATTTTTCGTATGCCAATACGTGATTGTATATACACAGAATAGTGAGAGTTTAACTGTAGAAAAGATAATGTCCGATTCAGTTTATCTAGGTGAAGTTCCGGATAATCTTGAATGGAATGAAGACAGTAAGACCCTATATTTTAACTGGAGGCCAATGGATAAAAAGCAAAGTTCAGCCTATAAGCTGTCCATCGACAATTTAAATCCATTGCCAATAGCACCTAGTAATCAGGACTTTAAAAAGAGAAGTCATTCCTACTCCAAAGACTTCAAAAAAATTCTGTTTGAGAGAGACGGTGATATATTTATTAAAAACCTCCCTTACGGTGAAGAAAAAATCTTGGTTGGCACGACCGAAAAAGAAAGTAATCCTGTATTTAACCGAGATGAGTCTTCTGTTTATTTTGAAAGAGGTCAAAATTTATATAGTATTTCAATTTTGCGACTTGGTTTGAAACAATTAACAAATTTCACTTATGACGAATCTAACAAGGATGATAAATTAAGCGAACAGGACCGGTGGTTGGAGCAAGACCAATTGGATATTTTTGATGTTTTGAAAAATCAAAACACTCCAGCTAAAACTAAAGAATTCCCCCGTAAAGTCACCCTTCAAAATTCCAGTACAATAACCTATCTCAGCCCAGAACCTTTAGGCCGGTTTATTGTTTTTACCATCGCTAGTCAACCAGAAAAGAGTAGGAATATTATCGTTCCAAATTATGTAACCGGTTCAGGTTATACAGAAGATATAAGCGGCAGAACAAAAGTTGGATCTTTTGTCCCAACCTTTTCTACAAAAATCTACGATATCAAAAGAGACACTATATATGATATTTTAACAAATTCTATCCCAGAAATAAAAAATGTTCCCAAGTATTTGGATGAATATCCAGAACAATTGGAAAAATTAAGAAATGAAAACAACGATAGAGAGGTTTATGTTGGTGAACCTATATGGAGCACCGATGGCCAACCTCTTGCTGTGGTAAATATTGCGTCTTCAGATAACAAAGACCGATGGATAATGAAACTTGACCTGCTAAGTGGCAAGCTTTCATCACTGGACCATCAACATGACGAAGCCTGGATTGGGGGACCTGGTGTTGGAGGTAGGTACCGTGCACCCGAGCTAGGGTTTTTAGATGATAAGACCATATATTTTCAGAGTGAAGAGACTGGATATTCACATTTGTATTCTCTTAATATAAATAATGGTCAAAAGAAACAATTGACTTCTGGAAATTATGAAATTCAGACATTACAACTATCGAAAGATAAAAAATACTTCTACTTCACGGCAAACAAAGAACATCCTGGAATCACCCACTTTTATAAAATGCCAATCGAGGGTGGAAAAATGATTCGATTGACCTCAATGGAAGGTGGAAACGAGGTTACGATGTCACCAGATGAAAAATGGTTGGCTATCAGACATTCAACAACTACAGAACCGTGGGAATTATTTTTACAGGAAAATAAGCCTGGTGCAACTGCAAATCAGATCACAAAAACCCCTTCTTCAGATTTTGAAGCCTATCAATGGAAAATTCCAGAAACTAGAACCTTTAAGAATAGATATGGAAAGGATATTTACGCACAGGTATATTCTCCAGTACAGCCTTTGCCAAATAAGCCTGCAATAATTTTTGTGCATTCCAACGGATACCTCCAAAACGTCCATTATTGGTGGAGTTACCATTTTCGGGAATATATGTTCAATAATCTCTTGGTAGATAAAGGCTTCACCGTTATAAATATTGATTATACTGCAAGTTCAGGTTACGGTCGAGATATCAGAACAGGCATTTACCGCTACATGGGTGGTAAAGATCTTTCGGATATTACTGATGGAGCAAAATTATTGGTTGAAGAATACGGAATTAACCCCGATAACATAGGGCTCTATGGAGGATCTTATGGTGGTTTTCTAACCTTGATGGCTTTATTTACTGAACCCGACGTCTTCAAATCTGGAGCGGCTCTACGTTCTGTTACAGATTGGGCACATTACAACCAGGGCTATACTTCTAATATTTTAAACGAACCTCTTACAGATATTAAAGCATACAAACGAAGTTCACCGATATATTTCGCCGACGGATTGAAGGGTAATTTATTGATGACCCACGGTATAGTTGACGTTAATGTTAACTTTCAAGATATCGTAAGGCTAACACAAAGGCTTATAGAATTAGGCAAGGACAACTGGGAACTTGCAGTATATCCACTGGAGGATCATAATTTTATATACCCCCCTAGCTGGACAGACCAATACAAACGAATTTTAAAATTATTTGAGGAAACGTTGACGGACTGATAAAAAAAATGATATACAATTAAATCAAGTCATAATGAGTAATATAATACAATTGTCTGCTATATGCCTGCTTTTCAGTTTTTCGCTGAACGCCCAACAACTGAATACAAGTATGGATTCCACGGTAACTACCTATGGTGAAGTTACTATAAAAGGACAAGCTATTAAATATAAGGCTATTGCTGGCAAGCAGCCAGTATGGGATAAGAAAGGTAATATAATAGCTGGGCTATATTATACGTATTACGAACGAGCAGACGTGAAGGATAGATCTAGACGGCCCATATTTATATCATTCAATGGTGGTCCTGGCGCTGCTTCTGTTTGGATGCATTTGGGATATACCGGCCCTTATCGAGTTAAGGTCGACACAGAAGGATATCCAGTACAACCGTACGGTGTGGAGCAAAATCACAGTTCTATCCTCGATGTTGCTGATATTGTATATGTTGAGCCTGTAAATACAGGATTTTCCAGACCAATTAGTTCTATGTCCGATGAAGAAGTGGCGGAGAAATTTTTTGGGGTGAATCAGGATATTGAATATTTAGCAACTTGGATCAATACGTTTATTACCCGTCAAAATCGCTGGGAATCCCCAAAGTACCTCATCGGAGAAAGTTATGGCACCCCTCGGGTATCAGGACTCTCATTAGAACTACAAAATTCACATTGGATGTACCTGAACGGGGTCATCCTTGTGTCGCCTACTGGTCTAGGGATAGAGCGAGGCACAGCGGTAGAAGCTGCTAATGTTCTGCCATATTATTCCGCTGCCGCGTGGTATCATAAAAAACTTCCAGCTGATCTACAATCTAGGGATTTGACCGATGTTTTACCTGAGGTCGAAGAATATACCATAAATCACCTAACTCCGCTCTTGGCGAAGGGAGGTTCCATTTCAGATTCGGAAAGAATGGAAGCAGCTAACCGTATCGCTCGATACTCTGGACTTTCTGAGAAGGTCGTTATGGAACATAATCTAAGAATTCCAGAACGTTTTTTTTGGAAAGAATTGCTCCGTAAAGAAGGCTATACTATTGGAAGATTGGATTCTAGATATTTAGGACTGGATAAAGATGATTCTGGTGAACAACCCGATTATGCAGCAGAAATTAGATCATGGCAACACTCTTTCACTCCTGCCATTAATTTTTATTTTAAAAATTACTTAAAATACAATACGGATTTGGACTATTATATTGGCGGACATACACGTCCATGGGATAGAACTGGCAATACAACTGGTGATGATTTGCGTCAAGCCATGTCGCAAAATCCCTATCTACATATAATGGTACAGTCAGGTTACTATGATGGTGCCACGGACTATTTTAACTCAAAATACAACCTCTGGCAAATGGACTTAAGCGGCAAACTAAAAGATCGAATGAGCTGGAAAGGGTATCGAAGTGGACACATGATGTATCTCCGGAGTGAGGATCTAGAGAGTGCTAATGAAGATATTAGGGAATTTATAAAAATCTCTACTCCAAAGGAGGCACAAGCCGCTCAGTACTTAAGAAAAAACTAACAATGAATAAAATGAAAAATACATTTTTTGCGATTGCTTTTATCTTATTTGTTTGTGCTTTTCATCTGAATGCGCAACAATTAAATACAGCCATGGACTCCACGGTTACTACCACAGGCCAGGTGACCATAAAAGGAGTCCCTGTAAAGTATAAGGCAATTACTGGCAAACAACCTGTATGGGATGAGAAGGGTAAAATAATCGCGGGCCTTTTTTTTACCTATTATGAAAGAACAGGGGTGAGCAACCGTGCTAAAAGACCATTGGTGATTTCTTTTAATGGAGGCCCAGGTTCTGCTTCTGTCTGGATGCACATAGCATATACGGGTCCAAAAATCCTTTCAATCGATGATGAAGGCTATCCTCTACAACCATATGGTATCAAGGATAACCCCTATTCCATCCTGGATGTTGCAGATATCGTTTATGTTAATCCTGTAAATACCGCATATTCTAGGGTTATTGACAGTATGGACGGTAAGGAAGTGGCGAAACGTTTTTTTGGTGTGAAACAAGATATTGAATATCTAGCAACATGGATCAATACCTTCGTAACCCGTCAAAATCGATGGGAATCCCCAAAATATTTAATCGGTGAGAGCTATGGTACTCCCAGAGTATCAGGACTATCATTGGAGCTTCAAAATGCTCATTGGATGTACTTAAATGGTGTTGTTTTAGTATCCCCAACAGGGTTAGGAATTGAACGCGGTGCTGCCGTCGGCGCCGCAAACTATCTACCTTATTATACAGCTGCGGCTTGGTTTCACAAAAAATTGCCTTCAAATCTGCAATCCAAGGATTTGGTAGATATATTGCCTGAAGTTGAAAAATACACGGTAGAAGAACTTATTCCGATTATGACAAAGGGTGGCTCTATTTCAGAATCCGAAAAAAATGATGCAGCTAGTCGTATTGCCAAATATACAGGCCTTACAGAAAAAGTGATATTAGAACACAATCTAAGGATACCTAAAAACTTTTTTTGGAAGGAGTTGCTTCGCGATGAGGGCTATACAATTGGTAGGCTAGATTCTAGATATTTGGGCCTAGATAAAAATGATTCTGGAGAACGACCTGACTATTCGCCTGAACTTACAACTTGGCTACATGCATTTACCCCAGCCATTAATTACTATATTAAAAACCAGTTAAATTACAACACAGATTTGCATTATAACATGTTTGGTCCAGTAAGACCATGGGATAATAGTAATAATACCACTGGTGAAGACCTACGTCAGGCAATGTCCCAAAACCCCTATTTGCGTGTATTGGTACAGTCAGGATATTATGATGGCGGAACAGATTATTTCAATGCCAAGTACAATCTTTGGCAGATGGACTTGAGTGGTAAATTACAAAATCGAATGAAGTGGATTGGGTATCGCAGTGGACATATGATGTATTTACGAAATGAAGACTTGGAAAATGCAAATGAGCATATTCGGGAGTTTATTAAGCTATCCATACCTCAGGAAGGACAACCTGCAAAATATACTAGAAAAAATTAGAATGAATCTTAAATATTTTGAGCCAAATTAATGGATTAGCGGTGCCGTTAAATGTGAGGAAGGTAATTTAATAAAACATTTTGGCGGTGCAAAATACAACCTTAATGATACTATATGTAAGTTATGTCCATCTTTTTACAAAAAGAAAATTTTTGACCAAAGTAGTGACTACATTTCTTGAAATGAACAATCAATATGATTAATAGTATGCTAAATGCACTCAATTTTGAAAACACAAAAATTGCGTTTTCTGCTAAATCAAATAAGGAATTAAGAAAGGCAGAACTATTATTCACCTTGCTAAGTAAAGCATGGATCACAAATTTAGCCAAAACAATTACAAACCTTTTATTAAGCGCTGGTTTTCCTATTGTTCCATTACTTAAATATACGGTATTTGAGCAGTTCTGCGGAGGTGAAACGATTAAAGATTGTGAATCAACCATTGAAGAGATGTACAAAAAAGGCCAAGTTCATTCTATCTTGGATTATTCCGTTGAAGGGAAGCAAAGCGAAGAATTCTATGACCAGGCTCTAAAAACTATGCTCAACATATGTGAATATGCTTCTTCCGTTAGGGAAGTTCCATTTTTGGTGTTTAAGCCAACGGGAATGGGAAGGATGGAAATTTACGAAAAGATTTCAAATAATTTTTTACTAGAAGGACCTGATAAATTGGAGTGGGAAAGAATAAAAAATAGAATCAATAGTATTTGCTTATCCATAGCTAAAACTGATTCGCTAAAAATTATGATAGATGCAGAAGAATCATGGATGCAGAAAGCTATAGATGAGCTTATCCAAGAAATGATGCTGAAGTACAATAAAAATAGAGCTGTTGTATTTAATACGGTTCAAATGTACAGACATGATAGATTGTCGTATTTAAAGGATATTTATTCATTTGGGAAAACGAACAGAATCAGAGTAGGAATTAAAATTGTTCGCGGTGCTTATATGGAAAAGGAACGGGAACGTGCAGCTCAAATTGGATACGTGAGTCCCATATGCAGGGACAAAAATTCAACGGATATTAATTTTAATGAAGGCTTATCCTTTTGCCTAAACCGACTGGAGGTTTTTGATATTTTTGCGGGTTCTCACAATGAAGAAAGTTGCAAATTGTTTTCTGAAGATTTAGAGGTAAAAGGTATTAATAAGGGGGATAATAGAATATGGTTCGGTCAATTATATGGAATGAGCGATCACATAAGTTTTAACCTAGCTCGAAGTGGATATAATTCTGCCAAATATGTTCCTTTTGGCCCTATCAAAGAGGTGATTCCCTATTTATTCAGAAGAGCGGAAGAAAACACATCCGTGGAATCCCAAACTTCAAGGGAATTATTTTACATCAGGAAAGAAATTCAAAGAAGAAAAAATGGTCGAACATAGAAATGTCTCCAAAAGGATAGGTCACATTATGAGAAATTGGAAAAACAATCGGCACAATTGTAAACAACAAAAAAAAATATCATGAAAAAGAAATCCATTTTTATCCTAATATTCTTTCTAGCGTTCCTTTCAGTATTCGCCCAAACCAACACTTCGGTTTTTGAAAACCTAAATTTCCGGTTTATCGGTCCTGAAGGCAATCGTACCATCGCCATAGCTGGCGTACCCGGAAACCCAATGATTACCTACATAGGTGCAGCTTCAGGCGGACTATGGAAAACTACCGATGCAGGAATTACTTGGAATCCTATCTTTGATGATCAAGATGTCTCTTCTATCGGATCATTAGCCATAACGCCCACAGATCCAAATATTGTTTGGGCTGGTACAGGAGAAACCTTTGTGATTAGGCCTGCCCACGCCATGGGGGACGGCATCTATAAATCTGAAGATGCAGGTAAAACTTGGAAAAACATGGGTCTTGAAAAAACAGGGCGAATTGGTCGTATTATTGTACATCCTACGAATGCTGATATCGTATATGCCGCCGCCTTAGGCCATACCTACGGACCCCAGCAAGAACGGGGTGTATATAAAACTATAAATGGTGGAAAAACGTGGGAACAAATCCTTTTCGTTAATGAAGACACGGGCGCTGCAGAACTGGCCATCGACCCTAAAAATCCAGACCGACTGTTAGTCGGGATGTGGTCTATAAATATCAATAATTGGGGATTGAACAGCGGTGGACCTGGCGGAGGTGTCTACCGTACTACCGATGGTGGTGAAACGTGGGAACCCCTTTCGAGAAAAGGTTTGCCTGGGGGCGATGGAAATCCGGTCGGAAAAACAGCCATAGCTATTGCACCATCTGAACCCAATATTGTATATGCCCTATTTGAAATTGATAGTCCGGCCCTCTATCGCTCAGAAGATTTTGGTGAAACTTGGTCATTACAGACACGGAATCATGACATTGCCGAACGCGCTCCCTATTATACCAGAATGGCCGTCTCTACTGCAGATCCAAATGAACTTTATTTTGCCAGCGTTAAATTCAGTATCTCTAAAAATGGTGGAAAAACCATTGAAGGGGGTTATAGTGCTGGGGGAGATAATCATGATATTTGGATAGACCCAACCAATTCCGATCGTTTGATGGTAGCCCATGACGGGGGTGCCAGCATTAGCCTTAACCACGGTAAGACCTTTCAACGTATTGTGTTGCCCATAGCACAAATGTATCATGTTTCAGTAGACGATCAGATACCTTATAACGTCTACGGAAACAGGCAAGATGGCTACTCATATAAAGGACCTAGCAATAGTCGGCAAGGTTACATTCCGTTGGGATTATGGGAAGGCGTTGGCGGTTGTGAAAGCGGATTTGCCCAACCTGACCCCTTTGATAATGATATCGTTTGGTCTGGTTGCTATGATGGTGGCCTTCAACGTTATAATGCAAAAACAGGCCATATCCGGGATGTTCGAGTTTGGCCAGAAGCTGGATACGGCTGGGAGCCAGGCCAATTAAAACACCGTTGGCATTGGAATTTTCCTTTAGCCTTTTCCCCTAATACCAAACACCGTGTTTACGTAGGTAGTCAATACGTCCATAAAAGCGATGATGATGGCCAAAGTTGGCAAATAATAAGTCCAGATCTCACCTTAAACCTCAAAACCCATCAACAGAATTCGGGTGGAATTTCTGTTGACAATCTAATGACGTTTGATGGGGCGGTACTATTCAGTATAGTAGAATCCAAATTGGAACCTGGTCTCATTTGGACTGGGAGTAATGATGGACAAGTTCAGCTAACCAGAGATGGAGGCGAAAACTGGAAAAACGTTACCGCAAATATTCCAAATTTACCTGAGTGGGGCACAATTGCAAATATTGAAGTTTCTCGTTATAAAAAAGGTACTGCTTATATTACCGCAGATTTACATCAAATGGGTGATTTTGATCCATATGTCTATAAAACCGAAAACTATGGCAATTCCTGGAAAATGATCAGTAACGGCGTCCCGAAATCGGTCCATAGCTTTGCCCATGTCATTAAAGAAGACCCTAAAAAGGAAGGGATGTTATATCTGGGAGTGGATAACGGCCTTTATATAAGTAAAGATGATGGTACAACTTGGATGCGTTTTAAAAATAATCTACCCCCAGCACCCGTATACTGGTTGGAAGTCCAAGAAAGATTTGATGATTTGGTTATTGGTACCTACGGCCGTGGTTATTATATTTTAGATAATCTAGCACCACTAAGAGAATTTAACGCGGATATATCTGAAAAAACGGCCCATTTATTTAGTTTACGACCCTCTTATAGATTTATAGATCAGCAAAGCATAAAAACTGATGGCCCCAGCCTAAATTCGGGCAGGAATCCGGATTACGGGGCAGAAATACATTACTATTTAAAGGACAGTACGGACCAAAAAGTGGAAGTTCAGATTTTGAACGAAAGTAATGAAATCATTAGGACCATAGAAGGCAAAAAAGAAGCGGGCATTAACAGGGTGATATGGGATTTACGTTATGAACCAACTTACAAAGCCCAATTGAAATCAACTCCCCCTGGAAGGCCTTGGGTTCAGATGAACGGAGAAGGTTGGCGGCCTTTGGTGACCTGGGATTTAGATTTGTGGCGAGGGCAATTCGGTCCTCGGGTGGTGCCAGACATTTATAAGGTGAAATTAATTGTGGGGGATCAAGAATTCACCCGGGAACTACAAGTATTAAAAGACCCTCTTTCCGAAGGAACGATAGAAGATATAAAAGATCAGGTCGCTTTTTCTTTGGAGCTTCGTGATGCCATGAACCTGGCAGTTACTATGATTAACGATATTGAAAACATTCGAGAGGAGTTAAATGAGATTATCCCTCAACTAAGTAGTAAGACTGATCGGGCCAATGCGGAAAAACTACTTCATTTAGCCCAATCTATTGCAGGAAGTCTTTATGACATTCAATTAACCGGGGCCCGTGAAGACGCTTTCCGCTCACCTATGAAATTATATGGAAGATTGAGCGCTCTGGCTAGTGATATAGGAGGTTTTGGGGCAGATTTCAAGCCAACAGACCAGCAAAAAGAAGTCTATGCTGTATTCGATAAACGTTTAAATGATGTGAAGAGCAAATTCAAGAAATTTATGGAGGTAGAGGTGAAACAACTAAACACTCAGTTAAAGAAAAGCGAACTACAAATTGAAACAAACAAAACAATAAAATACTAGAATTCGTTCGTGAATGGCTTCACAAAGTTCTTTTTCTCTAGTATAATTTCATATGACTCAAGCTTAGTCGAAAAACAAAGACTAAGAAAAAAATATCTTCATAATAGATTATGTAAAACATTCCTTTATTAAAAGATTATCAAAACTAATAATAAATTCGCTCAAAATTTTTAGTCATAAAGAATACTTTTAAGTTGTTTTTGAGCTGTGATAATGGCAACAGACTTTTATAGGATAAGCTTTTTACCAAGTGTTCTTCACCTAATTTTATTGGACTTACTTAAAAAACAAGGTTATAATTATAATTATATAGTGATTCATAAGTTGTTTACAAAACGAAGGATCTTATACCTTTAAATTTGAACATAATATAAATTTAGTGGATAAAATGTTAAAAAATCACCTATTCCGTGCGCCTAAAAATTTCAGGATTTGGAACGCCCTATTTTCAATGGTTTCAGAGCTCAAGTTCGATTCTCTCCGACTCCACAATTAAGTGCAACTTGTTTGCGATTTAGAGCATAAAAAGTTCAACAAGTATTACTTGATTGAACTTTTTTGTTTTAAAGCGTCTGGGCTGCAAGCACAGCAAGTTGCATTTACAATATGGGAGTGAAAGTGAACAACCCCGTTAATCTCTCCGACTCCCTCAACACCCCTGTAAAAAATTATTTACAGGGGGTTTTATTTTTGTTTCAGCCAGCTTGAAAATTTGCTGTTATGCGATAAAGATTCAGAACTTCCACAAAACTCCTAAACCAATTATCAAGTCGGACTTTTAAACCTATTATAATTCCTAATCCCGTATAATTTTATGATGATTTTTGGATTTTTGACATTTCATTAAGTTTTTTTTAAGAACTTTGTGTATATTTCCTTTCAACTTAATCAATTAACTATGAATCAAAAAATTATTTTTTCCAGGATGGGTTTCTCTCCGGGTAAAGGCAAAAATACCCACGTATTTTTCTGCCTTATTCTTATGTTATTTACTGTAGGCGGACAGCAATTCGCTAATGCGGAAACTTTAGCAGAGCGCTATTTACAACAAACTGTGAGTGGAACGGTGACTGACCAAGATGGTTTACCATTGCCTGGTGTTAATGTAGTTGTTAGAGGAACTACAACTGGGACACAGACAGACTTTGATGGTAATTACAGTCTCAACGTCGCATCTGGTGAAACTCTCGTTTTTAGCTATGTTGGTTACAAAACTATAGAAATGGTGGTAACCGATCAAACTGTGATTAATCTTAGCTTGCCAGAAGATGCAGGCTTACTGGATGAAATCGTGGTCACCGGTTATACCCAGCAAACACGAGGAGACATTACTGGTTCTGTGTCATCAGTAGATGTTTCGGAAGCTACCAAAGTTCCAATTGTAAATGCTGCAGAGGCACTGCAAGGCCGAGTGACTGGAGTAACTGTTCAAAATGATGGTTCTCCTGGCGCCTCTCCTATAGTTAGGATTAGGGGTTATGGTACAAGCAATAATAATAATCCACTTTATATTATCGATGGTGTTCAAACTGATGACCCATCAATACTAAACAGCATTAACTCTAGTGATATCGATCAGATGAACGTGCTAAAAGACGGTGCTGCGGCAATATATGGTGCTAGGGCTTCAAATGGAGTTGTTATCATTACCACAAAGAACGGTGGATATAATATGGCTTCACCTTCTATCTCCGTAGATGCGTACGTTGGTTTTTCCGAAGCTTCGAACTTACCTAATCTTTTAAATCCTCAGCAACATGGTGAGATGATATTTCAGAGTTTAAGGAATGATGGCGCAGACGTGACCCACCCTCAATATGGAGAAGGAGCAAATCCAGTGGTTCCAGATATGATTCAGGGTATTCCTGTTGATGTTACGGTTCCTCAGGGTGGAACTAATTGGTTAGATGAATTGTTTCGCGAAGCATTAACCTACAACACTTCGGTGAGTATGGAGAACGGAAATGAAGGCGGAAAGTACTTATTATCGATAAATTATCTTAGAAGAGATGGTATACAGGTTGAAACGGGTTATGAAAGAGCTGTTACTAGATTAAACTCTGAGTTTAAAGTTGGTAATAGATTAAGAGTGGGAGAACATTTAAATGTTTCATTTAGCAATACCCAATCTCAAAATGAAGTAAATAATGCTTTAAGGATGTCGCCACTCTTACCAGTAAGAGATGACAACGGAAATTTCACTGGAACTTACACCGCCTCGGCCGGATTGAGTAATCCTACTAACCCGATTGCTAACCTCATAAGAGCTTCAGACAACTATAATAAGTCGTTAAGGATTTTCGGTGACATTTATGCATCTCTCGAAATAATTGACAACCTAACTGTTAAGACTTCCATAGGAGCCGATGTATCTAATTATAACGGTAGATTCTTTCTTCCTGTAAATCCAGAGCATTCTGAGCCACGTTCTACAAATGCACTTACAGAACAAGAAGCAAATAACTACCAATGGGTTTGGACAAATACCATTAACTATAATAAGAATTTTGGAAACCATAGTCTAAACGCTTTAGCAGGTATTGAAGCACTTTCCCAAAGTGGAAAAGGTAAAGGAATCAGTCGTAACGGTTATCTATTTGAAACACCAGATTTCTATTTGTTGAGTAACGGTTCTGGTGCGCCAATTATCAATTATGCCTATGATGGTAAATCAACATTATATTCACTTTTTGGTACAGTTAACTATAATTATCTATCTAGATATTTTCTGTCGGCTACTGTAAGAAGAGATAAATCCTCAAGGTTCTTGGGAGATAATCAAAGTGATGTGTTCCCTTCCTTTAGTGCAGGTTGGGTAATTAGTGAAGAAGACTTCTTTCCTTCAGATGGATTTATAAACAGATTAAAATTGAAAGCGTCATGGGGAGAATTGGGAAATCAAACATTACCTTCTGATAACCCAACTATAAATATTTCAAACTTAAATAACCAATATGCAAACTATGCCTTTAACGGTAGCGGTTCGCCAACTACTGGAGCAATCCTTACTCAAGTAGGAAATCCAAATCTTAGATGGGAAACCAGTGTCACCAAAAATATTGGGCTAGATTTTGGACTACTTAATAATAGATTGGATGGAAGCATAGAATTATATGAGATTACAACTAAGGATTTAATAACAAGGGACAACAGTTTAATTAGCACAACTGCTATAGATGCTCAAGCGCCCCTAGTAAACCTTGGATCAATTAAAAATACAGGTGTTGATTTCAGTCTCGGTTATCAAAGTGAATCGACTTCTGAATTTACTTACGGTATCAATTTAAATATTTCGCACTATAAAAATGAAATTACAGATTTGATCAGTGATTTTCAAACTGGTAATACTGGTTTTAGAGGAGGCCCTTTAACAAGATCCTCAGTCGGTAAACCAATTTCTTATTTTTATGGAAAAAGTGTTGTAGGTATATTTGCCTCCGAGGCCGAGGTTTCTGCAGCTGCAGATCAAGGCTTTGCCAGTCCGTCTGACGGAGTTGGTCGTTTCCAATATGCAGATATAAATAATGATGGGGTAATTAATGATTCCGATAGAACCGATATAGGATCTCCTCACCCAGATTTCACCTATGGTATCAACCTAATGGCTCAGTATAAGGGTTTCGATATTTCTGCCTTCTTTTCAGGTTCTCAAGGAAACGATATCTATAATTACCAAAAGGTTTTTACTGATTTTCCTTTGTTCTTTGATGCCAACCGAAGTTCTAGAGTGCTAGATTCTTTTAGTCCAGATAATCTCAATGCAACCTTACCTGCATTGAGTGCCACGATTAGAAACGGAGAAACCGATCCTAATTCCTATTATGTTGAAGACGGATCTTATTTTAGGTTGAAAAATCTTCAAATAGGTTATAATTTTACAGGAAACGTGGTGGACAGACTTAGAGTGAAAGAATTAAGAGTCTACATTCAAGGCACTAATCTTTTCACGATTACAGACTACAGTGGTTTGGATCCTGAAATCGGTTCCTTTGACAGTTTAACCTTAGGGGTTGACGGAAATGTTGCAGGTGGCGGTCTTATAACTGTTTATCCTGTATCTAAAATTTATACATTAGGTGTTAATATTAATCTTTAGTAATGATGAAAAAGAAACTATTTTATTATTTCCTTCCTTTCCTAGCATTTGTAGCTTGTAGTGAGGAATTTACAGATACGCCTGCAGTTGGAGCGCTTAGTGATGAAGCTTTACAGAATGCGCAGGGTATCGATCTTTTACTTACTGGAGCTTATTCTGCTCTAGACGGAGTTGTAAATAATAATGGCGGAAACGGTTTTGCCGTAAGTCCAGATAATTGGTGGTTCGATGTGATGTCTGATGATGCACATAAAGGAAGTACGGACGGTGATCAAGCCGACCTTTACACCCTTGAAACTTATGCCTTCACTCCAGCAAATCCTTATGTTTTAGGTAAGTGGGAAGCTCTATACGGCGGGGTTAACCGTGCCAATGCAGTTATTAACGTAATTGAAGGTATTGAAGATGGCGATTTTACCGCAAAGATGGCAGAAGCAAAATTTATAAGAGGCTATCTAAATTTTGAATTACAGAAGATTTTTGGTAATCCTGCTCTTATAACAGCCGAAAATTATGCCAATACGGAATTCAATCAACCTAATACAGGTCCTATATGGGCAGAAATAGAAGCAGACCAACAATTTGCAATAGACAATCTTCCAGAAACTCAACCTGAGCCTGGTAGACCAAATTTATGGACTGCCAAAGCATTCTTAGGAAAAACCTATCTATTTCAACAAAAATGGCAAGAAGCGTTTAATATTCTTAAGGATGTAATAGACAACGGACCGTATGCTCTTAATCCAGAGTTTGTCGCAAATTTTACTGCTGCTGGAGAAAATAGCTCAGAATCTGTTTTTGCGATCCAGTTTGCGGCAGATGATGGATTATCTTTTGACGGGAATATAGGAAGTACTTTAAATTTTCCCAACGCTTTAGGCTGGTGTTGTGGCTTTTATGTTCCGACCCAAGACTTAGTAGACGCTTATCAAACAGGTAGTGATGGCTTACCCTTGCTCGATACTTATAGTAACACTCATGTCGCATCAGATTATGGGATTGAAAGTGAGGAAGCTTTTACTCCAGAGACCGGACCTCTTGATCCTCGTTTGGATTATACCGTTGGAAGACGTGGTATTCAATACAACGGATATGGAATTAATCCTGGAAAGGAATGGGTAAGAAACAGTTTTGCTGATATTTCTGGTCCTTACCTGCCAAAAAAGAATGTTTATTATGCAGGTGAAGATGTAAACATGGGAACGGGAGGCTGGGGCCAGCAAAGTCCAGGAGTAAATTACAATGTAATGAGATTTTCTGGGGTCTTGCTGATGGCTGCTGAAGCAGCTGTGCAAATTG
This sequence comes from Flavobacteriaceae bacterium MAR_2010_188, assembly GCA_900104375.1. Taxonomy (NCBI): domain Bacteria; kingdom Pseudomonadati; phylum Bacteroidota; class Flavobacteriia; order Flavobacteriales; family Flavobacteriaceae; species Flavobacteriaceae bacterium MAR_2010_188. The sequence goes on from LT629302.1 coordinate 1,879,614, forward strand.
GAGATTTAGCTACTGCATTAGAATATGTGAATATGGTCAGGCTTAGAGCGAAAAACTCTACCTATGTCAAGGCAGAAGACGGTTCTCCCGCTGCTAATTACGTAATTGAGGCTTACGGTTCTTTTCCCGATGCCGATTATGCTTTAAAAGCTGTTCGATTCGAAAGAAGATTAGAGCTAGCGATGGAAGGACACCGATATTTTGATTTGGCCCGTTATGGCGCAACTTACATGAAAAATGTAATTGATGCTTATGTGGCAAACGAAACCGAAACCATCGGCAATTTTGGCCCAAAAGTAACAGCATTCAAACCTTATATGGTCATTATGCCTATACCGACGACTGCCATTGATCTCTCTGGAAATATCTTAACCCAAAACACAGGATATTAATAAACCATAGAGAATAATAAATTATTGATTATTATTGAGAGCTTGTTTAAATAGAATTCAATCTGTTTAGGCGAGCTCTTAATCTTAATAGTAAATGCTACTACCACTATAATATTATATTTTACAATGAGAAGTTATATTAATAATAGAATCAACCTACTGCAAGTATGTTTTGCTTGCTTATTAATGGGTTGTAATTCTAATACCACAGAATCTAAAGACGATATATCGACTTCCAATAGCGATCTTCAAAAAAACTTCTCGCAATTAGACCATAAATCTTCAGGAGTTGATTTTCAAAATAATCTCAAAGAAAACGATAGTCTTAATTACTTCAGTTATTCTTATCTCTATATGGGCGGTGGGGTTGCTACCGGTGATATCAATAATGATGGTCTAGCAGATTTATTTTTTACCGGCAATATGGAGAAGAACAGACTATATCTTAACAAAGGGAATATGAAGTTTGAAGACATAACGGAGCAAGCTGGCGTAGGAGGCGATAGTCGATGGTTTACCGGGGTAACGATGGTAGATATTAATAATGATGGTTTTTTGGATATCTATGTTTCAGCCTCCGGGAAATTTGAACCTCGGGAAAACTTATTATACGTTAACAATACAGATGGGACTTTTACCGAAAAAGGTGAATCTTATGGCATAGCGGATAAGGGTCAGAGTGTGCAATCAACCTTTTTTGATTATGATATGGACGGAGATTTGGATCTTTATGTCGCAAACTATCCTTCTACAAACTTCACTGCCCCTAACCCTTACTATTCATTTAAGATGAAAACCGTTAAGGATGATGAAACAGATAATCTCTATAGAAACGATGGTGGAATATTTACAAAAGTCACCAATGAATCTGGGCTGAAATCGTTCGGCCTTACATTAAGCGCAACGGTCGGCGATTTAAATGAGGATTGCTGGCCAGATTTATATATTTCCAATGATTTTAGCACACCCGATTATTTATATCTTAATAATCAAGACGGCACCTTTACCAATGTGTTAAAGGAGGCAACTCGGCAAACGTCTTTCTACGGTATGGGTGTAGATATCGCTGACTATAATAACGACGGATTATTGGATATTCTTCAAATGGATATGGCCGCGAAAAACAATCGCAGGTCTAAAGCCAACATGGCTAGCATGAATCCTTCTTTGTTCTGGAGCACCGTTAACTCCGGCTTCCATTACCAATATATGTACAATTCCCTTCAAACAAATCAGGGAAATTTAAACGGTAATGTTCCACAATTTAGTAACACTTCCCGTATTGCCGGAGTACAAGCAACCGATTGGAGCTGGGCGGCACTTTTTGCCGACCTCAACAATGATGGGTGGAAGGATATTTACATTACTAACGGTACAAGACGAGAAATTAATAATAAGGATTTTTTTAACGAACTAAAGAAACGGCCGAGTCAAAATGATAGCCTGTTAAAGACTTCCCTAGAAATACCATCAGAAAAAGTGGATAATTTTGCCTTCAAGAATAATGGGGATATGACTTTTGACTCGGCCAATGATAACTGGGGACTTCATTATCAAGGATTTTCTAACGGCGCCGTATACGTCGATTTAGACAATGATGGGGATTTAGAAATCGTGACAAATAATATCGACGATTATGCAAGCATTTTTGTTAATAATAATGTTGACGAAAACAATTTTCTTGAGATAGCGCTTAACGGGCCAGATAAAAATAGATTTGGAATTGGCACTCGAGTTTATCTCAAAAATGGCAATCAATCACAAATGCAAGAGCTCAATCTTTCAAGGGGATTTCAATCTTCGGTCGCACCGTTATTGCATTTTGGGGTTGGTCCCAATGATAAAATTAAAGAAATCAAAGTTGTCTGGCCAGACAAAAGAATTCAAATATTGAAGGATGTCGCTGCTAATCAAAAGTTAGTTTTAGAATATTCGAATTCTTCAGAAGCGGGACCTCAAATTGAGATTCCTAATGACAAAATGTTTATTACAATGAACGCCGATTCGTTAAACATCAACTATAAACACACCGAAAATATGTTCGATGATTTTGAAAAGGAAATACTTCTTCCTCATAAAACGTCGATGTTTGGTCCCGGTATGGCAGTCGGTGATTTAAACGGCGATGGTTTAGACGATTTATTTATCGGAGGTGCTGCCCAATCAGCGGCTGTTATTTATTTTCAAACTTCGCATGGCTTTACGAAGAAATCTTTCGCTGATATTAATGCCGATGGAAAATTTGAAGATTTAGGCGCACTGATTTTCGATGCCGATGGTGATGGAGATAATGACATTTATGTGGTCAGCGGTGGAAACGAATTTAGCAGCGACTCAGAAATGCTTCAAGATCGTTTGTATCTCCACAAAAACGGCAACTTTGTAAAGTCCACTACTGCCCTACCCAAAATGCTCAGCAGCGGTTCCCGCGTCTACGCGAACGATTTTGACCAGGATGGTGATTTGGACCTTTTTGTCGGAGGTCGATTGATACCCGGAAATTACCCTGCACCCGCCAACAGTTATATATTAGAAAATCAGTCTGAAAAAGACAATCCAAAATTCGTAGATGTTACACCTAAAATTGCTCCAGGATTAATTGAATCTGGTTTAGTCACCAGCGCAAGCTGGACAGATATAGATAATGATGGTTGGACCGATTTGGTTATTGCTGGAGAATGGATGCCGATTAAGGTTTTCAAAAACGAAAAAGGTCAATTTGTAGATATTTCTCAACAACTAGGATTAGGTGATACCACTGGTTGGTGGTTTAGCTTAAAAGAAGGCGATTTTGATAATGACGGCGACATGGATTTTATCGCAGGTAATTTAGGTCTCAACTATAAATATCAAGCTCGAGAAGATGCTAGCTTCGACATATATTATTCAGATTTCGATAGTAATGGTGTCAATGATATTGTACTAAGTTATTTTAACGACGGCGAAAAATTTCCGGTGCGAGGAAGGGAATGTTCTTCACAGCAAATGCCAGGGATAAAGAAAAAATTTGAAAATTATTCATCTTTTGCCAATGCAAACCTCGAAGATATTTATACCACCGACTATCTAAAAAATGCTTTACATTATCAGGTGAAATCTTTTGCAAGTGTATATATAGAAAATACTGCGGATGGTTTTATATTTCATAAACTTCCTATGGAAGCACAAATTTCTAACATCAATCAAATTTTGGTTGATGATTATAATCACGATGGAAATTTAGATGCCTTGATAGTTGGCAATCTTTATGCGTCAGAAGTAGAGACACCACGCGCAGATGCAGGTATAGGTCTGCTTTTAGCAGGAGATGGCCAGGGAGATTTTAAGATAGTCAACGCTCGTGAAAGCGGATTTTTCGTACCGGGTGATGTTAAAGATATGGTTAGGTTGAAAACAAAAAATGGAGAATATATTGTCTGCGCCAAGAACAATGATTTCTTACAGCTGATTAAGGTGATAGAGCCTGCTTCTAAAACCGATGGAATTGCTTCAAAAAATTAAAACCTTTAATATGAAATTTTCTATTTAGCAAAAGAATCTTAACCTAAGTAATATTTAATTTCTTTTAATTTGCAATTGAAGTTCCTTTGTTTTCCAACAATATCATGTCGATATCATTATCTAACCATTTCTGCTGAATTTCCTTCGGAATAGGGTTAAATGAATAAGAGAAGGAACTGAGAATAATGTCAATATCCCCATCTTGGTCTACATCACCAGCATCCATTAAAAACCATCGTCCTTTGTCAACATCCTCAAAAGTTGAAGACAAAAATTTATAATCCTTGGCATTCTGATTTTCCAAATAAACAAATGACCTCATTGGGGTTTCCTCAAAGTCGGGAAATGTTGCAATCAATGCAAAATCAGTATCTCCATCTTCATCAAAATCTCTGGCTAAAACTCGGGTAGCTCCATCGAGTGGATAAAAATAAGTTTCGGTAAAATTGTTATTCCCATCATTAAGATGAATCCTTAAGCCGTGATAGGGCTTCAAAATTTGCGATTTATCCGCATTATCTCCATGAACCGTAGCAATGTCTATATCACCATCATTATCGTAATCCATAAGCTCAAACCAGCTGGTTCCATAAACAGGGTTAAAACGAATGGCTCTTTCAGCATTAAATTGAAGAGGGCAATCTTGATAAAGGATGGTAATGCTTTCGTCACCCTGAGATGTTAGAGCCACAATATCTTTTTTTCCATCATTGTTCATATCCCTCATCACAGTTCTAATGGTTCCGGGTTGGTCTAGGAAAGTTGTATTTTGAAGGCTGTCGCCAACCACTTTAAGCAAACTTATCTTGCCGGTAAAATGTCCAAATTCGCTAACGATGAATTCTAAAGTACCATCGCCATCCAAATCCTCGCAACTTGTGTAAACTGGCCTATGTAACTCAAGAGGGAAATTGATTAAACTATCATTTTGAAGAATTGTAAACTCACCCCTAGAAATTTCAGATGGGTTTAATTTGCCCATTTGAGTAAGGTACTCCTTTCCATTTACCTCGCTGTAGCCGACAACTGGACTAGAACCCAAAATGGTCCTCGATATTTTATTCGAATTAAAATCAAACATCCTTAGCCTATTTTGGATATCCCCAACCGCCAATAAATTCTGCTCGGGTAAATATTCTAAATAGATGGTAAGAGAACCAGGTTCTTCATCTAATATGATTCGCTGTACGTTAAACTGCTTTAAGTTAGCATCAATATTTTCTGGCTTCTTGGATGGAGGAAGCGAATCCGGCGCCTGCGATATTACATAGTCCGTAATTTTCTCCCATTCTTCTATGGAAATTACCGGAGTTGCGGGGTAAGTATTGGTTTTAATCATCGCAATTTTCTCTTCGTAAAGATATCCCTTATAGGGATCATAGTTAGGTATAGCTAAACCCATTCTTGCGCCCATATCCGGAAGAATATTATCCTTCCATATATTCTTGGTCAAATCCTTGATATCTGGCGCTATATGGCAACGTGCACATTGATTATTATACAAAGTCTTTACGGTTGCAATTTCAACTTGCACTTTCCGATTTTCTTGACAAGAAAAAAACATTAGGACTATTGAAAAACGAAGTAGAGAGAAAAGTGTTCTTTTATACATAGTTGATTGTTATTCGGTTTAGGACGAACGATTAATACGCTATATTTTGAAAATAGTTACATGATTGAAAATTACGGTAGAGTTAATCCCAATCCATCTTCTGTAATCTCACCGCGTTCAAAATCGCCAAAAAAGCGACTCCCACATCTGCGAATACCGCTTCCCACATGGTTGCTAGACCACCAGCTCCTAAAATAAGAACGATTATTTTTACCCCGAATGCTAGTGCGATGTTCTGCCATACAATCCGTCGGGTAGAACGGCCAATCTGTATGGCTCTCGCAATTTTTGAAGGTTGATCGGTCTGTATAATTACATCTGCTGTTTCTATGGCCACGTCACTTCCTAGACCACCCATGGCGATGCCCACATCACTAGCCGCCAAAACAGGAGCATCATTAATTCCATCTCCAATAAAAACTACTTTATTATCGGTTTCGGACATAAGTTTTTCTACTTCAGCTAATTTATCCTCGGGCAGTAAGCCGCCTTTCGCCCAATCGACTCCCATTTCTTTGGCGACTTGCTGGGTTATGGAATCCTTATCCCCAGAAAGCATGATAATTTTAGAGATTCCTGAAGCCCTAATTTTTTCCATTGCGAGATGTGCATCTTCTTTTAATTCATCCGCAATAGTGACGTATCCAGCAAATTTGTTGTCGATTGAAACCATCACGATAGATTCAACAATAGCTTCCGTTTCATTTGGAACATCGATAGTATTCCCGTCCATTAAGGCTTTGTTTCCTACTAAAACATATTTACCGTTGACCCTTCCCTTTAATCCCTTTCCTGCGACTTCAGAAACTTCTGTTGCTTCAAAATCTTCACCTTCATCTTTGTATTCCATGATTGCCTTGGCAATGGGGTGAGTCGATTTCTCTTCCATGGCCAATAAGTATTTCATAAAATCCTTCTCCTCCCAATCAATGGTTTTGATATCCTTTATTTTGAAAATTCCTTTTGTAACCGTACCAGTTTTGTCCATCACTACGGTGGTAACTTTGGTCATTTCATCCAAAAACGAGGCACCCTTAAACAATATCCCATGTTTTGAAGCTGCTCCCAATCCACCAAAATATCCTAGGGGAATTGAAATCACCAAGGCACAAGGACATGAAATTACCAAGAAGATTAAGGCTCTGTAGAGCCAATCATTAAACTCATATTGATCAACGAAGAAATAAGGTAGAAATGTTAAGCCGATTGCTAAGAAAACCACGATTGGTGTGTAAATTCTGGCAAATTTCCTGATGAATAATTCTGTTTTAGATTTTCTGGCCGTTGCATTTTGCACCATATCCAAAATCCTGGCAATCGAACTATCCTTAAATTCTTTAGTGGTTTTTACTTCTATAACACCATCTAAATTGATGCTACCGGCGTAGACCTTTTCACCCTTTTGTAAAGTTGAAGGCTTGCTTTCTCCGGTTAGCGCTGCTGTATTAACCGATGCTTTATCACTCAATAAAATTCCGTCTAAAGGAATTTTTTCACCTACCCTGACCTGCAATTTTTCGCCGATTTTAACTGTTTCTGGCTTCACTGGGACATAGTCGCCATTTCTAAATACAATTGCCTCGTTTGGACTTACATCCAGCAATGCTTTAATATTACTTTTGGCACGATTTACTGCGGCGTTCTGAAACAACTCGCCTACCGCATAAAACAGCATCACCGCCACGGCTTCAGGGTATTCTCCAATGGCAAAGGCTCCCATGGTCGCGATGGACATTAAGAGAAATTCAGTAAAGAAATCTCCATTTAGAATACTTTTGAATCCTTCTTTTATCACCGGAAAACCAACTGGGAGATAGGCCACAATGTACCAACCTACTCGCACCCAATCTGTAAAAAAGGCCTCATCTAAATAATCGAAAGCGATACCGATGAGTAATAAGATAAAGCTGAATACGGCAGGCAAATAGGTTTTAAAATTGGATAATTCTTCAGGGCTACCGTGAGAATGTCCGTCGTCGTGGCTATGCTCGCCTTTATGTTCTTCGAGGTCAATCTCTCTTAAATTTACTTTTTTCTTCATATTATAATTTAATCTTAATAGGATGTGCTTGCAAAGTATTTTTCAAAAAATTATTGACTTCAAAAGGTTTCAATCTAATCTTAAAGCTGTTAGTTGCAAAATTGAAATGAAGAGAAATTAGTAAGATACTGGATGTGGTAGCAGAGTACAAAAAATTACAAACACCGAATGCATCCTTATTTTAGGATGTTCATAAAAAATTAAAAGAAGAAATTATAAATTTTAGACTAAATGCAAAGGGATTCTACCCTATCAAATTTTATCGATCATTCGCTGGCGTCTGATGATTTCAGATTGTGCAATACAAAGCCAGACAATCAATAAAATACTGTTGGTCTATAGTGAGGTTAAGAAATTTGGGGGACGCAATCAAATTCGGTTACTGAACACCAACAACAAAAATATTAACTACTGCTGTAAGAACAGATAATATCACAAGTGCAAGTACTGTAGTAATAGCGACTTTTACAATATTGTTAAGTCCGGTCATAGACTCTTTGTAATTGTCAACTAAAGATGTAAAGATTTCCATATAGATGTGATTTAAGTTATTTATTGCAATTTCATCAAAAATACACGGTATGCAAAATAAGTTCGACCAGTTAACGATTTATTAGACGAGTGAAGATAATGTTAAAATTTTCGCCTAAATTTCTGTTTGTTAGATAAAAATAAGATTGAAATTTTAACAATTCGACAATTTTGACCTAAAAATTATATGGACATTAAGTTAGGTCGAAGGGCATCAGATTTGTAGTCGAATAATTCTGAACAATCCATTACATCTTTTACCCCATCCAGATTACATAAGAATGACACTGCAGCAGACAAACCGACAAAAAGCGTATCCTTAGAAGTCGAATCTAGCGGACGTTGGGAATTTCTATTAAGCGGAAGTGAAAAACCACAGCCTTGCAAAAAAGCTACTTCAATCGTCAATAATTCTAATGGAGTATAACCGTTAAAGCGCTTGCCAAAAGCTTCGTTAACCTTACCGACATAATTTAATTGGGGAGAACCATGCTCATCAGAAAGATTCTTCCAAAAATCGCGACCGTCTAAAATATTACCCACCGCGCATTGTTTGCAGCATTCTGGGTTTAAGGTATCATTATGAAAGGCATTATATAACTTGCCAATAGCTGACTCTAACCTTTGGGACATTTTCATACGGTTCATGTTTTTTTCGAAAGTACTTGGAACTTGTTTTGAAGAAACAAATTACAAAAAATCACTGACAAAATTAACTCAAAACACTGGGATAATATTGCTCATCTATAATTTAAATCAAATATTTCCCTTATAATATTCTAAGACCTTTTCCCTTAAAACAATCTCATATTTTACATTATTTAGGTTGATCATACTATTGTCTAGATTGTTCTTGCTAATAATGTAATCAATACTGTTGCTGGCGCCGTTATTAAACCGAATTTCATTGATCCGCAAGGATTCTTCGTAGGCTTCAACTTGTTTTTGAAGCACATTAAATCTTTCGTAAGCAGTTAATAGGTCGTTATACGCTTGGTTTATGGACGTCCTAAGATCAAGCTTGGTTCTATCTAAATCGACTTTTGCTTCTTCCTTTTTAATTTTTTCAAGTTGAACATTGTTTTTAGCACGAAATCCATTGAATAATGGAATGGATACCGATAGCCCTGCCACCGAGTTTAGATTATTGTCGAACTGATCTTTATAGGATATTTCTTTTTGTATGAATTGAGTTCTATTGGTCAAAACCGGAACATTATTCCCATCGATAGTCACAAAGCCATCGGTAGTCTCGATTATACTCGAGCCTTCAGTAAAGAATCTGGCTGAACTCGAATAATTAGTATTTAAATTCGCGAAAATCGAGAATTCTGGCACATAAAGAGACCGAGCAACTGCTACACCTTTATTGGCAGCTTCGAGACTATATTCACTAGACTTCACCGTAGCCAGATTTTGAAGCGCTAACTGATATATTTCTTCAGCTGAAGTTTTATACTCATCAAATTCAACCGGAATCAGAATATTTTCAACTTCAAAATCCTGATCGATGTTCATTAATTGTTTCAAGTTTAATTTGGCATCACTATAGTTATTCCTTGCGGTAATAAGGCTTGATTCATCATTTGCATATAAGCCTTGAAAATCCCGATATTCTGAAGGATTGCCGACTTCTTCATTAAAAAGTGTCTCTAATCGGCCCATCTGCCTAGACGTATTTTCTAATCTGTTCTCTGATAATGCGAGCAAATCCCTATTGTTCATCACCTGTAAATACGCCAATGTCACGTCTAGAATAAGGTTTTGACGTGCTTCTTCCTTAGCCATTTCAGAAGCTTTAAGATTAAGATTTTGTTGCTTCCAACGATTTATTAATCTAAAACCGTTGGAAATCGTTGCATTCATCTGCACTCTGGCGCTAGAGAAAGTAAGTTGTTCGTCTATATAAGAGTTAGTAAAAGGGTCGATACTCCTTCCGTTCGCCTTTCCGATATCATAAGTGCCATTGATGTTTGGCAATAGTGCATTTCTGCTTTGTCTTAAGTTAACATCGGCAGTCTTGGTCCTAAGTTCAGCCGACTTTAAATCTAAATTATTTTGAAGTGCAAAATCAATGCATTCCTGTAGATTATAGGTTATACTACCATCCGTTTGACTGATAGCATCTTGGAATGATATAAAGGCTATGAATACTAATACATAATATTTCATGATCTGTTTTTAATTAGATAAAATTTCTGCCGCCATCCAATAAGTGAATGGTGCGTTTTCCATAAGTGGCATTCACCTCAGAATGGGTAGCTTGTATAATGGTAACACCTTCTTGGTTCAGTTCTCTAAAGAGGTCCATAATCTCTTCACTCTGTTTTGAATTTAAATTGCCGGTAGGCTCATCGGCGAGAATCAATTTAGGTTTAGAAATTAAAGCTCGAGCAATGCCCACTAATTGTTGCTGCCCACCACTTAGCTGCTGAGGGAATAAATCTTTCTTACCTACAATATTAAATCGGTCTAGCATATCCGCCACCAATGCTTTTCTTTCGGAAGATTTTACATTTTTGTAAAGTAGGGGTGTTTCGATATTTTCATATACCGTAAGCTCATCAATTAAATGGTAAGCTTGAAAGACAAAGCCAATATATTCTTTATATAAATTAGATCTATGTTTTTCCTTAAGAGCATGCACAGGTTCGCCAAGGAAATTATATTCGCCTTCATCAAAATTGTCCAGCATTCCAATAACATTCAATAGAGTCGATTTCCCTGATCCGGAAGGTCCCATAATCGAAATAAACTCACCTTCCTCTATTTCTAGATTAATATCCTTGAGTAGAAATATCCGTCTTCCGCCTGTATTGACCCACTTAAAGATATTTTTTAGTTGTAATAACATGTTTTTGGTTTTTGGTCCCTGCCGGCAGGCAGGTTTGGTTGTTAGTTGTTAGTTGTTAGTTGTTAGTTGTTAAAAGTTATACTTCTTGATTCTTGATTCTTGATTCTCTTCTCTCTATTCTCTTTTCTCTTTTCTCTTTTCTCTTTTCTCAAATCCAATATCTTCCACTTCAATTTACTCTGTTCTCAAACTATCGGTTGGATTAGATCTTGCTGCTTTTATCGAATGAAAACCTACCGTTAAAAAGGTGATTGCCAAAGTAATTATCCCTGCCGCAAGGAAAATTAAAACTCCAGGCTCAGTTCGATAACTAAAGTTGTTTAGCCACGCACGTGATGCCCAAAGGGCTAAAGGCATAGCAATCACTATGGCAATACTGACGAGAATCAAAAAGTTTTTACTGAGAAGAATTACAATATTACTTATAGTTGCTCCTAAGGTTTTTCTAATACCTATCTCTTTTGTTCTCTGTACGGTGGTAAATGCAGCAAGACCAAATAGCCCCAGGCAAGCCAAGATTATAGCGATGCCAGAAGCAACTGTGAATAATTTCGAAGTCCGTTCTTCTGCTTTATATAAAGCGTCATAATCTTCATCCAAGAAATGGTAATTAAAAGGTTTTCCATCGACCCTCGATTTAAATACCGCTTCAATACCTGCAAGGGTTTTTTCAACTTCATCGTCGTTTATTTTCAGCATAAATAATCTCGAAAAATCCCGGTTTAAGTACATCATTAAAGGCCCTACCGGTTCATGCAAACTCTGAAAGTTGAAATCCTGAACTACTCCAACAATCGGTCCTTGCCCCTTACTGTTTACAGTTTGCCCAATTGCTTCCTCCGCGGTCCAGCCAATTTGTTTGGCCAAAGTTTCATTGATAATATACGGTTGACGATAATTGGAGGAATTATTTGTGGTATCTAACAATGCGAAATCCGATTCAGTAAAATCCCGTCCGGCGAGCATTTTCATATCCAAGGTTTTAGTCAAATCTAAATCCACTGGCATTGCGTTGAGAGAAATGTCCTTTTTCCCTTGATCGGTAACTGCGGTTAAACCATCGCCCCACTCCACGAACTCTGGTGTGTCATAAGACGCTGTCACCGAGATTACTCCGGGTGTCTGCTCAAAAGCATTTTTTAATGATTCAAAATTTTCTCGCATATTTCCACTGAAGGGAAGAACGACAACGTGGTTCTTGTCATATCCAATATTTTTGTTTTTCACAAAATCCATTTGTTGCATCACCACCAAAGTGTAGATAATTAAAAACACTGAAATGGCAAATTGACCGACTATTAATGACTTCCTAAGAAAACCATTTCCTCCGGTAGAGTTGAATCCTTTCTTAAGTACACCGATTGCTTTTGAACCAGAAAGAACCATCGCAGGATAAATCCCCGCAAGAAAGCTCACTACAACTGTAAAAAGCAAGAGAAGTAGTATCGGCAAAGGCCTTAGAAACTCAGAAGACTGAAAAGATGTGCTTGCAATTTCATTAAAATAAGGAACTAGGCCCATCGCCAAAATAAGAGCCAGAATTGCCGAAAAAATGGCTATCGTAGAGGTTTCACTTATAAACTGGAAAAATATTTGCTTTTTACTGGCGCCCATAACTTTTCGCATGCCTATTTCGCCGCTTCTAGAAGAGGACTGGGCCGTTGCAAGATTGGTGTAGTTTGCACTCGCAATCAATAATATCATTAGTGAAATTATGACGAAGATATAAATATTGGTCATATTACCGTTGGGTTCAAAACCAGCCAAATCCGATTTAAGATGAACATCGAGAAGAGGCTGAAGATGATAGTGGAGAAACTGATTGCCTTCTGCACCCGTTTGCTCCATAACCTGTGGAGAATCCATATAATTGTTGATTTTTTTCTCCAACCCAGAAATATTGGTCCCTTCTCCCAATAAAAAATAGGTCATCCAGTTAGCAGACCACCATTCTTCTCTTTTTGTATTTTCTCCGTAATTCGTGAATTGAGTAACGAAATCGAATTTTATCTGGGAATTTTTTGGCGCGTCTTTACAAACGCCAGAGACGCTCATTTCTTGCCCTCGAATATTCAAGGTTTTATTTATTGGCGATTGATCTCCGAAGTATTTTCGAGACATTGATTCGGTAAGTACAATTTTGTCCGGAGCATTTAAAACATTTTCTGCGCTTCCCTCAATTAGTCCGAAACTAAAAATCTTGAAGAATGCCGGATCCGCAAAAAGAATGCTATTCTCATCAAAAATTAAATTACCATTTTTAACCGTACCACTACTAATATAGCTCCTTGCGTATTCTTCTATTTCGGGAAAATTTCTCTTTAGCTCTGGTCCTACCTTGGTGCCAGTAGAGGCAGTTTCACTCGTCTCATCCGACAGGTTATATTCCATTGTAGTCCTAACAATGCGGTCCGAGTTCTCGTTAAAAGAATCGTATTCTATTTCGTTATTGATATATAAGCTGATAAGAAGACATGAGGCCAATGCAATGGTTAGTCCTAGAATGTTAATGGTAGAATAGAGCTTATTTTTACTAAGACTTCTTATTGCCGTTTTAAGATAATTCCTGAACATACTAAATCGTTTTTTTATAATTGCAACTCTGTACTAACTACAGATGAATACTTAGAAATATTGATGCCAACAATGTAAACAACAGATATTCAATAATTTAATTGAAATTGAATGAAAGATGTGTTCGTTTTTGATACAGTGGTTGTTCGAATATGTTACACTTTTAGTGGTAAGATTTTTTGGCCTAAATATGCTTCTTTTAATGAAGCAGGATTTCTGTTAATCAATGACAAATCCAGCGCTTCCACTTAAAAAATATTTACTTAAAACATGCTCTATTCTGACCTTAAGCTTTTTACCGGATTGGCTAGGGCGGCTTTTATTGCCTGAAAACTTAAGGTTGCGACCGCAATGGCAATTGCCGTAAGTCCGGTTAAAGCGAAAATCCACCAACTAAGATTTATCCTAAACGCAAAATCTTGCAACCAACCATCCATTGCCCACCACGCGAACGGAGCTGCAATTGCGAATGCAATAAGTACAAGCTTTACAAAATCGATTGACATCATTGCAACGATATTCGGGATTGAAGCACCCAATACTTTTCGTATTCCGATTTCCTTTTTCCGTTGTTCTGCAATGTAAGTTGCAAGTCCAAAAAGACCAAGGCAGGCAATTAAAACCGCTAGAACCGAAAACGTCAGAGCGACCTCACCAACTCTCCTTTCCTGCTTATACATATTCTCAAAAGATTCATCTAAAAATTCGTAGTTAAGAGGCATATTCGGAGCGGCAGCTTTATACTTTGCTTCTATAGCCGCGATGGTACTACTGATTTTTCCTGGGTTGAGACGATACGCTGCTTTCCAACTGTTATTGCCTAATCTAAAACTAAGCGCACCAACATTTTGTCGAAGAGATTCAAAATTGAAGTTTTTAACGACCCCAATGACAGTATATGTTAGGATCTCATTATTCTTACCATTAGTGTAAAGTTTTTTGCCAAGTGGCTCTGTAAATCCAGCCAATTTCGCAGTTGCTTCGTTAATTACTATAGCGGTAGAATCTGAACCAAATTCATCTGAAAAAAACCTTCCTTCCAAAAGTTCCATATCCATGGTTTTCAGGTAATCATAATCGACATTCCAGTTTTGCATGTTGAAAGAATTAGATTCATCCATCACCGATGCCAGGGAAAAAGTATTATCATTTCTAGACGAATTTGAAACCGGTAAATAGCCCGCAAAACTTGCTGATTTTATTCCACTTAATGAAGAGATTTCATTCTTAACCGACTTTCTAGCCGACGAAGACAAGCCCATATTTTCTACCACCATCACCTGCTCCTTATCAAAACCAATCTTAGAATTTTGTATATGGTCTAACTGTTTATAAATGACAATAGTGCCAATTATTAGGATGATAGAAGTGGTAAATTGAAAAATCACAAGACTACTGCGGAAGTAATCTTTTTTAGAACCAGCATTTACTTTTCCTTTTAATACCGCAATTGGTTTGAAGGAAGAAAGGTAAAAAGCTGGATAAATTCCTGCCATTGCGCCTACAATAAAAGGTAACGATACAATTAGGATTATATATAACGGACTTAGAAAAACGGACATACTTAGTTCTTTTCCAGCAATACCGTTAAACCAAGGAATCAATAGCCAGACAAAAAAGACTGATATAATTAATGCGATAAGCGCCATAACGATGGACTCGGTCAGGAACTGCCAGATCAAGGATTTCTTGTCGGTTCCCATAACCTTTCTAATCCCAACTTCCTTGGCCCTACCTGCAGAACGGGCTGTAGAAAGATTCATAAAGTTTATGCAGGCGATAAGCAATATAAAGATTGCGGCGACAGAAAATATATAAACGTATTGAATGTTTCCGTTGGCGCCTAATTCTGGGGTTCTCCCAGATTTAAGATGGATGTCGGTAAGAGGAATCAATGAGTAGCCAATCTTGTTCCCACTTTTTTCGAAGTCGTCTATAGATTCCATGTTTAAAAATTGCTTTGCCTGAGGAAAGATATATTTTTCAATTACTTCATCAAATTTCTTGTTGAATTCCCTATAATCAACTCCGTCGCGCAAAACGATATAGGTATGAAAATTATGGCTTAAGTAATTTCCGAAATCATAGGAAACGTTATCCATAGAAAACAAAAAGTCGTAACTAAAATGAGAGTTCTTTGGCATATCCTCGATGACTGCAGAAACTTTGTAAAGCGTCTTGTCATTATCGTCTGTCTCTATCATTTTCCCAAGCGCCTCTTTGGAGCTACCAAAGTATCGTTCTGCCGTAGTTTTTGTAATCACTACGGTGTTAGGTTCGTTTAAAGCAGTTTTAGTGTCGCCAGAAATCGCAGGAAATGTGAAGACATCGAAAAAAGTCGAGTCAACATGCGCAACTCTGTTTTCAGTGACAAACTTTTCCCCATTTTTAACCATTTTTGAACCGCTGGAAGCATATAATCTTGTGTATTGCTCTACCTGCGGATAATCCCTTTTTAAGGTTTCTCCCATTGGATCTGCAGTCACGGCCATATTCATATCTGTTCCTCCGAATCTGATATCAGAATTTATCCTGAAGATTCGTTCTGATTTCTGGTTGAATCTATCGTAACTCACTTCATCCAAAACGTACATCGTAATCATTAAAAAGCAGGCTAAACCCATGGATAGACCAACGACGTTGATTGCTGAAAATCCTTTGTGTTTCCAAAGATTTCTGAGTGCTATTTTAAAATAATTCTTGAACATGATGAAAAAGTTAGTTGTTAGTTGTTGGTTGTTAGTTGTTAGTTGTTAGTTGTTAGTTGTTAGTTGTTAGTTGTTAGTTGTTGGTTGTTGGTTCTTAATTTTCGTTTTCTTTAAACTACTATTTATAATTGCTACTGCTAACTGCTATTGCTAACTGCTAACTGCTACTTATAACTGCTCACTGCTACTGCCTACTTGCTGCTGCCTACTTGCTACTGCAAACTGAAGGCTACTCCGACCTTAAACTTTTGGTAGGATTTGCAAGTGCCGCTTTTATAGATTGAAAACTTACCGTAATTAAGGTTATAAGCACAGCTCCCAACCCGGCTGCGAAGAAAATCCAAAACGATATATCCGTTCTATAGGGGAATTTCTGTATCCATTGACTCATAAAATAATAAGCAATAGGAGCAGCGATTAACAACGAAATAAATACCAACAACAAAAAGTCCTTACTTAGTAATAACCAAAGATTTGTTAGGGTTGCACCGAGAACTTTTCTCACCCCAATTTCTTTGGTTCGCTGTTCGGCCACAAAAGAAGCTAATCCAAAAAGCCCAAGACAGCTAATGATTATCGCCAGTATAGTAAAGACTCTCGCTAGGCTTGCAACCCTTTCCTCGGTTTCAAATTTCTTTGAGTATTCTGAATCAATAAAGTCATATTTAAAGGGCAAATTTGGAAAGTTCTTTTTAAAAGTTGCTTCAATCAATCCCAAATTCTCTGAAACACTCTTGTTAGGGTTTAATCTTAAATTATAATAGCTAGAGTTTCCATATTTATCAAAAACATATAAACCTTGCTTTACCGGTTCATAAGGGGATTGGGTAATAACATCGTCTACAACACCGATAATCTTTAAAGGAGGGTTCGGGTCTTCAACATCCTCGTCCTTTATATATTTGCCTATCGGATCTTTTAAACCCATATATTTTACCGCCGTCTTATTGATTAGTACCGCATTAGAATCGGTGGAGAATTCACGAGAAAAATCTCGACCTTCTATGATTTTCATGCCGGTTGTTTCAACATATTCTGAAGAAACCTCAGTCCAGGCAAAATCTTCTTGAAATCCTTCCGGTTTTCCATCCCAGGTATATCCTGATCTGTTGGACCAAATCTGTGTAGTTGGGCTACTAGATGTAGCCATTGCCACTGCACCGCCAGAAGAAATAAATTCATTCTTCATGAACTCGGATTTACCTTCAAAGTCATTGCTCATTACAGGGATTTGTATTAATCCTGTTCTATTATAACCTGTTGGCCTGTCCTTGCTGTATTGTATTTGGCTCATCACAATTAAGGTTCCTATAATCAATGCTACAGAAACAGTAAATTGGGTAACCACCAAGATTTTTCTCGGTAGTGCCGAAAATCTTCCAGATTTAAACGTACCCTTTAATACCTTTACAGGATTAAATGAGGATAAATATAAGGCAGGATAACTACCAGAAACAATGGCTGTAAATAGGATGAACGCCAAGGAATAGATCCAGAACTCTATATTTCCCCATGGAAAATGTATTTCCTTGCTGGCCAAATCGTTAAATGAACTTAAGGATACTATTACGAGTATCAAAGAGATTACAAATGCAATCGAAACCACTAGCAAGGATTCACTTAAAAACTGTCGGATCAATTGTTCACGGTTAGAACCGATTGCTTTCCTTATACCAACTTCCATCGCTCTCTTTTCAGATCTTGCGGTACTTAGGTTCATAAAATTTATACAAGCCAAGAACAGAACGAAACCTCCTATGATGCCGAATAACCAAACATTTTCGATTCTACCACCGGCTTGGACTCCGTTTTCAAAATTATTTCGGAGATGCCAATCCCTCATCGGCAATAGGAAGATTCGAGGCGAAAACTCGGCATCATTAAGATTGGCCTTTTCCTTGGATTTAAGAATCTTAAGAGTTACTTGTTCCATGGTGGTGTTATCTGCAATTTGAACAAACATTTGAAACGAATTGTTTCCCCACTGATCTGCCGCATTTTTTAGCCAGTCTTGTGTAGTTACATAATGTTTCCACGGCATAAGAAATTTAACTTCGTAAAGAGTACTTGTAACGGGAAAATCCGCATAAACACTGGTCACCATCATATCGTCCACACTATTCACCTTAAGTATTTTACCAATGGGATTCTCATCTCCAAAAATTGCCTTGGCAGTAGATCGAGAAAGCATAATGGAGTTTTTTTCATCTAAACCGTTCTCCACGCCTTCAATAATGGTCGGTGCAAAGATTTTTAAACCTTCCTCTTGGATAAAATTCCCATCTCTGGAAATATTTTTATCACCATATTCTAAATATTTAGAATTGGTCCAAGAAGACATAGAAATATTCTTAAAATTGTCCTCATAGGATTCCCGAAATAAAAATTCCAGAGGGCGAGGAATAGCTGGGCCTGTATCCACTTGACCATTGAATGTTTGACTTTGCAAGACTTGGGCCACCGAGTCATAATTCTTAAAATCTGTGTCGAAACTCATTTCATCATTGATCCATAAGCCAATCATAACCGTAACCGCCATACCAATGGCAAGACCGAAGATGTTTATTAATGAATAGACTTTATTCTTTAAAAGATTTCTCCAGGCTATTTTGAAATAATTTTTGATCATGATATTGGATATTTAGTAATTGAGTTAATGTTTCCCGAACAATCGTAATGTTCGGTTTGGAGACATTATTTTTGATTATTTATTTTATAGTTTTAACTATATTAAACTTCTACTGCCTTTTGTATAACTACCCTCTATGCATATTAGGCGGACAGTCTGTAACTAATTACGCCTCCATCGCCTATCGCCTAATGCTTATTCCGTTCTTAAACTATTTGTAGGATTGCTATGTGCCGCTTTCATGGATTGCAAGCCTACCGTTAATAAGGCAATTGCCATGGTTGCAATTCCTGCGATTGCGAAGACCCACCAATTGATGCCGACCCTATATTCAAAATCTTTTAGCCAGTCGTTCATAAACCACCACGCTAAAGGAAATGATATCAGCGCTGCAATAGAAATCAGCTTCACAAAATCCATAGAAATGAGACGGATAATGTTTTTGATATCAGCACCTAAAACTTTCCTGATACCGATTTCTTTCCTCCTTTTTGAGACAATTAGGGTAACAAGCCCAAAGAGTCCAATAATTGCGATAAAAATGGAAAGTGACGATGCTATTTTAACAATCGTACTTGTTCTTTGCTCTGCTTGGTACTGTGATGCAACGGTTTCATCGAGAAATATTTTTTCAAAATCCTGGTTGGGAGCAACCTTCTTCCAAGCGTCTTCTAACAATGCCACATTAGCTTTGAGGTCGTTAGAATTCATCCTTACCGATATTCTCGGTTGTGGAGAAAAGGCCATATTTATATTTTCGGACCTACGAAAAACAGAATCCGGTGTTGCGGTTAGCAGAAGCGGAGAAATTGGAGTATGCAATGATTGATAATGAAAATCTTTTACAACACCTATGATTTCATGTTGAAAATTCCCAGGTAATTTTTTCCCAACTGGATCTTTCAACCCAAACTCTTTCACAAAACTTTCATTTACGATAGCCGCATTCAACTTATCCGATGTAATGGATTTGTCAAAACCCCGACCTTCTTCGAATTCTATAGCCATGGTTTTCAGGAAATCAGGATCAACCGCGTTGTATTGAAAACTTTTATACTCATTATTTTCATTTGTAAAACCCAATGTAACCCAGGGTGATTCGGCGAAACTGTATAATGATGCAGAGGCATCGGAAATTTCGGGGCGTGATTTTAATTCATTTATATAGCGTTCTGCCAAAACAGTCCCATCCTTTCTATTCATATTGGTAGGAACCACTATTACAGTCTCCTTATCATATCCCAAATCCATATTTTTGAAAAGGTCTATTTGTTGTTCTATAACCAAGGTGCATATAATTAGGGCGATTGATATTGCAAACTGACCTACTATCAACCCTTTTCGGAAAATGCCAGAACCACCTTCCTTCACGTTCTTTCCTTTTAAGATGGTCACCGGATTGAATTTAGACAAGATAATAGCAGGATAGAAACCAGCAACAAAAGCTATGACAACTCCCAGCAGTATAAAAAATGATATGAAAGTTAAGTTGAAGGGTATCATCAAATCCCTACTTATGATTTCATTGAATTCTCCGAGCATAATCCAAGAAAAAAACAACCCGAGTAAAAGGGAAATGAAAGTTATCACAACAGCCTCCCCCATAAATTGGCCGATCAATTGGGATTTTTCTGCTCCCAAAACTTTTCTGACACCTACTTCTCTTGACCGGGAAGAGGAATTTCCTATTGCAAGGATTATGAAATTAGCACAAGCGACAAGTAATATAAGAATGCCGATCGTAGCAAGGATATAGGAATATTTTGGATTACTGATAGGCTGTATTCCTTGAGGTATAGTATTATCTAAGTGAATTTTTGTAAGAGGCTGAAGATATACCATAAAGGCTCCAGGACTATAATCCTCTCCCAAAGCCTTTACCATCATGGTCGGGAATTTGGAAGTTACAGCATCAACGGATACGCCCTCACTTAATAGAACATAGGTTTCACCAAATACATTAAACCAGCTATTCTGCGCGGGTTTGCTATAAAGTTTGTCGACATTTTTATAGGGAATAAGACTGTTGAATTTAATACTAGAAGCTTCTAGGACATCCTCTGCAATAGCCGTAACGGTAAAAATGGATTTCTCCTCCCCTATTATAATTTCAATATCTTTTCCCAGCGCATTTTCATTACCAAAATACTTCTTTGCCGTACTTTCTGAAAGTACAATAGAGCTCATCTGCCCTAATGGATTATTGGTGTTTCCCGCCATCAGATTAAAATCGAACATCTCGAAAAACGACGGATCGACCATAAGGACATTATCGTTGAAATCCTGACCGTTTAGGGTGATTGTAGGGTTTAGATCAACCACTCGGGTAGATTTTTCAACTTCAGGAATGTTCTCCTCCAGAGTTGGCGCCATAATCAAAGGCGTTATGGAATTTACAAATCGTTGATCTTCGTATTTCTCATCTTGCCAAACTCTAAATAAGCGATCGGCCTTTGTATGAAATTTATCGTAACTCCATTCACTATTAACAAATAGCATGATTAGGATACAACACATTACCCCAACGCTAAGACCTAATATTTTAATAGTAGTATATCCTTTGTGTCGAAGTAAATTTCTGACGGCTATTTTAAAATAATTTCTGAACATGATTGAGGATTTTAGTTTCTATAAATTACGTTTGGTTGGTTACTTATAAGGATTGATTAAAACTCCAAATGTTACAAAATTCATTCAGTTTTAAGACTTTTGATCGGATTGGCGTTTGCTGCTCTGTAGCTCTTAAACCCAATGGTTAAAAACGCTATACAAATGGTGATAATTGCCGCCAGAACGTATAACCACCAATGGATATCCGTGCGATAGGCAAAATCCTGTAACCATTTTTTCATTAGATAGAAACTGAGTGGAAAAGCAATTAAAAAGGACACAGCAACCAGTTTTAAAAATTCCTTTGAAAGTAAGGTGACGATTTGGGTACTAGACGAGCCAAGGACTTTTCTGATACCTATTTCCTTTATTCTTTGTTCTGCGGTAAAGGTTACCAGCCCAAAAAGACCTAGCGAAGCAACTAAAATGGTCAACACCGCGAAAAGGGTAAGAATGATTCCCAGTTTTCTCTCTTTTAGATAAGTAAAATTGTAAGAATCGTCCAAAATCCTATAGTTGAATGATTCTTTGGGACTATAAGAATTCCATTTATCATTAAGATTTACTATTAAGCCAGACATATCACCAACATTCGCCCGGATTATTATACCACCATAAGCTGCTTTTTTCATGACCAATGGCTCAATTTCCTGGTGAAGGGATTTAAAGTTGAAATCTTTTACGACTCCAATTATTTCCATATCCTCTAATCCATCATTGGTGTCTCTTTGGAAAATCTTACCTATAGGATTATCAGCGACCCCAAGTACTTCAGTTGCTTTTTGATTAACGATGACATAATTTGTTTCATTCCCAAAATCCTTTGAGAAATTTCTTCCTGCTACTAGCTTCATTTTCATTGTGGGGAGGTAATCTTCATCTATGTTGTAAAAGGACATTCTCCGGAAGAATTTTTCATCCTTAAATATTCCACCCACCTCATTATCCGACTCTCCAACGGGAACGTATGCAGAATGCGTTAAGCTTTGCACTTGTGGATTGTTCTTTATTTTATCTATAAAATTGTCTTCATTATTTTCGAGTAAATAAGAGTTCCTTACCACCAAGAGTTGGTCTTTATCGTAACCAAGATCTTTATTTTGAATAAATTTCATTTGCTGATTAACGATTAAAGTAGAAAGTATAAGACCAGCCGATATGATAAACTGAAAAACTACAAGACCGCTCCTAATACCACTGCTCTTGGCCGAACCAGAGAATGTATTTTTTAATGTTGCGATAGGTTTAAAGGATGATAGATAAAATGCTGGATAACCTCCCGCTAAAAAACTGATTACTAGAATTAGACCTATAATAGTTGGTAAAATAGTTGGAGAAAATATGAAACCAAAGCTCAATTCTTTGCCGGACAAATCATTAAAAAACGGTAAAGCCATTGCTACTAGGATTATCGCGGTAATGGTGGCTATAAGGGTAGAAATAAACGACTCTGCCAAGAATTGCTTAATGAGTTGTTGCTTACTAGAACCAAGGACTTTCCTGATACCTACTTCTTTAAATCTTTTAGAAGCAGACGCCGTAGCCAAATTCATAAAATTGATACAGGCGATTAGAAGTATAAACATCGCAACTGCGCTGAAAATATATATATACTTGATGTCCCCGCCCTGCTCTATTGTTGTAGCATCAGAGAAATCTGATTTTAAGTGAATATCTCTAAGAGGCTGTAGATATAAACCAATCGTATTCTTATTAGTAAACTCTTGAAAAGTCATGCCAAGTGCATCTTTAATCTGTGGGCCCATATATTTCTCAGAAATAGCGGGTAGTTTGTCCTCTACTGATTTGAGGTCGGCTCCATCTTTTAGAACGATATAGGTATAAAAATCGGATTGTAACCAAGAATCGCTTTTAGCCTTTTCGTAGCCTGTTGAAGAGACTAACAAATCAAAATGAAAATGTGAATTCATAGGTATATCTTCCATCACTCCGGTAACACTAAGGAACTGATCTCGATTGGTAAGAATGATATTTTCTCCAATCGGATTTTTTGAGCCAAAAATGGTCTTCGCAAGACTTTCTGAAAGAACGACCGTATTTGCCTTACTTAGAACTGAGGATTCTTCACCTTGAATTAAAGGCAGCGTAAAGACATTAAAAAAGTTGGGGTCTACATAAGCCAACTTACTTTCACCAAAATATTTCCCATTTTGTTCAATTCGATTACCGAAAGACTTCGCCATGCGGGTAGATTCTAAAACTTCAGGGATTTCATTTTTTAAGACCGAGGCAACAGGAGCCATAACCACAGCTTCCTTCATCTCCTCGCCATTTACTTTTGCGCGAAAAACAACTCTTGCAATTTGATCCGCTTTATCGTTGAAAGTATCGTAGCTAAGCTCATCACTAACAAACATGAATATTAATAGGCACGAGGCTATACCAATGGCAAGACCAAAAATATTTATGAAGAAGATTCCCTTTCTCTTTATGATGTTCCGCCAAGCGGTATGAAGATAGTTCCGAAGCATTTGGTTTGTCTTTACTAGTTTTTATTTCCTTCCCTAACGCCAGGTAGGGTTGGTTGTTGGTTGTTAGTTCCTGCCTTACGGCAGGCAGGGTTAGTTGTTAGAAAAATTCTCTTTTCTCGGCAAGCTTCTACTGCAAACTGCTACTGCAATTATTAACTTCTCTATTCCGTTCTTAAACTCTTTACCGGATTTGCCAATGCCGCTTTTATTGCCTGAAAACTTATGGTAGCAAAAGCCGTTATGATAGCAATTATCGCTGCGACCATAAATAAGTCCCACGAAGAGTCTATTCTATATGTAAAATTCTGAAGCCATTTATGCATTGCATACCACGCTATCGGTATTGCGATCAGGGTAGATAACAATACTAATTTTATAAAATCCTTTGAAAGCATTCCGACGATATTACCCACAGAAGCACCGAGAACCTTTCTCACCCCGATTTCGTGAATACGCTGTCTCGTGGTGTAGGCGGCAAGACCTAGAAGTCCGATGCAGGCTATAAAGATGGTTATAACAGAGAAAAAAGTAAAAACCTTTCTTGCAGTACGCTCACCTTGATATTGGCTTTCTATTGTTTGATCCAAAAATTGAAACGTCAACGGTTTATCGTCTATAAATTTCGCCCATACTTGCTCCAACTTTCCTATAACTTGATCGAATGAGCTTCCTTCAATGTGTACAGCGGTAAGTCCAAATACATTATTAAATCGAGATCCATTTGTAAATACCAGGGGCGTTATAGGCTCGTGTAAGGATTGATAGTGAAAGTCTTTTACTACCCCTATAACTGTATATACAAATGAAGCTCCCGCCGGATTTAAGAAACCTTCCGGTGTTACCAATCTTCTTCCTATAGGATTTTGTAAGCCCAATTCCCTTGCTGCCCTTTCATTTATTACCACTGCTAAAGAATCGGTTGCCATTTCTTTGGAGAAAAATCTTCCTGCAACCAATTCTAGGCCTAAAGTTTCACTATACTCTTCATCAACAATTAAACCTCTACCGGTCATAGTTTCGTTACTATTGTCAACCGTCGCCCAGCTAACACCAAAGAAATTTTGTTGCCCTGGCAGTGCCGTGGATCCTGAAACAGAACTAACGCCCTTTATGTTGCGCAATTCATTCTTAAATGCACGGGTATTCTCACCCAGCAAATCTGTACGCTCTAAAATAATGGTCTGTTCTTTGTTAAATCCTAATCGTTCACTGGTCATAAAATCCATCTGTCTATTCACGATCAAGGTGCAAATTATCAGAATCACTGAAATTGAAAATTGAAAAATCACTAAACCGCTTCTTAAGGCTCTGCCCTGTTTGCCAGACTTAAATTTACCTCGAAGAACTTGTATAGGATTAAATGAAGAGAGAACAAATGCTGGATATATACCGGCCAATAGGCCCGTAATACATGTAAAAGTGATTAACAGTAGAATGGCGTCTGCTGCCAGTAGTGATGAAACTGAAAAGTCCTTTCCCGAAATATCATTAAAAATCGGTATCAGTAATGCAAAAATTGCAACAGCCACTACCATCGCCAATAAGCTGATCAAAAAGGACTCAGCCATAAATTGTGTGATAAGGGTTTTTCTTTCAGAGCCAAATGTCTTTCTAATCCCAACCTCTTTTGCTCTTTCAGAAGATCGTGCAGTTGAAAGATTTATAAAATTCACACATGCTATAAATAGTATGAATATAGCGACCAATCCAAAAATGTATAATGTTGTGGAATTTCCATTTGCTCTAAATTCATTTTCAAGATTAGATTTAAGGTAAATATCCTTGAGAGGTTGAAGGAAATAAACATAGCCATTACCAGATTCCATAAATTTCTCTATCGGCATGGAAAATTGTCTTTGGATATCCCCTGCCGCGAATTTTCTAATTATTCCCGGCATTGCCGCTTCGACTTTCTCAGGTGAAGCATTATCGTTTAAACGGAGATAAGTATATGCCGAAAATCCCACGTAATTTTCTTGTTCAAAATTATTGTTCTCACTAGTAGATATAAGGGCATTAAAGGTGAAATGAGAATTATCTGGCCAATCCTCATAAACTGCTGTTACCTCTAATGGCTGAAAATTATTTCCTTCAGGTTCTATTATCTTTCCGACTGCTTTAGAAGCATCACCAAAATATTTCTTGGCTGTCGTTTCATTTAATACAATAGTATTGGGTCTGCCCAGTGGATCGGTCTCATTTCCAAATAAATGATTGGATTTAAAAATTTCGAAAAATGTTGGGTCAGCGAAATAGACCTCTGTCTCTTCAAACTTTTTGTCCCCATATTTAATTTGAAATGTTCCATTATTGAAAAAATTAAATACCCTAACAACTTCTTCTACTTCTGGAAGTTCTTCCTTTATCGTTTTAGCATAGGACTGTGGTATAATAGCATAAGATGACTCTCGCCCTGGGTATTTACGTATAAGACCCATTCTATAAACATTATCCGCATCCTTCCGCCAGGAATCGACATTCTTTTCACTTTTAATAAATAATACTATCAGTAAACAGATCGCCGCGCCAAGAGCTAGACCAAAGATATTGATCAATGCATAGGATTTTCTTTTTAAAAGGTTCCTCCAAGCTATCCTGAAATAATTCTTGATCATAGTTTTTGGTTTTGGTTTTGTTTTTGGTTTTTGGTTCCTGCCGTCGGCAGGCAGGTTTGGTTTTTGGTTTTTGGTTTTTGGTTTTTGGTTTTTGGTTCCTGCCGTCGGCAGGCAGGTTTGGTTTTTGGTTTTTAGTTTTTAGTTTTTAGTTTTTATAATGAATATTCTATATTCTATATTCTATATTCTTATCTCAAGTTTTCAACCATATCATAACTGCCTACTGCCTACTGCGACTGTCTACTACAAATTCCTAATTCCTCATACCTACTTCCTAATCCCTACTTCCTAAAATCAATCTGTTCTAATATTATCAGCAGGATTGGCGGTTGCCGCCCGGTAAGTATTAGACAGTATGGTTAGCAATCCTATAATCAACAAAAACAGAAAACATGCTATCAGTGATCCAATCCCGAAAGAAACTTTATTGGCGAAATTTTGAAGGAACAACAGAGACGCTAAATAGCCGATTGGCAGTGCAATGAGTCCTGAAATCAACAACAGTTTTAAAAATCCTTTAGAGAGCAGACGCATAATCTGGTTTACGCTCGCACCAATTATCTTCCTCACGCTGATTTCCTTTTGCCTGGTTTCTACGGTATAAATGACCAGTCCTAACAAACCGATCGTAGCGATTGAAATGGTTATAAAAGCCAAGAAACCCATGATGGTGTAAGCTTCGCCTTGATCTTCCCTTGCGGCAATTTTTTTATCTAACCATTGGTATTCTAAAGGAGAATTTGGATTCAATTTCTTCCATTCAGAAGATATCAAGGATATTAGTGCTTCCTTTTGGGTAGCTTCGACCAAAACGTTTAAATAATTGAAACCGCTAACTTGATTTCTTAATACAAGTGGCATGATATATCTTGAAGCTCCCTTATCGTAAAAGTCTTTCACAACTCCTTTAATGGAAACTTGGGTGCTATCATTGATGTAATATGAATTACCAATTGCTTCAGAGTTGTTTACATAGCCTAGTAGGTTTACCAATTTTTCATTAATCAAAATATTTTTCTCGCGAGCAGAAGCATCGGTTATAGAAAAATTTGATCCTGCCAAAATTTCCAATTCATGTACAAGTATTATCTGATCGTCGATGAAGTAACTTTCTGCTCTTAGGCCTTTATCTTGGTCAGATGATCTTTCAGTATAAAGTTCAACATAACCACTCCCGCGCATCCCGAAATCTTCCGAGGTACGAGAAATGGATTTAACTCCTTTTAATTTTGAAATTTCATTGGCAAACACCATATCTTCTCCACTCATAGGGATACTTAGAATATTTTCTGAAGCAAATCCTGGGTCCAGTTTGTCAACATAAGTGAACTGCTGATAATAGGCAGATAGAAAAACGATGATTACAAGTGACAAACTAAATTGAAACACCAACAATCCTTTTTTTAGCGACAAGTTACCGAAGAGTTTTTGGGTAGAAAGACTTTTTAAAACATCTACAGGTCTAAACGAACTTAATATCCAAGCAGGAAAAGCACCAGCTCCAATACCTATGATGATTGTAAAAAGCAGAGCAATCCCAATCAAGATGAATTGAGTTTTTAGAATAGGGTCGTATAACAGATAGCCAATAATGGCAAAAACTAAAGCCAGGACTGCGATTAAAACCGATTCAACAATATATTGGGTGAAAATCTGAAAGCGGGAAGCCCCAGTTACTTTTCGTACCCCAATTTCTTTAGCCCTAGTCAAGGCGCGCGCCAAGTTTAGGTTGGTATAGTTGAAGCATGCTGCCAAAAGAATTATAAGCCCAACTCCTAAAATTGTCCAAACCTTGGCCCAGACGGTACCTTTACCGATTTCATTTTTAACAGCATCTGTTCCCGGTGTAATAGAAGAAAGTTTTTGTGCTTTGAAAGAGATTTTTGTTTCGTCAGAAATAAGCTCAGGTTTCTCTGCGACTTGTGCCAAAAGTTTTTCAAGATCGGGTTTTGAAGAATTTTCAGAGAGTAATACGTAAGTATAGGCTTCATTAAACGTGTTCCAGTCTTGTTCTTTGTTTGATAAAAGATTGGATTTTTCTAATTGTGGAATTGCCAGGGCAGAAACATAAGCATCAAAATCGAGATGAGATTGCTGATCGGTTTCGGCAAGCACACCTGTAACTTCAAAAAGTCCAAGATTTTGAAATTCTAATATTCGCCCAATCGGGTCGGCATCACCAAAGAATCGTTTCGATGTTTCTGCCGATATTACAATGCTATTGGAAATTTGTAATGCAGTTTCCTGATTGCCCTGAGACAATTTAAAACCAAAAACATTAAAGAATGATGGGTCAGTAAAAGCGGCTTTAAGAGGTAGGCTCTTACGCTCGTAAAGTGCTTTCTCATTTATGGCAGGATAGATTTGTACGGCATCTTCTACTTGGTCTTTAAACTGAAGCAATTCAGTTTTAAGTGGCAGAGGAGAACTCGCTAGAACATAATCTTGATTGTCTGAAGTCTGTTCAATTTCAGATAAAATCCGAAAAGTACGATCTGGATAAGGATGAAAAAGATCAAAGCTAAAATCTTTTTGCAATTGAACCATAACCAGCAAACAGACCGAAAGACTCAAGGCCAGACCAAAAATATTGATCAACGAAAAGAGCTTATGCTTCCATAAGTTTCTCCATGCTATTTTAAAATAATTCTTGATCACGTGGTTTTGTTTTTCGTTGTTGATTGTGGGTTGTTGGTTCCTGCCGTCGGCAGGCAGGTTTGGTTGTTGGTTGTTAGTTGTTAGTTGTTAGTTGTTAGTTGTTAGTTGTTAGTTGTTAGTTGTTAGTTGTTAGAAAGTAAAAATTCTTGATTCTTGGTTCTTGATTCTTAACTCTTAACTCTTGCCTCTCGGTTCTATGTTCTTTATTCTTTATTCTTAATTCTGATTACTGCTACTGCCAACTGCTACTGCTACTCCCCTAATCAATCCTGCTAATCTTAACCCCACCGAAATTGAGACCTTTATTTATTTCAGGGTTTCCTTTATATCTAATGGTTGGTTGGCCGTAAGACGTAATCTTCAATCTGTTCTTGGCGTTGATTTCAAATTGGGCTTCGCCATAAGCGGTCAATTTGGTTTCTTCATTTTCAATATTTAAAACATCGATTTTACTTGCTCCATAGCCAGTGAATTTCTGGTCCTTAATAATCCCTGACTTCAACTCTAAATATCCTTCGCCGTAAAGCGTGGCATCTAAATCGGTTAGGTTGATTTGGTCAAAGAAGACCTTGGAATCCCCATAAATAGTTAAGTCTAGATTTTCACCAATAAATTCTCCCTGAGATTGAAATGTTTCCTCGCCACGGATTGAAAGATCTTTCAATTCTATATAGGTCACTTCTGCAATTACCACCGTACCATGATAAATTGGCTTTTTGGTAATGTTTCCATTGATACTCACTTTCTCTTGCTTGGTCAATTCCTTAGCATCATCTAGAAATATCCGTAAATCCTTTCCTTTTACTTCAATATTAAGTTTAGAATCATCTTCCGTGTTACTAATGATTTTCACCGATTCTTTTTCGCCCTTAATAATTGTAACTTGTATGTGCGGACTCACAATCAATTTGTCAAAGTGATTGACCTCAACTACTTTTTGTGCATGCATAAGACTTACTACCATCAGCGCTAAAACCATACCTACTACTTTCATTTTCTTCAATTTTATAATGATTATTCTGTTCTTAAACTTTTAACCGGATTCGCAATTGCCGCTTTTATGGTTCTAAAACTTATTGTGGTTATTGCGATGACAAGGGCTATTACACCTGCCAGCAAAAACACCCAAATATTAAGTTCTACCCTATTCGCGTAATTTTGTAGCCACTGTCCGCTAAACCACCAAGCAAGAGGAGTTGCTATTAAAAAGGCAGTCCCTACCAGTTTTAAGAAATCTAAACTGAGCATCATGGTAATGCTCGAAACACTGGCTCCAACTACTTTTCTAATTCCTATTTCTTTTCTGCGCTGAGCGACAACCAATAGTGACATGGCAAAGAGACCGATGCAACTCAAAACTATGGCTACAATAGATCCACTGGTAATTATCGTGGTCATGGTTCTTTCTCTTGCTAAAGTATTCTCGATATTTTCATCTAAAAAAGACCCGAGAAATTCTGAATTAGGCTCAATCTTCTTCCAAGCCAATTTAACGCGGTCATATGTCTGGGTAACATTCTGAGGAGCTACTTTTATATAGGCGTTTTTAAGATTCCAGTTTGGTTTTAAGAATAAGGTAAGCGGCTCAATACTTTTATCTAAATCCTGAAAATTATAATCCTTTATCACCCCGATAACAGCAAAATTTAGAGAGTCATCCATTATTATCTGCTTACTTAAAGGGTCATCTTTAGACAATTGTCTCGCCATCGATTCATTTACAATAATTGCCAAGCTATCGGTAGCGTAATTTCGATTGAATGAACGGCCCTGCAGTATTTCTAGATTAAGGGTTTCAACATAATCATAATCAACCATGAGTATGTTGGTCTCAATATTTCTGCCTTCATAATCAAACCCGATTTGGCTGGTCCCACGGCTTTTGTCCTTGCCTAAGCCCAATGAATTGTTTGAGGCAGAAACACTGAGAATGTTTATATCATTAGCGAGTTCATTTCGTAATAGTCTCATTACGGTTGCATCATCCTGCTTTCCATTTAGCGGAACGGAAAGAACTTGTTCCTTATTAAATCCTAAATCCTTGGTTCGCAAAAACTCTAGTTGGTTGTTTAAAACAAGAGTTCCGCTAATCAACAGGATTGCAATCCCGAATTGAAAAACGATTAATCCATTTCTTAATGTGCTATGACTGTTTACATTTAATTTTCCTTTAAGAGCCTGAATGGTTCCGAGTTTACTCATTAATAAGGCCGGATATCCACCAGAAACTAAGGTTATTAAAACCATTGAGACCAGCAGTGATATTATTATTAAAGGTGAATTAAAATCGGATAGAGAAGCTCGGGTAGAAAACAAGGTTCTGAAAGGTTCCATTAAAGCTTTTGATACTAAAAAACCTAAACCGATAGAAATGGTAAATACTAATAAACTTTCTCCCCAAAACTGGAAGAACAGCTGTGATTTTGCCGCTCCTAAAGTCTTGCGCATCCCAATTTCCCGAAGTCTTTGCGAACTTTTGGCAATGCTCATATTCACAAAATTTACACAAGCAATAAAAATAATAAGCAATGCGATTCCCAATATCATATAAGGATAAACTCGGCTGGTGACAGCCTGCCCATTTTTTTCTGTAGTAAAATGACTATCGGCATACTGAAGTAATTTTTGCTGATAATAATTACCGTTATCGTCCGGCTGTGCGCCATCCCTTTTTGCGTCATTTATAAAATCTTGATAGTGCAAGTTGGTAAATGATGTGGTAGATTTTTCAAACTGTGCAGGAGACACGCCTTCGTTTAATTTTAGATAGACAGTATGATTCGATTTTTCCCAGCTATCGACATAATCTGCGTAAACAAAATCAGATTGACTTTTAAAATTGATTACCACATCAAAAGAAATAGTTGAGGTGTCCGGAAAATCCTTAAGAATTGACGAAACCTTGAAGGGCATTTCCTTTCCATCCTGTAAAATATTAACCGACTTACCTAAGACATCTGTAGAACCAAATAAATTCTTCGCTGCATATTCTGTAATGGCGATAGAGGATTTATCGGCTATCGCACTTTTGGCATCTCCTTCAATTGAAGGAAAAGAAAAAATCGAAAAGAAATCCGGGTCAACGTAAGCAGCATACAATCTTACTTGGTCGTTTCCTTTTAATGCCAATACAGAACCTCCGTTATATCGGCTTATTTTATCTATCCCTGCAACTTCTTGCTCAATGGTTGGCGCAAAAGGAATCGGCTTTGGAATGCCTACTGCTGGACCATCTGGTGTTTGTTCTAATGTATAGATTTGATAAATTGAATCTGAATTTTCATGAAATCGGTCAAAAGAAAGTTCAAAAAAGGCATACATCGAGAGCAGTATACCTACCGCAAATGCCATCGTAAGTCCCACAACGTTCATTGAGGCAAAAACCTTGTCCTTCCAAAGGTTTCGTAACGCTATTTTAAAATAATTTTTGATCATGATGTGATTGATGATTTATTCGGTTCTAAGACTTTTGGCTGGATTTGCAACCGCTGCCTTAATGGCGGTAAAGCTTATGGTTATTAAAGCAATAGATAATGTCACCAAAGATGCCAATAAAAATACCCACCACTCTATTTTGATTTTATAAGCAAAGTTCTGCAGCCAACCATCGGCGAAATACCAAGCAATTGGTGTTGCAACTAGAATTGAGATAGCAATTAGCTTTAAAAAATCTACAGATAAAAGTGATGTAATTTGAAACACGCTCGCTCCAAGGACCTTTCTTATTCCAATTTCCTTCACCCTTTTTTGGGCAGAATACATTGCAAGTCCAAGTAACCCGACGCCGGCAATAATTATGGTAAGCAACACAAATAAATTGAACATTTTGGCCAATCTATCTTCAGACTTAAACATTGCATTAAAAGCATCGTCCATAAAGCGGTAGTTAAAACTTGTTTCGGTATCATATTTTTGAAAAATATCTTCAATCTTATCCAAGGCATCGGGAAGATTCGCCGCCTGATCATATTTTATATACAAACAGCCAGAATTATATGAATTGGATGCAGCTTCTTTTTCTGAAACCAGAAGGGCCAACGCATCTATAGGAGAACTAAGTGAGGAATAATTAAAATCCTTCACCACGCCTATAATTTCTAAAGGTGTTGCTCCAAGGGTAATGGACTCTCCAATGGGGTTAGCAGATAAGCCAAATTTAGAGATGGCTTTTTCATTAATTACAATAGTCTTGGACCGTGACAATAATTCTCGGTTCTCTGGAGCAATTTCCCACTTCACGTTTAGAACATCAAAAAAGTTCTCATCTACACTCATAAAGGGCAAACTCAAATCTTCGGTATCCTTGGCAGAGGCAAAGAAAATATCGTAACCTTCATACAGGGGATATCCAGAAATCGAGGTTTTTTTAACTGCCGGGATTTTTTCAAGTTCCGTTCTAAATGCGGCAGTATTTTTTGACATGCTGTTAGAAATAGGAACCATCAATATTTCTGCTCGATCTAAACCAGTATCAATAGTCCTTATATAATTCATTTGTTGTTGAATGATTATTCCACCAATAATTAAAACTACAGCAATCACAAATTGAAGGGTAGTGCAGACTTTTCTAACCATATTTCCCCCAAATTCATGACGGCTCTGTTGTTTAAAATTGTCTACTGGTTTAAAGGAAGACATGATAATGGCGGGATACAATCCTGCTCCAATAATGCTCAACACAAAAAGACTAACAAGAATTAATATAAAGATTGGGTCGAAGAAAAATGACGAATCGATTGAAATTTCCATCATCGTAAAAAATCTATCTTTTAAAATATAACTTAAGAACCCCGCGATAAGAAATGAAATCGATATATAAAGCGTCGATTCGAGATAGAATTGGGTAGCAATAGATTTACGATTAGCACCATTTACTTTGCGGATTCCTATTTCTTTAGAACGAGAGGTAGCTCTTGCCGTGGTTAAGCTTATATAATTTATTAGGGCGAGCAACAATATAAGTGCAGCGATAAGAGGAAATACATCCAAATAATTTGTGCCAGGATTTCGGCTATTCTTTAAATGCTTATCTATGAAGGGTTGCATCGAATAAACATCTTTAGATTCCGCATAACCTTCTTTGCTCAACTTATCCGCGGTAGCAATGATACTTTCGATTTTGGCGTTCTTTTTCAACCTAAAATAGGTTTCGAATGCTCCACCTTGAAGAATTTGCGATTTGAACATTTGCTCATTCTCGCTCATTTTTTCCATACTACTAATAGAAGCTATAAATCGTGTATTTATGGAAGAGTTTGATGGGCCATTTTCTACAACGCCCGTGACCTGAAATTGATAGGTGCTATCTTTTTTGAATTCTAAGGTTTTACCAATGGGATTATCAGCACCAAAATATTTTAAAGCAATATTTTTTGAAATCACCAATGAAAATGGGTCGTCGAGTGCGGTTTTAGGATTTCCCTGTAATAATTTAAATGAGAAAAAATCGAAGAAATTTGAATCGCTATAGCCGAAATCGGCTTCAGAAAAACTTGCATTTTGTTGTTTTGGGTTAATTATGATTACAGGTTTATATTCTGAATAATATCTGATATGACCTTCTACTTCTGGAGAACTCTGATCAATTAGTTCTGCAGTAGAAGGACTAAATCTCTGCATATAGATTGTGTCGCTACCAAAAACGGATTTTGCCTGTAAGCTAAAGATGTTCTCAGATCCCGCATGAAATTTATCGAAGCTATACTCATGAGAAACATA
Source organism: Flavobacteriaceae bacterium MAR_2010_188 (assembly GCA_900104375.1). Taxonomy (NCBI): domain Bacteria; kingdom Pseudomonadati; phylum Bacteroidota; class Flavobacteriia; order Flavobacteriales; family Flavobacteriaceae; species Flavobacteriaceae bacterium MAR_2010_188. The sequence goes on from LT629302.1 coordinate 1,914,549, forward strand.
AAACATAATCAGGATGCAAGCAGACAGCCCCAGAGATAGTCCGCCAATATTGATTAGACTATACAGCTTGTTACTCTTAATATTCCTTATTGCGATTTTAAAATAATTCCTGATCATAGGTTTCCGATTGATTGATTGATGATAGAACCTTATACTAGTACATTTTCGGTAACTTTTTGACCATCTAACATCCGTATGATCCGGTGGCTATATTTAGCGTCATGTTCACTGTGTGTAACCATGATAATAGTTGTTCCCGCTTCATTAAGTTCGGTTAGAAGGTCCATAACCTCATTTCCATTACTACTGTCCAAATTTCCTGTTGGCTCATCGGCCAAGATTAATTTCGGATTGTTGACGACTGCACGAGCTACTGCAACTCTCTGTTGTTGACCCCCAGAAAGTTGTTGCGGGAAATGTTTTCTTCGGTGCATAATACCCATTTTCTCTAGAACTTCGTCTACCCGTTTTTTTCTTTCTTCGGGCTTCACACCTGTGTAGATGAGTGGTAACTCAACATTTTCGAAAACAGTTAGCTCGTCGATAAGGTTGAAGCTTTGAAATACAAATCCGATGTTATGTTTTCTAAGATTTGCTCTTTTCCTTTCGTTGAATCCAGCTACTTCCGTCCCATTGAAAATAAAACTTCCGCCGTCGGGGTCGTCCAGTAACCCAAGGATGTTAAGCAAAGTAGATTTACCACATCCAGAAGGCCCCATGATTGCGACAAATTCTCCTTCCTTAACCTTAAAGGACAATTTATTTAAGGCAATAGTTCTCACCTCATCGGTGCTATAATACTTTTCTAGGTCAGTAATTGTTATCATATTCTTTTGTTTGATTATTTTCTTTTAGTTGTTGGTATTTGGTTTTTGGTTCCTGCCTAACGGCAGGCAGGTTTGGTTTTTAGTTTTTAGCGGAATCTTTCATTTTAATTCTCTCTTCTCTTTTTCTCTATTCTCTTTTCTTTAAAAACTCATTCCCGAATTCGCTTATTCGGTTATTCGCAAATTCGCTAATTGACTAATCCTTCAAAACCAGTTCTTGCACATCTCCATAATTATCGTAGCTAGATGTAATCACCTTATCACCTGGTTCTAGTCCGCTTAAAACTTCATAATATTCGGTGTTTTGGTTTCCTAAGGCGATATCGACTTTATAGGCAGATTGGCCATCTTCGCTCACTTTAAAAATCCAATTACCACCGGTTTGCTGAAAAAATCCACCTTTGGGAATTAATAAAGCCTGTTTCTCTTCACTCAAAGCCACTCTTACCTGCAAGGTTTGTCCTCTTCTAATCCCTTCAGGAATTTCATTTTCAAATTCCATATCTACTTGAAATCTTCCGTTAGTTACTTGAGTGTATACTTTTTTGATAACCAAATAATAAAGCTTTCCATCAAAAGTGAATGATCCACGTTGACCGTTATAAATTCGGCTGATGTAATGTTCATCTATATCCGCACGTACCTTAAACCCGCTAAGAACATCGATTTGACCAAGACGTTCGCCCTTATTTTTAGACTCTCCAATTTCGGCATCTAAGGAAGTAAGCTGTCCGTCTACCGGAGCTTTCACTACCAAATCGGCAACTTTTCTTCTCATAAGCTCCAACGCATTTTGCGTCCTTTGATATGAACTACTCACTTGACCTTGCTCTTGTCTGGTTGCTACAGAATCCTGTTGAAGGATTTGTTTCGCCAACTTCATTCGCTCTTTTTGATAGTTCAATTCATTTTCTGCTTTAACAAGCTCTTGCCTTCCTATGGCATCCTTATCATAAAGCTTTTTATTAAGATTATAAAGCCGTTCAGATTCAATAAGACCGCTTTCAACATCGGTAAACTGGTTTAATTTATTGATTGTATTTTGTCTGGCCGCATTTTGGGAAATCTGCATTTGGGTCAATAGATTATAAACAGAAGTTTCTTGATTGACCAAGCTCAGCTCTAAATCGGTATTAGAAAGCCTCAGAATCGGTTCACCTTTTTTCATGATGGCGCCATCTTCTACGAATTTTTCTTCTACCCTTCCCCCTTCAATGGCATCTAGATATATGGTTGTAATGGGAAGCACAACTCCATTAACCGGAATATTTTCTTGAAAAACCCCAGTTGTTGCAGCGCTGATGCTCAATCTTTCGGTTTCTACATTTAACTTAGAATTTCCTGAGGAGAAAATAACGACATAGGCAATCAGGGCAACTATAAATACCCCAAGGCCAATCATCAATAGTTTTGATGTAGAGAATCGCTTTTTTTCTATTGGTACGTCCATTTGTTACTATTTTAATGAATAGTTATAGGAATTTGATGCCAATATTTTAAAATACTGTAAATTAATTACTTATAATATTTTTACGGTATAAAGTGTTCGTTTTTGATACACCCATTGTTCTAAATCGTTACACTTTTGTCAGCCTTAGAAATTCTCTTTTCAATAGCTGTTTAGTAGAATGCCTTTTTAGTATTTTTGACCATGCTTCTTAAGGATGCCAATATATTAGTTATAGATGATGACGAAGACGTATTAACTGCACTTCGATTGTTGTTAAAGTCTTTGGCCAAATCTGTTGTGGTAAATAAAAATCCAAACACGCTTCAATCATTGCTAGAACAAAACCAATTTGATTTGGTTATTCTCGACATGAACTTTAACGGCGTTGTGAATACCGGCAATGAAGGTATTTTTTGGTTGAAGAAAGTAAAAGAACACAGTCAGAAAATAGATGTAATCCTTATCACTGCTTACGGCGATATCGATTTGGCCATCCGTTCTTTAAAGGAAGGCGCTTCCGATTTTATGGTGAAACCATGGAAAAATGAAAAACTTGTAGACTCAATATCCCAACTGCTTTCTAAGAAAAAGGCACAAAAATCCCAGAAAATAAATACGGCTAAAGGGAAAATCATTGGTGACAGCGAAGTAATGCAAGACGTTTTCATCAAAATAAATAAGGTTGCTCCCACCGATGCCAATATTTTGATTCTCGGGGAAAATGGTACCGGTAAAGACCTTATAGCACAAGCCATACACGAAAATTCTAATCGAAAGAATAAACCGTTTGTAAAGGTAGATGTGGGTTCTCTTACTTCTAATCTTTTTGAAAGTGAATTATTCGGCTATAAAAAAGGAGCGTTTACAGGAGCCAACGAAAACCGGATGGGGAGGTTTGAAGCTGCCAACGGCGGTACCATGTTTTTAGATGAAATCGGGAATATTTCGCTGAGCCAACAGGCCAGACTTTTAAGCGTTTTACAAAATAGACAGGTAACGCCACTAGGATCTAATGATTCAATTTCTCTTGACATAAGATTGATTTGCGCTACCAATTTGAGCCTGCCAGATTTGGCGGACGAAAATAAGTTTAGAAAGGATTTAATCTACCGAATAAATACCGTTGATATTATGGTACCACCTCTAAGGGACCGCGGCGCCGACATCACTTTAATCAGTCATTATTTTATAGATATCTACGCCGAAAAGTATTTTAAAGGCCCTTTTAAATTGGATACTTCCTTTATTAGAAAACTAAAAGAGCATTCTTTTCCGGGTAATGTTAGAGAGCTTCAATATTCTTTGGAGCGCTCGGTAATTATGGCCGAAGGTCAATTATTAAAAGAAGACGATTTGGTTTTTTCGGCAATAGAAAGAAATACCAAATCCAATAAAAATAAGACCATGAACCTAGAAACACTGGAGAAAAATGCAATCTTGAGTGTCATCGAAAAAAACAACGGCAACATTTCTAAATCTGCTAAGGAGTTGGGAATTACCAGGACCGCGCTTTACCGTAGATTAAATAAATATGATCTATAAATCCTATTTTTTCAATCTTCTCGCGCGTATTTTGGTCCTTCTTGCGGCAATGACCGCCATTGCTCACGGCATTGTTTCTGATAAAAATTACTTTTTGATCCTTGGGTCTTTAGCCGCCATTTTCTGTCTCATCAACCTGTATCGTTACGTAATAAAACGATTTGTAGAGATGGACGATTTTTTTGAATCGGTTAAGTACAGGGATTTTAGCAGGTGGTTTAGTGAAGACCACGGAGCAAAAGACATTAGGCATCTGCACAAAGGTTTCAACTTAGTAAATAAGACTTTCAAAAACATAAATAATGAAAGACAAGCGCAGTTTCTTTACCTTCAAAAAATCCTCGAGATGGTGGATGTGGGGATCATTGCCTATAATATTGAAAGCGGTGAGGTGCTGTGGGTTAACGATTCTTTATTGAAATTGCTGGACCTTCCATCCTTCAAGAACATTAGATTTGTTGAATCACGGAGGCCTAAACTCTATGACAATTTATTTGAAACCTACTATTCTAACTATCAGTCCGCAAATCTAGAGATGAAGGACGAAATCTTGAAAGTCTTGATTTCTGATACGATTTTTAATGTTGAAGAAGACTCCTTCAAATTAATAGTTCTTCAAAATATTGAGAACACTTTAAACCAAACCGAATCGGAAGCTTGGAAAAAGTTACTTAGCGTGATGACCCATGAAATCATGAACAGTATAGCTCCAATTTCATCCTTGTCAGAAACCTTGCAAAATGAGATTCAACGAAAGATGGATAACCCAGAAAGTTTTGAAATTGATTTTGAAGATCTTAACGCCGGAATCTCAAGTATTAAAAAACGAAGTGAAGGTTTAATGAAATTCGCCAAGACTTATCGGACACTAAATAAGGTGAGCCAAGCGAATAAATCCAAGATTTTGGTAGACGATTTATTTTCGAACATCGGTAATCTTATGCAACCGACCTTAAAGGATAAATCCTTGCTCCTAGAATTCAATAACCAAAATCCCAGATTAGAACTTAATATAGATACCCATCTTATCGAACAAGTACTCATTAATCTTATTCTAAATGCCCGCGATGCTTGCGAGGGTAATATAGATGCGCAGATTATGGTATCAGCAGAAAAGTTAAGGGATGGCGTTGCAATTAAGGTCACCGACAACGGCAACGGAATTCCGGAAGAAATTTTAGATAACATTTTTGTACCCTTTTTCAGCACTAAAAAAACCGGAAGCGGTATTGGTTTAAGTCTTTCTAAGCAGATTATGATGCTTCACAAAGGTCGGATAAACGTCAATAGCGAAGAAGGAAAAGGCACGACTATCAACCTTATTTTTAATTAGTTATCCTTTTTCTTTAAAAATCCGAAAAACCCTTTTTTCTTCCTTTCTTTCTTTTGAAACTTTCTATCTGGCTCGTCATTAGAAAACAACCTCCTAAAAAAGCCATCTTCATATTCTGGGTCGCAATCTAAAGAAGCTACAACATCGGCACTCGGCCTAGGGAACTTAGCATTTGAGATTTCATTAAACGCAGGATCCTTGTTAACTTCTTTTAAAAACAGCGCTACCATTGGTAAAGCAGAATTTGCCCCTTGACCAATGTAGGTGCTCTTAAATCCTATCCTATGGTCGTCATGTCCTACCCAAGTTGCCATAACTAATTTGGGCGTAATCCCGACAAACCAACCATCACGATTATCTTGGGTGGTCCCAGTTTTACCTGCCATATCGTTAGGCAAACCGTAAGTGTTTCGAATTCTGGTCGCCGTTCCAGAATTAATGGTAGCTTTCATCATCTCTACCATTACTTGTCTAGTGGTTTCACTAAAAGCTGGTTTAACACGTTTCGGTTTATATTCAAAAATGATATTTCCCTTTTTATCTTCAATTCTGTTTACGAAATATGCATCTGGGGATACCGATTTATTGGCGAATCCGGTGTAAGCGGTGGCCAGCTCCAGTAACGACAATTCTGCAGTACCTAGAGCGATGGATGGCACCTTAGGAATATCTGATGTAATACCCATTCGTCTCGTCAGTGCAATCACAGGTTCTATCCTAACCTGTTTTAAAACTTTAACCGCAATGGTATTTACAGAATTACTAAGTGCTTTTTCTAAGGAATAATTAAGCTGGTCCTCATTTTCAATCTTGGAGCTGTTGGTCGGCATCCAGTCGCCCTTATCAGAATACATCACCGGTTTAACCGCAAAATAGGTACAAGGCGGCATACCAGATTCTATTGCAGCCGTGTATACGAATGGCTTAAATGTAGAACCTACCTGTCTTTTGCTCATCGATACGTGATCATACTTATAATGCTCGTAATCGATACCACCGATATAGGATTTTATCGCTCCTGTTTGAGGTTCAATTGCTATAAAACCAGTGTTAAGGAATTTTAAATAGTGACGAAGACTATCTACAGTAGACGTCATTTCTATATTATCTCCTTCCCAAGCAAATAAGTGCATTTCCGATTTATTTTCTAAAGACGCCATAATGTCCTTTTCGTCTAAACCTTTTGCCAGTAATGCTTTATATTGGGCGTTGCTTTCCAGATGCTTTTTAAAAATATCTCCCGATATCCAAGGAGCATTTTTACCGTAAGCTTTTTCAAATTGAGCCTGAAGTTTTTGCATGTGCTCCTTCATGGCTTTCTCGGCATATTCTTGAAGCTTATTGTCTAAAGTGGTATAAATCTTCAACCCATCTTTATACAAATCGTATTTAGAACCGTCTGGCTTGCTTAAAGTATCAAGCAATTTACCTACGTCGAGTCTGAGTTTTTCCCGGAAGTAGGGAGCAATTCCTTCATCATTATCAAAATACTGGTAATCGATTTCAATCAGGTTATTATTTGCACCATGCTGAATCTTTTCATCTATATATCCATACTTTTCCATTTGCTGCAAAACGATGTCGCGCCGCAATTGAGACCGCTCAGGATAAAGTCTAGGATTATAACTATGGGATGCCTTTAGAGTACCGACCAAAGTTGCGCATTGGGCAAGGGTAAGTTGACTTGCGGTAGTATTATAAAATTTTCTGGCCGCACTTTCGATACCAAATGTATTATCGCTAAAAGGAACGGTATTGAAGTAGAGTGCCAGAATTTCTTCTTTGGAGTAAACATTTTCAACCCTCTTGGCAATCATCATTTCTTTAACCTTGCTCACTGGCAACGTCAATGGACCGAGCTCTTTACGACCATAAAGATTTTTTACCAATTGTTGACTGATGGTACTTCCACCACCGCTCGATTCGTCTTGAAGTAGAAGTGACTTAAAAAATACCCTGAAAAAACTCTTGTAATCCACACCACTATGTTGGTAGAATCGGGCATCTTCTGTCGCAACGAGTGCATTAATAAGATTTTTTGGAAGCTCTTCAAAGGCAACTATCTGACGATCGAATATGAAGAATTTTCCTAAAAGTTCTGAATTAGCATCGAATATTAGACTGGCCTCAGCCTGCTTAATGTTGCTCAATTCTTCCTTAGAAGGTAAAGCCCCCCACACACCAAGATAGACCGACGTCCAGAAGAACCAGATTCCTGCTACGAAAAGACCGATAGCGATAAGAAATCTTCTGAGCCAAATATTATTTAAAAATAATGTCATTAATCTTAAACTTAAATAAGATTCGCACGTTGTACGAACACCGTGCCATTTCTAGTTAGTTGAAATTAATTATATTGTTTGTTGAATAGAAAACATATCCACTAACAAATCGATAAAATGAACCGTTTATTATGATTGAATTGTATTTGATTGGAATCTGTATCCTAATTGTTGCCATAATCGCCAATGTAATTACCCAAAAGCTGGGTATTACTTCTTGGTACGATTTGATTGAATCCTTTCAAATTTATGGCAAAAATACATTTTCGAAATTGGATTTATTAGATTATTTCTGGTTATTGATAGGATACCCCATGGTACTTGGAATTGCCTATCTGCTCGGGAAATTTCTCTATGAATTTATTTTCTGAAATTCGCAAGTCCCAGCTCTAACCATTCGTAGTATTTATCTACGTTCGGCGTGTAGGGAGCGGTTCGATTTAGAAGTTCCATATCATGATTCAAGAGCACATAATAAGGTTGGGAATTATTCTTGAAATTAATAGTTTGCAAAGTCGCCCATTTATCTCCAATTGACCTAATCTTTTTGATATTACCATTCTGCTTTAGGTATTCAAATTGATTATCTGCTTCCAAATCCTTTCGGTCATCTACATAAAGCGAAATAATGATATAATCGTTCATCAGAACATCGTAAACTTTTGTTTTACTCCAGACCTGTTCTTCCATTTTACGACAATTAACGCAAGCCCAGCCAGTAAAATCTAACATAATGGGTTTGTTCTCACGTTTGGCAGCTTCTAGACCTTCATCAAAATCTTTATAACAATTTAGGCCTAAAGGACACTCTGACTCCTTATCGTATAAACTATAAAACAAAGGCGGCGGAAATCCGCTGAGCAACTTTAGATTTGCAGCTTCAGTGTTCGTAAGTCCTGGAATTAAATAAACGACAAACGCGATAGTCAAGACTCCAACTCCGATTCTCCCTTTGCTCAATTTTTGAATTGGACTATCGTGCGGGAATTTAATTTTTCCAAACAAATAAAGTGCAAGACCAATGCCGATCAATATCCATAATCCTAAGAAGATTTCACGTTTTAAGATTCCCCAGTGTTCCACCAAATCTGCATTCGACAGAAATTTTAAAGCTAAAGCCAATTCTATAAAACCTAAAACCACCTTGACCGTGTTTAACCAACCTCCAGATTTTGGTAGGGAATTTAACCATCTTGGGAACATTGCAAACAAGGTAAATGGTAAGGCAAGTGCTAAACCAAAACCAGACATTCCCAAAGTTAATTGGGTTGCTCCGCCATCTGCGGTTAAAGAACTTCCTAATAAAGTTCCTAAAATTGGTCCAGTACAAGAAAATGATACGATGGCTAAGGTTAAAGCCATTAAAAAGATTCCTATTAAACCGCCAATATTGTTCGCTTTAGTATCTAACGCGTTACTCCAAGATGAAGGCAAAGTGAGTTCATAATAACCGAAGAACGAAAACGCGAATGCTACAAACACCACAAAAAAGATGATGTTAAGAGTCACGTTGGTCGAAATGTTATTGAGTATTTCTGGATCTAGAGAATCGATTAAATGAAATGGAAGACTTAGCAATGCGTAGATTACAAAAATGAAAAAGCCATACATAACCGAGTTTGCGACACCTTTTTTAGTGTTAGAAGCACTTTTGGTAAAAAATGAAACCGTAAGTGGAATCATTGGGAATACACAAGGTGTAAGTAGCGCGATTAAACCGCCAGCAAATCCAAGAAAGAATATCACGAAACTACTTTTTTCCTCTACAGTTTCTTGTTCAAATTTATCCCAGCCGCTGACTTCTAAATCCAGCTTTTCGGACATTTTTCTGGAATGCTCGTCTAAAGAACCAGTTAGTCCAACTTCAGCTTCACCCGTAAAATATATCTTGAATTGCTCACTACCCGGAACGCATTTTTCATCATCACAGACCATATAATTGACCTCCGAGGTGATGAATTCTGCCTTCTTATTCGTCAAATTTATAAGTTGAACAAACTCTGCCCGGTCGCTAAAGAATTTGATATCCATCTCAAAAACTTCATCGTAAACCGGAGCTATATCTGGCTCTGAAGTTTCACCTTTTAATTCGTAATTTTCTTCACTATTTAAATAAGTGAACTCAGTAGGCAATGGACCAATTCCGTCGACTTCTATTTGAGAATACAAATGCCATCCTACTTCAATCTCGGCGATATAGGTGACCTTATATTCACCATCAGAAAGCTTTTCAATTTGGGTTTCCCAAGTAATGGGCTCCACAATAGCGGATGGTGGCGAATTAAATAAATTATTATTTGTTTCCGAAGCAGCATCTCCCTCGAGATTAAAATGAAGTTCTACGACGTTTGGTGGCAAACATTTTTCATCATCACACACCATAAATTCTACTTCAGCATCTATTTTTTTTGTCTTCCGGTCCAACAATTTTATGCGTTGTTTAAAAACGGCTCTGTTTTCAAAAAACTTGATTTCCATATTGAACACCGGGTCATCTACAGTTTTCCCAGCTTCTTCTAGGGTGGCATCAACTAATTTGATTTCTTCATTTTGTGAGAATGAAAATGTTGTGGGTATCGGTCCGCCATCTGGTACATTCTGGGAATACAAATGCCAACCTTCTTCAATAGTGGCTGTTGAAATTAAGATATATTCATCTTTAGAAATCTTCTCTATGGAAGTATCCCAATTAACCGGATCGTAGATTTGGGAAAATGTTGAAACTGAAATTAATAGAAAAGTGAAACAAATGAATATCAATTTGTTCATAAAGCACTGGTTTAGTCTGGGTAATTTTTATGTAATGCCAACAAATGTAAGAGAACTTGGAGCATTATACCACTAAAGCTTTCTTAAAATTGAATCTACCTGCTTGGTCTTAAAACTGAAAAAACCGGGAAAGTTCCCGGTTGAGTTATATATATAGTAATTTTTTTAGGATTTTCTCTTCATGTCCATTCCTCTAAACTTCCATTTGGTGATACCACCGTCTAAATCGTAGACTTTTATAAAGCCAGCATCCTTAAGTTTTGCAGCACATTTAGAACTACTTCCTCCTTTTTGACAATATAAAATAACGGGGCGAGATTTATCGAGTTTAAGGATATCTTCATCAAAAGTCGGTGAATTAAAATCGATATTTTGAGCCCCAGGAATGTTCTCTGCAGTATACTCCTTAGAAGTTCTTACATCTACCAATTGAACATCTTCCATGTCTAACAGCGTTTGTACTTCTTCTGGTGAAACGATTGTTACTTCATTTACTTTGGGTTCTTGACAAGAAGCAAATCCAAGAAGAGCAACGAGCAGAATAAAATAGATATTTTTCATAGCAAACTATTTAGTTGGTGCAGTTATTAGCATCTAACGGTTTTAAAATCAATTTATTACTCAGGAAAAACCACTTCGCCTTCCCACTCCATAAATCCTCCTTTTAAATTATAGGCATTCTCAAAATTACTTTGGTTCATTAAAGCACAAGCCTGGGCACTTCGGGCTCCGGATCTACAATACACGTAGTAATTTTTGGATTTATCCAACTTTTCCAGTTCGTCTAAAAATTCTTGACCCTTATAAATATCAATATTTAAAGCACCAGGAATAAACCCTGCTTCCATTTCATCTTCTGTCCGAACATCGAGAATAACGGCATTGCCATCATCGTTTAATTGTTCAATCCACTCATCTTGAGTTAAATCTGCCATTTTTAAAAGAATTAAGATTATGCAAAATTAACATTTCCTTATGATATAGACGTAAAAAAATCCGAAGTGTTACACTCCGGATTCAACTTTTCTTTAATAAAGATATCTTAGGCCTTGATTGAGCATCCTATCGCTCTAGTTTTGGTCTCCTTAATTTCTTTTCCACTTAACAATGAATTAACCGCGCTTTCTACGTATTTAGTAGTGACTGCTGCTGCGTCCTTATAGTTGTCATCAATTGCTCCAATATATTTAACCTCATTTCCTTTGGTAGTCTTTTGAAGAACAAAAACATGAGGAGTTTTGGTAGCACCATATTGAGGATAGATTGTTTGTTCCTTATCGATAAGATATGGAAAACCAAATCCCTTTGCTGCCGACCTTTTTTTCATAGCAGATAAATTGTCCCCTGGTTTTGCATCGGTGTTATTCGGCATGATGGCAATTACAGGATAACCTTGAGACTTATATTTTTTATCTAAGGCAATGATTCTGTCTTCGTACGCTTGTGCATAAGGGCAAGTGTTACAGGTAATGATTACTATATAGCCTTTAGCATCTTTATAGTCACTCAAAGAAACCATTTTGCCATCTACGTTTTCTAATTTAAAGTCAGTTGCTAAATCACCAATGTCGTAGCCCGGGTCGACTTTGGGATTGTAGAAGGCGGTGATCATGGTAAAAGCTAGCGTCGCTGATAGGATTATTAATTGTTTCATAGTAATTATTTTAGATATGGTTTAACTGCATCTTGAAGTTCTTCAAAAGTGAAAGATCCTTCATAAAATTGTTTTTTTGATTTGTTATAAATAAGGGTAGCAGGAATCGCGCCAGACCAATCTTCACTGATTTTAGGAATCCAAGAATTAGAATCCGCGTCGTCTAACGCTATAAGTTTACTATTTAAATTCTTCTTAATAATATAGGGTTTCAGATTACTTTCATATTTAGAAGGAAAATCGAGACTCACCAAAATTACCTCAACATCATCGTCCGATGTTTCATCATTCAATCTTTCAAAATGTGGAAGTTCCTTGACGCATGGGGCACACCAAGTAGCCCAGAAATTCATAACGTAGGTCTTATCATCTTCAACTTCCAAATACTTTCTTAAACCTTCAAAATCTACGATTTCAAGTTCAATATCTTCAACAGTCAACTCGCTATTATCCGATTCCGCAGAGGTTTCGGTTGCTGCCGCTACCTGCTCATTATCGTTCTTACAACTAAATAGGCAGAACATGAAAAGGACTATAAATACTTGATATTTCATGATTTAAATATACTTCAGGTTAAAGTCATCATAATAACTTTAACAAAATTTTAGACTAAGCTAGCTTGAATATCTAAAATGAAGTTCTATATTTGTATATACAATTGTTGTATATGAAAGATTTGGAGGAAATATTAAAGATGAAATCAACCTTGGCGCTGCACAAAAAAACAGTATTGAACATCGCCTATACGTATTCTGTGCAAAAGGATGAAATCTCTTCGATGCTAAAGGAACACGATCTTTCTATTGAGCAATTTAACGTTCTTAGAATTTTACGAGGACAAAAAGGGAATCCAGCAAACCTTCAAGATGTACAATCAAGAATGGTAAACAAGATGAGCAACACCACCAGATTAATCGACAAGCTGTTAAAAAAGGATTTGGTTAAACGATCTGTATGTCTCGAAAATAGACGTAAGGTCGAAATTTTTATCACTGAAGATGGGCTTAATCTTTTAAAGGTTGTTGATCCAAAGATTGAAGATGCCGAAGAAAATTTAGTTTCCAACTTGACCCAAGAAGAACTAACTGAATTAAACATGCTTCTTACCAAACTAAGAAATTAAAAAAATTTAATATAACATCTGTACCTACAACAGATGTCTAAACAAGAGAATTAACTTTTATACAATAACTTAAACAAGAATCAATTATGAATTTATCAAATTTAAAAGCGGCATCGGTAGTAATAGTAGCGATGTCCATTATGTCTGTTTCTGAAAAGACAGAAAAAACAGTTGATGTAGAAAAAAGTAACGTTAGCTGGAAAGCTTATAAAGTTACCGGAGAACATGAAGGTACCATCAAACTAAAGAGCGGTACTCTAGATTTCGAAAATAACGACTTAGCAGGCGGAACATTTGTTATCGATATGTCTTCAATATCAGTAACAGATCTAGAAGGAGATATGAAAGGAAAATTAGACGGTCACTTAAAATCTGCTGACTTCTTTGGTGTAGAAGAACATCCTGAATCTAGCTTAGTAATCACGAATGTTTCTGGTTCTGGCGAAACTTTACAAGTTACTGCTGACCTTACAATAAAAGGAATTACTGAACCAATTACTTTTCCGATGACAGTTAAAGAGAATAAAGCAACTGCAGAATTAAAAATAGACAGAGCGAATTACGATGTTAGATATGGCTCTAACAGTTTCTTCGATGATCTAAAGGATAAAGCCATCTATGATGAATTTGACCTTAAAGTAGATTTGACCTACTAAAACATATTAATAGCAATTATTTTTGAAGCTGTCTTATCCTAGGATTTGGCAGCTTTATCTTTTTAAGGCGAAATGACCAGAGAAAATTTGTCTATCAGTGGTTATTGCTTTGTACCAATAATCTGAAGTGGGCAATGGTTGACCGGAAATCTCACCGTCCCACCCCCGAGAATTAGGGCTCAAGGATTTTAGTAATTTACCATACCGGTCAAAAATATAAATCACTAACAGGGCAAAATCATCACTGCCTTTGGTTCTATATTGCCAGGTATCATTATACCCGTCTCCATTTGGGGTGAAAAACTTCGGAAATCCCTGGTTATTATTGGTAAATTGAATTCGATATTCCACAACTCCACAACCACCAACATCTCTTACGTAAACTGCCTCAGTATCTATATCGGCACTTAGAAAAACATTTTCAGATTGAAAAGGACCTGCGGGGTCCAGAGCGTATTCATATTGTCCATTACCCTTAACAGTGACGGTAATCTTGAGGCCCAATTCATTTTCTAACACCTCAACTTCGTCTATTGTTGGTGGGTCGGATTCTAATACTTCAAATTGTTTTAAAGTAGGGCATTCAATATCTCCGCTATAAGTGTAGTTGTAAGCTTCTAGCAGATATGTTCCAACTTGGTCAATAGTGATTTCCCTCTCTTCAGAAATCAATTCATCTTCAAATTGTCCGACCTTATACCATCTATAACCTGCTGCTACAAAATCGGTAGAAAGGGTCTGTGGTTGCTCAGAACAGATTCCAACAAATTCAGGGAATTCTAACACTGGGTTTATGGTCACGAGTTCGCCGTCATCGCCGTAAAACGGACCGCATCCAAGAACCGTAGAAAAACTATATTGAGGACAGTCGATCGCCAGTCCCGCTGCATTAAAAGGAATAATTCTGATGAAGTAAACATTATTACTTTCAAAATTAAACACAAAAGTAGAATTCCTAGAAAAATTACCACCATCGAGAATATCATTTTCATCTGGGGTTTTCCCAATAGAAACATTGTAACCCGTAGCTCCAGGAACAGCTTCCCATTCCACAAACGGAGAAAGAGGAACATTAATAGCTCCATCTAAAGGTGAAATTAAGGTAGTACAGCCTGGTAATTGCGCGACCGGACCAATGGTAAAAGATTCTTCGGGGCAGCCGCTTGCATTTCCATTTTCGTTATATGGAGTTATGCGTACATAAATCTTAGTGTCCGCTGGCAAATCGCTAGGCGGATTATAGGAAAGAACATTTCCCACATCAAAATTATTCAAGATTTCTGAACCCCCCGGACTGAGCCCAACAGTAATTCTATAACTTTTGGCCTTATTTGCATATTGCCACCTAATATTCGCGGCGACATTTACATTGTTGGCACCATTAAGAGGACTTATCATCGATGTACATTCTGGCACAATCGTCACATTTTCTGTAGTAAAGGATTGGGTCTCGCAAGGGATATTTGGTTGATTAAAGAAAAACAAGGTGATAGTGACATAAATTCTGGTGTTTTCTGGTAATCCTGTACTAGGTTTAATAGAATTGCTGCTACCCACCTGCTGATTATCGACAATCTCACCTCCTCCACTACTTGTTCCTACTGAAACCAAATAACCAGTAACACCTTCAATAGACTCCCATCTAATGCTGGCATCTACAGATACGTTCGTAGCATTTTCGATAGGACTTGTTAAAATCGGACATGTTTGCGCTATACATTCTAAGAATGAGAAGGATAGAATAAGTAGCAAACAAAATTGTCGCATTGGTTTCAAAAAAGAATAGTGGGTCAAGTTAGTAAAATCCACCGTCGGATTAATTGAAATCCGTTGACTTACACTTAAATTTGATATAAATAATTTGGTATAAGAAATTTCATTTATATATTTGAAGACATTTGTAAAATGAACAATAATTTAAACAAAACTTGGTGGTGGAATTCTCGAAAAAATAATTCGTGAACTGACCTCCTATTTAAAAAATATATAAAGGCTTGTCAATCACGACAAGCCTTTTTTTTATTTAAAATAGTTTCGATTAATACTTATGAAAAGCTTTCAACTTAAGACCCACTATAAAAAAATACTTGCTGATACCTTAACCCCGGTCAGTATTTATTTAAAGATTAGAGATACCTATCCAAACAGTATTTTATTGGAGAGTAGTGATTATAGGGCTAACGACAATAGTTTTTCTTATATCTGCTTTAATCCGATCGCTTCAATAAAAATTAAGGATGAAAAGATTTCGCAAAGTTTCCCAGACGGTTCTCATCAAGAATCAAAAATTGAAGCTAAGACCAAGGTCATCGATGCAGTTCAAGATTTTACCAAAATGTTCAAGACTAGTTCTGAAGACACATTTAAGTTCATCAATAATGGGATTTTTGGATATATGAGCTACGATGCGGTAAGGTATTTTGAAGACGTTTCCGTTTCAAAAAAACCGGGGCATTTAAATATTCCAGATATCTATTATTCCATCTACCAGAATATTATAGCTATCAATCATTTTAAAAATGAAGCATATATTTTCGCTCACTGTTATGACTCTAAAAATAATATTGAAGAAATCCTGCAATTAATTCAGGCCAGGAATTATGCGATGTTCAATTTTCATTCGGTTGGCGAGACGGAATCCAATCTTACGGATGAAGAATACAAGGAGCAAGTAGAATTGGCTAAGAAACATTGTGGTCGCGGCGATGTGTTTCAGTTAGTGCTCTCAAGGAAATTCAGTAAAGATTTTAAAGGAGATGATTTTAATGTGTATCGCGCCCTCAGAAGCATAAACCCATCGCCTTATCTTTTCTATTTTGATTACGGAGACTTTAAGATTTTTGGAAGTTCTCCCGAGGCACAATTAATCGTAAATAAAGGAAAGGCAGAAATTCATCCAATAGCAGGAACATTTAAACGTACCGGCAATGATGAAAAGGACGGAATTTTAGCCAAAAAACTTTCTGAAGACGAAAAGGAAAACAGCGAGCACGTAATGCTAGTGGATTTGGCGCGTAATGACTTAAGCAGACATGGTAGCGAAGTGAAAGTCGAAAATTATAGAGAAGTTCAATACTTCTCTCACGTAATACATTTGGTAAGCAAGGTGACCGGCAAGGTTAATCCTGACACCAATACCATGCAGATTGTGGCTGATACTTTCCCAGCGGGCACGTTAAGCGGCGCTCCAAAACATAGAGCGATGCAGTTGATAGAAAAATATGAAAAGACTAGCCGTGATTTTTACGGCGGAGCAATCGGTTTCATGGATTTTGAAGGGAATTTTAATCATGCCATCATGATTAGAACCTTTTTGAGCAAGAACCATAAATTACATTGGCAAGCGGGAGCGGGATTGGTATCAAAATCGGACCCGGAAGACGAATTACAAGAAGTATTTAATAAGCTAGGAGCATTAACCAAAGCCATAGAATTAGCAGAGGAGATATAGTTGTTGGTTGTTGGTTGTTGGTTGTCGGTTGTTGGTTGTTGGTTGTTGGTTGTTGGTTTTTGGTTTTTGGTTTTTGGTTTTTAGTTTTTGGTTTTTAGTTTTTAGTTTTTAGTTTTTAGTTTTTAGTTTTTAGTTTTTAGAAATTATCCATTAAAAACTTTGAAACTTTGAAACTTTGAAACTTTGAAACTCTGAAACTTTGAAACTCTGAAACTCTGAAACTCTGAAACTCTGAAACTCTGAAACTTTGAAACTCTGAAACTTTGAAACTTTGAAACTTTGAAACTTTGAAACTTTGAAACTTTGATACTCTAAACTATGAACTCTGAAATCTGAAATCTGAAATCTGAAACTCAAGAAAAAAAGTAAATGACGAAAATGAAAATATTGGTTATTGATAATTACGATAGCTTCACCTATAATCTGGTCCATTATTTAGAGGATTTGGATTGCGAAGTTACCGTAAAGCGAAATGATCAGCTAAAGTTGGATGAAGTAAAGAAGTACGATAAAATCGTGCTTTCACCTGGTCCTGGTATTCCTGATGAAGCAGGTTTATTGAAATCGATCATTGAGAAATATGCCGAGACAAAATCTATCCTAGGCGTATGTTTGGGACAACAAGCAATCGGTGAAGTTTTTGGAGGTAAGTTGATCAATTTAAAATCGGTTTATCACGGGGTTGCGACTACTGTCACCGTTAAAGTTGATGATGAAACCTTATTCAACGGTCTGGATAAATCCTTTAAAGTCGGAAGATACCATTCTTGGGTTGTCGATAACGATTTACCAGAGGTTTTAGAAGTCACCTCGACCGACGAGAACGGACAGATTATGTCCTTGAGACACAAAAAATTCGATGTTAAAGGCGTTCAGTTTCATCCAGAATCTGTTTTGACTCCGGATGGCAAGAAGATGTTAGAAAATTGGGTAAATAGTTAAGGACTATTAGAAAGACACGAAATGAAAGAAATCTTAAATAGGTTAATCAACCAAGAAAGCATCTCTACCGAGGAAGCAAAATCTGTTTTGGTTAATATATCAAAAGGAGAATATAATCAAAGTCAGATTGCCTCGTTCCTCACCGTGTATATGATGCGGAGCATTACCATTGAAGAGCTTCAGGGTTTTCGGGATGCTTTATTAGAACTTTGTAATGCGGTAACGTTTGATGGCTATGATACTATCGATCTTTGCGGAACCGGCGGAGACGGAAAAGACACCTTTAATATTTCTACCTTGGCCTCGTTTGTTGCGGCCGGCGCGGGAATTAAAGTGACCAAACACGGAAATTACGGCGTCTCTTCCAAATGCGGGTCTTCTAATGTTATGGAGGATTTAGGAATTAAGTTTTCTTCCGACCAATCCTTTCTGTCTAAGTGTTTAGACGAAGCTGGCATCTGTGTTCTTCATGCGCCACTTTTTCATCCGGCAATGAAGAATGTCGCACCGATTAGAAAGGATTTGGGGGTAAAAACTTTTTTTAATATGTTGGGACCTATGGTAAATCCGGCTTTTCCAAAATACCAAATGGTCGGGGTTTTTAGTTTGGAACTTTTAAGACTTTATGGTTATCTGTATCAGAACACCCAGAAAGGTTATACAATCGTGCACTCCTTAGATGGCTATGACGAAATTTCCCTTACCGGAAATGCGAAAGTGATGAGCACCCATTCAGAACAAATTCTGAAACCAGAAGATTTTGGAGTAAACAAACTTGAACAATCAGACATATTTGGAGGAGATTCAGTCGCTGCTTCTTCTAAAATCTTTACGGATGTTTTAAAAGGAAATGGAACTAAGGCACAGAACCAAGTTGTTTGCGCAAATGCTGCTCTCGCGATTGCTACTGTGACCGATTGCTCTATTTTGAATGGATTTCAATATGCGATGGAATCCATCAAATCAAAAAAAGCCCTAAAATCCTTTGAAACCTTAATCGAATTAAGCAAATAGCATGGACATTTTAGAAAAAATAGTTTACGACAAAAGATTCGAGGTCGCTTTAAAAAAGAAATTGGTAGGAACTACCGAACTAGAGAAATCTTTATCCTACGATAAAGAAATAGACTCGCTAAAAACAAGATTAGAAAATTCCCATACCGGAATTATTGCAGAATACAAACGTCGCTCTCCATCTAAATCAGTCATAAATCTAGACCAAAATGTCTGGGATGTTGCAGTGGGTTACGAAACTGCCGGCGCTTGCGGAATGTCGGTCCTTACCGATAGCAAATATTTTGGCGGTTCTTTGGACGATTTAATCTTGGCAACTACTGCTTGCAAATTGCCGATTTTAAGAAAGGAATTTGTGATAGACGAATATCAGATTATCGAGGCAAAATCCTCGGGAGCAAGTGCCATTTTACTGATTGCGGCGATTTTGGAGAAAGATGAAATCAAAACATTTTCAGAATTAGCTAAATCCTTGCATTTAGATGTTCTATTAGAGGTTCATAATGAGGAAGAACTCCAAAAATCGTTGATGCCTAGTCTGGATATGATTGGGGTAAATAACCGAAACCTTAAAACGTTTGAAGTTTCCTTAGAAACAAGTAAAATTCTGAGCGAAAGGATTCCCTCGGAATTCCTGAAAGTTTCAGAAAGTGGCATCAGTTCCGTTGAAGCAATTAAAGATTTAAAAACGTACGGATACCAAGGTTTTCTAATCGGCGAAAACTTTATGAAAACTGAAAACCCTGGTAAAACCGCTAAAGAATTTATAGAAAGAATTTAAGATGAAATTGAAAGTCTGTGGAATGAAGAATCGAGAGAACATCACCGAAGTCGCAAGACTCGGTCCAGATTATCTTGGTTTTATATTTTATGAAAAGTCGCCCAGATATTTTGAAGGTGACATGCCAGAGCTACCTAATAACATCAAGAAAGTTGGTGTTTTTGTTGATTCTACCACTGAAGAAATCTTCGAAAAAGTTTCAACTTATAATTTAGACGCGATACAACTTCACGGAAATGAATCGGCTCAATATTGCAAAAATCTTCAAGTGAATGCAAAAGACCTTCAAATTATAAAAGTGTTTTCGGTGGATGAGGATTTCAACTTTAATAGTTTAAAAGAGTTTGAAGATTGCTGCGATTATTTCTTGTTCGACACCAAAGGAAAATTGCCTGGCGGTAATGGCTACACTTTTAATTGGGATATTTTAAAAGAATATCCTTCAATCAAACCTTATTTCTTAAGTGGAGGCATAGGGTTAGATTCCTTAGACGCCATAAAAGAATTTCTTGGTCACGATTCATCAAAATATTGCCATGCAATCGATGTTAATTCTAAATTCGAAAGCGAGCCGGGACAAAAGATAATCAGCCAGATTCAAAAATTTAAAAACGAGCTTACACATGAATTATAATATTGACGAAAAAGGATATTACGGCGAATTTGGCGGGGCTTATATCCCCGAAATGCTCTATCCAAATGTGGAAGAATTGCGTGAACGTTACCTTAAGATTATGGATGAGCCAGAATTTAAGGAAGAGTTTAATCAACTCCTAAAGGATTATGTCGGTAGACCATCTCCACTGTATTTCGCAAAGCGTTTATCAGAAAAATATAATACCAAGATCTATTTAAAGCGTGAAGATTTAAACCATACCGGGGCACATAAGGTTAACAATACCGTTGGGCAAATCCTGATGGCGCGTAGACTTGGTAAAACCCGAATCATCGCCGAAACCGGAGCCGGACAGCATGGCGTTGCAACCGCCACTGTTTGTGCATTAATGGGGATGGAATGTATCGTCTATATGGGCGAAATCGATATTGCGAGACAGGCAGCGAATGTCGCAAGGATGAAGATGTTGGGCGCAACTGTTGTGCCGGCACTTTCTGGTAGCCGTACTTTAAAGGATGCAACCAATGAGGCGATTCGCGACTGGATCAACAATCCGGTCGATACCCATTATATAATCGGAAGTGTTGTGGGGCCACATCCCTACCCAGATATGGTGGCTAGATTTCAGTCGGTGGTTTCGGAAGAGATCCAATGGCAACTTAAGGAAAAAGAGGGAACGAGCAAGCCAGATTATGTCGTTGCTTGCGTAGGCGGCGGTAGCAATGCAGCCGGCGCATATTACCATTATTTAAATGATACCGATGTAAAATTAATCGCGGTAGAAGCAGCTGGTAAAGGAGTTGATTCGGGTGAAAGTGCGGCAACTTCAGTGTTAGGTTTAGAGGGAATTATCCACGGCAGCAAAACGTTATTGATGCAAACCAAGGACGGACAGATTACCGAGCCTTATTCTATCTCGGCTGGATTGGATTATCCAGGAGTTGGACCAATGCACGCCCATTTATTTAATACTAAGCGTGCAGAATTTATGGCGATTACCGATGACGAAGCGATGAATGCAGGCATGGAACTATCTGAGCTAGAAGGAATTATTCCTGCGATTGAAACCGCACATTCATTGGCTATTTTCAAGAAAAAGAAATTTAAGGAAGATGATATCGTGGTTGTAAATCTTTCAGGTAGAGGAGATAAAGATTTAAATAATTATATAGAATATTTCAATTTATAAATAAATTTTTTTAGGTTGAAAATGAGGATTTCAAAATGAATAGAATAAATAAAAAACTTGCCAATACAGAAAAACTGTTATCCATCTATTTTACGGCTGGCTTTCCGGAAATAAATGATACCGTTACAATCATAAAGGCATTGGAAGTTAGCGGCGTAGATATGATTGAGATTGGTCTTCCGTTTTCTGATCCTTTGGCGGATGGACCGACCATCCAAAAAAGTTCTACACAAGCATTAAAAAATGGGATGAGCACCCAACTTCTTTTTGAACAATTAAAGGATATCCGTAATTCAGTTGAAATTCCTTTGATTATCATGGGATATTTTAACCCAATCCTTCAATTTGGAGTTGAAGTTTTTTGTAAAAGATGTAAGGAAATCGGGATAGACGGACTTATTATTCCTGATTTGCCGGTAGATGTTTACCATGAAAAATATCAAGCTATATTTGAAAAATACGAATTGCGAAATATCTTTTTGATTACGCCTCAAACTAGTGAAAAACGGATACGATATATAGATTCAATTTCTAACGGATTTATCTATATGGTGAGTAGCGCTAGCGTTACCGGAAGCCAATCTGGCTTTGGTAAGGAACAGACCGATTATTTTAAAAGGATTGCTGAAATGGACCTTAAAAATCCACAGATTGTTGGTTTTGGAATTAATAATGCCGAAACTTTCGATCAAGCCACTACCTTTGCAAAAGGAGCGATTATCGGTAGTGCTTTTATTAAGCACCTTTCAAACCCTCCGTTGGCTGAAATTGATTCATTCGTAAATGCTATAAAATCCAATAACTAATATGAAAAATTTCTATCCAATTTACCTAATCCTAGCGAGTCTGCTTTTTACTTCCTGTATGGAAGAAAAGAAAACCGAAGCAGAAACCGAAGCAGACGTAGAAATGGAGATTCCTGAAATTGCAGTAAACGACATTAATGAATCTTGCTATTTATATGCGATGAATAATGATTCCATTGCCCTTAAATATACCATTGTAGAAGATAAAGTGAGCGGAAAGATGCATTACAACTTTTCTGAAAAGGATAGCAGTTTTGGAAACTTTGAAGGTAGTTTTGAAGGCGACACGCTCAGAGGAATTTATGACTTTCAATCCGAAGGTTTGCGTTCTACCAGAGAAATTGTCTTTTTAAAGCAGGGTGATGAACTGGTTAATGGTTCGGGAAAAATCATTCAAAATGGGAACGCAGAGACCTTTGACCCAAAAGCTACTTTAAGCTTTAATTCTTTTAAAATGCAAAAAGTAACCTGTGAAGATCTAAAATTTGATTGGGAATTCACTTCAAACTAAAACAAATAGATTTTGATTAACGAAGTAGACAATATAGACCTTACATACCTAAGCCTAGGCGATTACGAAGAATTAAGACAGGTGATGATCGAATCTTACTCGACCATGCCAGATGTTCTTTGGGATGCCGAGCATATCGAGAAACTGATAAGGATTTTTCCGGAAGGTCAGGTAGTTATTAAAATAAACGATAAAATTGCAGGCTGTGCCTTAAGCATCATTGTCGATTACTACAAATTTGAAAATAATTACACCTACGAAGACTTAACTGCCAACGATAGTTTTGATACCCACACCAAAGATGGTGATGTCATTTATGGTATTGAAATCTTTATAAAGCCAGAATTTAGAGGATTGCGTTTGGGCAGAAGGCTTTATGATTATAGAAAAGAACTTTGCGAGCAGTTAAATCTTAAAGGTTTGGCATTCGGTGGTAGAATCCCTAATTACCATAAATATGCTAAGGAACTTTCACCCAAAGAATATATTGAAAAGGTAAAGATTAAGGAAATCCATGATCCGGTCCTAAATTTTCAGTTGGCAAATGACTTTCATCCAACTAGGATTTTAAAGAATTATCTTAAAGGCGATAAAAATTCTTTAGACTATGCAGTTCTTTTAGAATGGGATAACATCTATTACGAAAAGTCTAAGAACATCCCTAAAATCACTAAGAAAATAGTGAGATTGGGGCTTATACAATGGCAGATGCGTTTGTATAAAGGCTTGGATGAATTAATGCAACAAGCAGAATTCTTTGTAGATGCTGTTTCTGGATACCGAAGCGATTTTGCGGTTTTCCCAGAATTCTTTAACGCACCATTGATGGCTGATTACAATCATTTGTCCACTCCGGAAGCGATTAGACAATTGGCAAAGTATACTGAAGAAATCGTTCAACGCTTTGGAAAATTAGCAATTTCATACAACATTAATATCATTACCGGAAGTATGCCCGAAGTTGTGGACGGAAGTCTATACAACGTTGGTTATCTATGCCAAAGGGACGGCAGTATGGAACGTTATGAGAAACTTCACGTAACTCCAGATGAAGCCAAAGTTTGGGGAATGACCGGCGGGAATAAATTACAATCTTTCGATACAGATTGTGGTAAGATTGGGGTATTGATTTGTTATGATTCCGAATTCCCTGAATTGAGTAGAATCCTTGCGGATGAAGGAATGGACATTCTTTTTGTTCCGTTTTTAACCGATACCCAAAACGGATTTTCACGAGTGAGACACTGCGCCCAAGCGAGAGCGATAGAAAACGAGTGCTATGTAGCGATTTCTGGAAGCGTTGGTAATTTACCAAACGTCGAAAATATGGATATACAGTTTGCCCAATCAATGGTATTTACACCCTGTGATTTTGCATTCCCTACAAATGGTGTGAAAGCCGAAGCTACGCAGAATACAGAGATGATTCTTATTGCCGATGTAGACATTGATTTACTGCGTGAACTAAACCAATTTGGAAGCGTTAGAAACCTTAAAGATCGCCGCACCGACCTTTTTGAGCTAAGAAAAAAATAGAATTTAAGATAGCTTTAATACAATTGGGTAATAGGTTTTGTATCTTAATATTATAATTTAAAAAAAGAAAAGATATGGCACCTATTAGAGATGGAAGAAAATTTAAGACAACAAAAGAGCAGGAAACTCCAACGACTCCAACGGTATCTTCTAACACTAGTAAGAAGACCACCAACTTGGATTTGGATAAGAAGACTGTAAAAGATAAACAAACGAAACACTAGGTTGTATAAATCAGACCTAAATTGAGAAACCCATTTCATTAATTTGAAATGGGTTTTTTTTATGTTTTAAATTGAAATTGTTTTATCTAT
This sequence comes from Flavobacteriaceae bacterium MAR_2010_188, assembly GCA_900104375.1. Classification (NCBI taxonomy): domain Bacteria; kingdom Pseudomonadati; phylum Bacteroidota; class Flavobacteriia; order Flavobacteriales; family Flavobacteriaceae; species Flavobacteriaceae bacterium MAR_2010_188. Next base: position 1,939,345 of record LT629302.1, read on the forward strand.
TTCTATTTTGACTGGTTCTACTTTTATTTCGAGACCGATTTCTGTTAGATTGAGAATCAGATTTTGATTTAGAAGACCTATTAGAATTTGAATTAGAATTTCTTCCACCTCTTCCCTGTCCTTGGCTTTTTACAACCTTTGTCGGACCAGAATCTTCTGGCTCGTGACCTTCAACAACTTCATAAGGAATTTGCTCACCTAGCAACTTTTCAATATCATCTAGATAATCCTGCTCTTCCCTTGAAACCAAAGAAATTGCTTCGCCGCTAGCACCTGCTCTACCTGTTCTTCCTATTCTGTGCACATAATCCTCGGAAATATTAGGTAGTTCAAAATTGATAACATGCGGCAATAACGGAATATCCAATCCTCTGGCTGCAATATCCGTCGCAACCATAACCCGTATTGATCCTTCCTTAAAACCCGCCAAAGCTTTTGTTCTTGCACCTTGACTCTTATTACCATGTATTGCTGCGGCAGAGACGCCTTCAGCAATCATTTTTTTGGTCAATTTGTTTGCTCCATGTTTGGTCCTTGTAAAAACCAAAACCTGCTGCCAATCGCCATCTTTAATCAAGTTGATAACAAATGTGGTCTTAAAGGATTTATGTACGTGATATACTTTTTGTTCTATCGCATCGACAGTAGAATTTTCTGGAGTCGCTTCAACCAATACTGGATGGTGAAGAAATTCTCCCGCTAACTTTTTAATGTCTTTAGAAAAGGTTGCAGAAAATAAAAGATTCTGTCTTTTTGCAGGAATCAGAGCGATAATCTTCTTTATATCCCTTAGAAAACCCATATCTAACATCCTATCCGCTTCATCTAAAACGAGAATTTCTATATTGGCCAAAGAAAGCAATCGTTGATTGTTCAAATCTAACAATCTACCAGGAGTTGCTACAAGAATGTCAACTCCATTCCTAATGGTTCTGACTTGTGATTTTTGATTTACTCCACCAAAAATAACGGTAGAGCGAATATCCAAATATTTACTGTAATCGCGGATGTTATCATAAACTTGCGCAGCAAGCTCACGGGTTGGGGTTAATACCAAGGCTCTAATTGGTCGTTGTCTTAAACGCTGACCTTGATTAAGAATCTGTAACATTGGTAAGGTAAAACCTGCAGTTTTTCCGGTTCCGGTCTGGGCCGACGCCAAAAGATCCTTTCTCTCTAATATTAATGGAATTGATTTACTCTGTATTGGGGTAGGTTCTGTATAACCTTGTTCGCTGACGGCTTTTAAAAGCTCATCAGATAATCCTAATGATTCAAATGACATATAAATTGTTTAGAAAATGACAATCTATTCTTTCGTGTCATTTTAAAATGAGCGGCAAAGATAAGTCTATTAAGCCAAATAGAGGCATGTTTAAGTTTTATTGAAGAGTGCGGCTTTATAGGGACGCATCATTTCTTAATTTGAAACATTTCAGTATCACTATTTCTGTTGGTACTGTTGAAGCTTTTTAAATGGATTAGTATCACGATTTAAATAGGAATGGTAAGTACTACTTATAATCAGGACAAGAGCAGCGCCAATTGCCACGTAAAATATAATCGAATGAATATCCTTATTTTCAATCGCAATTGCGATAAGCGCCCAAGCACCTACCAAAGCGAACTCTCGCATATTTCTCTTCCAGGTAACGATTAAATTAATGGCTGTGGCAATGATAATCATAATTATAGTCCAAGTGATAGGTGAAATTCCAAAGGCATCCCAACCGATTTTAACCAAATACGAAGCGACGTTTGCAATACTCGCCACCGTTACCCAACCGCTATAGACTACAAAAGGCCACCATAGAAAAGCAATAACCGTAATAGGTGCATCCCAGAGTTCCATTCGGTTGTTCTGGACTATTTTGATAAGTGAGAAAAGCAGAACGAAAATACAGATACAAGACAATCCGGTATATTCATAAATCCAACAAACCACCCATAGACTATTGGCGGTACAAGAAATGATAAACCACCAACCAACTCGCAGGACAAAATCATCATCTTTTACTGGTTTAAACAAACTTCGACCTTGAAAAATTACAAATCCAAAAAGCAACAAGTAAATCATTCCCCAAATCGAAAACGCATAACCGGCCGGGGTAAATAAGCTATTTAAAGAATCAGAAACTTCTCCAATGGTTGTATCATTAAATAGCCCACTAACCGATAGATAATTGATAAAAATTACCACGATTAGAGCAAAAGCATTTAAAATTTGAAGCGTTTTTTTCATTTTTAAAAGTTTAGGACTAAAATTAAAGATACGACATGCTACTTAATCGATTCCTTAAATAAACTCCTTATACTGCATCACCCTAAAATCGAAGGTAGTAAAGCTTGGGTCAGAATCTTTCAATTGCTGATAAAGCGGCATGCTTCCAATGGCCCTATTTGCAGAGCCAGAAGCAGAGGTTAAGGAAACTGTCTTAATTATTCTTTCTTTAGCTTGAAGATTTATTGGAAGATTTGGCAAGATAAACTCGTGGATACGAGGAATTTCGTTACAAATAAGTTTCAACTTAAGTCCGTATTTCTTTACTTGTCTTCGAAAATGGTATTCTGGACCATTTTTAGAATTTCCGCCAGTAAACAATAATGTTTCAAGCTTAGGGAATTTATATAAAATCTGGATTATATCTCTTAATTCTATATTGCTCATCCCTAAATCCGAAGCATCGATTTTTTCTCTTTCGGCACTCGCCACAATATCGCAAATCCCAATTTTATGCTTAATCAGAAAGTCTTTTCGTTGTTTAACCGCCTCTTCGGAATTATCATATCTAAAATCGAGGTTATGTATTTTGTCGATGTACAACCAAAGGCTGTTATAATAGCTACCATAACAGAAGTCGACATCTTTTTCTAATAAATCCCCGGTCGTAAATCTGGGCGGAGGCAAGGTGCCAACGATCAACTTTTGGGTTTCAGCGAAAATAAATGGTGGGTAGGGATGGATATGTTGAAACATAGTCAATGACAAAAAACTAAAATTTCATATTTAAAATGAAAATCTAACATTCTAATAAGTCAATTAGAGCATATGCATTAGCGAGTAAAAACCAACTCGTCTTCGGTCGATAATTTTTCTGTATATCGATAGTTGTCTAAATTAAAATCTTTTATACCCTCTTTGGTGTCTATTCCATTTTCAACAATAAATCTACTCATAGCACCACGGGCCAATTTTGAAAAGATAGCGATGGTCGAATATTTCCCTTTCTTGAATTCCTGAAATTTAATATCCAACACTGGAACCTTTAAAGAATTTTTGTCGATGACTTTAAAGTATTCGTTACTGGCAAGGTTTACAAAAAGCTCATCATTTTTTAATTCATCGTTTAGGGACTTTGTCACTTTCTTTTTCCAAAAATCGTAAAGATTCTTATTGCTTGCAATTTTTAACTTTGTTCCCATTTCCAATCGGTAAGGTTGCACCAGGTCTAAAGGTTTTAGAATTCCGTAAAGTCCGGAAAGAATTCTAATTGTATGCTGTGCGTCGGTCAATTTATCTAACGGTAAACTGTAAGCATCGAATCCGCGGTATACATCTCCTGCAAAGGCATATATAGCAGGACGAGCATTCTCTTTGGTAAAGGGTAGCGTCCAATCTTGATTTCTCTCATAATTTAGAGTGCTCAGATCTTTAGAGATATCCATTAACTTGCCTAGGCTATTAACGGATTTCTTTTTTAAGACTTTATTGATTCTTTCTGCCTCATTTAAAAATTGCGCCTCAGAAGTACGGCTGCTAGGTAGCTTCGATTTGTAATCCAATGATTTTGCTGGTGATAAAACTAATTTCATACAACAAATTTACAACCTGTAATCTAGAATAGGAATCAATGGATATTAGAAATTTCTATAATGGGATAAATGGCTGTTGGTTGTTGGTTGTTGGTTATTGGTTGTTGGTTGTTGGTTGTTGGTTGTTGGTTGTTGGTTTTTGGTTTTTGGTTTTTGGTTGTTGGTTTAGTAAAAGAATAGAATAGAAAAAGAGAATAGAGAGTAGAGACTCCGGATTTGGGATGAGGGATTAGGGATTTGGAATACGTCAATTCAGTCTTTTCTCTTTGTTCTTTGTTCTGCCAACTGCAAACTGCTACTGCTACTGCTACTAAAAACTGCTAATGCAAACTGCTACTGCTACTGCTAGTGCTACTGCTACTGCAAAGTCAAATTTCCTGATGCTTCGAATATTTCTGCCACTTTTCTATACAAAGCTGCATATCTTCCGGGATTTCAGAATTAAAGCGCATAAATTCTCCCGTTTCAGGATGCTTAAAACCTAAGGTTTTAGCGTGAAGTGCTTGTCTTGGTAAAATCTTAAAACAGTTATCTACGAACTGCTTGTATTTAGTGAAAGTTGTTCCCTTCAAAATTCGTTCTCCACCATAGCGTTCATCATTAAAAAGAGTATGACCAATATGTTTCATATGGACTCTGATCTGATGCGTTCTACCGGTTTCTAATCTACAAGAAACAAGAGTAACATAACCAAGCCTCTCGATGACTTTATAATGGGTAACGGCAGGTTTTCCTTTATCCTCTTCGTCTCCTTGGTAAACCGTATTTTGTAATCTATTCTTGGGATGTCTCCCGATATGCCCAGTAACGGTTCCTTCGTCTTCTTCCATATTGCCCCAAACCAGTGCAACATACTCTCTTTCGCTAGTCTTATCAAAAAATTGCTTGCTCAGAAGATTCATCGCATTTTCGGTCTTAGCGATAACCAACAATCCGCTGGTATCCTTATCGATACGATGTACTAATCCTGGTCTATTACTAGAGTTATTCGGAAGATTTTCAAAATGAAAAACCAACGCATTTATTAGTGTTCCTGAATAATTTCCATGTCCGGGATGAACGACCATTCCTGCAGCCTTATTGACTACTAAAAGTGAATCATCTTCATAAACGATATCTAAGGGAAGGTCTTCGGCGGTTAGTAAATATTCGTAAGGAGGATGCTCAAACATCACCCGAATCTTATCGAAGGGCTTAACCTTGTAATTTTGCTTTACCTGAATGTCATTAACGTAAATGCTTCCGTTCTTTGCAGCGCCCTGAATTTTATTTCGAGTGGCGTTCTCGATAAAATTCATCAAATATTTATCTATCCTTAAAGGTTTCTGACCCTTTTCTGCAGTAAAGGAATAATGTTCGTAGAGGTCATCGTCCGACTCCTCGGTATTTTCAACATGATCTGTCATAATACCAAGTTAGTTGTTTCCGTTTCCTAATACCAAATCTATTTTGGAAGTAAGTGGCAAATAATCGCCAACTTTTAATTTTTTACCTTCATACTGAATTCCCAAAACCAAATCTCTAGCCATATTATCTACATAAGTAATATTCCCTACTTGAAAGCCAACTGCCTCCAAGGTTGGTTTTGCCTGTCTAAAGGTCTTTTCTAAAACATCTGGAATCGGCACTTTTCTATAACCTGAAGGATTTAGAGTCAAAGCTATTTTTCGGTACTCCTTTACCTGTGCTCCTGGCTCAGGATATTGCTCTATTACAGAATATTTAGGGTATTTTGGATTATAATTGGCCGAATCCTGTATCTCCATCGAGAGATCTGCTTCATCCAACTCCATTTGTACCATTTTTAATGACTTGCCGGTAAGGTCAGGTACTTCAACAAAATCACCATGATTTGTAGTCGACTTTAACCATTGCAACGCTAAAAAACCGATGATTACAATAGCAAGTATAGCAATACCCAATTGCTTGAAGAATTCTCGACTACCTACAAATTTTATGAAGCTCATTGACTGATTTTGGAATGATGACAAATATATAAAAATCTTAAAGGTTTTTAGATTTCCATTATAAGTGATATTTTAGCTGAACTCAACTTCGCTTTAAATTATTGCCCGAAGGATATATTGAGCCTTCCTCAAAACTTTTCTATGTCAGAAGAACCAAATCTTAAGAAAAACATTGCCATCATTATGGGTGGCTTTTCTAGCGAATATGAAATCTCTATTAAAAGTGGACAGGTTGTCTACGAAACCTTGTCAGAAATCTATAACTGCTATCGTATTCATATTTTCAGGGATCGCTGGGTGTATGTGGATGAAAAAGGTATCGAATACCTTATCGACAAAAACGATTTCACAGTAGAGGTAGAAGATCAGGAAATTATCTTTGACTGTGTTTTTAATGCAATACATGGCTCTCCGGGAGAAGATGGATATATGCAAGCTTATTTGAATTTGGTTGAAATTCCCCAGACCAGTTGCGCTATGTACCAAGCAGCATTGACCTTTAATAAACGAGATTGTCTTACTGTTCTAAAGAAACACGGCATCTTAACCGCGAAATCTTACTTTCTCAATAAAGGTGATTCTATCGATAAGCATGCAATTATTCAGACCGTTGGCCTTCCGTGTTTTGTAAAGGCAAATCGTGCAGGTAGTAGTTTTGGAATCACTAAAGTTTATAAGGAAGAAGACATCGATAACGCACTAGAAGTTGCTTTTAAAGAAGATAATGAAGTTCTTATTGAATCGTTTTTAGATGGCACCGAAGTTTCGGTTGGCGTTATAAGCTATAAAGATGAGATTAAAGTCCTTCCGCTGACTGAAATTGTGAGCAATAATGACTTTTTTGACTATAAGGCAAAATATCTTGGCGAATCCCAAGAGATTACTCCCGCTAGAATCGACAAGGAAATGGCAGATAAAGTAAATGCTGCCGCAGAAAAAGTTTACCGGGTTTTAGATTTGAAGGGTTTTAGCCGAAGTGAATATATTTTCAAAGATGGCGAACCACATTTATTAGAAGTCAATACTGTCCCGGGTTTAACAAAGGCCAGCATCTTACCTCAGCAAGCAGAAAAGGCAGGTATAAGTTTAGTTGATTTGTTTACAAATGCCATTGAAGAAGCTCTGAAGCAGAAGCGAAATAATTGACATTCCTAAAAAATCGTATTTTTACTTTAAGTATAAACAATTAACCTTTAGCCTTCGCTAACTTATTATGAAACGCGCACTTTTTCCTGGATCTTTTGATCCTATAACTTTAGGACACTTTGATATTATTCAACGTGGAGTTAAGTTATTTGATGAAGTGGTTGTTGCTATCGGAATCAATGCAGATAAAAAATATATGTTTTCGGTTGATGAACGTAAGGGTTTTATAGAAGAATCTTTTAAGGATTCACCTAAGGTGAAAGTTGTGACCTATAAAGGTCTTACCGTAGATTTTTGCGAGAAAATCGATGCTGAATTTATTCTTCGGGGATTAAGAAATCCGGCTGACTTCGAATTCGAAAAAGCCATTGCCCACACCAATCGTAAACTTTCTAAGATTGAAACGGTTTTCCTGCTAACTGCAGCCCGAACTTCATATATCTCCTCCTCTATCGTACGCGATGTTATTAGAAATAACGGCGACTACACCGTGTTAGTACCAGACAGTGTAAGGGTTAAGTAAGATTATTTTTTCTTGATTTTTGTACCAAAGCAAATTTATTTTGAATTTGTTGCGATACAGATATTGCAAATATTCTTCTCAAGACAAGTTGCAAGTCATTATATCAATTGAAGAGTCTAAAGTATATCCTGAATGGTATTACCCCGTAAAAAAAAAAATCAATCAGATTCTGTATTTTAGCACAGATATCGTTCTTGACGCCTTCTTTAAAAAATTGATTAATAGCACTGTAAATATATAGGGATTAGATTCTAATGTGATTTTTTTTCGATAAATCGCATTAAAAAAAAGATTAAGCGATTTTACCTAATTATACAAGAAAATGGCTTTGATTAACCATAATCAATATACAGAAATCCGTAATTTTTAAAAGTGAAGGTTTGGAAATTCAGATTTAATCTGATTTTTTATAGTTTCTAATTTTTGAAGAAATTGACGATGTGCGGATGATTCAGCGTTAAATGGTCGATGGCTTAACCCTCGTTGAATAGTTGCAACATCCGACATGGTTTTTTGAGCGTCTTTGCTAATCCAACTTTCCTTAAATCTATCCCAGATAATTTCGATAGCAGTGTCATTGGGATGTACTAAATCTTTTCCATAAAAACGGTAATCTCGTAATTCATCCATCATAATTTCATACGCAGGAAAGTAATGAGACTGATTATTATTCTTTAAAACCGAATGAACAGCAGATATTAAGTGTGCCTTACTTAAAGAATTTTCTAAAAAACCATCCTTTATATGGCGCACTGGCGAAACCGTGTAAATGATGGTAATATTGGGATTAATCTCTTTTATATTCTTTTCTATCTTTTTTAGAGAATTGACAATTTCATCAATACTTAAAAGTTTTTTATTGAAACGAGCCTGAGGAACTTTATGGCAATTGGCAACGACTTTTTGATTTTCAATATTGAAATAAACCCAGGCTGTGCCTAAGGTAATTATTAAATGTGAAGCTTTTTTTAGTGTTTTTGCAGTTTCAACTAGTGCAGAATTTAAGTTTGAAGCCATTTCTTCAGAGCTAAAAGAATTTAAATCCGAATGCGCATCAAAACAATGAAACTGTTCGTTCTGCTCAAAAACTTCTTCAGTTGTATAAGTCTTATTAGAAATCGCTCTTACAATTAAATTTTCAATTGAGACGGGATTGAATAAAATCCCGATTGGATTTAATAATGTCGGAAACTTAAAATAATCGAGTTTTGCTCCAATATTTTCAACAAAGCAACTTCCCAATCCCAGCAAATTAGAATGGTAGTCAATCTGATTTTCAGCTTGAACTTTAACTGGAACGTTGGTAAATAGTTTCATCTGAATTTAGAACAGTCTTTATTCCAGGTATTTTTTTGCCTCGCTTAGAGCTTGGTCTATTCCGCTTGGGTTCTTACCGCCCGCAGTTGCGTAGTATGGTTGCCCACCTCCACCACCTTGAATAAATTTCCCGAGTTCCCTCACGATGTTACCCGCATTCAGGTTTTTCGAAGACACCAATTCCTTAGAAATGTAACATGAAAGAAGTGCTTTATCATTTTGTTCTGAAGCAAAAAGTAAAAACAGATTGTCGTATTTCTGGCCCATTTCAAAACTTACATCCTTTAGTCCATTGCTATCCAAATCTAATTTCTTAGCCAAAAATTGAATTCCGTTTACTTCCGTAAGTTCATTTAAAAGATCACCTTTTACATTTTTTGCTTTCTCTTTAAGCAGGCTTTCTATTTCCTTTTGGAGCTTAAGATTTTCCTGTTGTAATGAATCTAAAGCAGTCGCAGCATCTTTTGGATTATTGAGCATATGCTTCATCTCCAAAAACTGCTTATTATTTTCAGTGAAATAATCTTTCACGGCGTCGCCAGTAATAGCTTCGATCCTTCTAATCCCTGAAGCTACTGCGCCTTCAGACAAGATTTTAAAATGCCAGATATCGGAAGTATTATTTACGTGTGTTCCACCGCATAATTCAATGGACTTACCAAAACGAATCGTTCTAACAGAATCCCCGTATTTTTCACCGAACAGCGCCATCGCACCTTGTTCAATCGCTTGGGCCATTGGGATATTCCTTTCTTCTTTCAACTCTAAATTACCAGCAATTCTAGCATTTACAAAAGCCTCAACCTCTTCAATTTCTTCGGTAGTCATTTTAGAAAAATGAGAGAAATCGAAACGTAAATATTTAGAATGAACTGCAGATCCTTTTTGCTCCACGTGAGTTCCCAAAACTTCTCTAAGCCCTTGATGCAACAAATGAGTCGCGGTATGATTTGATGTAGTTCTTACCCTTTGATTTTTATCAACGATAGCCGTAAACGTGCCTTCTATATGTTTTGGTAATTCTTCGGTAATATGAATGATGATGTTGTTTTCCTTTTTAGTGTCTAAAATGTAGGTTACATCGCCATTTTCGGCCTCGATGTAACCTTTATCGCCAACCTGTCCGCCTCCTTCGGCATAAAAAGGCGTTGGATTAAAAACAAGTTGATATTGAATACCATCTTTTTTGGAGGTTACTTTTCTATAGCGAGTAATCTTCACTTTTTCTTCTAGTGAATCGTAGCCCACAAACTCTTGATCTTTATCTTCCTTAACACTGATCCAATCTTCGGTAGAAAGTTCACTGGCAGCACGCGAACGTGTTTTCTGTTGAAGCATTTCATCTTGAAACTCTTCATGATTGTAGGTCAATCCTTTTTCTCGTAATATCAGCGCAGTTAAATCGATTGGGAATCCGTAAGTATCGTATAGTTCAAAAGCTTTTTTACCAGAAATGGTATCGCCCTTTGTCTTTTTAATAATCCCATCTAAAAGAACCAATCCTTGATCTAAGGTTCTTAAGAAAGATTGCTCTTCTTCTTTAATCACGTTTTCAATCAATTGCTTTTGAGAAATCAATTCGGGGAAAGCGTCTCCCATTTTGAGGGAAAGAATATTTGTGAGCCTATAAATAAATGGTTGTTTCTGATCTAAAAAGGTAAATCCATAACGTATCGCTCTTCTAAGAATTCTTCTTATCACATAACCAGCGCCTGTGTTGCTCGGTAATTGCCCATCTGCAATACTAAATGCGACCGCTCTAACGTGATCACTTATCACTCTAATTGCCACGTCTACATCTTTATCCTTTCCGTAATCTTTATCGGTTATGACCTCAATTTCTCGAATGATTGGTGTAAAAACGTCGGTATTGTAATTAGATTGAACATCTTGTAATACCATACAAAGTCTTTCAAAACCCATCCCAGTATCGATATGCTTTTCAGGAAGTTGTTCTAAACTGCTATCAGCTTTACGGTTGTATTGCATAAATACCAAGTTCCAGATTTCTACAACTTGGGGATGGTCTTTATTGACCAAGTCTTTCCCTGGTGTTTTGGATTTTTCTTCTTTAGACCTGATATCTACATGAATTTCACTACACGGTCCGCATGGACCTTGGTCGCCCATTTCCCAGAAATTATCCTTCTTGTTTCCCATTAGAATTCGGTCTTCAGAAACATATTGTTTCCAAAGATCAAAAGCTTCCTTATCCATTGGAAGCTTATCATTTTCATCGCCTTCAAATACAGTAACGTACAGAATATCCTTGTCAATTTTATAAACTTCGGTCAACAATTCCCAAGCCCAAGCAATCGCTTCCTTCTTAAAATAATCACCAAAGCTCCAATTTCCCAGCATTTCGAATAAGGTATGGTGATAGGTATCGTAACCAACTTCTTCCAAATCGTTGTGCTTCCCAGAAACCCTTAAGCATTTTTGGGTATCGGCAATTCTAGAACTTTTCGGTTTTGCATTCCCTAAAAAGTATTCTTTAAATGGTGCCATACCAGAATTGACGAACATTAAGGTTGGGTCATCTTTTAAAACCATCGGGGCAGACGGCACGATTAGATGTTCTTTTCCCTTAAAAAAATCTGTGAATGTCTCTCTTATCTTCTGCGACTTCATTTATGCTGTATTGTTGGATTTTTCTAAACCTCTTCTTTGGTTTATCTCGATGCAAATATATTTCTAAAATCAGCGTTAAGCGTTTAACTTTATAAACCTTTTTTAAAAGGATAGCGTGAATTTAATATCGAAAAAATTTTGTAGGTTTGTTAGCTTACCACGTTTTTTAAAGTGGTAAACCGCGATACCTAAACGCAAAAATAGGATAAATTACAAAATGGCGAAGGTTAAATATTATTATGACCCAGACACTCTGTCTTATAGACGGATAGAACGCCGTAAGCGTAATACTTTTAAGTATGCCGCCGTTTTTATCTTAGGTTCTGCACTCTTCGGATTCCTTTTTGTTTTCTTCGCTGGCCAATTTGTGGACTCTCCCAAGGAAAAAGCAATGGCTAGAGAGATGAGAAATATGGAACTTCAATACAATCTTCTCAATAAAAAATTAGACGATGCTTTTGCCGTTTTAGAGAGTGTAGAAGAACGCGATAATGCTATTTATAGATTATATTTTGAAGCTAACCCAATTCCGGAAGAGCAGAGAAGAGCTGGTTTTGGCGGCGTTAATCGCTACAAGAAATATGAAGGTTATGATAATTCTGAATTGATTAAGGAAAGTAATATGAGGTTGGACAAGCTGCAAAAGGCAATTGTGGTTCAATCTAAATCCCTTGATGAAATTGCAGTTTTGGCCGAGGACAAGGAAAACTTTCTTGCCGCTATACCTGCTATTCAGCCAGTCAGCAATGAAGATCTTACCAGAATGGCTTCGGGTTATGGTTATAGAACTGATCCTTTTACAAAGGTAAGAAAGTTTCACTTTGGGATGGATTTTACTGCTGCCCGCGGTACTCCGGTCTATGCCGCTGGTGATGGTGTGATTACCCGAGCCGATAATAAGGCTACAGGATACGGAAACCATATCCGCATTGATCATGGCTACGGCTATGTTTCTCTTTACGGTCATCTTTATAAATATAATGTAAAGGAAAATCAAAAAGTAAAACGTGGTGACCTAATCGGTTTCGTCGGAAGTACCGGTCGTTCTGAAGCACCACATCTACATTACGAAATATTTAAGGACGGAGAGCGCATCAATCCTATTAATTTCTACTACGGAAACCTCTCTGCGGAAGAATATAGCAAACTCCTTGAAAAAGCATCATTAGAAAACCAATCTTTAGATTAAAATTATGCATATAGAACTTCCCGAAAAAAGGTACTATGGAATTGGTGAAGTTGCACAGGCATTTAATGTCAACACTTCACTGATCAGGTTTTGGGAAAAGGAATTTGATGTCCTTCAACCTAAAAAAAATGCTAAGGGTAATAGAAAGTTTACCCAAGAAGATATTAGAAACCTAAAATTCATATTTCACCTTGTAAAAGAGCGTGGATTTACCTTAGAAGGCGCGAAGACGCATCTTAAGGAAGACAAGAAAAAATCATTAAACAACTTCGAGATAATAAGTAAATTAGAAGATGTTAAGGCTCAACTAACAAAAATTAAAGATCAACTCTAAACAAATTTTAAAATGAAAAAGTGGTTAATTCCAGTAATTATAATAGCCCTTATTGCCTTTGTCGCATACAATTGGTCAGTTGGTTTTAATAATACCGCGGTAGAATTAAATGAAAATGTAAGCGAAGCATGGGGAAATGTGCAGACCTCCTATCAAAGAAGAAATGACCTCATCGGAAACTTGGTCAATACCGTACAAGGCGCAGCAGATTTTGAAAGAAACACACTTAAGGATGTAATTGAAGCAAGGGCCAAAGCAACCCAAACGACGATTGATCCAACTAATATCACCCCAGAGCAACTAGAGCAATTTAATCAAGCGCAAGGCGAATTAAGCGGTGCGCTCTCGCGACTTTTGGTGACGGTAGAACGTTACCCCGATTTAAAATCTAATCAGAATTTCCTTAAACTTCAAGATGAACTGACCAGTACAGAGAATACCATACAAACCGCTCGGGTTAGATATAATGAGGCAATTAAACCTTATAATAACCACGTTAAAAAATTCCCGAATTCAATTTTTGCTGGCATTTTTGGGTTTGAAGGGAAACCTTATTTTGACGCTGAAGCAGGTGCTGAAAGACCGGTGGACGTCGATTTTGATTTCGACTCATAAATTACCAAACATGTCTAAAATAGAACACTTTTTAACTACGGTTGAAGAGGAAGAAATCATAGAAGCAATTAGACTGGCAGAACTCAATACATCTGGAGAGATTAGGGTGCATATTGAAAAGACTACTGAAATCGATGCATTTGATAGAGCGATGGAACTTTTTCATAAGCTCAAAATGGATAACACTCGTCTTCAAAATGCTGTTTTACTATATATCGCAGTAGAAGATAAAACTTTTGTTATCTATGGAGATAAAGGCATCAATGACGTTGTGGATAAAGATTTTTGGAACAGCACAAGAGATGTTATTCAAACTCACTTTAAGGCTAATCGCTTTAAGCAAGGTATTGTAGATGGCGTAACCAAAGCTGGTGAGCAGTTAAATAAACACTTCCCTTACCTCGAAGATGATATTAACGAACAATCCAACAAAATATCTATAGGTCCGTGATATTTAAAACCTCATATTCTTACGGTACGTTATTAGCATTTTTATTGGTTTCCACTTTATGTTTTTCACAATTTGAAATCCCTGAAAAACCAAAAGAACAGACTAGCGTTTACGACTACGCCGGACTTTTATCTGGTTTTGAAAAAGCAAATCTAGAGCAGAAACTCATTAAATATTCCGATACAACTTCTACCCAATTTGTGGTAGCGATAATAAATACAACCAAGGGAGAAAACATTGGGCTTTTGGCGCCTAAATGGGGCCAACAGTGGGGCGTTGGTCAAGCCAAGGAAGACAACGGTGTCTTTATACTTTTGGCCAAGGACGACCGGCAAATTTGGATTGCACCGGGTTACGGAATAGAATCTCAATTAACTGCCGGTATAAATGGAGAAATAATAAGAAACGTCATTATTCCTGAATTTAAGAAAGGGGATTATTACTCCGGTTTAGATAAAGGGACCGACGCAATATTCGACCTTTTGATGGGTCAGTATGAAGGAACTCGACAGACCACAGAGAGTGGCGGAATACCAATTCAGGTTATTTTTATAATGATTATCATCTTTTTTGTCATCATCTCTTCCTTAAATAAAAAAGGTAGAAACGGTGGGAAAAATGGCGGAAAGCGTTCTGGCGGATTAGATATTTGGGACGCAATTATCTTAAGCAATATGGGCAGAGGAAACTATCGCGGTGGCGGCGGATTCGGAGGAAGCTCCGGTGGCGGATTTGGTGGCGGTGGAGGATTTGGCGGAGGATTTGGCGGCGGTGGCTTTAGCGGCGGCGGCGCTGGCGGAAGTTGGTAGTTTGTTATTGGTTGTTGGTTGTTGGTTCCTGCCTAGCGGCAGGCAGGGTTGGTTGTTGGTTGTTAGTTCCTGCCTAGCGGCACTCAGGGTTGGTTTTTAGTTGTTAGTTGTTAGTTGTTAGTTGTTAGTTGTTAGTTGTTAGTTGTTAGAAAATAAAATTCTCTATTCTCTATTCTCTATTCTCTATTCTCTATTACCTATTCTTAATTCTTAATTCTTAAATCTTAATTCTTAATTCTTAATTCTTAAAATATAATCGGTAAAACACTTCGACAGGCTCAGTGTGACTGTATTTTCTGGTTTGAGTGTTAACCTTTCAGCCCATTCGTCCTTTCGCAAATCGCAAATTCGCCCTTTCGCCCTTTCGCGAATCAAAATCTTTGTTCTTGGTTCTAGCGTCTCTATTCTCTTTTCTAAATCAACCAATCTTCCTCCTACAAAAAAACTAAAACATCATAAAATGATTCCCTCCGGTTTCTCCTTTAGAACCAAGAGTATTAAACTTCCAACTAAAGCTTAGCATAAAATATTGTTGTAATACCGTACTCTGGATATCTTGAATATAATTATCGGTAGCAGATCTTCTGGCATTGGTATTCTGATTCAACAAATCATAAACTTTTAAAGTGATGGTTGCCTTTTCTTGCATTATAGAATAGGCCAATGTAGAATTCCAGAACCAAGCGGTTTTTTGAAAACCGGGGGCAATATTGGGATTATACGAAAAGTTGATATCATTACGCCACTCCAACCCTTTAGGCACAAACGTCGCCGTTCTTATTCCCAAACTATGATTGATGAATTCTTGATCATTAAACTGATCTAAATCGTAACGCGTCCGCGTGTAATTTAATCGGTAGTTTGGCTCTATTTCGGCAACTTTATCCCAGGTATAGGTTAATCTTATGTTTGGGGTTACCGAATAGCGATTCGATGCATATTTCACCTCATTATTGAAGTTCACATCTCTATTAGAATTACCGTAAAATCCAATCCTGTAGCGAACAGATTGCATGGTGTCTAACTTAACCGTCTTACTGTAAGACATACTACCGCTGTATTGATAAACACCATCCACGTTGGTATAGGTAGTTCTTCTTATCAGCGTTTCTGGGTCTACGGAAGTCTTGGAGACAATTTGGTCCGAGGTTAGGCCACCATTAAAATATCCGAAAAAGCCGGTTCTCTTTTGAAAGTCGAAACTATTAAAACTCAAATAGATATTTTGATTATTGGAAGGTTTAAGGTTTGGGTTTCCAGTAATAATATTTAATGGATTTGAAACATTTTGAAACGGGCGTAATTGAAATAATTGTGGAGGCTGATTGCTCAGATTGTAACCAATATTAATCGAAGATTTAGGACTAAACTTATAGTAAAAGTTAGAACCAAGTTCCAAAGCTTCAAATTTTTGGGTAAGATTTAGTTCTGGCCTTAGTTCATCGCTGTTTTCCAATGTTCTGAAAACATAACCAGAATTCAAGCTAAAAGACCAATCTTCTTTCCTATAACTAATTTCTGCCGCGGGTGTTGACCGCTTATTAGTATAATTAAAATCCGTGCTCAGCGGTAGATTAAACGAGCTATATTCTCCAGTCGCTGGGTCAAAATCGTAAGTGCTCCTTAGATTTTCCCTTTTGTCATTACGTATCCCGTATTTTAAATCTAGAAAAAAGGCTTTGCTGATCAGCGGAATTCTATAGGTAAGTGTAGTATACAAACTTTTAAGATTCTCATGGTCATCGCTGTACTGATCTCTAATAATATTTTGATTCTCGTCAGTGAAAATTGTTTGTGATTCAATATAATCATCAGATTCTGTATCGTTAAATTCTGTATCGAGGCTGAATTTTAAAAAAGCGCCACCAGCTCCAAATTTTTTAGTGACATTAAATTCATTACTGAAATTTTTACCGGTATTCATGACCAAAGAATTTAAGTCAGAGGTGTTGGTTCGGACCAAATTCTCATTCAACGTTTCTTCTAAATTTTTATAATTGGTAACGGATTTAGTAAATTGAAAGGAGGGTTCTAAATTTATCAAAAAGGTTGAATCTGTTTCAATTTCAAATTGAAGATTCATAGAATGATTATCCGTATCGCTTGAAGACACCGAATTAGAGTTTGTAAAATATCTTGTATCTGGCAAGATATTTTCTCTTTCAATCTTGGTTTCGTTATCGGAGCGACTGGAAGAATAGAAATAATCACCTGTTAAATCTACTTCCTTATTTAATTCGTCGGCATAGTTAGCTCCTACGTTGGTAGAGGTCGTAATGCCTTCTCCGCCACCAAAGGACCTTTCATCGATAGCGAAATTGCCATTGCTGCTGAAGCTCACACTTCTTCCCCCACCAAACATTTTTTGGATTTCACCAAAGCTAAAACCGGGAGAGTTAGTATTATTTCCACCGGCTAGGATACTGATGCGCTGATCGTTGTCAAAAACATTGACCAGCCCTGCAAATTCATAGCGCTTATCAGTTCCTGCACCTGCCGAGAACCGCCCAAATATGCCTTTATTATTTTCTTCCTTAATGGTAAGGTTGATGGTCTTATTTTCCTTGTCACCCTCTTCCCCGGCAAAAGCTTCGGATTTAGTTTTTGTATCGGTGATCTGAACCTTGTTTATAATTTCCTTTGTGAGATTCCGGGTTGTAATTGTTGGGTCACCACCAAAAAACGGCTTCCCGTTAACCAAAATTTTATTCACTGCCTTACCATTCACGGTAATCTTACCATCGTCATCTACCTCTACACCCGGCAATTGTTTCAAAAGGTCTTCAACATTAGCATCTTTTTTAGTTTTGAAGGATTTAACGTTGAATTCTAAAGTGTCTTTTTTAACCGTTATCGGTGCTCTACTCCTAATGGTTATTTCATCAAGATTATTAGCAAGTTGAAGATTTAGTCTCCCCAGATTAATAACTTCTTTATCGATGGTAAGCTGTCGAGAATAATTTTTATATCCAATGTACGAAACAGTGAGATTCAATTTATCGTCGTAGGTTTCTTCAATAATACTAAAAAGTCCATCTCGGTCAGTAATGGTATAAGTTACCAAGGAACTGTCCTTTACTCTTTCCAAATAAACGGTGGCAGATTCTAATGGAATCGAGTCATTCTCAGCGAGAATCTTACCGGTTATTTTGAATGATTTTGATTGGGAAAATGAAAAAGCGTAGGCAAATAAAAATACACAGAAGAGGAGTATCTTCATAATTGATTTGATTGATGATAGATTGTCTAGCTAAAAACGAAAATAGAATAATTTCCGTATGAAATTTCTTAAATAAATCTTAAAATCTATTTTTTCCTCATATAGACACTTATCGGAACTCCATGAAAATCAAATTCTTGCCTTAATTTATTTTCTAAAAACCGCTTGTAAGGTTCTCTAACGTACTGAGGTAGATTACAGAAGAACGCAAATTGAGGCTGAGGAGTTGGCAATTGGGTTATATATTTAATCTTAACGTATTTGCCCTTATTAGCTGGTGGTGGATTGTTCTCAATTATAGGAAGTAGAATCTCATTTAAGGTACTGGTCTTAATCTTTTTACTTCTGTTTTTATAGACCTCAACCGCGGTTTCTATGGCTTTAAATATTCTCTGTTTTTCATTTACAGAAATAAATACAATCGGCACATCGGTAAACGGCGCTATCTCTTCCCTAATGTTCTTTTCGAACATTTTTACGGTCTGATTGTCTTTTTCAATCAAGTCCCATTTATTAACGAGAATTACGATTCCTTTTCGGTTTCTTTCCGCCAACCAAAATATATTTTGAACCTGACCATCAAAACCTCTTGAAGCATCTAATATCACCAGACAAACATCACAATGTTCTATTGCCCTGATACTTCTCATCACAGAGTAAAACTCCAAATCTTCCTTCACCTTAGATTTTCTGCGTATCCCCGCAGTATCAACTAAATTGAATTCGAACCCAAAACGGTTATATTTTGTATCTATAGAATCTCTGGTTGTACCAGCAATATCGGTAACGATATAGCGGTCTTCACCGATTAGAGCATTTATAAAAGAAGATTTACCTGCATTAGGTCTTCCTACTACCGCAAAACGTGGCAATTCAACTTCTTCAACTTCTTCTTTCTTAGGTAAACTTGCAACCAAGGCGTCTAAAAGATCCCCGGTACCACTTCCATTTATAGAAGCAACATTATAATATTCACCCAATCCAAGCGCGTAAAATTCTACCGCACTCGCAGCTCGTTGATTATTATCCACTTTATTTACTACCAGAAAAACTGGCTTGTTGACTTTTCTTAAAAGATTGGCAACATCCTCATCCATTCCGGTTACACCAGTTTCAACATCTACCATAAAAATGATGGCATCTGCTTCACTGATAGCAATTTCTACCTGCTTATCGATTTGAGCTTCAAAGATATCATCACTACCTTTTACATAACCTCCTGTATCGATTACCGAAAATTCCATACCGTTCCAGTCTGTCTTACCATAATGACGGTCCCTTGTAACACCACTAACAGAATCAACGATTGCCTCACGACGTTTGATCAGTCTGTTAAAGAAAGTGGATTTACCTACATTGGGTCGACCAACAATGGCCACGATATTGCTCATAATTATTAAATTGTTTGCAAATATAATGATACCATAGAGAATACATTTTATATTTATGGGATACTATAATTTATATTGAAATGAAAAAGATAATTATTGCGGTTGTCTTCGCAATTGCAATCATAATCGGAGCCATATCTCTAGGTAATGCATTCAAAAACAGAAATGTTTCTGATGGGATAATATCCGTCACCGGATTGGGCAAGGCCGATTTTGTTTCGGACCTAATTGTGTGGGAAGGTTCCTTTACCAACGAAAACACCAACCTTCAACAAGCCTACACCGACCTGGCAAAGGACCGAGAAATCATTGAAGCTTATTTAAAAACCAGCGGCATTACTGCAGACGAGCTTGTTTTTGAAGCCGTAAACAGTTCTAAAAACGTAAGACCTCTATATACCGCAAATGGTAATTACAATGGGGAAGAATTTTTAGGTTATATCCTTACCCAACCAATGCAAATAGAATCTAAAGATGTAGAAAAAGTCGAAAAAGTTTCGCGAGAAATTACAGAGCTCCTAAATAAAGGCGTTCAACTTTACTCAAATCCTCCAAGGTATTACTATACTCAATTAGCTGACCTTAAGATTGAAATGATTTCTAAAGCAACCGAAGATGCCAGAATCCGGGCAGAAAAAATTGCAGAGCAGTCTGGCAGTAAACTAGGAAGTTTGCTTTCGGCAAAAATGGGCGTCTTCCAGATTACAGGTCAAAACTCCAATGAAGAATATTCTTGGGGCGGAACCTATAACACAGAATCCAAGGATAAAACCGCTTCTATTACTATGAAGCTGGATTATGAGGTTGACTAATTTCTACTGAATGGTTTAAGGAAATTTATTCCTTATTATAACCAAATCGTCTTAACTGCTTGCTATCGCTTCTCCAATTCTTATTGACTTTTACATAAAGTTCGATATGGATTTTTTTGCCGAAAAATTTCTCTAAGTCTTTGCGAGATTCAATCCCAACCCGTTTTAAAGCTGCTCCTTTATGACCGATAATGATTCCTTTTTGGGATTCTCTTTCCACCATAATGACCGACCTGATTCTGATAATGGTCTCTTCTTCAAAGAATTCTTCGGTATCAATTTCAACTGAATAAGGAATTTCCTTTTTGTAGTGCATCAAGATTTTCTCCCTGATGGTCTCGTTTACAAAAAATCGTTCTGGTTTATCTGTTAATTGATCTTTCGGATAAAAGGCCGGTGATTCTGGAAGTAACTCTATAATTCTATTGAAAACATTAGGAACATTAAACCCATTTAGAGCAGAAATCGGATAAATTTCGGCATTCGGAACTTTTTCTGACCACATCTGCACTTGTTCTTCCAGAATTTCTTGATTGGATTTATCGATTTTGTTTAAGAGCAATAAAACCGGGATTTTCGATTTTACGATTTTATCAAAAAAGATTTCATCCTTAAGTTCCCTCTCCCCGATTTCTACCATGTAAATCAGGACATCGGCATCTTCAAAAGCAGATTTCACAAAATCCATCATCGATTCTTGAAGCTGATAGGCAGGTTTAATAATTCCTGGAGTATCAGATAATATCATCTGAAAATCTTCACCATTAACGATGCCTAAAATCCTGTGGCGCGTGGTCTGTGCCTTAGAAGTTATTATTGAAAGCTTTTCGCCAACAAAGGCATTCATCAAAGTGGACTTGCCAACATTTGGGTTTCCTATTATATTTACAAATCCAGCTTTATGCATTTCATTCTTCATATTAAATTGAACAATTAGCCTATTCTAAATTGTCCTTTTCTTCTTCGGTAAGTTCTTCTGCCGGTATATTATAAGTATTGGAATAAACCTTAGTAAAAGCCGCGCCAAAGAACAAAATTAAACAGGAGTAAGATACCCATAATAATATCAATATCACGCTACCTGCTGCGCCGTAAGTAGAGCCAGGGTCTGATTTCCCGAAGTAAAAACTGAGCAAAAATTTACCGAGGTCAAATAAAAGCGCGGTGATCACAGCTCCAATCCAAACGGTTTTCCAAGGTATACGCACGTCTGGCATAAATTTAAACATCATCGCGAACAAAGTAGAAATTATAGCAAGCGACAAAATAAAGTCTATTATATATGCTAAATAAAGAACAATATCCGGGAACATAGTGCTGATATAGTCATTTAGAATGGAAATTACCGCAGTTATTATAAAGCTCATCAGCAACAAAAAACCTATCCCCAATATAAACCCAAAGCTCTTGGCACGAGATGTAATTATCGAAAACATCCCACCTTTAGTATCGGTTTTAACGTCCCATATTTTATTTAACGAAATCTGCAGTTGATAAAATACTCCGGTTGCACCAAAAAGTATGGTAGCGATACCGATTATAGTTGAAATAATATTTTTACCTGCCCCTTGTGTTTCACGAATCATAGTTTCCACCGATTCGGCGGTGTCGGCTCCCATTGCCGAAGAAATTTCGCCGGTTAAACGACCTTGAACAATATCCGGTCCCCAGATGGCTCCAACTACATTAATAAGGATTACTAAAAGCCCTGGCATAGATAAAACTGCATAATATGCCACTACCGCACTCATCCTAAAAGGACCATCGGCGTTCCAAGCTTTATAAGTGTTAATAATCAATTTAGGTAAATCCTTAAATCTAAAACCCCTCCCTAAATATTTAGCCATTTATTCAATTTCAATTAATTATCCGCAAAACTACTTTATTGTCGACGAAATCTGCTTTTTAAAAAAATAAATTAACAGGCATATTCGACATTAAAACCATTTCTGCTCAATTTTATCTAATTTTATAAAACTTCTAAAACCAATCGATGACCGAAATACTTAAGAAAGCTTACGGAAATATATTTGAGGACGCACTTCTAAAGAACATAGAAGAAGTTGGGGTCTATAAAGAGGTTTCTGAAGGAGAGATTATTATGAATGTCGGAACCTATGTTAGGTCAATGCCCTTACTTTTAGAAGGGGCCATTAAAATATTAAGGCATGATGATGATGGCGATGAACTTCTCCTCTACTTCTTAGAAAAAGGCGATACTTGTGCCATGACGCTTTCTTGTTGCATGGGACAGACCAAAAGCGAGATAAAGGCCATTGCCGAAACCGATTCTAAATTGATTATGATCCCCATAGAAAAAATGGAATCGTGGACCGCAGAATATAAAAGTTGGAGAAATTTTGTGTTTCAAAGTTATCATGACCGATTCATGGAAATGTTAGAAACGGTTGATACCATTGCGTTTATGAATATGGACCAACGCTTGATCAAATATCTTGAAAGCAAAGCCGGGGTAAATAAATCTAATTCCATTGCCACAACCCACCAACAAATTGCTTACGAACTAAATACCTCAAGGGTCGTGATTTCTAGACTGCTCAAAAAGCTAGAAAATGATGGTCTGATTGAGTTGCAGCGAAATAACATTAATCTTTTGCATCATCAAGGACTCAATTAATCCATCAAAAAATCGAGTGTAACCATTGTTACCACCTACAACCTTTAAACAAATTACTTTTGTACCACATCTAATAACTAAGACGTGGATTTAAATGCAATTTTTGGCTATCTAGGAGCACTAATAATCGGTGTTGTACTAGGATTAATTGGCGGAGGCGGCTCTATATTAACCGTACCCGTACTTGTTTACCTCATCGGTATAAATCCAGTTATGGCGACGGCCTATTCACTTTTCATTGTCGGGATTTCGTCTTTGGTTGGAGCCGTGAGAAACATTCAAAATAAATTGGTCGATTTTAGGACCGCCATCGTTTTTGCAATACCAGCATTTATCTCGGTCTATCTTACCCGACGCTATTTAATCCCAATTATTCCAGACAAACTTTTCACCTTATTCGGGATGGAAATCACCAAGAATATCGGGATTATGGTATTCTTCGCAATCTTGATGTTGGTTGCTTCGGTCTCAATGATTCTGAGTAAAAGTTATGCTGAAGGAGAAGATGTTAAACCTGTTTTTAATTATCCGGTAATAATCTTAGAGGGATTTATCGTCGGTACCTTGACCGGAATCGTAGGCGCAGGTGGTGGATTTTTAATCATACCAGCTCTAGTGCTCTTGGCAAAACTGCCCATGAAAAAAGCAGTCGCCACATCGCTACTGATTATTGCCATAAAATCACTGATCGGGTTTATTGGAGATGTCGATAATCTTGAACTAGATTGGCACTTTTTACTCATCTTTACCGCAATTTCTGTAGTAGGGATAGGCATTGGTATATGGATGAATAAATTCATAAACGGAGAGAAACTCAAAAAAGGATTTGGTTGGTTTGTCCTAGTAATGGGAATATATATAATTTTGAAAGAGTTATTTATATGACAATGTAACAAATGTTACCGTCGCTAAAAAGGTAATAATCTAATTTTGAAGCTGTTGAAAAATCGAATGATGAAGATTGAACAAATTTATACCGGATGTTTAGCACAAGGTGCTTACTATATAGAAAGTGAAGGCGAAGTTGCAATCATTGATCCCCTAAGGGAGGTGCAGCCTTATCTGGACAAAGCACAATCGGCGAACGCAAAAATCAAATATATTTTCGAAACCCATTTCCATGCAGATTTTGTCAGCGGACATGTGACGCTTTCAAAAAAAGCCTCAGCTCCTATAATTTTTGGGCCAAACGTAGAAACGACATTCGATTCTATAATTGCCAAAGATGGCCAAGAATTTAATTTAGGAAATGTAACTATCGTGGCTCTGCATACACCTGGGCATACTATGGAAAGCACTTCTTATTTGCTAAAGGATGAAAACGGAAAGCCTCATGCCCTATTTAGTGGCGACACTTTATTCTTGGGAGATGTGGGTAGACCTGATCTTGCACAGAAGTCAGCTCATTTGACCCAAGATAATCTTGCTGGATTTTTATATGAAAGTCTTAGGGAAAAAGTGATGACTCTAGCCGATGATGTTCTGGTTTATCCAGCTCATGGCGCCGGTTCTGCCTGTGGTAAAAACCTAAGTAAGGACACCGTTGGTACCATTGGCAACCAGAAAATAACGAATTACGCTCTTCGTGCAGATATGACCAAGGAAGAGTTTGTAAAAGAGGTAACGGATGGACTTCAACCACCTCCACAGTATTTTCCTCTTAATGTTAAGATGAATAAAGAAGGTTACGAAGATTTTTCCAAAGTATTAAAAAGAGGAAATATCGCCTTAACCCCAGACGAGTTTGAAATCGCTGCAAATGAAACCGATTCCTTGGTGTTAGATGTAAGAGATGAAAAAGAATTTGTTGAAGGTTATATACCGCGTTCAATTTTTATAGGAATTGACGGAGGTTTTGCACCTTGGGTCGGCGCATTGATCGGTGATGTAAAACAAAACATATTATTGGTCGCCCAAGAAGGTCGTGAAGAAGAAACAATCATGCGTTTATCTAGAGTGGGGTTCGATAATACCCATTGGTTATTTAAAAGGCGGATTTAAGGCTTGGAAAGATGCGAATAAAGAAATAGATACCATTACATCCATTTCGGCGGAAGATTTGAAGGAAAGAATGAAAAATAACATCCCAATTTATGATGTTAGGAAACCCGGCGAGTATGCATCTTCACATATTCCTGAAGCAGAAAGCACTCCTCTAGATTTTTTAAATAATCATTTGACCGATTTTCCAGAGAAAGAAACATTTTATCTCCACTGTGGTGGCGGATACAGAAGCGTTATTGCGGCCTCGATTTTAAAAAGTAGAGGAATCCATAATCTTGTAGATGTTGCAGGTGGATTCGCAGATATTAAGAAAGCAAATATAGAAGTGACGAGCGAAGTTTGCCCGTCTACATTGGCGAAAAGCTAAATATCCCGATTTTAGATTAATTGCCCGAAAGGAAACGTCATTAATTTGATGTTTCCTTTCTTTTTTTATCAGCTTTAGGTGGAGTGAAACCATAACTAATCTGACCGATAAAATTATCAGGGATTTCTTCATCCCCTTCAAACCCAAGTTTTACATTACCACTATCTTCGGGGATATAATTCGTTTTAAAGATATAATCCCATAGACTCAGACTTATCCCGAAGTTAATCCCATAGGTATCCTTTGGCAATTTATAGGCGTGATGGTACAAATGCATCACCGGATTATTGAAAATATATTTTAACGGACCATAACTAAGCTTCACGTTAGCATGATTTAAATGCCCGATACTAATGGCGATAAAATGCACGATAAACGCTTGGGTCGGTTCAAATCCACCTAAAATCATTACCGCAAAGGTCTTTAAAGGCTTATATAGAATGTTTTCCATCCAGTGGTAGCGAAGATGTGCTGCAAAACCCATTTCCTTTACACTATGATGAATTTTATGAAACTGCCATAAGAATGAATACTTATGCAACAAAATATGGGTGATCCATTGCACAAAATCGAGCAAAACAAAGAACACTAACAATTGTACGAAGGCGGGATAAGCCGATAAATCTAAAATGGCCAGAGAATCTGTCGCAATACCTAAATCTGCAAATGCTATTTCTAGAATTTTATAAAAACCGCTAATAACAATGGCAAAAATCACAAAGTTGAAGAACATATAAAATGCATCCAGCCAAAAATCCTTTCTAAAAATGGACTGTTCCTTTCTCCAAGGAAAGAAAATCTCAAGCGCCCAAACTACCAATGATATAATGATGAGACCCCAAAAGAAATTATTATACCAAGGCACATCAATGGTTATAGATTTCCACGTCCAATCCAAGGTTCCTTTTAGGGAATCAAAAAAGGCATTTAGATACTTCATGGTTTGTTTAGACGGTTTAAACCCTTCAAAATTACAGCAAAGATAATCAATTGCCAATCTTTGAAAGAGTAACAATTGTTACTGAATAACCAACCGAATTGTAGTTATTTTGCACAATCTAAATTACTAATATGAATTATATCTTAGAACCTTGGCCGTGGTATGTGGCTGGTCCTCTAATAGCTCTAGTAATGCTGCTTTTGTTATTGCTAGGGAAGAATTTTGGAATGTCATCTAACTTACGAACGCTTTGCACGATGTGCGGGGCAGATAAATCGAGTGACTTTTTTAAGTTCGATTGGAAATCCCAAAAATGGAATCTTATAGTAGTTATTGGTGCGGTAATCGGTGGATTTATTGCTTCACACTACTTAGACAGTTCTCAGTTTGTAAATATTTCAACCGATACGGTTAGCGACTTAAATACCCTAGGATTTGCTAGTGCTGGTAAAGCTTATTTACCAACCGAACTCTACGGAATTGAAGCTTTTTCAAATTTAAAAAGCATTGTTTTGTTGGTTTTGGGCGGATTTATGGTAGGATTTGGTGCGCGTTATGCGGGCGGATGTACTTCTGGCCACGCCATCTCAGGGCTGAGCAACCTTCAACTTCCATCTCTTATTGCAGTGATAGGATTCTTTATCGGCGGTATGGTGATGATTCACTTATTATTCCCATTAATTTTTTAATATGAAATCTCTAGCTTATTTATTTATAGGAATCTTCTTCGGAATCATTATGTACAAATCTGAAGCAGCATCTTGGTTTCGGATCTATGAAATGTTTAAGTTCCAATCTTTTCATATGTATGGAATTATTGGCTCTGCCTTGTTTTTAGGGATTATTTTTACCCAAATCATAAAGAGATTTAAGGTAAAATCCTTTTCTGGCGAACCCATTAAGATTATCGACAAAGACTTTGGATACTATCGTTACATCATTGGCGGAATTATTTTTGGACTAGGATGGGCGCTCGCAGGGGCATGCCCTGGACCTATATTCGTTCTTATTGGTGCTGGATTTTGGCCAGTAATACTTGTTTTTTTGTCGGCCGTATTGGGAACCTATATCTATGGTTTACTAAGAAACAGATTGCCACATTAATCATAAAACCCAATATTTAACTCTTAGTCTATAGTCTTTTCAACCTAAATTTGAAATAACCTTTTTACTTAGTATGTAAGAATAGGCGGCAGTGTTCAAGTAAATCTTCATAGAATTAAACTATCTTAGGAGCGATGAAAACCTTTATTGTACAATCCCTCCCACTCAAAGAAGTTATACAAAGTTTGGCCAAAGAAATGAGTACTGGCTTCACGGAACGTTGTGACCAATTTTTTCTTGACATTCCATCAGAGTTTGGAAGTGGTTCTATTATGGGAATTGACTTCGACAGCGGTATGGGAATCATACAGTATGACTGCACCTTTAACGATGATGTAGAAATTCAGTTTATCGTTAACAAGGTTCATCCATTAAAATTCCTATTTTGTTTGGAAGGTGACCTTATCCATCGTTTTGAAGATGATGAAACGAACCATAGCATAAAGCAATATCAAAATGCTATTGTTGCGAGCAGCCGATTTAACGGGCATATCTTAAGATTTAAGAAAAACACTGCGATTAAATTGAATAGCCTCGAACTTTCTAGAAAAGAGTTTCAAGCTAAGGCCATTTGCGAGCTTAAAAGTTTAGAAAATCCCATCCAAGAACTGTTTAAGGATGTAGATGCTGATAACACTTTTTATTATGAAGGTTATTACAGCTTAGAACTTTCTGATGTATTTGCAGGGATTTTGAAGTTTGATCATCAGGATTTTCTTAGAAAAATGTTCCTTGAAGGAAAGTCATATCTCATTTTGACTAGACAGTTAGTTCAGTTTCAAGATGATTTAAAGGATTTCCCTAACAGAAGTGTCCTCAGAAAGTTTGAAGTAAAACAAGTGAAAGCTGCAGCCAAAAAAATTGAGGAGCAATTAGAGACCTTGACCTCGATAAAAGAACTGGCCAAAGAGTTTGGTTTAAATTCCAATAAACTACAAACTGGTTTTCAGTTGTTGTTCGGAACTTCGGTAAATCAATATATCCAGAGACAACGTCTTCTTCACGCCCGAAAGCTATTAGAAACCACCGACCTAAATATGTCGCAAATCTCAGATGCGGTAGGACTTAATAGTCGGAGTTATTTCTCAAAGATTTTTAAAGAAGAGTTTGGCATTTCACCTTCCGATTTGAAGAGAAAAAACTTTGAACAGTTTCAAAGCAATCGCAATCAGGATATATAACTCCTCCTATATAATAGAGTGATTTATTCTTAACTAATCTTCTATGAGTTTATATCAAATATTTGACTATTAAATAATTTACTCTTATTAATCTATTGAACTATAGAATGATACAATCATTACTTTATAATTGACACTTCATAAATTATTGATTTCTAAAGCTATAGATTTCCGCAGCACAGCTGAGATTAAATTTTAATCGACAGAGATAATCATAAGTTTTTTAAGGTTAATTTTCTGAAGTTTTATATCGCAATTTTATACTAATTAATTATAACAATTAAAAAAATTTAATCATGGATAAATCAAAAGATAATTCAAAGAAAGATCAGAAAAAAACGTCTACCGGAACTGCAAATAAATCTGGTGGAGCTGCAAAAAAACCAGATTCTAAGTCTACTGGTTCAAAAAAGTAATTTAGTAACAAATTAGTTAATATTATTTCATAGAAATAATTTTAGTTAGTTGCGGAAATCTCCTGTATCAAAAGTACAGGAGATTTCTTTTTATACACCTTTAGTTAAAACTGTTGTCATTAACCTCTATCCAATAACCATCTGGATCTTGTAGATAGATTTGCTTTACGCCATCTGGTCGTGTATTGGTAATCTTTTGGTCGCCCGACCAATTTTCAAAATGTACATTTAGAGTAGTTAGGTGCTTTATAAACGCGTCTAAATTATCTGCGTTAATGGCCAAGTGTAAATTTTTGGACCTTTCAATAATACCGTCGGTCAATATGAGATGTATTTGTACATGGTCATTCAATTCAAACCACCTAAATCGTTCTCCTAATCCTGCATTACTTATTTCCTTTAGCCCTAAAACTTCTGAATAGAATTTAGCAGATTTTTCCAAATCCTTCACTGGCAAGGCGTCGTGGTCTTTATAAAGATGAAAGTCGTTTTGCGCTCCCAGTTCTCCAAACGCAACGATTGACATTAAAAGCATCAATACTTTAATTTTTTTAGTGAATTCTATCATGCTAACATTGTTTTGAAGATTATCTAATTTATAAATAACCAAATTAGATTTTATTTAAGAATATCATTTCATATTTTTAAAAGACTTCAATAAAAATTAATTATTCCATGGAAAACAGAAGAGATTTCTTAAAGAAAACAGCTTTAGTCCTTGCCGCAACTTCGGTGCCCTTAGCACATTTTGGGTGCAGCAAAAACGAAAGGAAATTAGGAGTGGCATTAGCGGGACTCGGTTATTATAGCACGGATCTCTTAGCACCGGCTCTTCAACTTACAGAGCATTGTGAGCTGAGAGGAGTAGTAACCGGAAGTCCTGAGAAAGTCCCGTTATGGCAAAAAGATTATGGAATAAAGGACACAAATGTTTATAATTATGGGACCATTAATGAAATGGCCAATAATGATGAGATAGATATTGTATACATTGTTACCCCAAATGCATTGCACAAAGAGCACGCAATAGCAGCCGCAAATGCGGGCAAACACGTTTGGTGCGAAAAACCGATGGCTACCAGTGCAGAAGACTGCCAAGCAATTATAGATGCTTGTAAGAAGAATAACGTACGCCTAATGGTTGGCTATAGGATGCAGCATGAGCCAGTAACTCAAAAAATCATTGAGTGGTCAAAAACAAAACCATATGGCGATATTACATCCCTTGAAGCCGAAGCAGGTTATTATACCGATGGTTCATATCGTAACAAATGGAGGCTTCTTAAAGAATTAGGGGGAGGTGCAATGTTCGATATGGGCGTCTATTCTTTAAATGGGGCCCGCTACGCTACTGGATTGGAGCCGATTTCTGTATCCGCTCAACAAAAAATTTACAGAACCGATGTGTTTGAAGCCGATGAAGAAACCACTTTTGAGCTTGAGTTCCCTTCGGGGATTAGGGCAAAATGCAAAACATCCTTTGCTGAAAACATCAATAAGTTAGATGTAAAATGTAAAAATGGAAGCTACAAGGTCGCGCCGATGCAAAGTTATACTGGCGTGAGAGCTACCAGCAGCGATGGTAAAGTTCTTAATCCTTTTAATGGAAACCAACAAGCTAAACAAATGGATGATGATGCAATAGCAATCAAGAAAAATCAACCGGCAATCGTTCCTGGTGAAGAAGGACTGAGAGATATTAGAATTGTAGATGCCATATTTAAATCTGCAAACAACAACGGCAAACTGATTAAACTTTAAGTGAGGAGTTTTCATCTTAAAATTCTAGATCACATTTCTTACCTTTAAAACATGACTTTTACAAAATAAAATTTTCAACTTTAAGCAATAATCCCTCTAATATGAAAAATCCCTTCAAATTAATTCTCTTATTCTTTTTTATAGTTTCTTCCCAACATTTTTTTGCTCAACAAAGCGAGGCTAGTAATAACAAGCCGATACCCGAAGAGTTTTATGAAAATCTTAAATGGCGAAATATTGGACCTTATCGAGGTGGACGCTCTTTAGGATCAGCAGGAAGCCCCGATAGACCATACGAATATTATTTTGGAGCAACCGGCGGAGGTCTTTGGAAAACTACGGATGGAGGTACCACTTGGAATGCGGTTACAGATGGCAAGATCACAAGTTCGTCAGTAGGAGCGGTAGCAGTTGCCGAAACCAATCCAGATATTGTGTACATAGGTATGGGCGAAGTTCAATTAAGGGGTAGTATTACCCAAGGTGATGGCGTTTATAAAACTGAAGATGCAGGAGAAACTTGGACGCATCTTGGTCTAAAGGAAACTCAAGCTATTTCGAGAATTAGGATTGATCCAAAAAATCCAGATGTTGTATATGTTGCGGCTTTAGGTCATCCTTATGGTAATAACGAAGAACGTGGCGTTTTTAAAAGTACAGATGGTGGCAAAAACTGGAAAAAGGTTTTATATGTAAGCGATAAAGCCGGTGCGGTAGATTTAATCATTGATAGGAACGATACCAATACCTTGTATGCATCGACCTGGGAAGTGCAACGTAAAGCTTGGAAAATGTGGGGCGGCGGTGAAGATTGTAAACTATGGAAATCTACCGACGGAGGAGAAAATTGGACGGAATTAACCAAAAATCCTGGAATGCCCGAAGGCCCATTGGGAAAAATTGGAGTTACGGTTTCGCCGGTCGATTCTAATCGGGTTTGGGCAATCATTGAAGCAAATGAAGGTGGCGTCTTCCGCTCTGATGACGGCGGTGCAACCTGGGAACAGACAAATGATGAGCGGAAGCTAAGGCAAAGAGCTTTTTATTACTCAAGAATTTATGCAGACCCAAAAGATAAAGACATCGTCTATTGTTTAAATACCGACCTATATAAATCTATAGACGGCGGTAAGACTTTTGATGAAACCCTCGAAGTACCTCACGGAGACAACCACGATCTTTGGATCGACCCTAACAATCCTGAGCGTATGATAAACTCTAACGATGGCGGCGCAAACGTTAGTATTAACGGTGGTAAAACCTGGACAGAGCAAGATTATATCACCACTCAATTATATCATGTTATGACTACTAGTGATGTACCTTATCACGTCGCTGGTGCACAACAAGATAATAGTACTGTGGCGGTGCCTAGTGATGGCTGGGAAAACAAACAAGCGAGAGGACCTAATCACGGTTGGTATTATTCAGTTGGTGGTGGAGAAAGTGGATGGATTACCCAACATCCTTCAAAACCAGATATTTTTTATGCCGGTAGCCAAGGGGCATTGCTTACCCGTTATGACAGGAGCACAGGTCAATCTAGGGATATTCAGGTTTATCCTAGGTTTTTTTCTGGTGAACCTGCCAGTGCATTGCCAGAAAGATGGCAATGGACATTTCCTATAATGTTTTCACCTTTAGATGAAAATGTAATGTACACCTGTTCCCAACATGTTTGGAAATCCACCAATGACGGTCAGAGCTGGGAAAAGATAAGTCCAGACCTTACTTATGCAGACCCAGAGACTTTAGGAGAAACCGGAGGTGTAATTACCATGGACATGAACGGTCCAGAAATTTATGCGACGGTATTCGCTCTAGCACCGAGCAACCATGATATTAATACTATTTGGGCAGGTTCTGATGATGGAAAAATACATATCACTCGGGACGGTGGTAAAAACTGGTCCGATATTACCCCAAAGGATTTACCAAAATTCTCGAGGGTAAGTATTATTGAAGAATCCGTTCATAACCCGGGAACGCTATATGTTGCAGCAAACAGATACCAAGTAGACGACCGCGCTCCTTATGTCTTTAAAACCCATGATTATGGGAAAACTTGGAAGAAAATCATAAACGGGATTGAAGAGGGCCATTTTGCAAGGGCAATCAGGGAGGATTCTAAACGAGAGGGATTATTGTTTCTGGGAACGGAACATGGCGTATATTTCTCTATGAACGATGGAGAACTGTGGCAAAGCCTTCAACTTAAATTACCAGATACACCGGTTCGGGATCTGGTCATTAAGGATAACGATGTAGTACTTGGAACTCACGGTAGAGGCTTTTGGATTTTGGACGACATACAACCAATTAGACAATACTCTGAAACGATGATCGGCAAATCCGCAATTCTATACAAACCTGCAGATGCTATTAGAGGAGTATACAATGCATCTTTTCAATATTATTTAGCCAAGGAAATGGATTCTGTAACCATCGAAATATTGGATAGTAACGGAAAAGTTGTGGCAACCCATGTCGGCGATAAACCTAAATATGAAGAAGACAAAAATATTCCACGCTGGGAACGAGAACCGGCAAAACCTACCACTGCAAAAGGACTTAATACATTTGATTGGGACCTTAGATATCCTGGAGCTACCGTCTTTGACGGCATGATTATCTGGAGCGGAAGGCCTCAAAATGGGCCAAAAGCGCCATTAGGCAATTACAAGGTTAGACTAATTACTGAAGGTTTTGAGGACACCAAAGAATTCGCAATTAAAATTGATCCCAATTTAAAAGATGTGAGCAAAGAAGATTTGAATGAACAATTTGCGTTGTCCACAAAAATCACCCAAAAAACCTCAGCGGCCAATGAAGCAGTCATCAGGATTAGGGAAATAAAATCTAAAATCGATTCTGCCAAAGTTTCTATTCCGGAGTCGGATTTTAATAGTAAGTTGAAACCTTTTGTGACTAAACTTTCTGCAATAGAAGAAGATCTTTATCAGGTGAAGAACAGATCAGGACAAGATCCTTTGAACTTTCCGATCAAGTTGAATAACAGATTGGCGTCATTAAAACGAAGTATAGAAGATGGAGATTCTAAACCTACCGACGGGGCTTATAAAGTGTATGACGAACTTTCGGCAGAGCTTCAACAGCATTTAACCAAACTAGATAATTTGATCAACGAAGAACTGCCTAAAATAAATCCGATCTTAAAGGAAAATGGCCAAGAAATTTCAATTCAAACTAATAAATTGAAAAATTAAATTTATAGTTGAAGTCGCCTCCTGTTGGTTGCGACTTCAACTTAAAACCACTATAAACCCCAGTATATAGGGGAAATGACAGGAATGTGACACCTATATGTCGGGTTAAAATCCGTGCGTATCCTATAGATTTGTATGGACAAAACAAATAAAACATGGACACTACAACAATAGGAAAAAACCTTATCTATCAAAGAAAGTTAAAAGGGTATTCACAAGAAGAACTATCTGATAAAACCCAAGTAACGGTTAGAACAATTCAGCGCATTGAAAAGGACGATGTAAATCCTCATTTACAAACCGTAAAATTATTGGCGGCGGCATTAGATATTGAGGTGGATGAACTGATCGTTCTAGAAAATCCGAAAGAAGAAACCATCATTAAAAAATGGCTTTTTTTATTGCACGGCACCCCGATTTTAGGGCTGGCCCTGCCCCTCTGCAACATACTCTTACCTTTATTTATCTGGATTCATAAACGTGAAGACAACCGTATTTATGATGAACATGGTATTAAGGTCATCAACTTTCATATTACCATGACCTTATTATTTCTTGTTGCCTTTATCTGTTTACTGACCATTGAAGGCTGGGGATTTTTTCTCTTTATCGCGATAATTCCCTTTACGCTTATCGTCATAATATTTAATATTTTAAAAGCTCTTAAGAGTAACACTTGCAGCTATCCACTTTCTATACCTTTTTTAAAATTAGACAAATCTAAGATTACTATCAAATCGGCCATGATTATGTTGCTCCTGCTATCTAGCACATTCGGTAGTCAATTGTCGGCCCAGAATATTCAAAGATTAGACGATACGAGTATCTCAGCAGAGGCGCTAACTAAAAGAATTCAATTTTTAACCGAGCAAGCAAAGGTTAGCGGTATAGAAGTCTCAGTATTTAATAATTCGGATATTGTTTATAAGGAGGCATTCGGGTTTGCTAACATCGACACTAAAGAAAAACTAAGGACCGATCATATTATTTACGGCGCTTCATTTAGTAAAGCCGTTTTTGGCTATTTGGTTGCTTGTCTGGTGGACCAAAACATCTTTGATTTGGACAAACCTTTACAACATTATTTTATGGCTCCCATTCCGAAGATAGACCTAGGAAAAGAATGGAGAGAATTTGGCGATTTGGCCAATGATGAGCGCTATAAAAAAATTACCGGTAGAATGTGTCTTTCTCATTCTTCAGGGCTACAAAATTGGAGATGGGTAAATGAAGATGGAGAGTTAGATGAAAACGGAAAACTAAAAATTTATTTTGACCCCGGTACCGATTATCGTTATTCAGGAGAAGGAAT
Source organism: Flavobacteriaceae bacterium MAR_2010_188 (assembly GCA_900104375.1). Lineage (NCBI taxonomy): Bacteria > Pseudomonadati > Bacteroidota > Flavobacteriia > Flavobacteriales > Flavobacteriaceae > Flavobacteriaceae bacterium MAR_2010_188. Next base: position 1,974,513 of record LT629302.1, read on the forward strand.
GATGCTGCTGCAATATGCAATCGAAGAAGTCACCGGCAAAGGCTTAAAACAACTCGCTCAAGAAATGGTGTTCTCACCGCTTAATATGAAGAACAGCAGTTATCTCTGGGAAGAACGTTTTGAAGGAAATTTTTGCCTCGGTCATACTACGGACCAGAAAACGATTGCTAAAGACCGATCAGATGAGACTAGTGCGGCAGGATCAATGTCTACCACTCTCGATGATTATTCAAAGTTTGTTAGCCATATATTGCATTTAGAAAAGGAAAATTCCCCAATTACCAAGATAATGTATGAGCCAAATATCAAGATTAAATCCAAGACCCAGTTTGGAAAGAATTCAACGGTTAAAACAGATGACAACGATGATATTCAACTTAATTATGGATTAGGCTGGGGACTGCTTCAATCCCCTTACGGTTTTGGAGCTTTTAAAGAGGGTCACGGTGAAGGTTTTCAACATTATTCTATTATTTTTCCTGAAACCGGCATTGGCATGATCATTATGTCCAATAGCGACAATGCGGAAGGGGTTTTTAAGGAGCTCCTAGAAATCGCAATCGGGGATATTTACACACCTTGGGAATGGGAAGCTTATATTCCATATGACCTGAAGGACTAAATTATTCAATAATCCAAGGAGGCTTTTTTTATATTTTATCTTATTCAAATAAATTAATGCTAAATTTTTCTGAAGGCCGAAATCTCCGGTTCTGCTTCTAATTATCTTTGAGGAAAAAATAGTAACCATGAAAAATTTCACCCTCCTTATAATAGTTTCTCTCAGCATCTTTTTGAATAGTTGCAGTGACGATGATAGCTCAGATTTAAAAATCCAGAATCTTAATTATTCCTTCCAAAATGGGACGGATGGTTGGATCGGCGACTTTGCCGATTATCCCAACGAGGAGAATGTAGAAACCTTTTACGAGTTAGAATTCCGACAATCCCCTTTACCAGATCCGTTAGACACGAACGACGGCGCACTTAAACAAAAAGGGAATAATCATAGCGACGACCTTTTTATGTTTATAAAAAGAAAATTAGATGGCTTAGATAAGAATCAGATGTACGAAGTCATAATAGAAATTGAATTTGCTACGAACGCCGCAGAAGGAAGTTTTGGAATTGGCGGCTCTCCTGCCAACAGTGTTTACCTAAAAGCGGGAGTTTCTACCATTGAACCTCGAAAAGTTTTAGACACCACCGAGGGAATTTATCGATTGAATATAGATAAAGGGAATCAAGCTACTGATGGTGAAGACCTACAGTTGATTGGTGATTTTTCTAACGGGACCGAGGAAGAAGTTTATGTTTTGAAACAATTATCTACAGAAATGATACAAATAGAGAGCAACGAAGACGGCGAACTCTGGTTGATCATTGGCACCGATTCTGGATTTGAAGGCACAACCACGATTTACTACAACGAGATTAAGGTTAGCTTGACCAAAATTTAGTGATTACTGTTTGTAAAGTGATGATCTTTTTGTCAAATCTTGGATAAGCTGTTCGTCCTCATCACTTTCTAAAAGGGTATTGTAATTCTTCCAGAACTTAGGATGATAAGGCCTGATCTTAAAGATATCTGAATCCCATGGAGAATTTAGCGCGTCATCGATAACCTCTTCTTCAAATATAATATCGGTAAACAAAATTTCTTGTACTGTGTAATAATAACGCTCTTCCCTATTAAATCGTTCTTCTTCATCGTCCGTTGCTCGATCCGTTGGTTTTAAACCCACGTTCACCAGCTTGGGCGTTTCATAATAAATATAATTAGGATACATTTTGTCTTCAAATTCAATATAGGTCAAAATGAGCTTATGGTTTACTTGGGTTCCGAACAGGTCCTTACTTCTTCTCTTCTGTGCATCAGAATCGGCCACCAGATTGTATTCAATTTTCTTTACGGCAAAATTGTCCCAGTATATGTAAAGCCAGCCTTCTGCCACATAACCGCCATTAAAAATTCCCGGCGTATCTAGGTTTATATAATCCGAACCTTTTTTAATATGAATCTTATAAATCTTGCGACCATCGTCGACTAGAACAGTATCGAGTTCAAAATCATGTCTTTCTAAAATACTTTCGTCGAACAAGGCCTTAGATTCTCCAGAATTCCGGAGAAGGTTCAATTTTCCTTTTAATAGATTTTCTAGGCCATTAACTCGATTGTCATTCCACTTTATGGCATCGACCAAAGTGGAGGTCGCAATGGTATCTCTTCTCAGATTTCGTTTGCCCAGATTGGATTTTCTAGAATTGTTCTTTAAGTAAGCCGCATAGGTCAAAAGACTGTCCACATCACGAAGATCATAGCTCTTTCTAACTTCATCGACATTGATCTTTAAATTTTCTTCCGCATACGACGGATAGCTGCTATCATAAACGGTGATAGCACTTTCTATAAGCCACTTAAATTCCTTTGTATTTCTTTCCTTATGCCTAAGAAATCCCTTGAGCATAAAAGGCGATTCTGGCATATTATTAGGTAATTTTTCTAAAGCACGTAAGACAATTTCATTACCGGTTTCTGGTCTTGATTCGGCAATAAGCAAAATTTCGTCCAAGGCTGCAATGTCTTCTTCTAAATAAATTTCGGCAGAACTGTCAAATTCTTCAATCGGCGTCTTGAAGCTCTTATAGCCAATAGATGAAATGATAAGGCTATCACTTTCAAATTCTTTGGGCACCAAGAGCGCAAACTTTCCGTCTACATTACTCACCGTACCGATGGTTGTATTTTGAATGTAGATACTCGCACTTTCAATCGGCGCAAGAGTGGTAAAGTCCACAATTTTGTTTTTGAGTTCCTTTTGTGAAAATCCTAAAAGTGTGAATAGGGCAATTGAAAGATTTAAAACATACTTGGCAATTTGGGGCATTGTTCGCATGAAAATTTATATTTCTTATATCGAGAACTAAAATAATAAGTTTATCGTATTTCTATAGGTTAAATATGTCAAATGTTTTTAGCCTTCAAAGTTTTCCTCAAAACCCAGAAAAATTTTAATTATCTAAAAACCAATTCCATAACTTCGTAATAAATTATTTTTATGGTCATTTCGATTCTTCTGGTTATCGTCGGTTTTGTTTGCCTCATTTTTGGAGCAAATTGGTTGGTAGATGGTGCTTCGTCCTTAGCCAAAAAATATAATATTTCTGACCTCGCAATCGGTCTAACCATTGTGGCTTTCGGTACCTCGGCACCAGAATTAGTGGTAAATTTAATTGGCTCTATCAACGGCTATTCTGACATTGTTTTTGGGAATATTATCGGTAGTAATAATTTTAATCTCTTTATTATTTTGGGAATTGCCGGAATCATTTTTCCGATTTCCGTACAATCTTCTACGGCATGGCGTGAAATCCCGATATCTCTCGCCGCTGCGATTTTGTTATTGTTTTTGGTGAATGACTTTAGTTTTAACTCACCCACATATCTAAGTAGGTTAGACGGGATAATTTTATTGCTGTTGTTCTTCCTTTTTATCTATTACGTCTTCAACCAAATGAAAAGCGAGGAGACTGTGACCACTAAAATTGTTCCGATGACCAACCTTAAAATTTGGGGACTTATTATTCTTGGTTTTGCGGGACTTATTGCAGGCGGACAAATTGTAGTGACCAATAGCGTCGATATCGCCAGCCAATTGGGCGTGAGCGAGAAAATAATTGGGCTAACCATTGTGGCGGCCGGCACCTCTCTACCTGAGCTGGTTACATCTATCGTGGCTGCGATGAAAAAGAACAGCGACATCGCCATTGGTAACGTCATAGGTTCTAACGTTTTTAATATTCTCCTGATTCTTTCAATTAGCAGTATCGTTAGCCCATTAGAGTATAATCCTAATTTTAATACCGACCTGCTCATCTTAATTGGCGGTACCATTTTCTTGATTATTGCTATGCTCACCGGAAAGCGCAAAAAATTAGACCGATGGGAAGCTGCGATATTGCTAAGTTTTTATATTGGGTATACGGTTTATCTGATTTCGAACGAAATCTAAAAATTCTAGGTTGAAATTTTCAACCGAAATTTAATCATCATTAAAATTTCCTTTTTTCATGCCCAACGCTCTGATTAAATTCTAGTTGCTTCATTTTAATAATTCCCTTATTTCAAAACGGTTAAGATTAACTTAAAGTGAATGAGGAACTTTCAAGCTAACATATTTGAGTTGGATAGATGGCTTTGTGCTATTAATCTTGTTCTTACTTTTTTTTTACTACGTCTTTAAACAAATGAGCGAGGAGACAGTAGCTACCAAATTTGTCCCAATGTCTAACCTTAAAATTTAGAGGCTTATTATAATCGGTTTTGGCGGACATATCGCGGGTGGGCAATCTGTCGTGACCAACAGTGTAAATATTGCCAGCGAACTAGGAGTTAGCGAGAAGATAATAGGGCTAACCATTGTGGCCGCAGGTACTTCCCCTTACCAGAACTAGTTACGTCAATCGTTGCGGCCATGAAGAAGAACAGTGATATCGCAATTGGGAACGTAATCGGCTCAAAAGTTTTTAATATTATACTTATACTGGCAATTAGCAGTATCGTGAGGCCTTTAGATTACAATCCAAACTTTAATGTAGATTTGCTGATCCTAACCGGAAAGCGAAAAAAGTTGTATCGTTGGGAAGCGGCGGTATTGTTTGGGTTTTATATTATTTACACGATTTATCTTGTTCAGAAGGAAATGTAGATTTTTTACATATCAAAACTTTTCGCATCCCCCAAGTAAATTTTCCTTTTATAAAAATGTTAAGGCCAGTTGAATTTGCGTATCGGAAATTTGATCCCTTTTGCTTAAATTGTACTATTTGGTTCCGGTGAGAGTCATTTTGTGACTAAAGCTTAAACTGCACCTTGTTTAGATGGCATAACGGATGTGTCAGACCTTTGAGTCAGAGTACGTTAAATTAGGTTGACAAACAACTCGAACTTAAAAATGTAACATCATTTAGGAATCGTAAAAGGAGAAGAAAAAATAAATAATAGTCTAAAGGGTAGTGAGAACAAAACAATACCTGAAAGAAATGAGCCTTATTATTTTATGCGTCTTGATAATGTTTTTGATCGATAACTATAGAGAGGACATCAAGTACGAAAAAATCATTAACAATAATTTTCGATAGTTGTAAGTACCTAAGGTCAGAGAGAATTACATACTGTAGATTAAAAGGGAGTTTAGCATTTGAGAAAACAATGAGAACATTAACTAATATCCTGATTTTGTTTCTTGCAGTTACTTCTTGTCAATCGCAAACCAAGAAAACAAACGCAAATAAAATAGTTGGAGGACCCTGCGAAGGTTGTGAGGCTATTTATGAATATGAAAATCAAAAATTGATGCCAATTGACACACTTCCCGATTTTCAGGAGAATGAGCCGAAATTAAGACTAACGGGAACCGTGTTTAAAAAGGACGGTAAAACCCCGGCCGATAATATAATTCTATACATCTATCACACAGATAGGAAAGGAATTTACCCAACAAAAGGGGATGAAAAAGGCTGGGCCCAGAGGCACGGATATATCCGTGGATGGATAAAAACGGACAAAATAGGACAATACACCTTTTATACGTTTAGGCCTGCAGCTTACCCCAATGGAATTGAACCCGAACACATCCATATCACGGTTAAAGAACCAGATAGAAAGGAATATTATATAGATGAATTTGTCTTTGATGATGACCCCAGACTGACCCAAAAAGAAAGAGGTGAATTAGACAGCCGTGGTGGTTCAGGTATTGGTAAACCCTTACTTAAAGACAACATATTAACTATTAAACGCGACATTATTTTAGGCAAGAACATTCCGAATCATGAATAGTTTTTTTGTGACGGACTCAAAACTTAGGAAAAACATCGCGACTATCTTCGCATTCAAAAATTAGCTGCTCCGTTAGTGAGGGGATTTATTTTATACGAGTATTGGAACACCTATACTATGTTAAGTACACACAGCATCTGACTTAAAAAGTAACTTTAGAGTAAGGACATATATAAAAGGCACATATGCAAGCGTATATAAAGTCTACTTTCGAAAACTGCTAAGTCTAGTTCGCTTCGCTCGTGTCTTGAGGATTTTGGTTTCAGCCAGTTCGCTGTGCTCATGTCAAATTGGTTTGTATTTCCTAAATTAGGAGCTTAAATCACGTAACAAGTCTTATATAAAAAGTTTGTGTCACGCTGGAAATAATGATGGAAATACAACCTTATTTTAAATCTCAATATCCATTAGTCCAGCAATCAAGAAGAATACATTTTGATTATTGCCGCACAATCTCTAGTGAAGATTTTTTAAAGCAAAACAACTCGTTTGGACGCGGTGGAAGTATTCGAAATCTATTAGTCCACATTGCAAATACTTACAAATTTTGGATTGTTAAGCACGCTCTCAAAAAAAAATAACATTTACGGAGTATCTAGCTAAAAATACATTGGTCGAAATAGAAGAACTATTCAATTCAATTGACAATGATATTCTTAATTTTTTAAAAAAGTACGAAACGTCAAAATCTGATTTAATTAAGTTGAAAATCAATGATACTACAAGATGTATATCTGCACTTGAACTTTTTACTCATGTAATAACGCACGAGTTCCATCATAAAGGACAGATTTTATCAATGGGCAGACATTTGGGCTATATTCCGATAGATACTGATATTATCAGGTAATAGAACGGACATACAATACGGTATGGACCGACCCTCTTCTATAACGACTTAAGCGATCCGGCTAAGGCAATAATACATTATACACAAGCGACAATGTTTAAGGACAAACCGCAATCTTCCTTCCAATAAAACCCGAAGATCTTATTGTAAAAGTAGGGATTGGACTTTAATCCCTTATTTTTTGCTTATAAATATCAATGCCGTATCTGTTTTTTCGGCCAGGGCATGTGACAGTGTTCCAAATGCTTTCTTATGTTTATCGGCTTTGCCCAACCCCATTATTATCAGATCGTGCCCGGTTGCCTGATTGATAAGTTCTGTTACCACGTCATCACTTGGGATGATACGCACCTCGGTCTTTCCTGGAATTATTCGATCTGCAAAACGTGAGAGCCTTAAATTATTCTTTTGAAGTATTCCCTTGGGAGTGTTTAATGGTAGAATTTGAATAAATGTGATTTCAGGTTGAGAGGCACGCCACAGACTGGCCGCAATTCTAGCCCTCAGTGGATCATGACTTTCAAATCCTGCCACCGGAATAAGGATTTTCCGTGCTTCGGTTATTTTCCACCCGCTGTAAGGCTGCCTGAATACCACCACATCTGCCTTCACGTGTTTCACCAGTTTTTCGAGATTTTCACTGGTTTGGAGATCATTCAGGTCACTCAATCCTAACAATAAATTCGCGCAATTATGTATTTTAACAACCCGTTCAATCTCTTCCCAGGGATGCTCAGCAATAGTTGTAAGTGTTTCCGGTCGCAGCCCTGCTTCACAAGAGGCTTTAAGAGCATATTCTGTAACATCCCGGCTGGATATAAGTCGCTTCTCAAGATCATCCTTTTCGGTGCTGGGAATAACGATTGAATGGAGCAGCACCCGTCCTACTACCGGAGGTGCCAATGCATTCGCCACAAAGACCATTGATTCTGCATTTGCTGGATTTGATATGGGCAGTAGCACGAGTGGACTTAATCCTCTTAAGCGAATAAGATCGGGATCTAGGGCCTGTTCAGACGCTTCAATAGCCCGGGCTTTTTTTACAAAAAAGGATACAAATAGCACAATGCCTATTAAGAGCCATAAGAGTGCAATAAATCCAGCAGCCGGCACTACAATGGCCTGAAATATTGCCAGTCCCATACAACAGATTATTCCCAAGATAGGAAGTGCAGGAAAAAAAGGTGCCCTGAAGGTATCACTTTCTTTATAACCTCGATTTCTCATTAAGATCATGATGAGATGTGCCAGTGCAAAAGTGATCAGAAAAATTAAACTGGAAGCAGCACCCGCCGCCGCTAAATCTGGTAGGATCAAAACAAGACATGCTACGATCCCACAAGTAACCCATATCGAAGTTTTTGGCGTTCCAAATCTCTCATCAATATTTGAGAGGTGATGGTTTAATGTACGGTCTTTTGCCATTCTCAGTGAAATTCGTGAAGCTGCAAAGAGGTTGGCCTGTAAAGCTGATAACATAGAAAATATCCCCGCTACCAATACCAACCAGAACCCAAAAGCTCCCAGATAGTTCTGCGCTGCAACAGCCAAAACAGTTTCAGGATTTTCGCGGCTCATTTCTGTTATGGACTCCCCCGGCAGCACCCCCACGGTCGACATCAGAAAAAGCAAGGGCAAGTAAATTGCAAGGCCTACTGCAAATGTGCCCATCATAGCCTTAGGAATGGTTTTTTCAGGATTCTTGATTTCACCTGCGGCAGAACCAATTAAATCAAATCCCTGTAGGGCGATAAAGGTATAGCCCATCGCTGCGATCAGTCCGCTGAATCCACCAGAGAAAAACGGATCAAGACTTTGTGTGATATCACTGAATGGCGTTTGCACAAAAACCGCGAGTCCACCGGCTATGAGTATGGCGAATACTGCGAGTTTACCAATATTGATAACTGCACCGCCATCACCGGAACCTCTGCTAAGGCTGAAAGCGAAATATCCTATGGCGGCCATGGCCAGCAATCCCGGGAACATTCCGGAATCCAGAATTTCACTGAGCCCAGTCGATGGGATTTGCTGAAGGGCAAACACAGCAAAGGCTCCGAACCCAAGAGCATAAAGAACTGCGGCCACCAAAGAAGCAAACCAAACTATCCACCCTACCCCAAACGCTACTTGTAGAGACAGTGCCTTCTTTGCATAAGTATAGGTACCGCCCGACTGCGGATTTGCCGAAGCCATTTCGGCAAAACTGAGAGCAGTTATAAAGGCGATTAATCCATTTAGCACAAAGGCTAGAATTGCCGAAGGCCCACTCACAGCGAAGGCGACACCCGCCAAGGCCAATATTCCACCCCCCACCATCGCTCCTACACCAATCCCTAATGCCCCAAAAAATCCAATTTTACGTGCCGTTACTGAAGAAGGTGGATCTGTTTTCATATTATGGTAAAAATCTGGTAAGTGGAACAGTTGACTATCTAAGCTAAAATTAGTCAATACTTTCAAAATGGAGAGCCTTCACCTTGACTCAATTAAAGTAAATCTGGAGGTTATTACTGAAGTCGCTTTTGTTAATTTTGCTATTGTAGTATTTAAAAGAGTGCTTTTACCGGCTAAATAAGTTGACTTCTCGATGGCTTCAATCTCGAAAATACCCAGGACTATCTTAAAGTTTAACCTCGTCTGATCGGGGATGTGCTGACTTGCTTAACCGGCTGAGAAATTAAGGTCTGAACATAATTTGTTTCCTCATCCGGGGATGTTAGGAATATTCCGGGGGAATCATCATTAATTCGCTTTTAGCCATTCTAACTGAGTCCATTACTACCTAAATTTTTAAGTTCGCGTGGATATTATGATTTAGGAGTTTATCCAAATTATCACCTATTTTGAAAAGAAACCAATCCCAGGATAAATCTCCAGGGCTTTTTGTTCAAAATATGAACTTGATCTCATTTATATATTTCCCTGCAATGAAAGCTTAGTTGATCCCTTCAAGAGTAAACAGCGTCATTGCCCAAACGATCATACAGGATAAAAATATGCCTATGGTATTTGCCAGAAAAGCTCTTTTTTTCTCGATCCTGAATAAATAGGTAGCGATAGACCCAGCATAAACACCCGTACCCGGAATGGGGACCATGACAAATATTAACAAACCCCAAAAACCGAATTTAGCGACATTTTTACCCGCCCCCAGCTTTGCTTTCCGAGCTACATAAATAGCGGATTTTTTATAGAATCTCCACCTTGTAAAATATTTATTGATATAGGTAAGAAAAAAAATCATAATGGGGAACACCAATACATTTGCTAAAAAACAGAATATTAAGGCTACATAGATATTTACTCCATTGTATATGGCATAGGGAATACCAACCTTAGCTTCTCCAAATGGGGAAACGCTCCAAACCACTGCCATTAATAAATCCATGATCATAATTGTGCCTTTGTTAAATTTCGCCCGCTATTAAAAACCCGGTGTACACTATAAACGCTGTAAGCAAAATTCCTGCCTCCCATCTTCCCAAAGTTTTTGTCTTGTTTCCGGAAAACATAAATAGAAAAAGAAAAATTGTTCCTCCTACAAGAAAATACAAGTCCTTGTTGAATATGGGGTTGTACCCCATCGGGTTTATAACTGCACTTACCCCAAGGATTAAAAAAATATTGAATATATTAGACCCAATAATGTTGCCAACAGCGATATCATTATTTTTCTTTAAAGCTGCTGTTATAGATGTCGCCAACTCTGGTAATGAAGTGCCAGCTGCAACAATGGTCAACCCTATGATTTTGTCACTAACTCCTAGGCTCCCGGCAATTTCCCTTGCATTTTCTACAACAAACTGACCTCCAACAATAAGGCCAGCGAGCCCAAATAAGATGTAGAGCCAAATCTTTGTATTAGACATGGTTGAAAGGAAAGGAGACTCTTGTTCATCAACATTTTTTAGCTGTTTAGCAACATACCATAGAAATGCTCCAAATAAGCCCAATAGTATGAATCCATCTAAACGTGAGAGCCTATTGTTTTCACCAAAGGTGATAGTGTCATTAAGTAAGAATAGTAAAATAACAGCGGCCAGCAGCGAAATGGGGATTTCTTTCCATACCGTGCTGGATTGCACTGCGAGCGGAGTTATCAATCCCGACATACCAAGGATAACCAAAAGGTTAAAATTATTACTGCCAATCACATTTCCAAATACAATATCTGTATGCCCCTGAATAGAGGCGATAATATTGACGATCAACTCCGGGGCTGAGGTGCCAAAAGCTACAATGGTGAGTCCAATAGCGAGATTTGAAACGTTCTTTTTCTTAGCATAGGTAGAGGCGCCTTCTACAAGCCAATCTGCTCCTTTTACCAATAGTGCAAGTCCTAAACACAATAACAGAATTTGTATGATCATTTCCACAGAGAATTATGCCACTCTTTTAAATCCCACAGGCATAGAGAGACTATCGCTTACTCGCTTTGCCCATTTTTCCGCGTGTTTCATTTCGTAGTCCTGATCTCTATTGAGGTCATAATCATATAAACAAAGGTTATGGTTTATGTGATTGTAGTGACCTACAAATTCAAGATTTATTTTTAGGAGAATATCCTCCTTAACCTTGTTGTTGACTATTTCTTCAAATTGAGTAACCAATTTCACTTCTTGGAATGATTTCAAGTCAATCAGGTCTACGAAAAATTCAGTGTCCCTTCTTTGAGTAAACAGTAATTTTTGACTGGAAGTATCAATACCAATGTAATTTAAATTCCAACTTTCCATTTCGCTGATGTTCAATTGGTGGTTCTTGGCTTCTTGCTGAAACCTTTTGGATATTTTTCTGGTTTCTTTTTGACCAATGAGTATAAGAATAAGGTAGGGTACAAAAACCAGACTTATCACTATAATATTTACGATTAACATATCTGTATTCATTTTTTTAGATTTTATGTTTTTAAAATAATGTGTTTGAATTGCCAACAGCAACGCTAATGCATGACTATGCTATTTCTTTACTGAAATATTGCAAGCTTTGTTTTAAAAACTATAGAAATGAATGAAACGGAAAGATGATTTCCTGAATTCCTAGGGCGGAATCCAGGGTGCGTGAAAATATCACATATTTTGAGGCCAGCCAACCTTTGTAAGAGCTTATAAATTGATAAGCAGAAGCTTGGTCATCGGAAGGTATAAACTTTACAATGCCAGATGAAAATGATAATGTACCTTCAAAAATGAAAGGGCTACTTTCCTCAATTTCTGCTGCAACAATGTTACTTTCCTGTACAAGATCGTTTACCTTAAGCGGTAATGAAAAAGCAAAAGTACTACTGCAGCTGATGAGTAGTAATAAATTAATTATTACTTTAAAGAATACCATAATTGATTCTCATTTAACTGTACAAATCTATAACATTGTAATGTTAAATTTTTAAAAAATTAAAGAGTGGGTAGAATATATTAATTTCCTTCTGTTTGTTGGTTGTCTATGAGATTTCACCTCTACAGTCATGTGTTAATATTGTCAAAACATATCAGTTGCGTGTCCTGTTGGAATCAAAAGAACACTATAATTGAAAATTATATGTAATATTGATTTTCCTGACTTAGTTAGCACCGGCTGAGAATTTTAGGTCTGAACATAATTTGTTTCAAACGCTCGAGACGTCATGGAAATCTCGCGGATAAAGTTTATTTGGCTCAATGTCTAAATTGCTTTTGCATCGGGTGAAGATCTAAAAACTCCATTTTCGATATTTTATAGCAATCAGGTTTTTTAAAATATCAGAGCTATTCCTGAGAGGCAGAGCAGTCCCAACAACACTTTTTTAAACTGCTCTTCCTTGATTTTCAGAAATATATAATTACTGCTCTGATTGTCATGATAATCGCTGCTTTGGGTATTTTGGGCATAGCCAGTTATTCTGTAGATACACGCACTAAAGAACTGGGTATACGAAAAGTATTAGGTGCCAACAACTTTAAATTGGTGTGGACGGTTACCAGAAAATTTGGCATTCTTATACTAATTGCCGGGCTTATTGGCGCTTATTGGGCTGGTTTGGCGGTGATATAATTAGACGGGATTTAGAAAGCAGTATTGTTGATTTGAGTTTTATAAATATAAGCATAGGCTTTAGTTTGGTTGCCATGCTCGGGCTATTGATTGTCCTCTCCCAAACCATTCGAGCGGGGCGAATTAAAATTGTAAAAGTTTTAAAAGCTGAGTAAAAGGAAAAACATTCATTGGCAGATTATGACGATGGCGGGACTATTAATTCTATTCCGCGACACCAAGACGAAAAGATAACCAGCGAATATCAGTCGCGAGAAGAAGGGTACATGTTGCTAACAATATGTTTATGCAGTCCTGCGGGGAGACGTGAGCTATAACCGACTGTAGAACCACAAACAGCCAAATATGTCATAGGGTTTTATCAATATACTGTTCGACCTATCCCCTTACACTAATCCATTACTACAAAATTAATAGGAACATTGTATCTCACTTTCACCGGTTTTCCCCTTTGTGTACCAGGTTGCATTATTGGTAAAAGGGACATTATTCTAACAGCTTCATCTTCTAGCAACTTATCAGGCCCTCTCTTTTGAAAGTTGGACACTTCTCCTTGCTTATTGATTTCAAATTGCACAAACACCCGTCCGGATTTTCCTAACTCTAGTGCCAGTTGGGGATATTGAAAGTTTTTTATAATGTGCTGCTGGATCATGTCATTAAAACAGCGTTTAATCTCCGATTGTATTTTCAATTTTTCACATCCGGGAAATACGGGTACATTCTCAATCGCGGCAAAGGGAATTGAGATTTCTTCCTCTACTTCTTCAACTGTCACATCTTCTACCCGCATCACAACTTCTTCTATAGCCATCTCCTGGCTGCTTTCACTGCTTTCTATAATGTTCTCTTCTATAGTTGATTCATCTTCAATAATTTCGATAAATGCTGGCGCACTTGGTGGAGGAGGCGGTGGTAGCGTTTTAACCTGTTGTGTTATGGGGATGTCCGCATCTATTACTTTCTCAAACTCTAAAATTTGCAACGCAATATCCGTAGAATCATATGTTTTGGACTCCATTAGTATCAAGTTGACCGTAAGTGCAGATGCTAGACCTATGGCAAAGTAAAGGCTGCTAAATTTTCTTAAATCGGCCTGCGGATTTTTTTTTAGGTTCCATGATTTTTGGCTTTTCTCTATTAAATTTATTAACCATTTCGCAAAAAAAATATGATAATTGTCATGTTTGCCCTTATGCTATAAAAGGTTCAAAATACAGAGCTTAGAAAATTTTAGGATTGCTGCGTTAAGATGTGGCCAACGTTAAAGTTCAGCATGTAGTTATTGACCAATCCAAAGATGTATGGAACAAGAACCAGATGCAACTTAGCTTGCAACACTGATTCTAAAATCTTCCCATATGGCTTATAAATTCTCTAAATCTGAGGATGTAGTTTAAGCTTATCCTGTTCCAAAAAAATTGGAGATTATAACTAAATACGAATAGAGCTAAGACTTCCTTTCTGGGCCAATCGCTAAGTTAAAGTCTTCAACTTCTCTTTTAACAATTCTCTCAAAACAAATCAGTTAAGATTAACTTAAAGTGAATGAGGAGCTTTCAAGCTAACATATATTTCTCTAAATTTAGCTAATACATAATCTCGGGATATTTTTTGAAGCAAATATTCAACATTTACAAAATCACTATGAAAGAAATTAAGAAAGAAGACATTAAACAAGAAGTTTTTGAACTGTATGACGATTACGCACACAACCGTTTAGACAGAAGAGCATTTATCGACAAATTATCTTTATACGCAGTCGGTGGGCTCACAGTTACTTCTCTGTTAAGCTTTGTAAGCCCAGATTATATAAATAAAATTCAATTAAAACAAGACGACCCAAGGATAAGTTCAGAATTTATAGAATACCAATCTCCCAAAGGAGGCGGCACTATAAAGGCCTTGTTGTCTAAACCTAAAGATGCCAAGGAAAAACTACCGGGCGTCATCGTGGTGCACGAAAATCGCGGTCTTAATCCACATATTGAAGATGTTGGGAGACGCGCAGGCTTGGCCGGATTTATTTCTTTAGCGCCAGATGCGCTAACGCCATTAGGTGGTTACCCAGGGACTGACGATGAAGGTCGTGAAATGCAGAGCAAACGCGACAAAAATGAAATGCTCGAGGATTTTATCGCCGCTTTCGATCATCTTAAAAATCACCCAGACTGCAGCGGAAAAATCGGTGTGGTCGGATTCTGTTTTGGAGGTTGGATTGCCAATATGATGGCAGTAAAAGTGCCGGACCTTGGAGCTGCCGTTCCTTTTTATGGTAGTCAGCCTGAAGAAGACATAGAAAACATACAAGCTCCTCTAATGGAACACTTCGCTGGTTTAGATGAAAGAGTTTACGCCGGCTGGCCAGCTTTTGAAGCTAAATTGAAAGAGCATTCTAAGGAATACGTTGCCTGTTTTTATCCGGGTGTGAATCACGGATTCCATAACGATACAACTCCTAGATACGATAAGGAAGCAGCAACTTTAGCTTGGGATAGAACCATCGCTTTTTTCAACGAGAAATTGCTTTAAGAATTAGATTGTTAGTCTTAATATTTAGGATGAAGATTATCCATGGGGTTTACCATTTCTTCAATCCCAATAATTTTTCCCCTAAATCTGAAAGTTCAGCTCTTTTATATTTGGTTTGTTCCCAGTTACGAGGATCTCCCGGGAAAGCATAACCTTCAGGAGCAATGCGATTCTTCCAGGAATTAACGCGCCATTCTTTTAATTCCTGGTTATCTTCTTGAGCAGGCATCATAGAAATGTATTGGGCAATTCTCACTTTATCTTCTGAAAAATTAGGACGTATACCGTGGGGCTCTGAACTATTGAAAATCAGCAAATCTCCCGCTTCCATTGGCACTTTTACAATTTTGTCTTTCAATTCAGAAACATCTGGCTTAAAATGATCTCTATCTTCGGGTTGGCTTAATTTCCATGAATCGTAATTTCTATACAACCAAGGGATACATTGAAATCCTCCCATGTTTTCATCTATTTGGTCTGCCAATGCTAGTACCCCTTGTACGTTTTGTGGTTTAGTATCTGGGTCGTAATCCCAATGGATAAAGCCCTTATATTCATGGCCAGGCCGCATGGGGAAATTTAAATTCGCCCGGTCTATCGTTACCCATAATTTTTCGGTTCCCCAAATATCAACGAAGGCATCGTATACCTTTTTTGTTTGACGGTTATTCCAAAGATGTTCGTTATTATATACTTCTACCATTCCTGTTCCTGCTAACTCTTTCATTTTCATCTCGGCTCGCGCAGCAGTGTACCAACTTTCTCTATCCTCGGGATTTTTGTCTTCAAATTCCCAAAGAAAGGCAGCAGTCTGTTCTGCCTGCTTGCGCGGAACTGCATTTTTCAGAACCACATAACCTTGTTCTTTCCAAAAATTCCATTGCTCCATCGATAAGACTTTTAAAGTGTCCTCCGTCGCTTCGGTCCGTAATTTAATGTTGCTGCTTTTTGCAGTGGATGGATTACCAGGAATATCATTATGCTGATTATTAGGCACCATGCTCTGGGCTTCTTTTAGGTTGTTGTTTTTCATGACTAAGGATGTTATGGTTACTCAATAAAACAAAGTTCATGAATTTACTTCTTTCAAATTTTAAGACAATTAGCATAATGTTGTACGATATTGACTATTTTAGATGGTTTTTCATCACTATCGGTGAATTTTGTGAAAGATTATGGACATTCAGCTTGAAACGATTAAGAGTCATGATAAGTCGTTTAGTATGATGTTTAATCCGCGTCTTAGCGATTTATTTTATTGGCATTTTCATCCTGAATATGAATTGGTCTATATTGAAGCAGCCTCGGGCACTCGTCATATCGGAGAACATATTTCTACTTATAAAGAGAACGATTTAGTGCTTATCGGTTCTAACATTCCTCATCTAAACTTTGATTATGGCGTTAAAACCGAATATCATAAGGTGGTGGTTCATTTAAAAAAAGAGTTTATTGAAAGCCATTTTCAGGGAGTACCAGAATTAAACAGAATCGCCCGCTTATTCGAAAAATCACAACACGGTTTAGCATTTAGTGGACAAATCAAAAAACAGATAGGAGAAAAGTTATTTCAATTTGAAGAATTTAACGATTTTGAACAATTTACCCAAATGATTGAGGTATTAGACATTCTTGCAAAGTCTCCTAATCTCGAATTGCTGCATGAGCAACCCTACAAAAACAAGGTCAGTGAAAGAGAGCAAGGTCGATTGAGAAACATCTATGCTTTTGTGGATAAAAATTATCATACAAAAATAAGCTTGGATGAAATTGCCGGAATAAGCAATATGACTAAGGAAGCCTTTTGCCGGTATTTTAAAAAGGTTAGCAATTACACCTTTGTTGATTTCTTAAACCGCTATCGCATCAGTCAAGCAAAACGGATTTTAATGTCCGGTAAAAGTGTAAGCAATGCTTGTTATCAATCAGGATTTGAAAGTCCCTCCTACTTTAACCGAACTTTCAAGAAAGTGACCAATGAAAATCCAAGCGATTTTAGAAAAAGATATTTATAAAAATGAAAACTAAACGTAACCAATTTTTAAATCATTCGTTACTAAAATGACATTTCAAACTTGAAAATCTTCCAGTTTTAACACGAAATAAATAAGGAGCTTCTTGAGAATTAATCTTGAATGTTTAGATTTTCGAATAAAATATTTGCGCTTCAGTGTATTCTAAATTACTTTTAAGCTGAAACAATCTGATTTTCAGACTGATTAACAAGCAACGAGTCATCAATTAATCAAAAAACATGAAAAAATTCTCAACCGTTTCAGCAATAATCTTTTTTGCTTTTATCAGCAATTTTATTTCTGCTCAGAACACCATTAGCGAAGATTACAAACGCAGTACCATCGAAAAATTATCCCAGCTAATCGACGACCAATATGTGTTCCCAGAGGTTGCAAAAAACACGACCGCTCATTTACAGAAGCAGTTTAGAGATGGGGAATTTGATAAGTATTCAACCGATGAAGAATTTGCCGCAGCATTGACAGAATCCGTACAGTCAATCAATCACGATAAGCATATGCGCATTCGAACTAATCCGCCCTATATTGCTCCTATCCATACTTTAGAGAAAAAGATGGAAGAGCGGATGGATCAAATAAATTGGTTTAGACAAGCCAACTCTGGTATTAAAAAAGTTGAGATTCTAGACGGAAATGTTGGCTATCTAGATTTACGGGAATTCGCAGGTTTTGACACCGATAACGCCTATGTCGATGCCTATATGAAGTTGCTTTCACGTAGCGATGCCATTATTATTGATTTGACCCAAAACGGAGGTGGTAGTCCATTTATGGTTCAATATTTATGTAGTTATTTCTTTGATCAAAAACTTCATCTCAATAGTCTTTATTATAGAGCAAGCGATGAAACTGAAGAGTTTTGGACGCTCGATGAAGTTGGCGGAACCAAGATGCCAGATATTCCACTTTTTATTATGACCAGTGAGCAAACTTTTTCTGGTGCCGAAGAATTCTCCTATAATATGCAGACCCTAAAGCGAGCAACCTTGGTTGGGCAAACTACTGGCGGCGGTGCCAATCCGGGTGGTACGATACCGATATCTGATAATCTCACGGTTTTTATCCCAAGCGGAAAAGCAATAAATCCCATCACCAAAACCAATTGGGAAGGTACTGGGGTGGTGCCAGAAGTTAAAACCTCAAAAGAGGAAACATTCGAGAAAGCCTACGATTTAGCAAAGAAAGCTGCCGAAGATAATCGAGCAGCTGTACTAAATAATTATAATACTCTCTATACCGATTTCGATAATAAGATGAATCAATTTAAACCTGGTGATGCTGGCGAAGCGATCTTTGAAACCATCGAAAACCTCAAGAACCAAAAATTGATTGGCGAATGGGACTTAAACATTTTGGGATACGAAAACATTCAACAGCACAATCGGCCCGAATTGGCAGAACTACTCTTTAAATTCAACACAGAACTTTTCCCCAAATCGGCGAATGCTTTTGATAGTTACGCGGAAAGTCTGATGATGAAAGGTGATTATTTGGCTTCCCTAGAAAATTATAAGAAAGCGGTACATCTTGCTGAAGAAAGTAAGGATTTTAATCTAGAGGCTTTTAAAAATAATCTAAAAGCGCTTGAGACTAAAATGAAGGAGAAGGATTAGATCGGAGTGACAAACCAAAAGATTATCTTCCACCAAATCTCAAAGTAAATGACCGTTCATAATTTATCTGCTACCACCTTCGACGAAATAGTTGACTGCTTTTTAGAATCATTCGAGAACTATTTTGTCCAAATGCCCACTGACCAAGAGTATTACAAACAGCGTTGGAATGCGGCGAAAGTAGATTTTGAATTGTCTTATGGAATGTTCGAGAACGGTGAATTAATTGGGTTTATCATTCACGCTATCGATAAGAGAAACGGAATTCTAACCGCATTTAATACGGGGACGGGAGTGTTACCAAATTACCGAGGAAAAAAGATTGTAAATACCATTTACGATTACGCGATAAAGGATTTAGCTGAAAACGGAATCGAGAAATGCACTCTAGAAGTTATTACGCAAAATAAATTCGCCATTAAATCCTATGAAAAGACTGGTTTCAAAATAACCAAAACGTTAAAATGTTTTAATGGTACGATTGAAGTTGAAAATAATGATGAAGTTAAACTTACCAAAGTTGAATTGGATCAAGTAAACTGGGAGGATTTACCGAATCAAGAATTCTATTCTTGGGACAATCAGAAAGAGTCTTTAATAAATTCTCAGCTGAATTTTTACAAAGTCCTATATAAAGAAAAAGCCGAATCCTACTTTATCATTAATTCAGAAAATGGCTATCTCGCGCAACTCGATTTATTAGAAAACTCTGATAATGCTTGGGAACGACTTTTTTCTAGGATAAAACAAATCTCCGCTACCGTTAAATTTAATAATGTTGATGAGCAACTGACTGAGAAAATCCGTCAGCTTAAAAAGGTTGGTTTAATTAATACCATCGATCAGTACGAAATGGAACTCGATATATAATTTGCCAAAAAAAATGGTTTTTAAAAATGACTAAAAGATATCCTTCCAAAGTTTCATTCGGAATATTAGCTTTTATATTCTTGGTGAGCTATGGTCCTATTTGCTTTGATTTAATCAATAACGATCTGCCCGAAAATTTAAACACATTACTTTTAATTCTGACCGTAGTTTTCGCATTTGTGCTGTATCTATTCTTCAATACCCACTATACGATAAAAGAAAAAAAGCTTTTTATAAAATGTGGATTCTTCAATTATAAACCAATCGACATTCTGGAAATAACGGAAATTTCAAAAACGAATAATCTTATCTCTTCCCCTGCCCCTTCGTTAGACCGAATCGAAATAAAGTACGGAAAGTCCAAGAATATTGTCATTTCTCCCAAGGACAAACAACATTTCGCAAAAGATTTGTGTAAAATAAATCCGGCAATCAAGAATGATCTAAATGGAATTCATTAAAACTTTAAAATTAACGGATTCTCAAAAAAGAGAGATTTTTGATTTGTGGAACAATGAATATCCTGTAAACCTCACCTTTAGTAAGTTCTCCGAGTTTCAGAAATATCTAAAGAGTCTAGACAACAAATCCTATATACTAATAGCAGATAAAAATCAAAATATTAAGGGTTGGTACGTGGATTTTATAAGAGAGAAGGAAAAATGGTTTATTTTAATTCTGGATTCAGATTATCAGTCGAAAGGTCTTGGGAGCAAACTCTTGAATTTAGCAAAAGAGAAAGAAACGGAATTGAATGGTTGGGTAATCGACCATAATAATGACCTAAAGACGAATGGTGAAAGTTACAAATCACCTTTAGGATTCTATCAAAAAAACGGATTCAAAGTTAATCTTGACGTTCGCCTAGAACTAGAAAAAATCTCGGCGCTAAAAATAAGTTGGAAGGTTTAATTTTCGATTTTTCCCACTCTCAAACCTGCATTTGCTTGTCTTTTATCAGATTCAAAAGTATTCCGATAAAACCAAAGCGCTACCGATCAACTTTTCTTCTTATTTTCGGTTAAAATAAAAATTGAAGACCCCTACTTCCAAAAAGAAAAAATCTAAATACCCTAGATGGTTACGCCGTCTCGGGCCTGTTTTGGGTCTTATCGTGATTGTCCCTGTTGGACTTTTTATTTTGGGTTGGCAAAACCGGGATTTATTGATTGACGGCTTGCAACAATGGTACAAATCTAATCACAACGGAGTGCTGGAAATTGGCCGGGTCGAAGCTAATTTCTTGACTGGATTCCCAGATGTAAATTTTACCATTAACGACATTCATCAAAGTGAAAAGGATTCTATTTCCTTTAAAAAAGATTCCATTTTTATCGATAAAGCCAACGTTAGCATCAGTGCTGCCGATTTGCTGCGCGGCGATATTCGGTTTAAAAAAATTACGATAAATAGAGCCGAGATTTTTTCTGAAGTCGCATCAAATAAATCTTACGACTATCATGTTCAGCTTAAATTAAATAAGCCGAAGTCCGATAAGCCCCCTTTTGTTTTTCCGACTTGGCTAAATCCTAATCGAACCAAATTTAGAATTAAGGATTTACAATATATTGCCAAGGACAGCATTCTCTATAAAGACTTCAACTTTACTTTTCATGCGATAAATGGAGAGATAAAGCGTAAAAAGTCGTTGGTAAACGGCTCGGTATCATTTGATGCAAGTGTAAACAAATTAGGATTTAATACAAGAAAAGGAAGTTACCTTAAAGAAACAGAAGTAAATGGAAAAACAACATTTACGCTAGACATTGATAAAAACATTCTGGATATTCCAGAATTCCTTTTGAACATCGATGAGGAAGAATTTCTTGTAAACGCCAGTTTTGATCTTTTGGCTCCCGCCTACCATTTTGGACTTGTAAATGAAAGTTTAGACTTTGAAGCTTTGCGCAAATTTCTTTCGGACAGTCTTGCCAAAAAAATTGATCCGTTCGCTGTTTTACATCCTTTTAATGCAAGTGTGAGCATCGATGGCAAATTTCAATTTAGAAGCATGCCTGTGCTCAATGCCGAATTTTACAGTTTGGACAATGAAGTCATCTATGAAAATAGTTATACCCTTCGCCATGCCGATTTTAACGGCTACGTCACCAATAATCTTTATGAATCTGATAGTTTAAAAGAAGCAAAAAGTTCTAGTAAGGATATCAAGATTTTCTTTACTGAGGTTACGGGCGAGCTAGATGGCATGCAGGTTAATGCGAAAGACACTTACTATCAATCGACTCCAGAAAACCTTAACTTTATTGCGGCCGACCTGAATATAAACGGGGTTAATGAATCGCTAGCGCGGGTTCTTAAAAACGATAATTTCGATTTTAGAGGTGGAAGCTTCAAGCTTAACGCCAAGGTTCGCGGAGATATTGACCATCCATATCGCTTGTTCAATTACGCCGAAGGAAATTTTCAACTTAAAAATACCAGGGTTGTACTTAAGAAAAATGGACTGCAATTACCGGTTGAAACAATTAGTCTTCGGTTAGATAATGAAACTTCAATTTTAGAAGAACTGAGCATTAATCTTCCACAGGGCGAAAATCTGGTTTTCAAAGGGGTGCTGGAAAATGCTTCCTCCCTGATTTCTAACGATCCTTTAGAACCTACCACAAGCTTTGTTCAGCTAGATGCTAGCTCTTTAAATATGGACGAACTAATCAGTACCGCCAAGGAAATGATTCCGAAATCGGACAAAAAAATGGACGACCGCAAAACCTTGAATGAGACTATCCATGCCGTATTTAGCAAGTTTAGACCAAGGTTTATCGTAAATCTCGGCGCTTTAGAATACAATAATATTGAAATTGAAAACCTAGAAGCAGACGTTGCCTTATCTGGACCAGAGACCATTGCCATAAATAATCTGTCATTTGCCTATCAGGATTCTGAAACCGACCTAAAAGGTACTTTTGTAGTGCCGCAAACTGACCTTTCTACCAATCAGCCAATGTTCATGAATGTTAAGGCGAATTCTAACGGTCCTCTTGCAATTTTTAGGGATTTATTTAATATCAAATTGGTAAATATTGAAGATGGCGATTATGACTTTTCTGGAAATTTCACCGGAAATATTCAAAAATTCGAACAACTTTTAGATAATGCTCAAGGAGATTTAAAGCTGAAGAATGCCAAATTCTATTACCCCAATGCCGGACTAGACCTAGCGTTTGATTCGCTGTCAGTAAGAGTTGCGAATTCTGATATTATTTTGGAGCAAGTAGAAATGGAGGTTGGGGAACTTTATCCATTTATCCTTAACGGGAACATTAAAGAATTTCCGAACATCTTGCTAGATAATCAGGGCGAAAAGGGCAGCGTATTTCTGAACATTAACGCGCCTTATATAGACGCTGACGAATGGATGAAAGTTCTGAATTCCCTTGGCAAGGACGAGCCAGATGAGCCAGTCGTGACCGAAAAAAAACGAGAATTATCCAAAGCATTTAAGGATATCAATCGGCTTCAACCAGAAATAAAGCTTAGTATCGATTCGCTTAAATACAATGACATGATCACCAAGGAAGTCGACGCTTTGGCCTATTTTGAAAATGATTCGGTTTTAAAATTGGATCATCTCAACATAAAATATAAAAATTCCGAAGCCAAATTGGGTGGTACCATCCATTCCCTGACCCGTGATACGACTAATGCAGAAAGCAACCCTTTCGATTTTAGATTCTCTGCTAACGTTACTGGTAAAACCGAGGATTTAAATGATTACCTCAAGACCATCAACTTTATTTTTGAATCTGGCAGGTTCGAGTTTAATGGCACTTACGCTGGGGAAGCTTCAGATTTGGCAATCTTTAATTCGGACGCCAAAGGAAGTTTAAAGCTTGCCAATTCTAAAGTGAATTTTATGGTGGCAAATATCCAAATCCCGATTGACAGCCTGCGCTTAGAAATCAATAATGACTTTGCCAGCCTAGAAACCTTAAAAGTAAATCTTCCTGGTAAAAGTTCGGTAAGCCTTAGCGGAAGCATCGATAATTTTTCAGATTTTATCAATAATTCGGTAGAAAATGTCGAACACATTTCGACCTTCAACATAAATTCTTCTTATTTAGACACTAAGGACATCCTGAATTTTTTAAGTGGAAATGAAGAAAAAAAAGATAGCAGCGCCCAAAAACCATTGAAAGTTAAAAAGATAAAAGAGGTACTTAACACCATTAATGATTCTTATTACCCGTTGATCAGGGTACGGATAGATTCTTTGATTCACCAAGATTTGGCAATTTCAGATTTTAGCACCGATATAGGGTTCGATAATACCGCAAATCTAAAGATTGAAGAAACCACCATCGATTTTTACGAGGGAACGCTCTCTTTTGAAATCCTTGCCAACACTTCTGAAAACAAGGATTTGCCGGTAGCGATTATCATGAAAGGAAATAAGCTAAACCTTAAAAAACTGGTTGAAGGTTTAAAGTATTTTGGAGATGAAGATTTGGAAAACACTGATAAGATTGAAGGTTTACTCAATTTTACCCTAAATGCCAACGGAATTTTGAACGACGACGGAACCATAAATATGGAAAGTCTTGATGGCGACTTTTACCTTAATTTGGAAGATTTGGCGCTGCATAATTACGAACCGCTGATGGAAAGTGTGGTCTTGCTTAAAAAAGACCGATTTAAGAATTTAGAATTTAGGCCCATCAAACAGACCTTTAAAATCTTGGACGGCGAAATAATTATTCCTAGGACCGAAATACAATCCTCGGCCATCCATGTGTTTGCAGAAGGTAAATTAAAGTTGAACGAATACATCGACATTTGGCTTTCAGTCCCTTGGAAAAATTTAAAGGCTAACGACGGACTCACCTTACCCGAGAAAAAATCATTTGAACACTCTGGCTCCAAGTTCTACATTAATCTGGTTCAGGACCAGAACAGCGAGGTCGCGAGAAAGCAAAAACTCCGATTTAAGATTAGACTGGGGAATAGAAAATTGCGAAAATCTCCTAAATTTTAATTTTCTACATCTCATAAAATTGAAGTAATTTTCAGTATAATTTCTGATTGATGGTTGTTGACATCTAACCGTTTTATTATTCTAAGATTGTATGATAGCGTTGGATATTTTTGAGACCACGTTTCCGTTAGCCAACCCGGTATTAAAATTCTTTTTAATACTGGTCATCATCCTATTTGCACCAATTCTCCTTAATAAAATCAAGATTCCGCATCTGCTCGGCCTTATAATCGCCGGAGCGATTATCGGTCCTAATGGTTTCAACATTATGGAACGCGATAGCGGGATTATCCTTTCTGGTACCGCCGGACTCTTGTACATTATGTTCTTGGCTGGGCTAGAGATAGACTTGGCAGATTTTAAAAAGAATAGCACTAAAAGTATTGTCTTCGGTCTTTACACATTTTTAATTCCGATGATTTTAGGGACGATAACCGGACTTTATATTCTAAAATTTTCAGTCTTTACCTCGGTGCTGCTCGCCAGTATGTTCGCCTCCCATACCTTGATTGCCTACCCGCTGGTGAGCAAATTGGGAGTTGCAAAAAATAGGGCGGTAAATGTTACCGTGGGCGGTACTATGATTACCGATACCTTGGCGCTGCTGGTTCTTGCCATTATCGTTGGGATGACTACCGGCGAAGTAAATACCGAATTCTGGTTGCGCTTATCGATTTCTCTGATAATTTTTGGCGCCATCGTCACCTTTCTGTTTCCGATTATGGCGAGATGGTTTTTAAAGCGATACGACGACAATGCTTCCCAATACATTTTTGTTTTGGCGATGGTTTTCCTCGGCGCGGTCTTGGCAGAAATGGCGGGTGTAGAAGCGATTATCGGTGCGTTTTTAACGGGTTTAGCGCTCAATCGACTTATTCCACACAACTCACCTTTAATGAACCGCATTGACTTTGTGGGGAATGCGATATTTATCCCGTTTTTTCTGATTGGGGTTGGGATGCTGATTGATTATAGAATCTTTTTCAAGGATTTGGAAACATTAAAAGTTGCGGCGGTGATGATTATCATCGCGACCTCAGCTAAATTTCTAGCGGCTTGGGCAACCCAAAAAACCTTTGATTACACCTTGGACGAAAGACGTTTGATTTTCGGACTAAGCAATGCACAAGCGGCGGCAACTCTCGCCGCGGTCCTTATTGGGTATAATATTATTTTGGGTGAAACCGAAACTGGCGAACCGGTTAGACTTTTAGATGAAACCATTTTAAACGGAACCATCTTAATGATATTGGTCACCTGCACCATCGCATCATTTGTCGCCCAAAAAGGCGCGAAAAATATTGCACTTTTAGAAACTGCGGAAAGCAGCGAAGAACAAGTCCACGTAAACGAAAAAATCTTGATTCCGATCAGTAATTCTGAAACTACCGATGAATTGATTAACCTTGGGATTACCATAAAATCCAAATCGAATATTGAAGGCCTTTACGCGCTGAGTATAATCGCCAATGAAAGCACTCATGGTTTTACGGATAAAAAGGCTAGGCAGATATTAGAAAAAGCCAGTGCAACCGCCGCCGCAACTGACAATACGTTAATTGAACTTCTACGCTACGACATTAACATTGTTAATGCAATCACCAATGTGGTAAAAGAGCAGCAGATAAGCGACCTAATTTTAGGGCTTCACGTTAAAAAGGGAATTTCGGATTCGTTTTTGGGAAATCTAACCGAGGGAATTTTAACCAAATGCAATACCACTACTTTAATCTATAAACCGGCGCAACCGTTCGGAACTTTAAAAAGGCATATCATTATCGTCCCTGAAAATGCGGAACACGAACTCGGTTTTTCGGCTTGGCTAGGCAAAGTGGGCAACATCTCCAAAAATTCGGGCGCCAAGCTTTTGTTTTATGGCACTGAAGATACCTTGGAAGCCATAAAAGCAACAATGCGTAAAATTCAGCTAGAAGCAACCTTTATAGAGTTTTACGACTGGGAAGATTTTATGGTACTTGCCCAGGACTTCAAAAAAGATGACAACCTCATTATCATTTTAAGCCGAAAGGACAAAGTTTCTTACCACAGCCAAATGGCAAAAATCCCGTCCTACCTCAATACCCACTTTAAAGAAAACAGTTATATCCTTATCTATCCGATGCAAGAAGGCGTTCGGGACAGTAACCAAATAAATCTAAAAGACCCAACCTTGCTAGAACCGATTGAAAAGTTAGACGAACTAGGTAAAAGTATTTCTAGGATGTTTAGGAGGAAGTAGTTTTTGGTTATTGGTTGTTAGTTTTTGGGTTTTGGTTTTTGGTTTTTAGTTTTTTGGCTCGAGTATAGAGAGGAAACTAACTAACGACTTAAATTCATTATCTTTTCGTTCGCAAAGCAGAACTGCGTTTAGCAGGTCGTTGGCCGAAATTAACAACCGACGAAAACATAGCAAATTTTAACATAGGATAAAGAAAACGGTATTAAAAATATTCTTCTCGCATTGTAGCAATTTTAACACTCAATCGTCTTAAAGTATTATGTTAGAAAACCACCATAATGAAAGCAAACAAATCAATAGTCAGAATTGTAGGATTACTTTTTCTGATTCAGATAGTTACATATATGATTGGCAATCAATTTCTAACAAGCCCTATCATAAACACACCAGACTTCCTTACTTCTATATATGAAAACAGCGACCAATTATTGATAGGAACACTTCTAGAATTTATTTGTGCTATTGCAGTAGTTGCAATTTCAGTTTTATTGTACCCAATATTAAAGAATTACAGCGAACGAATTGCAATCTGGTATGTTGGCTTCAGAATAAGTGAGTTCACAATTATCGTTTTTAGTAAAATCAAAATTCTATCATTGATTCCTTTAACTCAAGACTACATAAATACAACAATGACTGAAAACGAAAACCTTAAAACCTTGGGCAGAATGATTCTTATTGAGCATTCCATTGCTGTTTTGATGGTAATGATTGCTTTTGGTATAGGTGCATTAATGTTCTATTATTTGTTATTTAAATCAAAACTCATTCCTCGATTTATATCGGTTTGGGGTATGATAGGCGTAATATTAGTCTTAACTGCCAATGTTGTTGAACTTTCAGGTAGTAGTTTAGGAATGCTAATATATATGCCTATGGGTCTGAATGAATTATTTCTGGGATTTTGGCTTTTATTCAAAGGACTCAATTTAAGATTAATTGATACACAAAGTTCAATGCAAATTAACACCTGAGAAAATTTGTAATAATGGACTATACTCTGGGCAGAAAAAAGAGTTTATGCAAACGGACTATACTTGGAAATAACAAACATTACTTAAACAAAACTGTTTACAACAGAGTGTATAAAACATAGTTGATAAGGGCTAAATAGAAAGCACTTTTCCTTTTTGCCAAGACCGCAAAATTTTTAATTTAGCTATATTGATAAAAGAAAGATAAACATCGAAATTAAAAATGCGGCTCCGTGATAATCCGAAAATATAGTCTTTTTGCAAGCTACGTTTCATACAGGAACGTTTTACGCAAGGTTTTGAGAAAGTCCGGTTTATTAATTAAAAAAAACGAAATGAAATTCATAATCTACCTACTGACAACGATGCTATTTCTGACTTCATGTGAGAAGAAAAATAAGTATGACGGAGATATATTTGATACTCATTTACATGCAACTCAGGATATTAATAAACAATTTGAGGAACTTGAAAAACACGGAATTGTAAAAGGGGCAGTTAGTAGTTCATGGAACAATCAGCAAGCCTACAGGATAAGTACTAAAACGAAATTCTTAATTGGTTTAATGTTTCCTTGCCCTAACGGGATAGTTCCGTATAGCGGGCAAAAATGCTTTTCAGACGGAAGGGAATTTCCGGACATCAATTGGGTAAGAAAACAAATCCTTGACAATAAAATTGATTTTTTTGGGGAGATTTTAAATGAGTATTACGGCATTTCTCCTTCCGACTCAAGCATGTTCGCATATTACGAATTAGCGCAGGAATTCAAATTGCCTATTGGTATACATACTGGCTTAGCGGGTCCCGATAATCTTTGTCCAAATTATAATCCAGAAATGGGTAATCCTATACTTATGCAGGAGATTCTCATAAAATTTCCTGGACTTAAAATATGGATAATGCACGCAGGAGCTCCATATCTAATAGAGACCCTGGAAATCTTGAAAGCCTATCCTCAGGTATATGCTGATATCTCAGTGCTTGCAAATCCTGATATATTTAAGAAGACTGATTTTGCTTCTTACATGAAATCTCTTATTGAATCAGGATTTGAAAATAGATTAATGTTTGGTTCAGATAATGGAGACCTGGATAAAATGATAAATGCAGTTAACGAGTTGGGCTTTTTGACAATTGAACAAAAGGAAAAGATATTTTTTAGAAATGCTAATGATTTCTTTGGCGTTGAGTAAACTCACAAACAACAATATATATAGCGCATTAAAACGCCCCATACAGGAACGTTGGTGGTCGTTCAAGAAATGAATCAATAAAATCACAACACAATGAAAAATTACATCTTAGCATTTATCTCCTTATTCATAGGTGTTTGTCCTATTTGCCAGGCCCAAGACACAATGATTTCCGAAGAAGTCAAGGACAACATCAAATCTCGGGTTGAGAATGGGATCAATACCGGAATAGTTGTAGGAGTAATAAGCTCAAATGGTATTACTTATTATAGCTATGGGGTTAAATCATTGGAGACTAATGACGTTGTGGATGAAAATTCTGTTTTCGAAATTGGTTCTATTTCAAAAACATTCACGGGAATTTTATTAGCCGATATGGTCATAAAGGGCGATTTAAATTTGGATGACCCATTACAAGACCTTTTGCCCGACGGCGTTACTGCTCCCACTAGAAATGGAGAAGCAATCAAATTATTCCATCTATCCAATCACACCTCGTCACTACCTAGATTACCTGACAATATGTCCCCAGCCAATCCCGCGAATCCATATGCAGATTACTCTGAAAAACAATTATATGATTTTTTAAATGGCTATGAACTTATTCGGGACATTGGTTCTAAATATGAATACTCCAATTATGCTGCAGGCTTGTTGGGACATGTATTGGCTTCTAAACTAAAGATGACCTATGAGGAGTTAATGGTAGAAGTTATTGCCAAACCATTAGGAATGGAAAATACCCGCGTTGTTTTTACACCTCAAATGAAAAAAAACCTTGCAATGGGACATAACAATGGACTTGAAGTAGAAAATTGGGATTTACCGACTGTTGCTGGTGCAGGTGCCATTCGATCTACTGCTGTGGATATGCTTAAATATCTAGCAACTAACATGGGCCTAGAAAAAAGCCGCCTTTACCCGGCAATGCAATTGGCACATAAGGATTCCGGAAGTGGAGACAGTAATCCTATAGTAGGATTGGGTTGGCACACTTTAGATAAAGATGGAATGGAAATTATTTGGCACAATGGAGGTACAGGAGGTTATAGCACATTTACCGGCTTTATAAAAAGTGGAAATAGAGGTGTGGTTGTACTGTCTAATTCCAATGCCGGTGTAGATGATATCGGGATACATTTATTGCAACCAACGGCAGCTTTAGACAATCCAAAGCCTTCCATTGCTACTAAAATAAAGAGCCTTTTTGAAGCTGAGGGTATCGAAACAGCTATAAAAACTTATTGGGAGCTAAAGAAAAATCGAGGTGATGAATATAATTTTGGAGAAAATGAGTTAAACACACTTGGCTATTATTTTTTAGGAAAAGAAGAAATCGAAAAGGCAATAGCTGTGTTCAAAATAAATGTTCAAGCTTATCCAATATCTTCAAATGCATATGACAGCTATGGGGAGGCGATGATGAAGAATAATGAAAATGAAAAAGCGATTGCCAATTACAAAAAATCAGTCGAACTTAATCCGGGTAATTCAAATGGTATCGAAATGCTCAAAAAGTTAGGAGTGGCTACAGAGAGTCTAACAAAAGAAGTGTCTGTTGAGGATGCTGTTTTGGAAAGTTATGTAGGTAACTATGAATTAGCTCCAGGCTTTGTGCTAACTGTTACCAAATACGATAACCAATTGAAAGCACAAGCAACTGGACAAGAGGAAAATCCCATATTCCCAAAATCCCAGAATGTTTTTTATTTAAAGGTTGTGGAAGCTCAACTTACATTTAATAAAAATGAAGCTGGAGAAGTCGAAAGTGTGACTTTGCTTCAGGGGGGACAGGAAATTAAAGGAAAAAAATTAGTGGATTAAAATCTGAAAAAAATACAAGGGTTTTGGTTTAATCCTAGAAGCGGAGAGCTTAATGATATTGATTATTTTGATACTTCTGAGGCGATTGAGTTTAGTCCTTGGGCCAAAGGCTGGGGTAGTGACTTTTTACTAATTCTTACTAATCAAAAAATGGATTTAAAATAAAGTTTGGTAACACCTTAGATAATGGCTAGGTCAGTCCTCACTTGTAAAATCCTGCGGATTTTACAAAGCCAGTCTTTATCACTAAAGGTCTGTGCCGAGACACACAACGTTTCATACACGAACGCTACCTGCAACCCTAAAAAAAGAAAAAGGACAAAGTGAGAGAGAACAAAACGAATCTGAACCCAACATTATTTTAGCACATTTGCTCGTCCAGCCCTCAGGCGACCGCTTCGCAATGCAAAGAGCTAAAGATTTTCCACACACCACCAACATTTTCTATATTTGCACCGATGAAAATACTTTGTTTCAAGCTATCATTATTTGTTATGTTCCTTGCGACAGTACCCTGCTGTGCGGAAGAAAACTGCAATGACGAAATAAAAACAGATTACGCCGACAATCATTCACAAGACCATAAAGACAGTGATGGTAATACTTGTTCACCGTTTTTTACTTGCGGAACTTGTACGGGTTTTGTTTTTATAAGGTCGGTAGTTGACTTCAAGAAAGTGCCTTTAATTAAAGTCAAATTGATTGCTGTTTACAAATCTCAATTTGAAGATGACTTTTTTGCTAAAATCTGGCAACCTCCTAAAATAAGTTAATAATAAAAAAAGTGGCTCCGTCACTTTCTGTTAGCCGTGTGAAGTACCGCTAATTCTATTATTTATACCATTAATTTAATTCATTAGATAAATGAAAAATTTCATCTTGCCTTTGTTGGCAATCCTATATTCATCAGTGCTATTTAGTCAAAATTCATTTAGAGCCATCATAAAAGATGGCGAAACCAGAGAAGTTTTATATGGAGCAAATGCTATCATTGAAGGCACCGTTAATGGTGCAAGTTCTAACCAAAACGGATTTTTAGAAATTACTGATATCCAAAATGGGACACAAACCATCATTTTTAGTTTTATCGGTTACAAGGAAAAAAGCGAAATCTATGAATTTCCGTTAACTCTAAGTGAGCCTTTAGAAATCTTATTATCGGCGAGCGAAGGCGAACACTTAGAAGAAGTCATCATTTCTTCTACGCGCTCCAGTAGAACTATAGCCAATACACCGACTCGAGTAGAAGCAATTTCTGGCGAAGAGCTTGAAGAAAAGGGTAATATGAAACCGGGGGATATTCGTATGTTATTGAATGAAAGTACAGGTATTCAAACACAACAAACCTCAGCAACTAGTTATAATTCGAGTATCAGGATTCAAGGGCTCGATGGAAAATATACACAAATTTTAAGAGATGGCTTTCCACTATATGCAGGTTTTTCGGGAGGATTGAGCTTAATGCAAATTGCACCTCTTGACTTAAAACAAGTAGAAGTCATAAAAGGAGCATCTTCCACTCTTTATGGTGGCGGTGCTATAGCTGGTTTAGTTAATTTGATCTCTAAAAAACCAACAGAAAAAAGAGAATTAAGCCTAATGCTCAATGGAACCTCAGCCCTAGGCTTAGATGTAAGTGCCTTTTATGCTCAAAAATTCAACAAAATTGGAACCACTATTTTTGCATCTTATAATTTGGGTACACCTTATGATCCTTCAGATGTTGGTTTTACAGCAATTCCAAAATTTTCAAGAGTGACAGTGAATCCAAAATTATTTGTGTATTTCAATGATAGAACAACGCTTAACGTTGGTTTTCAAACGACCATTGAAGAACGTATTGGCGGCGATATCATCTATATTGAAGATGGAGGTAGTAGCCAACATTCTTATTTCGAAAAAAATAACACGGATCGTATAAGCTCACAAGTTGGAATAGACCATACCATTAATGAAAGATCGACATTCTCTTTTAAAAACAGCATTAGTTATTACGACAGAACAATTGAAATTCCAGATTTTATATTTTCAGGCGATCAAATCTCTACTTTTAGTGAATTAAGCTATATATATAAAGACGAAAAATCAGAATGGATCACAGGTCTAAATTTGTGGAGTGACCAATTCAATCAAAACGAATTGAATTTTTCTGAAGCCGTAGATTATCAACATACAACAGTCGGGGCCTTTGTTCAAAATACCTCGATTTTAACAGAAAAACTAGAGCTGGAAACTGGCTTACGTGGTGATTATCAAAATGAATATGGGTTTTTTGTGTTACCAAGAGTTTCTGCACTCTTAAAGGTGAATCCAAAACTTTCCTTGCGTCTTGGAGGTGGCCTGGGTTATAAAACACCCACGGTTTTTACAGAAGATGCCGAACGAATACAATTTAGAAATGTATTACCCATAGATGTCACAAAAACCGAAGCCGAAGAATCCATTGGTGCCAATTTTGATGTCAATTATAAAACTGAGCTGGCTAACAATCTCTTTTTTAGTTTAAATACACTTCTGTTTTATACACAAGTAAAAGACCCTTTAATTCTTGCACCAACTAGTTCAGATAGTTATGAATTTTTACAACCTAATGGATATTTAGATACTAAAGGTCTTGAGACCAATATTAAACTGAGCTACAAAGATTTTAAACTTTTTGTGGGTTATACCTTAGCGGATGTTCAAGAACATTATAATGGCAATTCAACCACTTTCCCCTTGGTCGCAAAGCATAGGTTAAATAATGTCTTGATGTATGAAGTAGAAGAAAAATTAAAAATGGGCTTAGAAGCTTATTATTTCTCACCGCAACAATTAAATGATGGTGCTACAGGTAGAGACTATTGGTTATTTGGTTTTATGGTTGAAAAAATATTTGAACGCTTTTCTATTTTTATCAATTTCGAAAATTTTGGGAATACCAGACAAACCAAGTTTGACACGATTCATACAGGGCCAATCACCAACCCGACCTTTAGAGATATCTATGCGCCAGTTGATGGATTTGTTGTAAATGGTGGGCTGAAAATTAAACTGTAAATTTGCCTATGCAAAAACCAAACACATTTGCAAAACCGCACAAATCAACACATAAGATAAAGTTTCACAACTAACGGTAGCTAGGCTACCTATTCGACAAACAACGAGCGAGACCAAAATATCAGCATCGGTCAGATTCTCAAATCATTATTGCTTAAATTCATTATCTTTTCGTTCGTTAAGCAGAACTGGGTTTACCAGGTCGTTGGCAGCAACACTACAGAGACACTTCACTGTTGACAAACACAGTAACCTTAAAATTTAGACAATGGACCAACATATAACAGACATATCCAAAACGTGGCATATTTTACTTGCCGATGATGATGATAGCGATAGGCTTTTTTTCGGAATGGCATTAAAAAAAATAACAACTCAGACACAACTCACGACTGTTGAGGACGGTGAAAGATTAATATATTATTTAAAAAATAATTCTATTAACCTTCCCAATGTTATCTTTCTTGACTTGAATATGCCGAGAAAAACCGGCCACGAATGTCTTTTGGAAATAAGGAATGATGAAAAACTAAAAGATATTCCTATTGTTATATATTCAACCTCTCTTCATGAAGAAGTCGCAGAAATTTTATATCAAAATGGGGCAAATTATTATTTAAAAAAGTCTAACATAGATGAACTTCCCGGATATATTAAAAAAACACTCTCGCTTTTAAGTGAAAATCCGGCACAACCATCAAAAGATAAATTTATTCTTAATAATAGAAAGTTCTAAATTTGATATTCTGGCTACTTTATTATCCTAAGACAAAACATGAAAAAGAAAATAGTTTTAATATGGTTGCTTTTGTTGTTGGTAGCTTTAATTATCGATACGCTGACCCCTTTAGGATTCGCTGATTATTTTTTATATTCAGGAATACTGTTCCTTTTTATGTATTCTAATAAAAAATATATTCTTTTAGCCGGAATAACAAGTATTGCATTTATAATAATCGGGCATTATCTTTCACCAAATAACTTTTTAATCCCACTTCCGATTGCAATTTCTAACCGTATTTTAGGTATTTTACTTGTTGTTTTTATTATGTTTATAATGCTTAAATTTTCTAAAAGAGGAATTACGCTTCTTGAAAAAATTAATGAACTTGAAATTACAAATAAAGAATTGGAATCCTTTAACTTCATTTCAAGTCATGATTTACAAGAACCATTGCGAAAAATACAAAATTTTGTAAGTGTATTGCTTAAAGAAAAGAATATTTCCGATGATGGAAAATATTACTTGGGCGAGTTAAGCAAAACATCTAAACAAATGCGAATGCTCATTGAGGATTTGTTGAAATATTCCCGCATCAATAAAATTGACCTTAATTTTGAGAAAGTAAAACTTAACAATGTTTTCGATGAAGTAATTACCAACTTCAAAGAAACTATTGCAGAAAAAACAGCAAAGATACAAATTGAAGGGAATTGTGACGCAAGCATTGTCCCGCCTCTATTTCGCCAAGTTATTTGTAATCTAATTGATAACTCCTTGAAATTTTCATATCCTGACCGCCAACTGCGAATTTTTATTAGGAGCGAAATCATTTATAGCAACAAATTGATTCCTGAACTTTCTTCCAATTTGAACTATTGCCATATAAGCGTTACTGACAACGGCATCGGCTTTGACTCGCAATACAATGAACGTGTCTTTGATTTTTTTGAGCGACTCAACGGACAGGAATATCCAGGGACCGGTTTGGGGTTGGCAATATGTAGGAAAATTGTAGAAACTCATAATGGTATAATTAAAGCAAATGGCGAATTAAACAAGGGCGCACACTTTGATATTTATATTCCTGCTTAAAGACAATGACAAAAAGCAAAACGCAAAGCCTGAAACCGTTATAGCACATTCAGCTGAATCTGACTTCTGTTACTAAGTGCTGCGGACTCCCACCCCACAACTGAAATGTGCTCTAAAGACCTGCTAAACCAAATTGCTTAAGGCTTTTATATCAACTACAGCTCCAGCTGATAGGCTCAAGTCTTTAACGTCCCATAACAGTTGCTAAAAGCAATTTAGCTCATCACACTTCTATTTTTTTAAATAGGAATTCGTGAATGCTTCGCATTTGGTCCTGCTCCTTATTATTCCAATCCAATCAATTTAACAACCAACGGTAGCTACGCTACCTAGTCGGCAAACAACGAGTGAGACCAAAATTCCAGCATCGGTCAGATTCTCAAATCATTATGGCTTAAATTCATTATCTTTTCGTTCATAAAGCAGAACTGCATTTAGCAGGTAGTTGGCAACAACCAAAAAAACCACCAATATGAAAAGAATATTTATAGCTTTTACAGTAACGCTCATTTGTTTCCAATCTTACGGACAAAAACCAAGAGCAAGAGATTTAGGAGTTCCTTTTTTTGGCGAAACTGGCAAGCTAAATGCTATTACAGATGTCAGTGGTGTTGAGGTTGGCTATAGCACGATTATCTCTGGCGAGGGAGAAAATATTGTTGGGAGAGGTCCGGTTAGAACTGGTGTAACAGCAATTTTCCCAAGAGGTAAGGATAAAAAGTTTAGTCCTGTTTATTCAAATTGGTACAGTCTAAATGGTAATGGAGAAATGACTGGCACAACTTGGGTTACTGAATCGGGTTTTTTGGAAACTCCTATTATGATTACCAACACAAATAGCGTGGGTGTAGTTAGAGATGCTATTTTGAAATGGTATGTTGATACAGATTGGTACAATGGAGAAGAATGGTGGTATACTTATCCAGTAGTTGCTGAAACTTATGATGGATTTCTAAATGATATTTATGGTTTTCACGTAAAAGAAAAACATGTACTAGAAGCCATTAATAACTCAGCAGGCGGGAAAATTGAAGAAGGAAATGTGGGCGGAGGAACTGGAATGATGTGTTTGGGATTTAAAGGAGGAACTGGGACAGCATCAAGGCTTGTGAAAATTAATGACTCAACTTATACAGTTGGCGTTTTGGTACAAGCAAACTTTGGTAGAAAAAAGTCCTTAACCATTGCAGGCGTTCCAGTCGGAAGAGAACTACTAGATACTTTAAACAATGAATTGAAACTACCGCCACAATCTTATCGAAAAGAAGGAGACGGTTCTATCATAGTTATAGTAGCTACGGATGCTCCATTACTTCCTCATCAATTGAAAAGAATTTCTCAGAGAGTTCCATTAGGAATCGGGTTGGTCGGAGGATACGGCACAAATGGTTCAGGAGATATTTTCTTAGCTTTTTCAACAGCTAACGAAACTGCATTTAATAGAGCAGGTACTTCAACCGTTGAAACATTTTCAAATGATTTAATTAGTCCATTTTTTGAAGCAACTGTTCAGTCAGTGGAAGAAGCTATAGTAAATGCCTTGGTAGCAGCGGAAACAATGGAAGGAATAAATGGTAACAAATCATATGCCTTACCACACAACCTGTTGATTGACGTTTTAAAGAAATATAATCGAATAAAACAATAACGTGGTACAACAATGGCTAATAGTAACCAGCCCGACAGATTCGTTCTGGCGGGTTGCTCGTTCTCGCCTACTTCTGAAAATCCTGGCGGATTTTCAGAATGGTGTGTACTTGCAAAGTTAAGTACTAACCCACGCAATTACTCATAGCCGAGACATTGTCAACAACCAAAAAAACCCACCATGATAAAAATAACCAAACTAATAATCCTATCCATTATTTCGCTTTTGTTGTTTAGTGCTGTTAAGCCAAATCACACATTTGATTTTAGAATTAGGACTATAACAGCAGGAATAACTTTAGAAAACCTCGATGATATTAGCACCATCAATGAAGCAATAACTTTTTTAGAAAAATCCAAAAAGGTATTTGTTGATAAGGGTTATGAAGTGCAGACCACAAGAATTTCTACCCAGAATTTGCACGAGTTAATTCCTGATAAACCAACGAAACAAACTATACAACAACTTAAAAAGATTGACAAAATACTGGCTGAAAACAATATAAGTTTAGCAATTGGCGAACTCGTAAGTGGTAATCAATACGATGAGGAACTCGCGAACTGGACTGTAGAATTGATTAAAGAAACGTCTAATATTAGTTTCAGTGTTCCCATTGCTTCAGAAAAAAATGGCATACATTATCAATCTATAAAAACTGCTTCCGAAATTTGTATTGCACTTTCCAAAAACAGTACAGGTGGCGAGGCAAATTTTAGATTTACTGCTTCTGCAAATTGTCCAGATGGAATTCCTTTTTTTCCAGCAGCATTCCACAAAGGAAAAAACAGTTTCGCCATCGGATTAGAATATCCCAATCTCATTACTAAAGTATTTGAAAAATCTGATTGGGAGAATGCAGAGGTAAACCTAAAAAACGAATTGAATAACCAATTTAAACCGATTGAAATTTTAGCACAAACTTTACAATCTTCCGATTGGAACTATGACGGAATTGATACGTCGCCAGCGCCTGGATTGGACGCCAGTATTGGACAAGCAATTGAATCACTAACTGGTAAACCGTTCGGTAGCGTAACTACTTTGAGCGCTTGCTCGATAATTACATAAGTCATAAAGAATTTGGATGTAAAATCTTGTGGTTATTCTGGACTTATGCTTCCTATAATTGAGGATATGGTTTTAGCGAAAAGAGCAATGGAAGATAATTATACCGTAGAGGAGTTGTTGCTGTTTTCTTCTGTTTCAGGAACAGGACTAGATGTCATTCCTGTTTCAGGAGATATTTCAAAAGAAACAGTAGAAGGAATTTACCGAGACGTATCTTCCTTGTCCATTAAATACTTTAATAAAGCATTATCGGCAAGGTTATTTCCTATTCCCGGAAAAAATGTAGGCGATATTGTCGATTTTCAAAATCCATATCTGACTTCTTCTGTTATTATGAAATTGGATTAATAGTATGGAAATGCCAGTTGCCAACAATGGCTTTAAATAACAAGGGTTTTGATGCTTAACCTACAGTTTAGAACTTTAAGCTAAGTCCGCCAAATCTTTTGATTTGACTTTAAAATGAAAAAAAACAAAATAACATGTTTTGGCGAAGTGCTTTTTTTGGCCCACTTCTAAAAAATCCTTCCGGATTTTCAGTTCGGTGTGTACTTGCAAAGTTACGGGCAAAACCACCGCCAATCGGCAGGCAGGTTCAGTTTTTGGTTGTTAGTTGTTAGTTTTTGGTTCCTGCCAATCCGCAGGCAGGCATGTTTCTTTGTTCCTGGTTATGAGTTATGAGAATAGAGAAAAAAGTGAAAAACTGGGCAATCATTGAACAGCTTTTCAATAGTAACTTAAAATTTCAAATGGAGTTCCTAACAAGTCTTACGTCTTATGTCTAGGAGCGCATCCCTTGCCCGCCGTATCCGCCAGAGGCGGAGAAGGAGCGTTCTTACGTCTTTTTAAGCGCAGCAGTCTTTTTTCTTTTAAACACGGTTACTCTGCTCTTAAAATACCAAGACCAAACTTCTGATATAGATTGTTTAAAGTAGAAAACGTGGCTGTTTACGGGAATCCGCAAAAGAATGGTTGAATAATTTTCTTACTTTTGGAAAAGCACAACGAAGTGATAAATAAAATATGTATGACCACATAATATGACACACATTAGACAAAGTATATTAGCAAAATATATGCACGTATGAGTCTAAACCAAAAATCCACTTATTTCATCTTTATTGACGATACGAAAAGAATTTTGTTGAAGGCTCTAAAATTTTTTATAAGAGGACTTGGTTTTCTAAGGTTAATGAAAATGAAAATGAAAATTTTAAAAGGTGGAAGTGGCGATTGTATATTAATACATACGAATGGTCAAAACTTGTTAATTGATGGAGGCAATGATGTAGAGTATCTCTTCCCTCAAATAGATGAGATTTACAATAGGGGTGAAATACTTGACCTTTTGGTAATTACACATCATGATGAAGACCACATACTTGGCATCCTTAAATTATTACAAGAGGTAAAAAAGGGAAGATTTGGAAATCCTAAGTTGTTTATACGAAATGTTCTATTTAATTCTCCAAAGAAGATATTAGGTATTCCAATACCAATAATTGATAATTTGTTGTCTTATAAACAAGCTTGTGAAGTTGAAAACTTGATAAGTGAATTAGAATTAGAATGGAATTTGTGCACCGAGGAATCAGAAGGCATGAAGTTTGGCAAAACATCCTTAAGTTTCCTATCGCCTATCTCGAGAGACATCACTAAATATGGCAAAAATCAAGGAGCTTACCTCTCAAGTGATGAAAGGTGTGATTGGAATTCGCCAATTAGAGATTTAATTGTAAATATGGATGATGATGACTTAGATAACACGCTCCCAAATCAGACGAGCATCGTCATATTAATCGAGCATGAATCAAAGAAGATTCTTTTGACAGGTGATGTTACACCGAAGAGGTTGAATCAAATTCTCACATCATATAATGCTCGAACTGGAGATGATTATTTACGTCTTGATTATTTTAAGATACCACATCACGGAAGCTACAGAAGTTTAACCAAAGAATTACTCAGCAAAATTAATTGCTCGAATTTTATTATTTCAACGAATTCGAAGAGATATTTTTTTCCAAATAAGAGAGCAATCGTGAAAATCCTATCAAGTATCAATAACAGTGGGGAAAGTATCCGATTCCATTTTAATTACAAAGAATCAATAGATAAGTTAAAAATTAATTATCTAGAGGAACAAAAATATAAGTTAGAATTGATACCGAATAACAAGGAATATGGAATCGAAATCAATTAAATATCAAAATCTTCGTGATTGTGGGGTAAAAATAATCGCAACTATAAAAGGAGTAACGGACGTAACGGGATCTGGCATTTTATATCTAAACCGTAACGATGTGGAGTATGATTATGTAATAACAGCAAAACATATTTTACAAGAGAGCTCAAAGACTCAATACAAAGCAAGTGTAATCAGTAAAATTGAAATTCAGCACCCAATAGAAAAGCGCTTTGAACTCTTAGCAGAAATAAAAAAAAATCAGATAAGTCAAAGAGTAATAGCTTTTGATGAAGATTTTGCAATAATTAAAATTGAAAAGAATCAAAAGCATCAATTCCCGCCAATTCTCGTATCAGATGAGCCTGATATAGAAGATGAAGATTTTTACGTTTGGGGGACCTACGCCGCTAATTATGAGCAAATACATAAAGTTGATTTCAAGAAAAACGATGAAATATCGAGGCGCTATCAGACAAAAGTATATTTCGAGCCTTACCTGATGAAAGGAATTTCAGGCGCAGCATTATTTAGCGCTAATAAACCATGCATATATGGCATAATTCGAGGTTTCGAGAGTGAGAAAATGACAAATCAGACATTGGATCTTGTTGAGATTTCATTTACTTCAATTAATAAAAAACTTCAATCACTTAATCTGGTTCCTATGGATACTGAGGAATCAAAATCAAAAAAAATACTTTCTAAAAGAGTAATAGATTTATATCAGGCCGTTATTAATGGTATGGTCTTGAATATTGAGCAAGCGAGAAGAAGACTTCGTACAGATCTCTTTGATGATTGGTTTCATGACCCATTAATGTATGTTGATTTGTTGAGCAAAGAATATTTGTTTAGCCAATTTGAAGATGATTTTTATACTGAATTATATAAACCAGAAAAATGGAATTTATTTTATGTACCCAAGAAAAGACTTTCACATAGAAAAGCGTATGTCGGATCTTTCAAAGATAGAATTATCTATATGGCTATGGTTGGATCGTTAGCAGACAAACTAGACCAGGCTATGATTTCTCAAACATATTCAGCTCGATACAATAAGTACAGTTCGGATCAATTAATCTTAAATGGCGTTGAGCAATGGAAAAAGCTTAATCACCAATTAAATTTAGAGGCAAATGCCCGGTTAAGCACAACTAAGTTTAAGCACAATTGTCTTATTGAAGTGGATATATTAAATTTCTACGACAATGTAGATATTTCGCTTTTAGCTACCAAGATTCGACGGGTATGTAAAACATCAAATGATTTTAATGTAACTGATCAGCTTAAAAATTTTCTCATTCGAATCTCTGGACAGAATACAGGATTACCTCAGAATAGTGATGCCTCATCACTCTTAGCTACATTTTATATTAATCAAGTTGATGTATTTATGTCAAATCACTGTACTTCATACTATAGATTTATGGATGACATTAAAATTTTTTGCAAAAACAAATATGAAGCTC
Organism: Flavobacteriaceae bacterium MAR_2010_188; assembly: GCA_900104375.1. NCBI lineage: Bacteria > Pseudomonadati > Bacteroidota > Flavobacteriia > Flavobacteriales > Flavobacteriaceae > Flavobacteriaceae bacterium MAR_2010_188. The sequence continues at coordinate 2,016,743 of LT629302.1, forward strand.
GAAACCTACTACAACTTTTGGAGTTTGAGCTAAAGAGATGTGGCTTATCTATAAATGCTCAGAAGACAAAAATCTTTGAATTGACAGATAACGGCACCTCTAATGATAACATGGTAAATCGAAAAACTTATTTTAAGCAGTTCAATCTTGAATTACTTAAGCTTAAGCGATTACTTAACTCTGATGATTCTAATTATAGAAACGAGGCTTTTCATTTAACCATTCAGTTACTCAACAGATTATTTCAACAAGAGGATCCATTGTCTGAAATTGAATCTTCGCGAGAACTAAATTATTTATTGTCAACTTTAAAAAAGTTAGTTATCAAAGACATACGGGTAGCAAATGATAAATTTATAGAGATGATAAATAAATCTATCTATTTATTACATGATAGCCCATGGTTGACATATCAGGTATGCAGTATCCTAAGTTTGTTAAGTTCAGAAATGGTGCATAATGAATTTTTGCCAGATTTAATTCCTCTCGTTTTAGATTCACGTTTTAATATATTTGCGTATCAAAATTATCAAGTTTGGCTCTTACTTGCCCACCATAAGTGTGATGTAGAAAATTTAAGAGAATTTGCGATTGATCAAATAGAGAGAAACGATCAAACTAATGAAGCAGGCATAGCTGCAATGATAATCTACATGTGTTCTGTTGACCCTCATTATCATAGAATAATTAATCGAAAATTCACAGAAGGTAAATATCAGCATAGCTATTTTCAGGCACGTCTATCGTTAATAGCTCAAAGAACGCTTGAAATTTCTTCAATTCCTGTAGATAAAATTCATTCAACATTAAAAAAAGCACCAACTTTTACCAATTCATTTAAAGATAAGGAGCTAGTTCTTTCTCCTAGAGATTTTTACCGTTCTGAAGATACAATTAACGACCAACTTTATTCCTTATGAACAATACTTACATAGTTCTTAAAATGGATTCCGAATGGAGGCAATTGGACGTTGAGAAATTGGATGTTCTAAGTCCATTATCATCTATAGAGCAAACTGCCACCTACATTACTGTTCAGTCTAATGAATTAATTAGAAATTTTAAGAAAAGAAAAATTAAAAAACTACCAGAAATAATTGATTTGGAGTGTTTTGCTAAACAAATGCTTCAACAAGGAGGTAATTTAAAAAAAACCTCAACTTGGTCTGCACTTCGATTTCTTCACGAACAAAATGAAATTAATTCAGAATTCAAGCTTGATAATTCAACCACATTAGAGTTTATGATTATGTTAAATAGGGTTTATAATAGGATGCTAGATGACGATGTTTGTGAAAAAGAAAGATTTCAAAAAATTGAAATACCAGTTAATACAATTTTATATAATAGACAATTGAAAGGAATAAAAATCAATTGGGCATTGGCTGAAAATCGTTGTAAGAAGCTGGAAGAAAACATGTTTGAAATTAAAAATATACTCCAATTAGAATATTTAATTTTTGACCCTGAAAACTATTTAGCCCAATATAATTACTTGAAATCAAAAAACTACAAAGTTATTCGATCAATACCTTATACTATTAAGACTCGACGAAAGAGCGATAAGATTTGTAATTTATTATACGATTTATCTAGAGCTACAAAGGATTTAAATTCTATATTGATAATGCTCGCAACATACGGAGGACGTTCCAATATACATCCATCCTATAAAGGTTTTGGAACAATAACATCCAGAATCACTATGCGAGAACCGTCTATTCAGAATTTGAAAAAATCGAATAGAGATATTATTGTTCCTCATGATAAAAAAAAATTTATTTATGTAGATTATGTTCAATTTGAAGCCGGAATAATGGCGTCACTTTCAAAGGATAAAAAGTTAATAGATCTATATAAGAAAGATATATATTTAGACATTGCAGAAAAAGTATTAAATAAAAAAGATAATCGGGAAGATGCGAAGATAATATTTTATCGCTTTATGTATGGAGATGATACACTACCACCCGAAGTCAATGATTACTTTAATCAGTTTGTTCAACTTAAGTCTTTTATTTATAATATAGGTTTAGAATTGAAAGAAAAAGAAATCATCTATTCCATTTTTGGTAATGGGAGAAAAGCTGGTGAGACAAGCTCTTGGGCACTAAGTCACAAAATTCAATCTACTGCATCACTAATATACAAAAAAGCACTTTTACGCACACACAAAGAGGTTTTGGAAGCTGATTTTATAATTCCTATGCATGATGCAACATTATATGAAATTTCATCAGAAGAGGATAATAATGAATTAATAGAAAAAATAATTAACATCTATAAGGAAGAATTCCAAGCTATTTGTCCAGAATTAGAACCAGAGGTGATGATAAAAAAGTTTTTTGAAAGTGATTCTGAAACTTTCCCTGCATACTGAAAATATTCGTCTCTACCTTAATAAAAAGGAAAATTATCCAGTTTGTAGTTATCCTCAACTAATCTCATATAGTTGTAATAAGCTCGTTATCCATCCTTTTCAAAAAATAATAACCCGCACAAAAGTTTGTAAATAAAAATCTGAAATATCCCCATAATTTAAATTTCTCAATATAATTGAATAAAAGTATAAAAAGCACTGAAAACGATAAGTAAACTGAAGTCTTCATCTGAGAAAAACCTTTAACACCATGAACGAAATAATTTGCCCAAACTGTAATAAAGCATTTAAAATAGATGAAGCTGGTTTTGCCGATATTTTAAAGCAGGTTCGGGACCATCAATTTGAGGAAGAATTAAGGAACCGACTGGCTCTAGCCGAAAAGGATAAAGTGAGTGCGGTAGAACTTGCAAAAGCTAATACTAAAAATGCGCTTCAGGAAGAATTGGCCAAAAAGGATAGAGATTATACAGATTTAAAATCTAGGGCCGAAAAGGCTTTTAGTGAACTAAAATCTAAAACTGACCGGGAGCTTGCCGAAAAATTGGCCAACAAGGAAAAGGAAATCTCCGAGATGAAATCGCGGATTCAAAGTGCCGAAATCCAGAAAAAGTTAGAAGTTTCCGAAGCTATAAAAGCCATCGAAAAAGAACGGGATTCTCTAGCGGGCGACCTTAGACTAAAGGATAACGAAAAGCAGTTATTAGAAAAATCCTTAAACGAGCAGTTTATTATTAAACTCTGTGCTAAGGACGAAACCATTAAAATGCGAGAGGACGAGATTGTACGCCTCAAGGATTTTAAACAGAAACTTTCTACCAAAATGGTGGGCGAAACTCTGGAGCAGCACTGCGAAAATGAGTTTAATAAGCTGCGTTCAACCGGATTTCAAAACGCCTATTTCGAAAAAGATAACGACTCTAGCGGCGGCAATAAAGGCGATTTTATCTATAAGGAAACCGATGGTTCTGGTAATGAAATCATATCGATTATGTTCGAGATGAAAAATGAAAATGATGAAACCGCCACCAAAAAAAGAAACGAGGATTTCTTTGCGAAATTGGACAAAGACCGTCATGAAAAAAACTGTGAATATGCCGTAATGGTTTCACTTTTAGAATCCGAAAACGAGTACTACAACACTGGTATCGTAGATGTGTCCCATAAATTTGAAAAGATGTACGTGGTACGTCCGCAATTTTTTATCCCGATTATTACCCTGCTCCGTAATGCCGCAATGAATTCGCTAAAATACAAGGCAGAACTCAATCTTATGCGAAACCAGAATATCGACATTACCAATTTTGAAGATAAAATCGACGCCTTTAGAAAAGGGTTCGCCTACAATTATGATCTGGCAAGCCGAAAATTTAAAACCGCCATTGATGAGATAGACAAAACCATTGTTCATCTTCAAAAAACCAAGGACGCCTTGCTCTCTAGCGAAAACAATCTACGTCTGGCAAATAACAAAGCGGATGATCTTACCATTAAAAAACTGACCCACGGAAACCCGACCATGAAAGCGAAGTTTGATAACCTTAGTTGATTAGTTCCTGCCTACCGGCAGGCAGGGTTGGTTGTTGGTTCCTGCCTACCGGCAGGCAGGTTTGGTTTTTGGTGGTAGAGAAGCTATTCATTTCATCACTACAATACAAATTTACTTTAAGAGACAAGACTTTCAACTGAAGCCAAAATCAAGTCTTTATTCTATGTTCTAGAAGCGCCGCGGTCTTATTGACTGTCATTTTGAGTCACCCTACTGGAAGCAGTTTTAGTTGTTTGAGTTTGGAATCTGGAATCTGGAATCTGGAATTTGGAATCTGGAATTTGGAATTTGGAATTTTGATATCTCTATTTTCCATCTTCTGCTGCACAAAGACTGAAGCCAGCAAAATTCGTTTATCTTTCTTAGCTAAATACGGTTTGCATTAGTACAATCCAAGGCCGTTTTACTTATTAAAAAGTGAATTCCAATAATTTTTATTTAAATGGTAAAATTTAAAATACTGCTCATCGCACTTTTGTTGATGAGTATTGTTTCATGCAAACAAGACCAAAAACAGACTCATGTCGAGAAAGGGATAGAAACATCCGATGGCGCGATTCAACTTGGTTTAATGGATTCTCTACATTCCAAAGTCCTCGGCCAAAAAAGAGAACTTATAATCTACATCCCTGAAAGTGCAAAAGACCCAAATAGGAAACGAGCTAATTATCCAGTTGTTTATTTATTAGACGGTGACTATAATTTCCTTCCGTTTATTGGTATGTTAAAACAATACAGCGAAATGAACGATACCAAAATTCTACCCGAAATGATTGTGGTGGGAATACCTAACATCGACTTTAACAGTAGAATGATGGATTTTTCGCCAACTCCTGAAGGGAATCCCGAGCAATTTGGTGGTGGAGACAAGTTTTTGGAATTCATGCAAACGGAGCTTTTTCCATATATCGAACAAAAATATTCTGGTTCTCAAAATCGGACTATAGTTGGCCATTCCTTCGGCGGTCTGGTAGTGATGAACGCTTTGACAACTCAAAATGAAATGTTTGACAATTATCTTTTGATCGACGGTAGCTTATATTTTGACAATGAATTATTTCTCATTAACCCTAAATATAGTCTAGCGGGAAAGGATCTGGAAAATAAAAATCTATATATCGGCATCGCAAATACTGCGACTTATGGAAGTGATTTGGAAAGTATTAAACATGACACAATTGGAGCAAATAAATATGTTCGCCATTCCCTTAAATTAGTTGATCAGATAAATAAGCTGGACACAGGTTTGAATATAAAGTGGAAGTACTACGAAAATGATACCCACGGAAGTTCCGCCTTTTTATCCCAATTGGATGGCTTACGGTTTTTCTACTCTTGGTTTGAGTTCCAAAAAGAAAAAAATTATCGCAGTAAATATTTTGTCCCAGAAACGGACGAAGACAGATTTGCTAATCTCGTTAGAAAGCACTTTGAAACGGTTTCAGAAAAATTAGGCTACGATTATAAACCAGAAAAAGATTGGGTCAGTAGCTACGCAGCATCGTTAAATAGTTTTCAAAATCTACAGGAACAAGCGATTGAAACCTATAAATTAAATATAGAATACTATCCAACAAGCCCGAGTGTTTATAAGGATTTAGCTGACTTTTATCTATCCCAAAAAGATACTACATCTGCTAAGCAATACTATAAAAAAACCCTAGAAATAGAGGATAATACAGAGGTCAGAAGGACATTGAAAAAATTAGGTGTTTAATAGCCAAAAGATAAAGTCCTTAAAATCAGATTTTAGGTAATAGGAGTTAGAAAACTATTCATTTCAGCACGACAGTACAAATTTACTTTATGAGACAAGACTTTCAACTGAAGCCAAAACCAAGTCTTTAGTCTTTGTTCTAGCAGCGCAGCGTCTGCCCGCCGTATACCCCACAGGCGGATTAGTAGGGGTCTTGGTTCTTTGTTCTATCAGCGCAGCGGTCTTGTTTCTATTTAAACCCCGGGTTTCTGTTTTTTGCATTTATCTCAATTTTGTCAGTTTGAGCCCGCCCACGGCCGGCAGGCCTGTCGAAAACTATTGTTAGTATCTAGTTATGTAACTGGAACTTATCACTTTTACATTTTTCATTTTTCATTTTTCATTTTTCATTTTAAATTTATCATTGTCAAGCGGGCTTGTCGAAAACTAGAGTACTTAGTTTTTATTAATCACTAGCTAAGATTTGAACAGCTCTTCAATAATATCTTAAAATTTCACTTGAACTTACCAGCAAGTCTCTAGTCTTTGTTCTAGCAGCGAAGCGGTCTTTGTTCTCTAATCTCTCTTTTCTCATTTCTCATTCTCATTTAATCACCTATAGACTCCCTTAAATAAGTTTGCAACTAGCTAGTAACTAAATCAATCCAATTTCCTAACTTGTTTGCTAAACCAACCAACTTTCTACGCCAAGCTAAATTAAAGGCATACCGACAGTTGGGCATTATCTGACTAACCACCAAACACCCGACTATGCTATAAGGCAAAAACAGTTAGACGAATATGATAAAATTCTTTCGAAAAATCAGGAAGAGCCTTCTGACCGATAATAAATTCACCAAACCTGCCTCGCCGGCAGGCAGGTATCTACTATATGCAGTAGGTGAGATTATCTTGGTTGTGATCGGTATATTAATCGCGCTACAAATAAACAATAAGAATGAAGAGCGGAAACAGTCCAAGGAACTCGATGGGCTAATGAAAAGTATCTCGAGCGCTATCCAATCGGATGTTAAATACCTGAAACTGATCAAGACCGCTAGACAAACAATTGGGATTAGTGCAGATTCAATTTTCGAAGCTTATATTCAAGCCGATAATCCGACATTCAGTTTTGAGGATTACGCCTATGTTGCCAACACATTTAATGAATTAATTACTCCAATTTATTTTCAACCTAATACCAGTTCGTTCGAAGCTTTAAAAAATTCTCTCTACTTAAGTAAGCTACAGGGAACGGATATAGAATTATTGCTACAGAGCTATTACGCTTCAGCAGAACGTATTAAAAAGCAAGAAGAAGACTATAATCAATTGCTAAAGACCGATTACCAATTGTGGTCCAATAAATACAGGAATGATGGTAGCACTTTTTTTAGAACGATTTGGAATTACAAGGATAGCGCTGAAAAAAAACAGAGATTTGTAGAGATACTGAATGATGAAGACACTAAATCTCTGTTCGAGAAAGGGTTTGAAGAAAGTAATATGGTGAGTTTTTACAGTCAACAACTTATTTTAGGGGATAAGTTTATTGAGATGGTGAAGGATAAAGAATTCAATTTTAATGAACAGACTAAAATAGATTTTAGTGGAACTTTAAATTCTTATGCCGAAGTTGATATCTTAAATTTATTGGTGAACGGCAAAATACCGGCGAATTTTGATATGATTTACGCCCACTCTGGAGATGTATTTTATCCAGGAATAACATCTGAAGACGGCTACGCGGTATTAGTCTATCCCGATAATACATTTGCCTGGGGTTCGCCTTTTTTTGCCATCACAGCCCTGAACGGGAGGGTTACAGAAATGGATTTCTCGAAATACAAGAATGTGGCTCTTGAAATGAGAGGTGTAAATGGTGGTGAACAATTCGCGTTGATGATGAAAGACAAATATGATCTGCCCGATGGTACGGAGTCTAGAGTCAATATAAAACTAACTAAGAATTGGGAAACCTACGCAGTACCCCTCGACCAATTTAAAACGGCAGACAAAACTATCATCAAAACGCCTTTAGGATTCGTTTTTTTAGGTAATGAAGGGTTGACGATCCATGTGAGGTCTATTCAATTTAATTAGGGAAGAAGCTCAATCTTCGCAAACACGAATAAGGGCAATGGCCAATTAAATTTTCCTCTGAGGTGATAGCACAAAAAAGCCAACTTCTCACTCCGTTTTATTTACTTTGTGTCTTAATAAGCATTATTTGAAGACGCTCAAAAAATACGTCAACCAACCCTATCCCTTTTACTTCAAAGGGAAAAAGCTATTTCAGATAAGCGTGGTTATTTTTTCGCTCTCCTTTTTCTTTAATTATGTTTTTGAACCGTTCGAAGTCAACGAACCGGAATTAAAGTTCTCTTACTTTTGGGTGTCCATCATCCATTCCCTCAGTCCGTTTCTTGCCTTGATTCCAGTATCCTTATTTGTTTCTAAAAACCACAAAAAAGTAGAAAACTGGAAGCTGAAATATGAATTTACTTTTATCGCGGTTCTGCTGTTGCTCACTGGTATCATTCAATTTTTGCTGAGGGATTTGCTTTATGACAATCCCGAGAATTGGTCTTGGTTCTATTTAAAGGAAGAAATCATAAATACCATTTACGTGGGCTCAATTTTGGCGTTTATCATTGTGTCGGCCAATCTCAACATCCAATTTTTTAAGAACAGTGAAAAGGCTTCCACCTTTAATTCTAAGTTGAAGAATTCTTCTGCTTCAAATTCTATTTCTGAAGTTTTTATTGAAACTGAATTGAAATCGGAAAACTTTAAGCTTAACCTTCAAGATTTCGTTTTTGCCAAATCCCAAGGAAATTATGTTGAACTATATGTCGTTGAAAATTCCCGGACTAAACCGATTTTAAAACGTTTAAAGTTGAAGGATTTGGAGATAATTCTAGAGCCGTTCAACCACATAATAAGAACGCATCGCTCCTATCTTTTAAACACTGATTATATTGAAAATGTATATGGCAATGCCCAAGGCTATAAGATTCAGCTGAAGGATTGCGAGGACATTGTTCCCGTTTCCAGAAATTATCTTGAAGCATTTAACAGTAAAATGCAGTCATAAACAGCTTTGTATTTCATCCCAAAAGCCTGTATTTCCTGTAATAATGTTGTATTACGACACAAAATCTTGACAGCCGTACCATAACTTTTTAGTTATGTGATTTTCCACAGAAGTTTGCCAAAAACTTTTAAAATGGAAAGACGATACGATTTAGATTGGTTACGAGTAATCGCTTTTGCTCTTCTTATTTTTTACCATATCGGGATGTTTTTTGTCCCCTGGGATTGGCATATAAAAAATAATAAAATCTACGACTGGCTAGAATTTCCCATGCTGTTTTTAAACCGCTGGCGTATGCCATTATTGTTTATTATCTCCGGAATGGGAACCGCATTTTCTTTAGGAAAGAGGTCTGCTTTTCAATTTTCGGGAGAGCGAATCTCGCGATTGCTGATTCCGCTGCTATTTGGGATGTTCGTCATCGTGCCTCCGCAAGTTTATATTGAAAGAATTGCCCATTTTCAGTTCATTGGTTCTTATTTCGATTTTTGGCCAGCAGATGCATTTGAAGGTAAATACCCAAGCGGAAACCTCAGCTGGCACCACCTTTGGTTTTTGCCCTATATATTGATTTACTCTTTGGTTCTGTTGCCGTTCTTTATCTATATCCGCAAACATCCGAATAATAAAATAATCAGGTTGACTAAAAAACTCGCACAGACCAGATTAGGTCTGTATTTGATGATTTTGCCATTGCTTTTAATGGAATGGTTTTTAGACCCATTTTTTCCCATTACCCACGGACTGTTCGACGATTGGTTTAATTTCTTTTACAATCTCACTCTGTTCTTTTATGGATTTCTGCTGATTTTCTGTCAACAGGAATTTTTTGAAAACCTACGTAACTTCTATAAAAGCTACCTCGCCATTGGCGTCATTGCTTTTTCTGTATTTCTGTTTCTGGTGATGAATTACGAAGATGGCTATTTGCGTCATTTTACCGAAGCATCTTTTAATCAGATTAATATGTGGTCTTGGGTCTTGGGCTTATTTGGTCTGTCATCCGTTTTTTTAAATAGAAAAAGTAACATTATTCTCTATTGCAACCGCGCGGTCTATCCCTTTTATATTCTTCATCAAACTATGATTATAATCCTTGCTTATTGGATAATGGATTTCAATTGGAGTCTGCTCACAAAACTTTCTTTTTTAGTAATCGGCACTTTTTCAATTTGCTGGATTTTATATGAATTTCTTATTAAACGAGTTTATCTGCTGAACTTAGTTATGGGAGTAAAACCGAAGCGCGATGCGTCGAATATAGTGTGTGTTCAAGGAGAGCAAAAGTTTGAAACTTCTGTGCAGAAATTTGGAAAATGTAACTGAATACGGAATCTTTAACGGCTAGTAATAACTGCTGTATTTAAAATCTTTAATATCTTCAAGCTTATTATTTTTCTTAAAAAAAGATAATTAATTCTATAAAATGAAAAAACACAGAATCTTCACCACGTCTTTTGCTAGTGTTTATCCGCACTACGTCATTAAAGCGGAGAAAAAAGGTCGGACGAAAGACGAAGTGGACCAAATAATAATTTGGTTAACTGGCTATTCGCAAAAAGAATTAGAAGAAATTATTGCGAACAAAATCGATTTTGAAACCTTCTTTGGTGAAGCTCCACAAATCAATCCCAATGTTTCCAAAATAACTGGAGTCATTTGCGGATATAGGGTTGAAGAAATAGAAGATCCGCGGATGCGGAAAATTAGGTATTTAGATAAGTTGATTGATGAATTGGCAAAAGGAAAGAAGATGGAGAAGATTTTAAGAAGCTAGTACAATCCCAGTTAACTACCTCTAAGTTTTAATCAAAAATAAGCACCATTTTACAAGATTTTTTCTACACTATAAATAGTACTCTAAGTTTTTTCAAATCCAAACCACTAAAGTTCCCATCCATCTTCGGATCTACATCAAGCAAGAAAGACTTTTTTCCCTAACTTGTGCAACAGGCTCAATGTATGTAAATAATAAACAAGATAGTTGTAACATCACATTCCTTAACCGTTTCAGGTTTTTGTAAATTGAATGATTTTTGCTTCTAAATCGCCGGCTTTTTATATAAACCGCTCTGAGCAATCTTAAAACAAAAATAATTATGAACAAGATTTATTTCCTTTTAGTGATACTATTTATGGGTTGTTCGACCCAGGATTCAAAAGATAAGGATCTTACGGAAAAAGAGCGTTGGGAACAACATGCTGCAAATACAGAAATAATAAGGGATGATTTTGGCGTACCCCATATTTACGGAAAAACGGATGCCGATGCCGTCTTTGGCTTATTATACGCACAATGCGAAGATGATTTTAATCGTGTTGAACGAAATTATATTTGGGCCATTGGTAGGCTTGCCGAAGTTGAAGGAGTAGAATCTTTATACAGCGATCTGCGCGCTAATCTCTATATGACCGAAGAAGAGGCTATTGAAAACTATAATAATAGTCCTAAATGGTTACAAGAGCTTTGTGTCGCTTTTGCCGATGGGGTTAACTATTATCTTAAAACACACCCGGAGGTAACACCGCAACTCTTGAACCATTTTGAGCCATGGATGCCAATGTATTTTAGCGAAGGCTCCATTGGTGGGGATATTGAAAGGGTTTCTACCAAAAAAATAAAAGATTTCTATGAAAAAAACGCCGATAATAGAGTTGCTGTCAATGATGGCTTAATTAGATTAAGAGATGATGAACCAAGGGGATCCAATGGTTTTGCTATTTCTGGTGAGCTAACAAAATCCGGGAATGCGATGCTGCTTATAAATCCGCACACCTCTTTCTTTTTTCGGGGCGAAGTTCATATGGTTAGTGAAGAAGGGCTTAACGCCTACGGTGCGGTAACTTGGGGACAATTTTTTGTCTATCAAGGATTTAATGAAAAAACAGGTTGGATGCATACCTCAACGGGCACGGATATTATTGATGAGTTTGAGGAGACCATCGTCAAGGAAAATGGTAAAACAACTTATAAATATGGCGACGCCCTACGGGCAGTTGATTCTTTGAAAGTAACTATAAACTACAAAAGTGCCGATAGCATCAAAGACAGAACATTCATGATGTACCGCACGCATCACGGTCCCATTACGCATGCCAATGACGATAAATGGGTTTCCACCGCCTTATTGTGGAGTCCTGTAAAAGCATTGGAGCAATCCTTTACAAGGACCAAGAAATCCAATCATGATGAATTTTATAAAATGATGGATATCCGCACCAACTCTTCCAATAACACTGTGTATGCAGATGCTGATGGCACAATTGCCTATTACCATGGCAATTTTATCCCAAAAAGAAATGAAAAGTTTGATTACACAAAACCTCTTGATGGTAGCAACCCGGAAACCGATTGGGATGGACTTCATGAATTAGAGGATAATATCATTGTGAAAAATCCACCCAACGGCTGGATCCAGAATTGCAACTCCACACCATTTACAAGTGCTGCTGAGTACAGCCCTAAAAAAGAAGATTATCCTGAATATATGAGTTCCTTTCCAGAAAACTTTAGAGGCATACACGCCATTCCTTTATTGAAAAAAGCAGAGAACTTGACCTTAGACGGATTAATTGAATTGGCTTACGACAGCTATTTGCCGGGAGCCGATTTACTAATTACTGGACTAATTGAAGCTGCTAATAATTCAGACATAAAATCACAAGAAGTGAAAGAAGCTATCGAACTTTTAAGGGGTTGGGATTTTAGGGTATCAGAAAGTTCCGTTGGGATGACCTTGACACAATTTTACTTGAATGCATACTATAAGTCTGACAAAATTCCTAAGATGACAGGAAATAAAAGAACAACTCTATTAGGAACATTTGACTATATGAGTAAAACAGCGTCTCCAGAAGAACGTATAGAAGTATTTCAAACTGCTTTGGAAAATCTAACTGCAGATTTTGGATCATGGAAAACGCCTTGGGGAGAATTTAATAGATACCAACGGAACGATGGTGAAATCAATCAAGAATTTGATGACTCCAAACCAAGTATTGCAGTTGGTATGGCTTCTAGTATGTGGGGAGCATTGGCATCTTTCGGCACTCAATTTGGAAAAGGCACTAAACGTCAATATGGGACATCTGGTAACAGTTTTGTGGCGGTTGTAGAATTTGGTGATAAGGTAAAGGCAAAATCTATGTTGGCTGGAGGTCAAAGTAGTGATCCAACTTCGCCCCACTTTGATGATCAAGCCCAGCGTTATGCCGATGGAAAATTTAAAGATGTTGCGTTTTATAGGGAAGATGTTGAAAAACGCGCAGAAAAAACCTATCATCCCGGTGAAAAAAATTAGAATCGGCCAAAGGAAAGAAGATGGAGAAAATTTTAAGAAGCTAGAGAAATCCCATAATGCTTCAGCCCTACAAAGATTCAAATGAACTTGTGCAAATGGATGAAAAAGTAAGATGGGATATATCTTAGAATTCACTAGCGCGTACGGCAATTAAGTAAGTTATGCCGGCATTTATTATTAAAAAGGCGGCTTTCTTAATAGTAAAAATTAATTTTTAGTTTAAAATTGATACCACTTTTGTACTTGGCTTCATCTTAAAAAAATCACGCGGATATAATCACTATTTTTAGAATCCTAAACCTTGAAAAATTTACGAGGGCATTTGCATACAATTCAATAATCGATGGTCATGAAAAACACACTTATTTTATTATTCTTTATTTTAAGCATAATTACTTCAGCACAAAATGATGGCTGGCATATAAGCACAAAAGAAAATAAGGATTATACCGGAATTGCGATTGCAAATGGAAGAATAGGTATGCTAACTTCTGCTAAGCCGCTCCAAATACAACATATTGTTCTTAATAATGTCTATGATGTTGACCCTAATTTAAAAGTAAGTCAGATTCTTCACGGTATGAATTTCGGAAATCTGGACATGTTTATAGATGGGGAACAGATCACAGAGAACAATATCAGCAATTGGGAACAGGTAATGGATATGAAAAATGCTGCGTTTACCACCACTTTCGATTTTAAGGATAAGGCAAAGGTGACTTGTACCATATATGCGCTTAGAAATTTACAATATACCGGTTATATTGATATCAATGTTGAGGCTACTGAAGACATTGACCTAAAGGTTGTAGGTAAAATAATGGTGCCAAAAGAATACCAAAAACCATCCCACACGTTTCAGGTCTTAAAGGACCTAGAAACGACTATGCCAATCCTACAATCAGTCGCTAAAAGTCCTTTTGGTAAACATTTGGTAAGCACTTCCGCGACATTTATCTGGCACAAGATCAATTCATCTAGAGAAAACCAGAGACCGGAATTGAACCACAAAATCAATTCAGACTACGAAAATACTCTGTCTTTCGATTACAAAATCAATAAGGGCAAAAACCTAGAATTTGCTTGGACCGGAGCAGAATGTACGACCAAGAATTTTTCTGATCCCAAATCAGAATCGGAAAGAATGGTAATCTTTAATCTGTTAAATTCAAAAGAGGTCCTTTTAAGTCAACATAAAGCTCTATGGGATAAATTATGGGAAGGAGATATTGTTATTGAGGGAGATCTGCAGACTCAACAAGATGTTCGTCTTGCTCTTTATCACTTATATGCTTTTGCGCGTGGAGATTCTGATTTAAGTATCGCGCCCATGGGTCTATCCTTGCAAGTCCCATATAACGGACATATTTTTTGGGACACCGAACTTTGGATGTTTCCACCATTGCTAATACTCAATCAAGATATAGCTAGATCATTGGTAAATTATCGTTCTGACCGCTTAGAACCTGCAAAAAACAGAGCGATTAACTATGGGTATAAGGGAGCTATGTTTCCTTGGGAAAGCGATGATACCGGAGAAGAGGCCACACCCCCCTTTGCCCTGACAGGTCCTTTTGAGCACCACATAACTGCAGATATCGGAATTGCTTTCTGGAATTATTACCGGATTACACAGGATAAGAAGTGGTTAGTTGAAAAAGGATATCCTGTAATGAAAGAAATAGCGGATTTTTGGGTAAGCCGAGTAGTGGCAAATGGGGACGGAAGTTACTCCATAAATAATGTAGTAGGGGCCAATGAATTTGCCCCAAATGTAGATGATAATGCCTTTACCAATGGAGCTGCAATCACTGCTTTAAGATATGCTACAAAAGCGGCTGAAGCAATCGGAACCGCCCCTAACCCGGAATGGAAAGAAGTATCGGAAAAAATAAACATCCTTAAACTTGAGGATGGGACAACGAAAGAACATTCAAATTATAATGGCGAGATAATCAAACAGGCAGATGTAAACCTGCTTTCCTACCCCTTGGAAATTGTGGATGATAAGGAAAGTATACTTAAAGACCTAAAATACTATGAGCCAAAATTAGCCGCAGAAGGTCCAGCAATGGGCAAATCCATTTTTTCGGTTTTATATGCCAGACAAGGAGACGCATCAAATGCCTATAGGCTTTTTAAGGAGAGTTACGTCCCTAATCAACAACCTCCTTTTGGTGCATTATCGGAGGTAGCGACTTCCAACTTTTCATACTTTGCTACTGGAGCAGGTGGCATGTTACAAAGTGTTCTATTTGGTTTTGGTGGCTTGGATTTTACGGATGATGGAATTGTACAAAAAAATCCGATCCTTCCCAAAGAATGGAAATCCCTGACCATAAAAGGTGTGGGAAAAGATAAAAAAACGTTTCGGGTCGAGAGGTAATGTTCAACCTTAATTATTTGTTGAAAAAAGCTGTATTCAATTCTATAAAATGGAAAATCATAGAATATTCTCCACCTCATTTGCTAGCGTTTATCCTCATTAACTAAATAAAGCAGAAAAAAGAGGCAAAACAAAACAAGAGGTAGATGAAATTATAATGGTTAACTGGTTATGACCAAAAATCTTTTTAAGAGCTAATCACCAATAAAACCGATTTTGGAACCTTTTTCGCTGAAGCTCCACAACTCAATCCCAATGTATCTAAAATTACCGGAGTTATTTGCGGCTATAGGGTAGAAGAAATCGAAAATCCTTTGATGCAAAAGTTCCGTTATTTGGATAAGCTTATCGACGAATTGGCGAAAGGAAAAAAGATGGAAAAGATTCTGAGGAGTTAAATCTTGTTGCCAACTCACGTGGTTTAGGTCTAGAGTTTCAATTTTAAGATTGCTTGGATGATAATTATCCCTTTCGGGAACGATTGGTATATTTCTTTACTTCTAAAATGAATTGAGCAATTTCTAGCTCCAAATAAAGTTTCAATACTTCCTTATTCGTCCAAACATTTTGAAAGTGACTTACTTTCAGAAGTTTGCGTAACGACTTATAATCTTGGGAATTTTAAATATTTATAATATCTTATGAATGTCTTTGAGACAATCCCTAGAAAAAGATTAATTAGTAACATTCAATTTAAAATGATTAGAAATCACTGGAACGAGAAATGGAAGGAAATTCAATTTGATGATAAGATTGCCGATAACGAGAAATTTAAAATTTCAAATTACGGTAGGGTCATAAATTGTAAAGGCGAAAAAGAATTTCTTCCTACCGAATCTACCATAAATGGCTATAGAAATATTCCACTTAAACAAAAGGCCAACGGAAAATCAACTAGCCGTTACGTGCATAAATTGGTTGCCGAGCATTTTTTAGAGAAAGGCGATGGAGAATTCGTGATTCATCTAGATTATAACAAGACCAACAACCGTATCGATAATTTAAGATGGGCGACCAAAAAGGAAAAAGAAAAGCATCAATTTAGCAATCCGGCCTATCTCACCGAGCCTCGCAAGCGTACTCATGCAAAACTTACCGAGAACAAGGTAAGATTGATAAAAAGAAAAATAAATGATCCTAATCGACGGACCCGCTTAAAGATGATTGCCAAACAATTTGGGATTTCAGAAATGCAACTTTATCGCATCAAAACCGGAGAAAATTGGGGTTCTGTAACGGAGTATTAATCTTATCTTCCGCAATTGAAAGACCAATAAACTAAATGATTCTTAAAAAAATATTCTTTCCTCTATTTTCAGTATTTCTGGCATATAGGACTTGGATATTGATGGAAAAACTAGGCAATTCTCTTCCCTCTCATTATAGTGTCGGTCAATCAATTATACTCGCATTTATACTAACGCTTGTTATAACCGGTATTTTCGCTTTTATAGGATTTGCTTACCCAACCAACAAGCTGTTGCCACATTCCTATTATAAAATTAAAAATCCCATTGTGTTAAACACAGCCTATAAATGGCTGGGATTAAGATATTTTAAATACCTGCTCCTTTTGACTTTTTGGGGAAAGAAAGATAACCGGAAGAAATATTTTAATGGCACCAAACAAGGACTGAAGAATTTTATCTTTCAAACAAAACAATCAGAATTTGGACATCTAGCTGCCTTTATTCTTATTTTAATTTGTTCTTTGATTTTGCTTTATCAGCGTCACTATTTTATCGTTTTCTTTATGACGTTATTTAATATTACAGGGAATATTTACCCAGTTCTACTACAACGCTTCCATCGCTTGAGAGTTGATAGATTCAGTTGAAAACTGATATCTTGCATCAGTAAAGGCTTACAAATTTTTTTAGTATATTTAGTTTTTTCCGACAATGGAAGCTGTCGTCATTAAAATTTTTTATATCTAAATCATCATGAAAAATCCTGTAGTACTATTATTATGTGCCTTATTATTTACAGTGACTACTCTTCAGGCACAAAAACCTGCCGACAATGAGCATCGAATTAATTTAGGAGAATTAGTAGACCAAGAAGGAATTCTGACAGCCGAAGAGAAAGATTCTCTAACATTATTGATGGCTGAAATTTATAACGTATCTAAAATTCCTGTTACCATGATGATACTGCCACTGCCAGAAGCAGCGAATCCATTAAAAACATGGACCGTAAATCCTTTGAATAATCAATCTGGAATACTGATTATGATGAGCAGCACGGTAAAACTTATAAATTTCGGCGCTTCTAACAAAGTAAAAGCCCAAATGGTCAAAAGACCTGCAAAGGAAATTTTTGAGACCCTCGCCTTACCAGAATTCAAGAATGGTAATTATTACAAAGGTCTTAATGCAGCGTTTACCGCCATCTTAGAAAGCTTGAAGTAGCTGCTATAATTCTACTTTAAATACTTGTTTAATATCTCTTGACGAAGCACCAATTTTTATAAGGTAGCTGCCTTTTTCTAGATTCCAGTCCGATTTTTTCTCATCCCAATATCTTAAATCGCTGACCGGAAACGTTAAAGAAATTTCTACTTCTTCTTCCGGTTGTAACTCTTGTGTTTTATTAAAAGCCTTTAATTCCCTAACCGCTCTATCGATGGTTGAATTTTCTTTTTCGGCATAAATCTGCACCACTTCCTTTCCGGATTTTAGACCAGTATTCTTTAGCTTGAATACCACATTTATTGAGTCGTTGCTCAGATTGAAGCTCGGTTCACCATAATCAAATTTGGTATAGGACAATCCAAAACCAAAGGGAAATGAAACTTCGATATTTCTTTTATCAAAATGTCGATAACCAATATAAATACCTTCTTCATATTTTGTATAATCTTGATTGATGACCTTTTCATCTTCAGGTTTATCTGGATTTTTAAAAAACATTTGGGTCATCGCAAAAGGTTTCCCATCTAATGGAAAGTTAGCGTGAGAGGCATGGTCATTCAACTTAACCGGGAAGGTCATCGGTAATTTTCCGCTAGGATTTAGCTTTCCGATTAATAAATCAGCTACGGAATTTCCGCCTTCTTGCCCACCTTGCCAAGCCAGCAAAATGGCGTCTGGTTTATCTTTCCAAGACGTTGTTTCGATAACCCCACCAATATTTAGCACCACAATCACTTTTTTTCCATTTGCATGAAAACTTTTGCAAACGCGCTCAATCAGTTCCTGTTCTATTTTGGTCAACAGAAAATCATCTGTTTCTACCCGGTCACCACCTTCTCCACTATTACGGCCAATGGTTATAATAGCAACATCTGCCGTTTGTAGCGTTTTCTCGAGAGTGGATTGATCAGTCAGCATTTCTGGCGGATTATAAGGAGTAAACATGGCATCCATCCCTTCTGGTTTTACGAACGAATCCTCTTTTTTTACCCGATGATTTTCAAATGACTTTTTAGCAGTTTCATTAATCTTTAAGCCAACATTTTTTAATCCTTCTTCCAATGAAATAGTATAGGCTTCATTAACGTCTCCAGAACCAGTACCACCCGCAATAAAGTCGTAAGACCTAATCCCGAATAATGCCACGTTTTGATTTTTATTAAGTGGTAAGGCTGAATCATCATTCTTTAAAAGCACCATACCTTCAGTGGCAGATTGTCGGGTTATCTTGGCGTGTGCCTTAAGGTCTGGTTTATTGCTATAGTCGTAATTCTTCATTTTTTGGGATTGAAGAATCAGCCTTAAAATGCGCTTAACCGAGGTATCGATGGTTCGTTCGGACAACTCCCCTTCTTCGTGAGCTTCTATCAACTCCTTCCACTGAATATTGGTGCCAGGTTCTAAAAGATCATTCCCAGCTTTTATTTGATCGGGAGCGGAATTTCCTCCAAACCAATCGGACATTACCAAGCCCTTAAAACCCCAGTTGTCCCTAAGGATATCGGTGAGCAATTCTTTACTTTCGGAAGTGTAAACGCCATTGACTTTATTGTAAGAGGACATGATGGTCCATGGCTGGGACTCTTTTACAATAATCTCGAATCCCTTGAAATAAATTTCATGCAAGGCTCTTTCCGAGACGATTGCATCGTTTACCAAGCGGTCAGTTTCTTGATTATTCGCCACAAAATGTTTAACCGAAGTACCGATGCCGTTAGATTCGATTCCGTTGACTATCGCAGCACCAATTTTGCCGGTAAGTATTGGGTCTTCAGAAAAATATTCAAAATTACGTCCACATAGGGGATGACGGTGAATATTTGCCCCAGGTCCAAGAATTACATCGATACCATATTCTTTAGCTTCGTTACCCATTGCCTCACCAACCTGTTGCACAAGCTCTGTATTCCAAGTTGAAGCTAATAAAGTTCCGATAGGAAATGCGGTACAGTAATAGGTCTGATTATCATTCTTTCGGGTTGGTTCAATTCTTAGTCCGGCAGGACCATCGGAAAGGTAAATCGTCGGTAAGCCCAATCTTGGAGTGGGAACAATGGTACCTGCCACTCCCGGAATTCCCTTTTCTGGATCTACATCGCCCATGGCCGAAGCAATTCCGGAACCTTTAAGGAGATGAATTTTTTCTTCCATCCTCATCAGCGAAAGCAAATCATTCACCCGCTCTTCTATATCTCGTCTATCGTCTTCATAAACATCTAAGCTTCCGTTTCCGTTGCGGTCCAGATAAGGATATTCATTAGCTCGTATCTCCTTAAGATTCCTGTTTTCGACATATTTATCTTCAAAATTTAAAAAATTTGCCCTGAAATAAAGATAGCTGAAGAGAGCAATAATCAGAACAAAACCTACGACTGTGCCTAAAACGATAAGAATAATTTTTAAACCTTTTTTCATAAATAATACCTAGTTAACCATCCTTCCAAAATTACAAAATGAAACCCTGGCAGACATCCCAATAGTTTAAGGTGAAGGATTATTAATCTACTTTAGATTCTATCATTTTCTTCGTTTAAAATTAGACTAAATACTGTTGACCGACATTTAGGTTTAAGAGATTGCACTCTATAGAAAGCCTCTGTTCTACTTTCAATGAGCATACTATAATTCAAGAATAATCATTGCATAATCCATTGAATAATAAATAAATAATTTGATAAACTGCATTCGTCGACAAATCTCTGCGTTCTGTCAACGAAGAAGCACTCAACGTCAGTAGCATTAATTTTGAACGGTTTTAGGATATAATTTTATGGTAAATCTAAAATCATATAGTCATGAAACTAAAATTAAATTATTTGTCAACTGCCACCTTGCTCCTTCTGTTAGTTGGCTCCTGCGAAAGAAACGAACTCGATTTTGAGGAATCCGTCGATACGAATGCTCAAAAGACCTACAACAACGGAATGATTAAATCTTATGATACTTCGGTATTGTTTAAGTGGAACGAAGCATTAAGTATTGCGGTGGATGCCAAATTGCCACCTCCTGCGGAAGCTAGAATTTATGCCATGGTGACAATAGCGATGCATGACGCTTTAAATAACATTGTACCAAAATATGAAACCTATGCACTAGATAATAGCGCGGTAAATGCAAAAGAAGTTTCAAAAAAGAACATTTCCGACATAGCCAATGCCGCAGTTTCTCAGGCTGCGCATGATGTCATGATAAAAGTATTCCCCTTATCAAAGACCAATGCGGATAACTTGTTGAATGAGTGTCTTTCTGCAATTGTCGATTCAGAATATAAAGATAAAGGGATTGAGGTAGGAAAAAATGCAGCTTCCGCGATGCTGGCCAAAAGACAGAATGACTTTCCATTGTTATTTAAATTTTATGACCAGGGGACGGAACCAGGAACTTACCAATCTAATTTTATGCCATTTGCAGTTGCCAATCCACCTGTTTGGCCAGCTCATGCCGCCTATGCACCTGATTTAGGCCAAATAATGCCTTTCGGGATGGAATCTAGTGATCAATTTAGAGCAATTCCACCCTACGGCCTTAATTCAGATGCCTATACTGCCGACTATAATGAAGTAAAATCCTTGGGTTGCATAACATGTCCTGATAGAACGGCAGAACAATCTGAGATTGGTACTTTCTGGATTGAAAACCTGGCCAGCTCCATGAACAGAATAGCAAGGGAAATGGCCACAAGAAAAAATTTGAACGGATGGGAAACCGCAAGATTAATAGCACTTACACAAATGGCACAGATAGATGCCAATATCAGCTCGTTTGAGGGAAAATATTATTATAAACTTTGGAGACCTGTAACTGCAATAAGGACAGGAGAAGAAGATGGTAACCCCCAAACAATCGGGGATCCATCATGGACCAATGGTTTTACCCCGCCAACGCCAACTTATCCTTCTACCCATGCAGAAACAGGAGGTGCCGCCGCCGAGCTATTTAAACAATTTTTTAGGTCAGATGATTTGAATCTCACCCTTAATAGCCCTTATGATCTTCCAGATGTAGAGAGGAATATTGAAACTTTCTCGCAAATGGCTTACGAAGTCGGGGTTTCTAGAATTTATATCGGTTATCATTTTAGAAATGATGTGGTACAAGGTGAGATTGAAGGACGCAGATTGGGAAAATTTATCTATGAAAATAGACTTAGGGAACTTAAGCCAAACTTGTAAGATACAGTGTTTTAAAATCCAGTTCTAAGTAGCGACTGGATTTTTAGTTTTCGATGATCGAGATTTCAAAATAAATCGACAGGTTATGAAAAAAATAAAAGCTTCTCAAATTTATAGCGCAAAAAAGGCTGTATGTCTATAAAAAACAACTGTCTATCCTTTTTTAATAATTCAAATAAACTCAATTAGTAATTTTAATAATAACATTAAATATCAGAAAACATGAAAACAAATAATAATAGTTGTGTAAAGCCTTCGTATATGATTTTAGCATATGTCATGGTTTTTTTGAGCTGTTTCTCATGCAGCAGAGAAGATTCTCCTGCATTAGCACCCGAAACAAATAAAAAAGCGGATTCCCCAGACCCTTTATCTATTGAACAATATTGGGCGATGAGGGTGAATAGTGTAGATAGGTATGTTGGCAATGAAGCAGACAAGCAATTCTTGTCTATGTTTAATGGAGACACCTTAGGTCTTCGGTTTACGACCAATCATACAATTTTTGAATTTCTACAAGATAACAAAATCAAAGTGTATAAACAGTACCAGTCTATTTGGGTGGGCGTAGGACAAGGTATAGATTGGGACATAAACTACAAGTTAGAAGGTGAGTTATTGACCATTGAAGCGGTTGGTAATAAATCCTTAAGCTCTTGTTCAGAACCGGTAAAAGATCAATTGCTAAACACCTTTACATTCTCAGGGATATTAGAAAAGGCAGCGGATCCAATTGATAGCAAATTTGTCGGAACATTTAAATGGCAAGAAAGCCATGATGGACATGAATGTGTAAGGATTGAAGGTAAGATGGATGTTCTCCCTACCCCATTTGGTTGGTAACAAAAAAAATAGGGAGGAGCTTCTCGAGCCCAGGCGATAAGACTATTCTATAAATAAGGTAGTTTTTTAATCAAAAAAAACCGGTAATTAATGAAGGAAACATCCAGTTCTATTGCAGGGCTGGATTTTCTTTTATCACTTTTTGTGCATATCGCAACTCGCTTTGAATTGGGAATTTTGTAGACTAAATTATTTTTGACTAGTGATCACTCCTAAATTTTTATGTTTTAGATGAAATCATTTTAAAAAAATGTCGATAGTTCTTCCGGATGGATAGGGTTTACTTTCCTATTTCGGTTTCTTTTTGGTTTAGTCTTTAATAAAACGAAGTAATATAGCCCATTCTGAGAAACGAATGGACAGCCAACATAATTCCCAAATTTCCCAAGGTCAATTTGATTTTGAAATTTTAATAGTTCTGCCGGTTTATTAAAATATAGCCTTTTAGATTTACTATGTAAGGTATGTCATCAATAACCACATTTATAGGTTTCCGTCTGATTGAAAATATAAAAAACTGTATTATTTTTTTCCTGAATACTTTTCGATATTATCGAGTTTAGAGAACTTATTTATTGCTCTTAAGAACCGTTGAAAAGAAATAGGTTTGAGTAGATAATCAATCGCATCCAATTCCCATGCTTCATAGGCAAAATCCTTAGAGGCCGTTGTAAATATAACCTTCGGTGGATGGGGAAGCGATTTCAAAAATTTAGTACCGATCATTTTTGACATTTGAATGTCTAAAAATATTAAGTCTATATTTTCAGTGTTTAAAGCATGAATTGTTTCAAAAGCACTTTTACAGTTCATAATAATTTTAAGTTGCGGAACCGATTCCACGTAGGTCTGTAGAACCTTGAGCGCTGGTAGCTCGTTGTCTACTATTATACAATTAGAAAGCATAACTAATCTTTTAGGGCAGAATATAGAGAGTGTCTTATTAAAAAAATCTAGAACGTCCTTGGGTAAAGACAAAAAGGAAGCACAGTAAATCTGCGTGCTTCCTTTTTAAAATTATTAATATAACGGACATTACCTCGTTACAAACTCGCTCAACGTAATGTAAATATTGCCCTTTTTGCCATCGTGGTAAATGTTGTATTTGGTTGGGTAGTTGTTTCCTGGCTCTTCAAAGGTTTGTGGCTGCGAATAATTACCGCTAAATTCTCCCCCGGACAATAAATAGTCGACCGTCACCATAGGTTCTATGAACACATTCTTTTGTTCATAGGTTCCCAAAATCATAACGTGGGTAAAGGGATTGTAGCCGGTTTGCCAATCTTGGGGCACCCAGTGTTTTCCCATCATCGCATAGACACCACCTGGTCCTGGAAAAGTCATATAATTTAAGGGCATTTTTGACCTATCAGGAAAATAATTGAAAGCAGCGACATTTGCTGGGTCACTACTGTCGTATGGAGGGATCAACATTCTTTCCTCATTGGTAATGGTATAAAAGTGAAAGTCGATGTGTTCTGCCCAAAAAACTGGTCCATGACCTTCGGGTTGGTAATTAAGGCCTAAATGTTCAAATGGAGTCAGTTCTTTTGCTTTTTGGTGTAATGGTAATACGGTGGACTCTACGTGTCCAATATTTACAAGGGACAAATCCTCAAATACACTCTGGGTAAGTTCTATTCCTATTTCAACTGGGTAACCTTCACCGTTAATGCTGATCCAAGAACGCGCCTTCCCCGAGCCATACTCTACGACCGGGCCTTTAAAGATGTTTAGTTTTTCGGCACTCCGTTTTGCCAGGAAACTATCGGAAGAAGCATCTTTGGATGCATCGATTGTAGCTGGTCTTTCGTCTGGGCTACAAGCTGTAATCAGAATAATTGCATTCAGGGCAATAATTCTTTTGGTTTGTTTAAATAGTGTTGTCATTTTTTATTGTTTTTAGGATTAATACACTGTTTTGCAAGCGAACTATTCGAATTAAATTAAATAGCCTTCAATGAATTGCCTATTAAAAATAATAGTAATGAAGATTGAAAAAATAAATGGCGGTTGTTGGGTAAGTTGTAGTAGATGAATAGCTTGTTATAGTAGACCAAATAAATTGAGCTTAAAGCTACAACGGGTTGTAAACCAATTACTATGAGATGAGATAGGACATGATAACACTAAAAAGTTAATTACTCCACATCATCAGGGAAACTGGATTGGGAAGGGGCTAATTTTTTAAATACTTCTTGATGGTTTCTGCCGATGGGCAACTCAATCTTACCGATTTCGACATCATTTTTGGTATATGCCGTTACCTTATTGCTCGACACAATAAAGGATCTATGTATCCTTAAAAATAAATTATGGGGTAACATATTTTCCACTGAAGTAAGGGTTTGTTTTATCTTTAAATCTGGATTGTTCTTCCGGTGAACAACAATGTAGTCCTTTAGGCTTTCGATATAGAGAATATCGTCAAGAAATACCTTTATCATTTTGCGGTCTGCCCGAAAATATACAAATCCCGGAGCTTGCACAATCGAATCGATTTCGATGTGGGTAAGGGAGGTAAATTTGTTCACCGCCTTTAAGAACCGTTCAAATGATACCGGTTTAAGTAAATAATCTATGGCATCCAAGTCAAAAGCTTCAAGTGCAAAATCCTTATGGGCGGTCGTAAAAATAACCTTTGGGGGAAAGGGCAATGTTTTGAGCAGATCGGTTCCTATCAATTTTGGCATATGGATGTCCAAAAACATGAGGTCTATTTTTTCCTGGTTAAGAACGTTTAATGCTTCAAACGCATTGTGACAGGTCTTAACAACGTTGAGCTGGGGCACAGATTCTACGTAACTTTCCAGGATTTTTATAGCTGGTGGCTCATCATCGACTATAAGGCAGTTATATTGCATATTTTGTGTTTTAGGTCAATTGTAATTGGTCCACATAGCCCTCTTGCAAGGTTTCTAAAGCAAGTTCTAGATTTACCACGAATACATCTTCCATTTTCATTGTCTCTATTTGGTAATTATCTTTATATAGAAGTTGGAGCCTTCGTTCTACATTTTGCAAGCCCATGCCTCCTAACTTTTGGTCCTCACCCTCTAAATGTGGCTCGATACTATTAATCAATTTAAAGGTCATTAATGAGTTTTCTACCGATAGGTTAAAACTTATCCAGCACTGATCGATCTGCCTACTGGTGCCATGCTTAAATGCATTTTCCAAAAAGGGTAGCAACAACATTGGGGCTATTTGATATTTCTCTATATCTCCATTGACAGAAATGGACATATCCAACCGATCTCCATAGCGCAATTGTTCTAGCGAGATATAATTATGCAATAATTCCATTTCCTTCACCAGGGAAATTCTTGGAGTGTTACTTTCGTAGATCATAAATCGCAACAGTCCTGACAATTTCAAAACAATCTCTGGTGATTTTGGCGAAAATTCCAAGGTATGGGAATACAGATTGTTCAATGTATTGAACAAAAAGTGGGGATGTAGCTGGGCTTTTAACAACTTTAATTCCGCAACCATTTTTTCTTTTTCTGCCTCTACAGTTAATTGTCTTTGAAAATACCAATGCTTAAGAAGTTTAATGGAAGCAGCAATAGCACCAACATGCAAAAAGGGCAGTATATTTCTACCTACCGTTAAGGTTGCCCCACTGAAATTTCTGGTATTACTGATGGACAACTGTGCTAAAACCGTATAGAGTACGCACAAGGAAGTAACACACAACAGACCAATAAAAAAGGGTAAAAATTTTCTTTTCAATAAATATTGTGGAACGAGCCAATACAGAAGTGAATAGACCATTATAAAATGCCCAGGTAAAAAGTAGGCTGCATTTATAAAAGACAATTTCGGATTTACATCGAGGCCAAATCCCCAAGCAAAATAGGTAACAACCAGTACCCAGAATAGTAGATGAAGTAATATTGTTTTAAAAATTTTTCCTAGAGGTCTGTTTTTAAGTGCCATAATCGACATAATGTAAAAAGTATCTTCAATTTAATTTTTCTTTCTTTTGATATAAATTGAAAGATCGCCTAATGGTAAATCAATAAAATCTAATCTCGTAGTATAGTACGTTCGGCAGGGAAGCGCAAATTCTACTAACAAATTAACGCTCAAAGTGTAATACTCGTTTTAATACGAAAAGTTAGGAATTAAATTTTAATTTCAATAAAAAGATTTCAAAATTAAAGTGGGTAATTATTTGATTTTGATTTAGGTTGAAACTCACCTAAATGAATGTAAGGTAGCAAGTTAGTCGAACCTCCTTTAAACCGTTCTTGATATAAAAAGTCAGGCAATTGGTTCTAGAAAAAACTTCTATAGCGCCACATAAAGATTGAAAATTTGGACCTAAGTTATATTGAAAATCTTACTAATTGAAACAAATATGAACATAAAAGACAACCTTTGTAACACTTAAAACGTCTTTAAAAAAAGTATAGGGCTAGTTTATGAAAAAATTCAAATTGATTTCAATAGTATCGGTCTTGGTTTTGACTGTTCAATTCACATATTATTAGATAAACAATCCAGATATATTCTGAAGCAAACCAGAATAAAAAATGATTGATGTTTGCTCTTATGAACAAAAAATCACCTTCTAAATAGAAAGTGAGTTGTTTGATAAGAATAAGTTTTTTTGTCTATAATTTCAGGAATATAACTGAAACATTTCTATCCCCTTTTTACCCCTGCCTCTAATGGTGTACTAAGGAATTTGTCTGGAGTAATCGGTAAATCACGAAAACGTTGACCAGTCGCATTAAATATTGCATTCGCAATTGAACCTGCTACACTGGTAATACCCAATTCACCGATACCTTTTACCCCCATTGCATTAGCGATTTTGTCTTCTTCTGGAAGAAAAACAACCTCAACGTTGGCCATATCCAAATTCACGGGCACATGATAATCGGCGAAAGAACGGGTAATAAAATTACCGTGATTAGGTTCTACTTCCGTTTTTTCGGCCATTGCCATCCCTGCTCCCATCGCGATTCCGCCAATTACCTGACCAAAAGCGGTTTTAGGATTCAAAACTTTTCCGGCGGCACAGACATTTACCATTCTCTTAATTCGAAACATTCCCGTGTCCTTATCGACCCAAACTTCAGAAAAATTAGCACCAAATGAATAGACAGAATGATTTTTAAACTCTTCTGAAGGTTCCGCGGTTCCTTCAGCTTCATATCTATTGATATTATTATCTTTTAGTAATTGGGCAATTGCAACTTCTTCATCTCCTTTACCCGATTTTTCTTTTAGTTCTTTAATTGCATTAAGGCAAGCCATTCTCGCTCCATTACAATAAGAAGCAGCTCCCCAAGAACCACCAGAACCTGGAGTTACCGGAAAATCGGAATCACCTAATTCCACACTAACTCTTTCTACTGGAATATTTAAATACTCCGCAGCGGTTTGGGCAACAATGGTATAACTTCCGGTACCGATATCAGTTGCATCCATTAAAACAGTGGCGAAAACTTCAGCGTCCTTCAATTCTAAAATTACCTTGGCCGAAGATTTTAGGTAAGGCGAATTTCTCGACGCCGCGCTCACTCCAAAACCTTTTAGCCAATTGCCTTCAACATTGGTCCTAGGTTCCATTTTACGGTCTTTCCAACCAAATTTTTCGGCACCAATACGTAAACATTCCACCATTAAACGTGACGAAAATTGCTTACCATTACTCGGATCGACCTGAGTATCATTTTTTATCCTGAAATCAACCGGATCCATTTTAAGTTTCCAGGCCATTTCATCCATCGCAGATTCTAGAGCAAAACTCCCAGGAGCTTCACCCGGAGCCCTCATCGCGAAAGGCGTTTGAAGGTTCATCGGCATCAAACGATGCGTCACCAAATTATTCGGCACTTTGTAGAACATTTTAGAAACCGTTCCGCAGGCTTCATAAAACTGTTCATTTATCCCTGTAAACGACAACGTTTCATGGGATAAGGCGGTTAACTCTCCATTATTTTTTGCGCCGATTTTTATCTTCTGTTCATTACGCTGTCTAAGATTGGTGTTGGTAAACATTTGGGTCCGCGTTACGGTTAGCTGAACCGGTCTTCCTATCATCTTGGAGGCCATCAGTGCTAAGGTTACGTGACGTTGGGTATTTAATTTTGAACCAAATCCACCTCCAACATAAGGAGCAACTACTCTAATGTCACTTTGAGGAATTTGAAAGGTTTTTGCAATGGAAGTTACACAATTTTGTATCATTTGCTGAGACGAATAAACCATCACCATATCATTGATGTATGAACCAATCACCGCATGTAGTTCCATTGGGTGATGATGCTCTATAGGTGTGTTGTAAGTTTCATCCAAGCTCACATCTGCCTCACTTAATCCTTTCTCTATATCTCCTCTAGAATAATCTGCTTGTTCATTAGGCTTATAGGCTTTCTCTCGATTATTTTCAAAGATGAAATCTCCTTCTCCTTCTTCATATTCAAACTTTACTAATCTAGCGGCATATTGCGCTTGTTCAAAAGTTTCAGCTACCACCAGACCAACATATTCTCCGTAATAATGAACCTCATCACTTTGTAAGGTCGGCGCGATTGTAGTAGTACCTATAGAGTTCATTTCTTCTTCATAATCCTTAACCTTCGGAGCATTTTTAAAGGTTATCACTTCTAGGACGCCTTCTTGCTCCAAAGCTTCAGAGGTATCAACAGATTTAATTCTGCCTTTAACTATGGTACTATTAATTGCTTGGGCATATGCCTTGTTCTCGACCGCAAATTCCGAAGTATACTTCGCTCTTCCAGTCACTTTTAGAATGCCCTCAACCCTATTTATAGCTTCTCCAACTCCAGATGTATTTATCTTACTCATAGTTACTTTCTTTTATAATTATGCTTTGCGCTCATAAGCTTGTGTAAGCGCTCTCACCACCGCCTTTTTACCCATTTCAATTTTGTATTCATTATCATCGAGCGGTTTCGCGCCTTTCATAGCAATTTCGGAAGCTTGAATAAAATTAGCTTCAGTTGGTTTCTTCCCTTTTAGAAAAGATTCTGCTTCGGTTAATTTCCATGGTTTATGTGAAACTGCTCCCATCGCAAGTGCCGCATCGGTAATCATGCCACCTTTAATCTGTAAACCTGCTGCAACGGACATTATGGCAAATGCATAACTAGAACGTTCGCGTATTTTTAGATAATAATAATGGTCCGCAAATTTTGGTTCTGGTAATTCTATGGATGTAATTAATTCATTCGGATTTAGATTATTATCCTTTTCTGGCTGATTACCCGGAAGTCGATGAAAATCTGCAAAATCGATTTTACGTTCGGTTCCGTCTTCTTGCTGAACAATGACTTTTGCTCCTAGCGCAGCCAATGCAATATTCATATCAGAAGGATTGGTCGCAACACAACTT
The DNA here is from genome assembly GCA_900104375.1 of Flavobacteriaceae bacterium MAR_2010_188. Lineage (NCBI taxonomy): Bacteria > Pseudomonadati > Bacteroidota > Flavobacteriia > Flavobacteriales > Flavobacteriaceae > Flavobacteriaceae bacterium MAR_2010_188. The sequence goes on from LT629302.1 coordinate 2,046,956, forward strand.
TCGCTCCAACCAAAGATGGCATGATTTCCATTCTTTCCTTTTAATGCACCACAACCAGAACCTGGTTCTCTTTTGTTACAAGGCATGGAAGTTTCGAAAAAATAAGGGCAACGTGTACGTTGCAGCAAATTACCTGCATTGGTCGCCATATTTCTAATTTGCGCCGTAGCGGCAGAAAGCATGGTCATGGACAACAACGGATAATTTTTACGGATATCTGGATGATTGGCAGTTTCTGAATTACTTAACATCCCGCCGATGGTGTATCCACCAGAATTATTTGATTTAATCTCTTTAAATTGAAGATCTGCTACCTCCACCAATTGATCCGGTCTTTCTACATCTTCTTTCATTAAATCTACCAAATTGGTACCTCCTCCCAGATATTTAGACATTCCGGAAGAAGTTGCTGCGGAAAGTGCTTCTTCTATATTTTTTGGTCCTATATATTTAAATGGTCTCATAGTTATCTTTATTTAAGATTTGGCTTTCTGCATTTGTTCTGCCGTGGCAAATTCCCATTTCGGAGATTGCTCCTTACCGGTATGAACTTCTGTAATGGCCTGTACAATATTATTATAAGCACCACATCTACATATATTCCCCGACATACGTTCTCTTATTTCTTCTTCTGAAAGCTGAATATTTTTATTGACTTGAGTGAAATTCTCTGTAACGTAACTCGCGTCTCCGTTTTTAGCTTCATCCAATAAAGCAACTGAAGAACATATTTGTCCGGAGGTGCAATATCCACATTGAAATCCATCATGTTTTACAAAGGCGGTTTGCATAGCGTGCAAATCTGCTCCGATTGCCAAACCTTCTATTGTTGTTATCTTTTTATCCTTACAAGTCGCGGCGAGCGTGAGACACGATAGTTTACGCTTTCCGTCTATAAGCACGGTACACGCACCACACTGTCCATGGTCACAACCTTTTTTGGTACCCGTTAATTGTAACCTTTCACGCAAAGCATCGAGCAACGACATCCGCGAATCGATTGTAAGTGGCTTAACCGAATTATTTACGTTAAGATTTACCTTTAATTCATTGAGCAATGCTTCAATTTCTAGAATAGCTTCATCCTTTGGTCCATCTGCGAAAAGTTTCGAAGTAAAATATGGCGCCACCAAAACACTTAAACTTGCTGCAGAAATCTTTTGTAGAAATCTCCTTCTTGATTCTCCATGAAGACCAAGGTCACTTAGAACCTTATCTTCATCGCTAGATAAAATCGGCTCCTTTATCTCTTTTGAGTTGAACTCTCCCATATTTCTAATTTTTTAAAAAAATAATATATTTTTCAAACTAAAGTTGCCGCAATAAGATTTTTAGGAATTATTTAAGCTATTATCTGCAAACCGTTAAAAGTTCTTTTTTATTCCATTGTTGACGCACCTCGCTTAAGATAGAGGTGGTTTACCTTTAATAAGGATGTAGATTAACATTTCGTTTCGGGAATTATGGCTATTGTAATGGTTTATTTCCTTATGCCTAATTATACCAGGCTAATTAAGAGTTGGCTTTACAAAGAAACCTCCAGTAAGTTGTTGTTAATTATTTATGCGGAAAACTTTTAAGAAATATCCTTTGATTAGATTTTTATTCTGAATTTTATAAAGGTTGAAAAAAATCTGATTTGAAGATTTCAATTAACTTAAAATCAACTAGACGGACAAACCATCTATTAAAATTTGAATGCTTCGATAATGGGTTTTTCATCTAATAAATTATAAGGTCAAAACACTAATTCATTAATTTACAATACTCATTAGAAAGTTATATTTAAAATTCAGCTATGCTTAAATTTTCTTCAGTGATGCTTTTCATTTTCTCAATTTCATGCGGACCTCAAAAGATAAATAAAACTGATGCCGACATAAAAGTTAATCGGTTCTATGTTAGTACCTATACTAATAACGATAGCAAGGGCATTTATGAATATGGGATTAATTCAACTGGAAAACTAACAAAACTAGGCCTTGCGGCGGAAATTGAAAATCCGTCGTTTTTGGCCAAAAGTGTTGATCAAAAGTATTTGCTTGTTGTAAGTGAGACCGAAGATGATTCTAACGGAGGTGGCACTATTTCTTCCTTTAAAATTGAAAAAGACAAATTAACCCTTCTCAGTACTCAAGAATCTGGAGGCGCATCACCATGTTTTGTTGCTGTTGATGAATCTGGAATTGTTTTGACCGCAAATTATTCAAGTGGAACAATTGGACTGTTAAAGCTAAACAAGGACGGAAAATTACAAGGCCCTCTAGATGTTGAAAAACATACCGGTCAAGGCACCCATGCCCGACAAACAGGCCCACATGCACATTCCGTATGGTTTGTTCCTGAAGAAAATCTCATTGTGTCAGTAGACTTGGGAACCAATGACCTTTGGTTTTCAAAAATTGACAAAAAAACCAATAAGTTGATTCCTGAGCCCAATAAAAAACTAGCCATGAAAGAGGCTTCGGGTCCACGTCATTTAGCATTTCATCCTACCAAGAAAATTCTTTATGTATTAAATGAAATGGCTGGCTCAATAACTAGAATCGATTACGACGATAATGAAAATTTTATAGTAAAGGAATCTTATAGTTCACTAATTGAGGGTGCAGATATATCAGCTAATAATTCTGCCGACATCCATATATCTTCTGATGGAAGGTTTTTATACGCATCAAATAGAGGACCAAATAACATCGGAGTCTTCGCCATCACTGGGAGTGGAGATCTGCAAGTTGTTGAGCATGTTTCAACCAAGGGCGATGCTCCGAGAAATTTTTCATTTTCACCTGGTGAGAAATTCTTATTGGTGGCTAATCAAAATTCTAACAATATAATATCCTTTAAAAGAAACGAAGAAAGCGGAAAATTGACTTATGCCGACTCAATATCGGCTCCTACCCCTGTTTGTATTTTATTTTAATTTTCCGGATATATAAGTCTAGTTAGATATCATTCAAATTCACTTTTTTTATTCATACTAAGAATCAAACACAAGAATTGATTAAACCAAAAATCTTCCGAAAACCACCGATAGTATTTAAATTATCACAAAATAACTATTGTGCATGAAAATCATTAGGCTTGTTTTCATTTTAAGCATGTTTGTAATTTCGATTTGTAAAATTTCAGAATAAATCCCTTCTGATTTGGTAAGTGCTTATTTGGAAAATTGCTAACGCCAGTTCGCTGCGCTCGTGTCCATCGGAATTTACCCTTGTAATATTTTGTTTGCTATCTTGGGAACAAATCAGCGCAACTGTTGTTACACCAAACATTAGCCAATATTTGGGTTAAACTTAGATCATTCTATTAATCGGAAAATATTCTCTTGGAAGAGTCGTTTAGCTGTGATTTAGATAAAAAACTTGCAATTAAATCTTTTGGGTGAGTGGTTGGTAGAATAGGAAAGTCAAACCAGTTTTGTAAGTCCGTTTTGAATCCTACTCCATTTAAATAACTATTTAATGCGAGGTTTAATCCCTTAGTGAATTTGGGATGATCAGCTCCTTGAGAATCGTTGTGATATAAATCGTTTTGAGCAAAACCTTCAAAAATAGGTCCCGTTATTTCTATTCCAAATTCTTCTGGATTCTTACCAATTGGGCTATGAACCGTCGTTGTGAATAGGTGCCAAAATGCAGACTGAATACAATTTCTTTCAAACAATTGTCTTACAACTTCTAGTGAGTCAATAGTTTCCTGCTCGGTTTGTGTTGGAAACCCATACATAAGGTAGGAATGAACCATAATATTATTTTCAGAAAAATTATGAGTAACTCTTGCCACTTGTGCTATATCAACTCCTTTTTTCATCTTGGTCAATAATCTGTCTGAGGCTACTTCCAATCCTCCAGTGACGGCTATACAACCTGATTTCTCCATCAACTGACATAATTCAAAAGTAAAAGTTTTTTCAAATCGAATGTTTGTCCACCAAGTGATGTTTACATTTCTTTCTATCAATTTATTTGATAAAGCTCTTAACATTTTAGGCGGAGCAGCTTCATCAACAAAATGAAAACCAGTGATGCCCGTATCCTTGATTATTTTCTCAATTTTATCTACTAAATCTTCAGCCGTTGTGTTTTGGTAATTCCCTATATAATCTAAACTCACATCACAAAACGAGCATTGTTTCCAATAACATCCGTGAGAAATAGTCAATTTATTCCATCTAGCATCTGTCCACATACGATGCATTGGGTTTACTATATCCAAAAATGACACATATTTATCAAAAGGTAATCCCGAATAATTAGGAGCAGGCAAGTTTCTATGATGAAAAATGGTGTTTGGAATTTTATTCTTGTAAACGACTTGACCGTTTTCTAGTACAAAGGTTCTTTCAAGTTCATTGATATCTATGGCACCTTCAAGATATTTAACTATTTTTAATAATGGACCTTCTCCATCGTCCAGCGAAATAAAATCAATAAAATCAAAAATTCTAGGATCTTTTAGCGAACGTAATTCGGTATTACAATATCCTCCACCAAATGCAATATGGATATCAGGAAAAAACTGTTTAATAAATTGAGAACAACGTAAGGCAGCAAACAAATTTCCAGGAAAAGGAATGGTAAAGCAAACTAAATCTGGAGTATGCGTTTGAATTTTCTCTTCCAAAATATTCATCATTTCATCTTCGATGAGAGTAGGTTGATAACTCAATAATTCATCTAATTCATCAAAACTACTTGCTGAAGTGGCAATTTGCTCGGCATATTTGGTAAATGCAAAAAATTCATCCACATTCGCTTGAATAAAATCACCTATTTCTTCTATAAAAAGTGTTCCGTAATGCTTTGCTTTATCAATGATTCCTATTTCCCCAGCTTCCCATTTAATTTCAGTGCTAACATTTATTAACCTATGACCTAAGGGCAAAAAATTAGCTTCCAATATTTTATTTGCAGTTTTAATATCCTGCTTTTGAAGAAATCCGATAACCACATCAACCCTAGAAATGTAAAGCTCTTTCATTTCATTAACCTTAGGATAATAATTATTATCCAAATCTTTAGCTTCCTTAAAGATAGAACGGAGAAAATTACTCGTAAAAATAGAGGCAAATAACTCAATACTTAAATCGCAATGGGAAAAAGATATCTCATACCCTTCCATGAACCCTTTTAGATAAGCAGAAGCCGGATAAGCTGTGTTTAACTGAGTAAATGGAGGAGTAATAAAAAGAATTTTCGTTTTCGGCATAATGCAAAGATAGATTTCTGTACAATGAAACTGATTGAATTTATACTCATTTATGAATTGGAAGACAAAATTACGTTCGCTTATACATATATCAATCGTTGATATGTCTTACATTCCTTAATCATAGATGAGCATATTGATTTCTAATAAGATACGTTCGCCAATAATTTCTATATTGAATTGCTTGGCACCTTTTCTGGAAAATTGCTCACGCCAGTTGGCTGCGCTTTTATCCTCCGGAATTTTCGAGGGTCCGAGTTTGTTTATTAAATACCATTACTTTATCCCCAATAAAATAATTGATGTTTTTGACTACAATAGTATATTATGATTCGAAGCGTGAAGAAAACGAAAAAGTCAGCATTGCTGCTAACTTGTCTTCTTTAGTAGCGGGAACTGCCCCGACTTCTCGGGGGGAACCAGTGACCTTCTGCTTACGAGTTCGGCAATCGGTAATTTTTCGACTGTTCTGCTAAGCTCGTTTGCCCTATTTTATAAGTTGTGTTCTAATCTGTGTTCAGTCTTGTGTTCAATTAAATTTTGAACCGAAGCTAAGATAAATATTTCCACCCTTAATGTTGAAATCGGTATCCATCTTCTAGCGGGACATATAGGCTTGCCATTCTACTATCAGGTATTTTCTCTTTCCCGGTTTCTTAAGCTCCAGATAACCGTAATCGAAAACAAAAAGATAAACATCGCCTTTACCGTTCTTCCCATAGTGGGTAAAGTAATTCGGGTCGAACCCTTCCGCCAACACGTCACTCTTAGAGGCTGTTGTGTAGCCCTTGTGGTTGAAACGTTTCAAGATCCTTCGATTGGCCTTGAGCCTCCTTTCCACCTCAAGATAAAATTCATCCTGCTTTTGCCTGAGCTGGTAGTGGTAGATAGATTTGCACTTTCCAGAACAGAACCGCTTGTCTCTCCTTCCATGGATATCTGAATCACAAACTGGGCACACTGTAGATTTATCCATTTACAAACGTTTCTTATACGACTAAGATACGTGTAATGAACCGATTATAGAATAAAATGTGCTAATATAGCTACATGGCACTTGACAAGCACATAACGTTGAAGCATTTACTGATCGGTGGCAAGAAATACATCGGCCTTAAATACTATTCTGACAAGGTCCTGGATTCGCTCATCAAAAATCTGAAGGATGTAGAGTGGAGCAAGGAATTTGCGATGAACTATCTCCCGAACAACAAGGCCAATCTAGAGTCGATATTCAAATTGTTCCGAGGTGTTGCATGGATAAATACAAATAGTTTCTTGGAAAGGTCAGGTTCAAAACAACTCGATGAGACATTTGACGTAGCCTGGTTCCGGAAACGCTCCCTGTCAAATGGCCATAAAAAATGTCCGGATTCCTATCTCGACAAGCTCGAGATTAAAAGATATTCCAACAACACAGTGAAATCCTATGTGAGCGCTTTTGAAGGTTTCATAAACCATTATCCCGGCGTGGATATCGATAACCTGGACGATAACCATGTCCGCAAATTCCTGATGAATCAAATAAGGAATAAATGCTCTAATTCACAGGTCAATCTTACCATTAACAGCATAAAATTCTATTATGAAAAAGTGCTGGGGATGCCCAACCGGTTCTATGACCTTGAGAGACCGAGAAAGAAGCAAAAATTACCTGTTGTACTTTCAAAGGGAGAGGCCAGGGCCATGATCGAGGCTACCGAAAACTTAAAACATCGCTGTATCATCTCCTTGCTCTATTCAGCTGGGCTTCGCCGAGGAGAACTGCTCGCTCTCAGACCAACGGACATAGAAAGCGAAAGGATGATGGTAAAGGTCGAGGACGCCAAGGGGAACAAGGATAGATATACGTTATTGGCTAAATCCACCCTTAATGACCTTAGGCAATATTACAGGGCATTTCGGCCCACCACCTATCTTTTCGAGGGAAGGGATGGAGAAATGTACAGCGCTAGCAGTGTGGCCAGTATAATAGGCTCGGCAGCGACAAAGGCAGGGATCCGTAAGAAAGTGACACCGCATACCTTGCGCCATAGTTTTGCAACACATCTCCTGGAAAACGGTACAGACCTGAGATATATACAATTGCTTCTGGGCCATAATTCAACAAAAACAACAGAAATCTACACCCATGTTGCCTCTACCGGTTTCGCGGCAGTGAAAAATCCATTAGATTTGTAGTAATTGTATAATATATATAAACGCAATTGTACATATGCAATTGTTGCCAGCAATGCAAAAATACTTACTATGAAAAAAATTACTCTACTAATTATTTTACTCTTATTCTTTTTTGGAGTAAGTGCTCAAAAGATATTTGATGTGCATATACATGGTGATAAGGAATCTTTAAATCAACTAGCTCGATTATCTTCTTACGGGGTTTATAAAGCAGCAATCAGTACTTCTTGGAATCTTCAAACAAGCTACACAAATACAGATGACCTATCGTTGGTTCACGGACTCATGCTAGCTTGTCCGGAAGGTAAAGTCCCATATAGCTCACAATTCTGTTTTTCTGACCAAAAAGATTTTCCCGATATTCGTTGGGTTGAACAACTTATAATAGAAAATAAAATACAATTTCTTGGTGAGGTCTTAAGTCAGTATTACGGAATTTCTCCCTCGGACGAAAAACTATTTCCATATTATGCACTGGCCGAAAAGTATAATATACCTGTCGGAATCCACACTGGTTTAGCAGGCCCCAACAATGGTAGTCCAAATTTTAAAGTTAGTTTGGGAACACCTTTATTATTCGAAACTCTTTTACAAAAGTTTCCTGATTTAAAAGTCTGGATTATGCATGCAGGGGCGCCATTCATAGAAGATTCAATTGCTATAATGAAATATTATCCAAATGTTTACGCAGATATTTCAGCAATTAATAATCCTTATATATTCCCAAAAACAGAATTCAGTTTTATTATGAAAAGGCTTATTGATGCAGGTTTAGAGGACAGAATAATGTTTGGTTCAGATAATGGAGATATAAAAAGTGCTATAGATAATTTAGAAGAACTTGTATTTCTCGATGAACTACAAAAGAGGAAAATCTATTACGAAAATGCTGAAATATTTTTTGCACGGTAAAAATAAAACACTGCTGGCAACACCGTATATAAGCTATGGCTTGGTCAGTCCACACTTGGAAAATCCTGCGGATTTTCCAAAGCCAGTTTTTATCAAGAAAGGTCTGTGCCGAAACACGCCACAGCCCATATACCAAACGTTGGCGGTAATATAAAGAAACCTCGAAAAACATTACAAACTTCCTAATTTTCATTAAATAAATCGGAAAATAATTGTGCAGTTAAATGATTGCATATATATTTGCAGTCAAATAACTGCGTAATGAAATTAAGAAGAGATGTATTTCAAGCCATAGCTGACCCAACCCGAAGAACAATAATTTCTTTAGTCGCTCTTCAAGCAATGACACCAACTGCAATTGCCGAAAATTTTGACTCTTCAAGGCAAACCATTTCCAAGCACATACAAATCCTCACAGAGTGCGAAATATTAGAACAGGAACAAAAAGGCAGAGAAATTTACTATCAGTTAAATCCAAACGGTATGAAAGAAATCGCTGAATTTATAGAACCGTTTAGAAAAATATGGGACGAACGATTTAACAAATTGGAATCCGTAATGAAAAAACATCAATCAAAATAACAAACAGTATGGAACATAAAACAAAAATTAATGCTGAAGATGGCAAACAAGAGTTAGTAATAACAAGGGAATTTGATTTACCAATAGAACTTCTTTTTAAAGCATATTCCGAACCTGACCTTGTGGAACAATGGATGGGAACTAAAGTAATAAAACTTGAAAACAGAAATCACGGAAGTTACCAGTTTCAAACCACGTACAACGGAAATATAGTATTTCAGGCAAATGGAACAATTCACCAAGTTTTACCAAATCAAAAAATCATACGAACTTTCGAAATGGAAAATATGCCAATTGGTGTTCAGCTTGAATTCTTGGACTTTGAAAAAATTACTGACAACAAAAGCAAACTGACAATGCAAATAATTTACAAATCAGAGAAACACCGAGCAGAACAGTTAAAACTTCCTTTTGCAAATGGCTTGAATATGGCTCACAATAGATTACAAGAAATCTTAACCAATTTAAAATAACGAATTATGTCAAAGAGAAACAAAATAATTTATTGGATTGTTACAATCTTCCTTTCATTTGGAATGTTAGCAGGAGGAATACAGCAATTACTTCAAATTGGTGGATATGTTGAAATCATTAAAGAATTAGGTTATCCAAAATACTTATTGAGCATTCTTGGAGTATGGAAAATATTAGGAGTCATTGCTATTTTAATTCCAAAATTCCCATTGTTAAAGGAATGGGCTTATGCAGGATTTTTCTTTGCAATGTCGGGAGCAATGGTCTCTCATTTTGCAGTTGGACAATCAATAGCAGATGCGTTACCGTCAATAATTTTATTGCTTGTAATTGTTCTGTCTTGGTATTTCAGACCAGAAAGTAGAAAATTTAGTCAACTAATAAAACAAACTTAAAATTGGAGAAAGTCGAAAAATATATAGAAAAAATAAAGAGTTGGAAAGAAGAAACCAAAGTATTAAGAGAAATCTGTCTTGATTGCGGACTGACCGAAGACTTCAAATGGATGCACCCTTGCTATACGTTTCAAGGCAATAACATTGTCTTAATTCACGGATTTAAAGAATATTGTGCCTTACTTTTTCACAAAGGTGTTTTATTAAAAGACACAAATGAAATTCTACTTCAACAAACCGAAAACGTACAATCGGCAAGACAAATCCGATTTACCAATTTGCAAGAAATAATTGATTTAAAATCCGTTATCAAAACCTACATTTTTGAGGCAATCGAAGTGGAAAAAGTAGGTTTGGAAGTGAAAATGAAAAAAACTTCAGAATTTAAAATGCCTGATGAACTCAAACAAGCATTTGAAAACAATCCTGATTTAGAAACTGCATTTTACGACTTAACACCAGGACGACAAAGAGGGTATTTATTATATTTTTCGCAAGCCAAACAATCAAAAACTCGTGAATCGAGAATTGAAAAGTCAATGCAGAAAATATTTGACGGAAAAGGACACAACGAACAATAAAATACTACCGCCAACAACGTATATAAAACATAGCTATTTCGGGATTTCCCATAGGTTTTTGCTTATTTACAAAGTCCGCCAAATTTTTATTTTTGTATATTTAGAAAGTAAAAGATAAATAGAAAAAATAAAAATTCGGCTCGTGCATAATCCGAAAAGTCAGCGTCTATTTACACGCTACGTTTCATATACAAGACCGTTGTGCATAATGCTGAAAACCGAGCAAACCATCAACATTTGAACTAAAAAAAGCCAACGCACAGTCAAGCACATTTTATTTTTTTCGTGCCTCAAAAAATAAAAAGAGCTTGCCTTTTCCCACCGCACAACTTATCAAATTCTCTTCATCACTTCCTTTTCGACCCCAACGCCCAAAATTCGACTTCAATAACTAATTTCTAAAAAGGAAGGCGTATCACTACATCTTTGCAAAGAATTTAATATAAAAATATGATACATAGACTAATAACCCTTTCTGTTAGTTTCTTATTTTCCTTGCAATGCCTGTTAGCACAACAGGATTTTAATGTAACCTTAATTTACGACGGGACGGAAAATGATACGCTGTTCTTGCAACATTCGATCAAAGAGGAGATTGAATCACTACTGGGCACACAGTACAACATCAATTTTACATCCCTTTATAGCAATGGAGATATTGCGACCAGTCGTAAATACATAGAAGAAGTGTACAACGTAGATACCGCTAACGTGCTTATTGGAGCAGGACTTATCACAAGTCAAATTCTCTCTGAACGTAAGGTCTTTCCCCTTCCGAACATTGCAGCCATTAACATAGACAATTTATTCATAGAAAATTCCGACTCTTCAAACAACAGCTCATCAATTCCCAATTTTGCATTTATTCAATCTCCTTTTAATATAAAAAAGGACATTGAAGCACTTACTGAAATTGGCCGGATAAAGAAAATCGGCATATTGGTCAATGAGTTTTTCTACAGCTTGGATTTCGATATTAAGGAATATCTAAAATCATTTGAACAGATTGACTTTGAATTGATAACTATTGCAAATAATCCGCAAACCACTTTGGATGCTATTGGGGAGGATATTGATGCCGTATATGTTTTATCAACTCTCTCCGATTATACCCCTTCACAGGCACAAATTTTATTTCAGGGCATTACCGAAAAGAAACTACCAAGCCTTTCGCTAATGGATTATCCCATGCTTGAATACGGGGCTTATGCAGCATTTTCTTCCCAAGAAGACATTCAAAAGATACCCAGAAGAGCTGCATTGAATGTTTCAAAAATAGCGGAGGGAAAAGACCCTAAAGACTTTCCCGTTCAAATGGAAAGCTTCAATCGTCAATTGATTATCAACATGAAAACTGTAAACATAACAGGGGTATATCCGAGCTGGAAAACGTTGGATAACGCTATTCTAATAAATGTGAACAAAGCGAATACCGGAAGGAAACTAACTTTAAAAGCAGCCATTGCTGAAGGTCTTGAAAATAATTTAGGGTATCAGATGGCTCAAAAACAAACGCAAATCGCCCAAAAAGATGTAGCCCTTGCAAAAAGTAATTACTTGCCACAATTAGAAGTTAATTCAACCGGAACATTTTTAGATGAAAATTCAGTGGCCAGCTCTTTTGGTGCCAAAGGTGAATTTAACTGGTCGGCAGGTGCATCTTTTTCTCAGTTGATTCTTTCAGAACCCGCTATGGCGAATATCACAATACAGAAATTATTTAAGGAGAGCCAAGAAAAAGCAGAAAAGCAATCAGAACTTGATGTGGTTTTAGATGTGGTAACCGCGTTTTTCAATTATCAACAGGCACAATCGTTGGTTGTACTACAAAATGAAGATATAAAAGTCAAAAATCAGAACCTCAATATTGCTGTCGACAAAGAAAAAGTAGGGTACGGCGGCAAAAGTGATGTGTACCGTTGGGAAACTGAACTGGCACTTGCAAGAGCCGATTTTAATGATGCTACGGCCCAATTAAAGAATGTTGGTTTTCAATTGAATCAAATCTTGAATCGACCGGTAAAAGAACAATTTTCAATAGAAAATCCGGGCGATTCCGACTATTTGAACCAAATATTTGATTTGTCATTTGTCTCGCTTATCGAAGATCCCGGCAGCCTTCAGGTTCTTGCCGATTTTTTAACGGAGGAAGCGATGAAAAACCTTCCCGAAGTACAGCAAATCGAGCTTGCTCTACAAGCCCAGGAAAGGCAGTTAAAATCGAACAAAAGGGCATTTTACATACCTACTATTGCGCTGCAGGCAAACTATGACGAACCTTTAAAAGTGGTAAATCCCGGTGAAACACCATCGATTCCGGGAATTGAATTCGGTAATATTTCCGCTAATCCAAAATGGAACGCGGGGTTTGTAGCGTCTATTCCAATCTTTAACGGTGGTTCAAGAAAACACCAAAAACAAAAGGCTCAAATTGAACTATACCAATTACTGGATCAGCAAAAGGATGTCGGTAACCAACTGGAACTTCAAATAAGGGCCAGCCTTGAGAATGTACAAACATCGTACAGAAATCTTCAATTAAACAGAAATGCTGCAGAGGCAGCACTGAAGAATGTGAATATAACACAGGATTTATACAGTGAAGGGCAGCTAAATGTAGTCAATTTTATAGATGCACAAAATGCATACCTGACTGCAGAAATAAATGCCTCCAATTCTGAATATCAGCTTGTAATAGACTTTTTTGTTCTGCAACGAACTACGGGACAATACCTAACACTTGCTACCGAAGCGCAACGTAATGATTTTTTTACAAGGTTCCTTCAATTCAAAAGTAATACCAAGAACTAGTCATTAAATTAAAATATCATATAAAATGAAAGCACATATACACTTAATAATCGTAGCATTTACATTACTCGCCTGCAATGAAAATAATGAAAAAGCCGAGGAAAATATCAAATCCGTCAAATATGAAAGAATTGGTTTCTCGAATAGTAATCAGACGCATAGATTCTCTGGAATTGTAAAAGCTGAATATGAGACAGGTTTAAGTTTTAAGGTCGGGGGCACATTAAGTAAAGTAGATGTAAAAATAGGTGATAAGGTGAGAAAAGGCCAACTAATTGCCCGTATCGACCCCATTGACTATGAGGTACAAAGAGAGCAGGCCGTTGCCCAAAAGAAGAGTGCTGAAAGCCAACTGGTCGTAGCCCGGTCAACTTTTTCAAGAGCTGAAAAGTTATATGAAAATAATAGTGTTGCACTAAGCGAATACGAACAAGCAAAAGCAAGTCTAGCCTCTGCCGAATCCCAATTTAAGGCAGCCAATAAGCAATTGGAAGCTGCCAATAACCAAATCTCATATACCCGGTTAAATGCCCCGATGAATGGAGTAATTACTTCACTCATGGTAGAATCGAATGAACTAGTAAGTGCTGGTAGTATTGTTGCCGTTTTAAGCAGTGAGGGTAACCCCGAGGTTGAAGTAGGTGTGCCAGAATCAGTTATTGCAAAATTACAAAAGGGACAAGAGGTAACTATCGAATTCCCTTCTATAGCGAACGACGATTTTAAAGGTAAAATCGAAAAGGTAGCATTCGCATCGGGGCAATCGTCAACCTACCATGTTATGGTAAGCATTACCGATCCTATTGGCGAAATGCGACCCGGTATGTCTGCTGAAGTAAGCTTTATTATGTCGAAAATATCTGACGATCAACAAAATATTATTGTCGCACCCATAGCGGCAGTGGGTAAGGATCCGCAAGGCCATTTTGTATTTGTGCTTCAAGAAAATTCCGATTCTCTTTATCGGGTAGAAAAAAGAAAGGTAAGTATCGGAAGAATGCTTGATACTGGGTTTGAAATAAAAAACGGCCTTGAAGGTAAAGAACTGGTTGTTACGGCGGGAATACCCTTTTTAAGAGATAGCATGAAGGTGAAACTTCTTAATAAATAATTTTTGAATAGGAATTTTTAAACTGAATTATCATGAACATTACAAAAATTTCCATAGAAAATAACCGGGTAACCATTTTGTTGGTTGTGGTTATTGCCATTCTCGGCATACTGGGTTATAATCAGTCATCGAGAGATGCCATGCCGCCATTTACTATAAGAACGTGTCAGGTGATTACTCAATTTCCAGGAGCATCCCCTGAACGAGTAGAAAAATTGGTGTCGGATAAGATTGAAAAAGTAATTCAGGAAATACCAGAACTAAAAACGGTAACCAGTGAGAATCGAACGGGAAAGTCTATAATTAAGGTTGAGCTTCAGAGTGACGTGCCTAAAGAGGATTTGCAAGCCGTATGGGATAAGATCAGGCGTAAAATAGATGAAATTCGCAATGAGCTTCCTAATAATATTTATGGCCCCAATGTTAAAGATGATGGATTAGGAGTAGTTTATGGCATTCAGCTGGGCCTTCGATCAGAAGGTTTTACCTATGCCGAAATGGAAGACTATGCAGATGAAATTAGAAATGATCTGATTAAACTGGAAGAGGTATCTAGAGTAGAGATTGGTGGAATACGGGAAGAAAGAGTCTTTGTAAAATTTGACAATGCCAAATTGGCCCAATACGGACTTTCTGCCAACCAAATAGAAAATGCCATATCAAACACGAATATTGTATTTCCAGGGGGTGAAATAAATCTTCAAAAAGAACGCATTGCCCTTGAACCCACTGGTAATTATGAACATATCGAAGATATTAAGAATACACTGATTCCTCTAAAACAAGCAGAATATGTTAAGCTGAGCGACATTGCAGACGTGAGGCTTGGGTATGAAACCCCGCAGGGTAGCATTGTAAAAATTAATGGTGAAAAGGGTTTAAGTCTTGCATTGAGCCTGAAGGAGGGAACAAGTTTGTCTAAATTAGGTGAAAAAGTCGACCGCAAATTACTCGGTTATAACAATTCGTTTCCCCATGGCATAACCATCGATAGAATTGCATCGCAGGATACCTATGTGAACAACGGGATCAGTGACTTTGTTTCAAATGTCATTCAATCCATTGCGGTGGTGCTATTGGTAATGCTGCTGTTTTTAGGATTTCGTACCGGAATGGTGGTCGCAAGTTTGATTCCCATAACCATGTTGATGTCGTTAATGGTGATGAACTTTTTAGGTGTTGGATTGAATCAGGTGACCTTAGCGGCCTTGATAATGGCTCTGGGCATGCTGGTCGATAACTCTATTGTGGTGTCAGAAGCTATAATGGTGAAAATAGAGGGAGGATCATCGCCCAAGGACGCAGCGGTCGAGGCGTCTAAAGAATTGGCCATCCCGCTCCTTATTTCCACTTTAACGACATCGGCAGCATTTCTGGCGTTTTTCCTTGCCGATGGCGCTATGGGTGAAATGATGGGCAATATTTTTATAGTGATAACTATAGCCCTGCTTTCATCGTTGATTATCGCCCTTTCGTTTGTAGCGATGATAAGTGTCTATTTTATGCGGAACAAAAAAGTTAAAGCCGATTCTAAAAAGGAAGAAAAACCCGATTTTTTTGAAAAGTTGAATGCAAAATATAAACAGTTACTGATATGGGTTCTAAACCAGCCCAAAAAATTTATCGGTATGGTTGTGGTCGCATTAGTTGCATCGCTATTTATTTTTCCTATGCTACCCATTATTTTTATGCCTGAGAGCGATAGAAATCTAGTAGTGGTGGATATTAATCTGCCACAGGGAACCAAGGTGAAAGAGACTGAAAAAGTGGTTGATGAACTTTCCGACTTTATAAATGCCAACCTTATCGTTTCCGAGTCTAAGGCAAAGACAGAAGAGGGCATTGTGAATTTCACTTCATTTATTGGAAGAGGGCCCAACTCATACGACTTGGGATATCAACAGGAGCAACCCAATTCGAGCTATGCCCATTTACTTTTAAATACAACAGGTTACGAGGCAAATGCTAATGTTATACAGGTATTGGACAAACACGCATTTAATAATTTCCCGGATGCCGATGTGTCGGTCAGTTCCCTGGGATCGGCTGGCGGTGCAAAATACGATATTAGTGTTCGACTTGCAGGAGAGGATATGGAAAAATTGTTGTCCATCTCAGAAAGCCTAAAAGCCGAAATGTCGAAAATTGAAGGTACACAAACAATAAAAGACGATTGGGGGCCGAAAATAAAAAAGGTGGTAATAGATATTGACCAGTTTAAAGCAGGCTTGGCAGGAGTTACTAATCAAGACATTGCCATTTCGTTGAAAACCGCCTTGGACGGATTTGAAATTGGAGATTACCGTGACCTGGATGGCAATATTCCTATTGTATTGCAAAACAGGAATGCGAATACCTTGGATGTTCGCGAACTGGAAAGCATTGCAGTCTTCTCACAAATGAACGGCAGCAATGTACCTCTGGCCCAAGTGGCAAATATTAATATACAATGGCAGCAAGCCAAAATAATGCATAAAGATCTAAATCGTACTATTGAGGTTAGTTGTAATGCAAAACGCGGTACCACGGCTGCCGAAATCACAAATCAGCTCAAACCTTACCTAAAGGAAACTTCAAAGAATTGGGAAAGTGGTTATTCCTACAGCCTTGGGGGCGAGAGTGAAAAAAGTGCCGAATCAATGGGAGCAGTAGCTAAAAATCTACCCTTTGCGGGATTTATCATTCTGTTGCTATTGATACTCCAATTCAATTCATTCCGAAAAACATTTATTGTAATTGCTTCTATTCCTTTAGGTATTATCGGGGTACTTGTGGGCCTCTTTGTTTTCAATTCGTACTTCGGGTTTATGGCCTTTTTGGGAATAGTATCACTTGCGGGAATAGTGGTTAACAACGCCATTGTTTTGCTTGACAGAATCGATATAGAAATAACCAGTCTTGGTAAAAAACCTTATCAGGCTATAATTGACGCGGCACAAGAGCGGTTCAGACCCATATTATTAACCACTTTTACTACTGTATTAGGTTTAATTCCGTTGTATTTAGGTGGAGGATTGATGTGGGAACCTATGGCCGTGTCTATTATGGTAGGTCTTTTGTTCGCAACCATGATCACCTTGTTGTTCGTGCCGTTATTGTACAAGTTGCTGTTTAAAGTTAAAACTGAAGAGTTTCAAGAAATACATTAGTCCTATTTCGACTTCATTCCTCATTATTCGGTTTTAACGATAATTCTCAGAATCAGGTAAAACAAGGATGTAATATTTCTTTGAATTAATATTAAAATTATTGAATTATGAAATTATTAAAAACTTTTACAACATTTTTTTCAGTCGGAATCCTCTTGATTTCATGCAGTAGTACAAATGCACAACACAGAACTGTGGTAAAGACACCCAATCGAACGGTTGTAACAACAAGAACACCCGGAAGACTGATAGTTAATACGACTCCGGCTCCAAGAGTCAGAGTCGTTGCTACCATACCCAATAACGCAGTAGTTATTACCCACGGATCGATCAGGAATCACTACCACGCAGGTGTTTACTACAGATATAATAGTGGAAGATATATTGTTGTAACCCCACCATTAGGAATTCGAATAAATGTATTGCCTATAGGCTATACGCAGCTTTTTATTGGAGGCATAACTTACTACCATTATGAAGGATGCTATTACATAAAAACTGATCATGGGCAATATGAAACTGTTAAGGATCCCCAAGCCCAGGATGCCGTGGTGTTCACATTACCAGAAGACACCGAAGAAATAACGATAGATGGAAAAGTGTATCATGCATCTAATGGAACACTATACAAAGTTGTGGTTACTCCAGAAGGGAAAGGTTTTAAAGCGGTGAGTATTATAGAAAAATAGAAATTAAAGGGTCGCGAAAACAGAATTTGATCGTATCATTTTTTTGCTTTTGAAAGATACGTAGATAGAACCCCATTTTTCGACCCCAAATCCCAATATTCGACTTCAACAACTAATTTCTGAAAAGATACAGATCCCACTTCATCTTTGTAAAGAATTTATAAACGATAAAAATATAAAAGAAATGAATTTTAAACATTTAGTAGTAGTTACAGCATTATTTATGAGCGGAATTTATTCCAATGTGAACGCACAAGTTCTGTCATACGAGACACGTGCAGCAGTACAAAATCAAGTTGAGGAATATATAAATGTCCTTCATATTTCAGAAGAAGATAAAATACCCTTTGTAACTATTTTACGAGACCAGTTTATTACAATTGTAGCGCTTTCAGAAACAAATTTCACACAGAAGACAAAGCGTAAAATAATAAAAGCTACAGCAAAAGACAGAGACAGTAGATTGAAAGTATTACTTAGCAAAGAGCAGTACAAACTGGTTAAAGCTCATGACGAATTGCGAAAAGCTGAATTGACTGAAATGTCAAAACAACGAAATGATAGTAAATAAAAATTTAAAAAATAATAAAATGAAAACTTTAAAAAACTCATTTCTACTACTAGCTATCGGCTTACTTAGCCTAAACAGTTTTGCACAGTCAGATGTAGTAGGCGAATGGATTGTAGGCGAACAAAACACAATTGTAAAAATAGAGCAACACGATGATATTTATAGTGGAAAAACTATCTCCTCGGATAATTCTAATGCCGAGATTGGAAAACTGATGGTTAAAGAACTTAAGAAAAATAAAGGCGAATGGAAGGGAAAGGTATATGCCCCACAACGTAAAGAATGGTACGATGCCGAATTCGTCACAAACGGAAATACCCTAGATGTTAAAATAAAAGTAGGCTTTTTCAGCAAAACCATTGAATGGAGAAAAGTTAAGTCTTAAAAATAAAATCAATGAACTTTTCGCTTATTTTACCAAAAACGATTGATAACAGCTATCAAGGCAAAAATATTGCAAAGTACTTGTTTTACTTGCTTACAGTCATAACTGTTGTTCGCAGCGGCATTCATATGTTATCAGCTGATGGTGGTGCACAAAGTATTGCTACCATTCCCTTAGATAGTTATTCGGAGCAAGCTTCACAATCCGTTATTTTAATTTTTGCCTTGTGGGGATTGTCACAACTTATAATGGGAATATTCTATGTAATTGTAGCCTTGCGTTACAAAAGCTTGATACCCCTAATGTATGTTTTCATATTTATGGAGTATACGATGCGAGTGATTTTAGGCTATATAAAGCCAATTGTAACAGAAGGTACGGCACCTGGTAGTATTGGGAATTATATTATGATTCCGCTTGCCATAGTACTATTTCTAGTGTCCATTAATAAAAATAAAAAGCAACAAATAAAATGATACAAAAAAATAAAAAGTTAGGTTTTGCATTAAGTTTTATATTCTTATTTATGTTTAAATCCAATGCACAGGATTTTAAATTAGCCGGAATTCAATATAATAATTTTCAAAAATCAGAACTAAAAAATGATTCGGGAAACCAAGAAATTTCATTTCAAGAATTTGGTGCTTTTGTAAATTTTCCGAAGAAATTAAAAAACAATAAAACCGTTTTGGTTAATGGACTTGGCTACGGCTTTGTGGAAGTATCATTAGATAATCAGTTGTTTCCATCTAACGAAAACGACAAAAAGTTACAGACGTTTTATTACCAGTTAACCTTGTTACATCAATGGAACGAAAAATGGAACATTGCCCTAAATTTAAGACCTACATTAGCATCAGATTTTGAAGCTAAGTTAAGTACCGACGATTTTGTTTTTCAGGGCGCAGTTACAGCGACGAGAAAGTTTAGTTCAACATTTAAACTTGGAGGTGGTTTAGCATATAGTGCACGTTTGGGGAGTCCCCAATTAATTCCATTGGTCGATCTGCATTATAAAAATAATAAACACCAAATAAATGCTTTATTGCCAATAAATGCAAAATACACCTACTCACTATTACCAAATAACAAATTAGATTTGGGTGTAAAATATAATCTTAACGGAGGAAATTTTAATGTATATTCCGAAGACAATAGTATTGATAAAATAAACTATTCCAGAATAAATTTTGGCGTATTAGCCGATTATCAACTCACTAAAATACTACGTTTAGAAGCTTTTGGTGGCTTAAGCACTGGTAGAAATTATAGTTTGATTGATGCAGACGATACTACGTATGATTTTGACTCTGAACCAGCGCCATTTTTTAGTGTGGGAATTGTGTTGGTTCCGCCAAAAAGGAAATAGTAGCGTTGATTTTAATTTAATATATTACTATCTGTAATTACAATAATTAAAAATGTCAAAAAATAGTAGAAATACTTTAATTAGAATTGTTTTGGTGACGTTGTATGCTATTGCTGTAATGCAATTAGTTAGCTTGGGTATGCCTGAAAACGCTGAAATTCAATTGCAAATTCCAAAGGGATTGTTTTTGTTTTTTTACCTGCTGTTTTTCAATTTGAATGTTGAAGGTAGCTTATTTTTTGACCGTTATTTGAATAAAAAGCAACCTTGGTATTCCAATCCACAAAAAAGGCTTTTAATTCAAATAGGAGTTATCATTTTATGGACATTTATATCCATCGGGATACCATTTACTGCCTGGTATTTTATTAATGGACAGTCCTTGATTTATCCGAAAGCACCTGTCATTATATTTATATGTTCCGTTGTTTTTTTAATTGGTTTTATTAGTATTTCCATCGCTATAAACTTCTTTAAGCAATGGAAGGCTTCTTTGCTAAGTGCGGAACATTATAAACAAGAAAAATTAAAGGCTGATTATAGGGTTTTACAAAATCAGGTAAATCCGCATTTCTTGTTCAATAGCCTGAATGTATTAATCTCAGAAATAAAGCATAACCCTATAAACGCAGAAGATTTTACACGGAAACTATCGAAGGTGTACCGCTATGTCTTGCAAAGTAAAAATCACGATTTGATTACCTTGAACAAAGAACTTGAATTTAGCAATTCCTTCATTTTTTTGCATAAAGTCAGAATTGCCGATGCTCTGGAATATTCAGTGCATATTTCAGATGAATTATTACAAATGCTATTACCACCTTTGACACTACAAATAGTTATTGAGAATGCCATTAAACACAATGTAGCTAACGAAGAAAATGTGTTGAAAATTTCGATTAAAAGCGATGGCGATAATAAGTTAATAGTAAGCAACAACCTGCAACCTAAAAAAAATACAGATTCAACATACACGGGCTTGTCCAACCTAAGTAAGCGATTTGAATTGCTTAAAAATGATGGTTTTACTTATGGTAAACAAGAAGAAAAATTTGTGGTTACCATTCCTTTAATCGAAGAATAAAATGATACAAGTAGTAATAATAGAAGACGAATTACCAGCGCAACGCTTGTTAAAAGAAACTTTGCAGGAAATTACCATCGAAACTGAAGTAGTTGATTGCTTGAATAGTATTAAATCTGCCGTTGCATGGTTTCAAAATAATGAGCATCCTGAAATTGTTTTGTTGGATATTCAATTGTCTGATGGTCTCAGTTTTGAAATATTTAAGCAGGTAAAAATTGATAGCACAATTATATTTACCACCGCCTTTGATGAATATGCCATTCAAGCATTCAAAGTAAATAGTATTGATTATCTGTTAAAACCAATTGAAAAAGACGAGTTGCAAACTGCCTTTGAGAAGTACCATCAATACAATACCCAATTCATTCAAGAAAAGAATTCCAACATAGATTTTTCAGAACTTGCTTCTTTAATTAAAAGCGAAAAGACTGAATATCGAAAACGTTTTTTAATTCAATCTAACGAATCGTTTTTTCATTTGCCTGTTGGCGACATTGCTCTTTTTTATAGTATGCAAGGAGTTACTTTTGCTGTTACTTTTGAAAAGAGAGAATATCCTGTTAATTTTGCACTCGAAAGTTTAAAAGAGCAATTACATCCCGATAAATTTTTTAAAATAAATCGTCAATTCGTAGTAAATATTGAAGCAATTAAAAGAGTTCATTCTTATTTTAATGGGAAACTAAAACTTGAAATTCAACCATCACATTCTGAAGATATCATAGTTGGTAAGGACAAGGTAGCAGCCTTTGTACGGTGGATGGATAGATGAACAAAAGTGGTAGAAAAAAAAATGTTCTTCAGATTGTAAGCACTTTTATTTGTTTTCCAACGCATAAGTCATACACATTCGCAATTCGCTACAGCCAACGCTACGCCAAAAATTGCAAAAGAGTATGTCTTGCCAACGCTCAATTCCGAACTAAATAAAAAACATCGGAAAACCAAGCTGAACGTGAAAAGCACTATGCACAACAATGTATATAAAACATAGCTATTATAGGCTTTCCGAGAGGTTTTCACTTCTTTATTAAGTCCGCCAAATTTTTATTTTTGTATATTTAGAAATTAAAAGATAAATAGAAAAAATAAAAATTCGGCTCGTGTTTAATCCGAAAAGTTAGCGTCTATTTATACGCTACGTTTCATATACGGAGACGTTGTGGGCCAGTTAGAAGAACAAAATTTTGTCTAATAATTTTTAGGCTTATTTGCGAAAATGAAAACACGGTTTTTAGGCTCAGGAATCCCAAAATGCCATTTGAAGTAAGTGTTTATTAGCGAAGGATAGTTGAATGATTCTCAGGATGAAGATTTTTTTAGCAGGTGTTTATTTGCAAAATCAGAGCTGGGCATTTTGAGATTCCGACAATCGTAGTTTCTTATTTGGTTAAGATAGTAGATGACTCAAGTGGATGACGATTTTTTTGGTAGGTGTTTATTTGTGAAAATTAAAAACCGTGTTTTCGGCAAGCTCCGAAGGTAAGTTCAGATCAGCAAACGCCTGTGCAAAAGGGGAACCGGCCCACAACAAAAGGCTATAAGCAATGCTGGGTTCGTGTTTAATCCAAAATCAGGTGTATATTTACGAAGTCGCCAAAACTTCATTTTGGCGCAAAAATGAAATTTAAGTAAAAAACAAAGTTTTGGCTTCGTGCTTATTCCAAAAATCAATTCGTTTTTGGCGCACTGCTCATAGCCAAGCCGTTACCCACAAGCTAAAAAAAATTCGAACTTCCATTAAAAATCCGAACTAAAAACGCCAACGCACATTTTAGCACATTCGGTTTTTCCCTCGCATAATACCAACGCTCCAAAACCAAAAGAGCTAAAATTTTCCACCGCACAATTTGGATTTTCATAAAAATGTTTTACATTTGTCAAATAATGACAAGTCTTATGAAAACAACATTTGGGGAATACATCCGTCTTTTGAGAACAGAAAAGAATTTGACCTTGACTCAACTTGCAGCACAACTTAATTTGGACTCTGCCAATTTAAGCAAGATAGAGAATGGAATCAGAGATTTTGACGAAAAAAGACTTCCGAAATTGGCAAAAATCTTTGCACTAAATCTCAAAGAACTAAGTGAAGAATACGTTACTGACCAGCTCGGGAAAAAAATATACGAAATGAACTGTACGAAACAACTTTTAAAAGTTGCCGAAGAAAAGGCAGAATATCGCAGAACACTGAATAAAAACCTTCAAAAAGAAAAAGCAATATGAAAATAGTATCATTTTTTGCAGGAGCAGGCGGCCTTGATTTGGGATTCCAAAAAGCAGGCTTTGATGTCATTTGGGCAAATGAATATGACAAAGAAATTTGGGAAACATATGAAAAAAACCATCCTAAAACTACTTTGGATAAAAGAAGTATTGTTGACATAAAATCAGATGAAGTTCCTGAATGTGACGGAATTATTGGTGGGCCACCTTGCCAAAGTTGGAGCGAAGCCGGTTCATTACGTGGAATTAACGACAAACGTGGACAACTGTTTTTTGATTTTATAAGGATTTTAGAAGCAAAACAACCAAAATTTTTCCTTGCCGAAAATGTAAGTGGAATGCTTTTGGACAGACACAGCGAAGCTTTAAAAAACATAAAAGAGTTATTTAAAAATGCAGGAATTGGATATGAATTATCATTCGAATTGCTCAACGCATCCGACTTTGATGTTCCGCAAGATAGAAAAAGAGTGTTTTTTGTTGGTATTCGGAAAGACTTGAATTTTAAATTTCAGTTTCCCAAACCAGTAAAAGAAAAAATAACGCTTGAACAAGCTATATCCGACTTAAAAGAAATCGTAGTTCCAGCAAAAGAGGGGAATAAAACCAATAAAGAAAAGTGTAAAGTTCCAAACCACGAATATATGATTGGTGGTTTTTCTTCAATGTTTATGTCGAGAAACCGTGTAAGAACTTGGGATGAACAATCATTTACAATTCAAGCGGGAGGAAGACACGCACCACTTCATCCACAAGCACCAAAAATGAAATTTATAGAACAAAATGTTCGAGAGTTTGTGAAAGGTAAAGAAGATTTATACAGGAGATTGAGCGTGCGTGAATGTGCGAGAATTCAAACCTTTCCAGATAACTTTATATTTCATTATACTCACATTGCAGCAGGTTACAAAATGATTGGAAATGCCGTTCCTGTTAATCTTGCTAAACATATGGCTCTGAGTATAAAATCTCAAATTGAAAACATAGAAAAACAATCTACCAAAACCGCAGAAAAACAATTGGAATTAGAAAACACATTATCATAAAGTATGGCAACTCAAAAAGTAAATGGAAAAGCGTTTGAATATGCTTTACTTTCAGAATTTTACGAACGCTTAAACAAGATTACAAGCGTTTCTATTACAAAAAATGAACCTTATCAAAATGCAAAAGGATGTTTTGATAGTTTTATTGAAGATGAACAAGATACTTTTAGAATTACTGCAAGTGCAGCAATAAATTTCTTGATTGATATTGAGCCACGACTTTCAAATGGTATAAATAAAGACGACATATTAGTTCTTGAGATTGTTAGTGACAAAGCAGGACAGACAGGAGATGTTCGTGATGTTTTAATAATTCGTTCGTTACAAAAATGGGAGATTGGAATTTCCGCAAAAAATAACCATAGAGCAGTTAAACATTCGCGTTTGTCTTTAAATATAGATTTTGGAGAAAAATGGTTGGGAGTTCCTTGTTCCCAAAATTATTTTAACGAAATCAAGCCTATTTTTGATATGTTGGCAAGTTTGAGAGCAATGGATAAATCCACCAAATGGACTTCTATTGAAAATATGCATCAAGTCGTTTACGTTCCAGTTTTGGACGCTTTCCGTAAAGAACTTTTAAGACTTGATAAAGAAAATCCAAATATTGTAGCTGAAAATCTCGTGCAATATCTGATTGGAAACGAGGATTTTTACAAAGTAATCAAGGGTAACAAAAAAGTAGAAATTCAAGCCTACAATTTAAGCGGAACTTTGAATTTGCCTTTCGAAAATATTAAACCAAAAGCAAGAATACCAAAATTGAAATTACCATCAAGACTAATCGAAATTGTTTACCAAGATAATTCGACTACGACTTTATTAGTTTCATTGAATGAAGGTTGGCAAATATCTTTTAGAATTCATAATGCAAGTTCGAGAGTTGAGCCATCATTAAAATTTGATATAAACCTTGTGAGTGCACCGCATACATTATTCACAAATCATATTTTCATTGCATAATGCCAACGCTAAAAGCCATACACATTTGCAATTCGCACCAGCCGACACGCAAGCCAAAAATTGCAAAAGAGTATGTCTCGCCAACGCACAATCCGAACTGAAATGAAAACATCGGAATTGAAAAGCAGAACGCAGGAAAGCCAGTGGGTAACAATGTATAAGCGTAATGCGGGATTTATTGCTAAATTGAAAATATCGTCACATAATAAAATTTTTGGATAAAATGAACATCTCGTCTTCGAAAACCCGCACTACGCTTATACTTGACCGTTAGGGCACATATGAAAAAACGAACTTCAATAATAATTCTGAATGTAATTCTACTGACAAGTTGTGGTAAAAGAATTGAAATGCCTGAAAACGAAAAAAAGTGGAATCCTTACAAAGTGGGCGAAGTCTTAATTTTCAAGTCGAGTGAAAATGAATTGGACACTATTAAAGTAGAAGAAGTTACCGATAATATTTTCCCTGATGGACCAGGACCATTAAAGTATTATAATGAAAGTCTTTGGGTTTTTGTTGAACACACTGACCCAAAATATGACAGACATTTAAAAAATAATTTTCTTGAAATAAGTACTGGAACACCTGAAAAACCTACAACAATTAACTTTAGACTTTTAGCTAAAAACACTGTTTTTTATGACAGCTATCGGACAATTGAAGAATTGAATACAATTGAACCGACAGTTCTTGCAACACCATTTGGAAAGTTTTCAGATGTGTTAGTAATTAATGACAAAGAAAGGCGATATTCCGAAAGGGATAATTTCGTTGAAAGAATCTATTGGAGTAAATCAAATGGATATTTAAGATTTGAAAAGAAAGACGGAAAAACGTGGGAACTCATAAAAAAATACGTGCCCTAACACGGTGTATAATTAATTGCTTTGGCAAGTGCTTATCTGGAAAATTCCTTCGGAATTTTCTCTGGCAAGTATTTGTTTACTAAATTAGTTGCTTAACCACGCAACTAATCATACACAAAACGTTATAAGCAATTAAATCCTAACTATTATTTAGAATTATTTTCAACTAAAAAAAGAGATTATTTTATGAAATTCATAGCACTTTTAACAATAACTGTTTTTTCTCTATCATCATGTATAGCCCAGGAAAACAACTCAAAAAAAGAAGCAATATATATTGAATCTGAAGAATTTTCAGCGCTGAATCTTCCATTTTCGCAAGCTGTTATTTACGGTGATGTTATTTATGTGTCAGGACAAATTGGAAATATAGGTCTAAAACTTGTGGAAGGAGGAATAATTCCAGAATCCCGGCAAGCTATGATGAACATTAAAAGTATATTGAAACAAAATGGGTCATCAATGGATAATGTAATCAAATGCACATGCATGTTAGCTGATATGAGTGAATGGCCTGATTTAAATAGTGAATACTTGAAATTCTTCCCAAATAACAAACCGGCAAGAAGCGCATTTAGTACAAATGGATTAGCATTGAATGCTCGAGTAGAAATAGAGTGTATCGCTTATATAAAAAAATAGCTTATAACACCGTGTATAATTAATTGCTATGGCTAGTGCTCATCTGGAAAATTCCTTCGGAATTTTCTCTGGCCAGTTTTTGTTTACTAAATTAGTTGCTTAACCACGCAAATAACCATACATCAAACGTTAGGCTTTATTTTGAACAAATCTGTAACACTTTAACTTATAGATTAGAATATATGAGATACCATTTATCCTGCATTGAATGTCATAGTCGTTTTACTGTACAAGTTCCACCAAATAATGAAGGAATTTATAAAGTGGAATGTCCAAATGGACATCAATTTAATGTAGATATCTTATCTCATCATTTTCAGGTTCTCTTTGAAAATGCGATTCATTCTTTAGCTGATGACTATTATATAGAATCATTTGTTTCCTTTGTAACGAGTTACGAGAGATTTATTGAATACTTCTTAAGAATAGTTTTAAGGTCAAATAAAATAGATTCCACTGAATTCGAAAACACTTGGAAAGAATTAGCACGACAATCAGAAAGGCAAGTCGGTGCATTTTTTATGATCTATTTACGTGAATTTAAGCAAAAACCTATTCAGTTAAGTAAGTCAAATATAGAATTAAGAAACAAGGTGATTCATAAAGGCTATTTACCCACGAAAGAAGATTGCATAAAATTTGGGGATAATGTATTGGAATTTATTAGAGAAATTATTAAAAAATTAAAAAGTGATAAAACTTATGAAACAGAATTAATTAGATCTGTTAATGATACAGGTTTCAAAAATATGGGAGCAAATATTCATTTTTTGGTTTATGATATTTTCCCAATTAATAGACAGTATAATCAAACTGATAAAAAATCAATATCTGATTTTTTAGATGACGAAAAAAAATTAAAAAACAAAGCCTAACACCGTGTATAATTCATTGCTTCTGATTTTCCTTCGGAAAATCCTCGCGCTGAATTATTGCCAGTTTTTATTTACTAACTTAGTGCTAAATCCACGCAACAAATCATACACAAACCGTTGTGAGTAATTAAAACCAAATAGATGAAGAAATATAAAAAAATTAATCTGATCATTATTTCCCTGTTTATTTTAGTATCAGTCAATGCTCAAATAATAGATGTACATCTTCACAGTTACACTGATGCAGATTATTGGGGAGGTCGAGTGCATCCAACAGGAATTGAATCCCCTAAAACTGCTGATGAACATTTAAAGAAGACAATTGCTCTTATGGACAAGCATCAAATAGAGTATGCTGTTGTAAGTGGTTCTATAGAGAGTATAGAGAAATATGTTAAAGCAGATTCAAGGTTTATTCCCGGATATATGGATAGTGAACAGCTAATTCCAATAGACAGGTTTGAACTTCTAATAAAGGAAGGGAAAATAAAAGTATTTGGCGAAGTCTCCGGTGTCTATTATGGACGTCCGTTAAATGATCCTATTTACTCACCTTATCTTGAGATTTGTGAGAAATACGAGATCCCAGTTGCTTATCATACTGGTGGTGGCCCACCAATGACCCCTTACAGATGCTGTCCAAATTTTAGAATCACATTAGGAGACCCATATCTTGTTGAAGATGTACTTGTTAAATATCCGAAATTACAACTTTATTTAATGCATGGTGGAGAAGTGTACTTTGAAAATTCGGTAAGAATGATGAAAATGTACAGCCATTTGTATATCGATTTAGGCGTTATTTTATGGGTTGATCCTATTATTAAAGATTATGGAGTTAGACTACTTAAATTAGCTCAAAAAGCCAATGTACTAGATCGAGTTATGTTTGGTACTGATCAAATGGTTTGGCCTGGTGCTATTTCTAAATCAATTGAATTCATAAATTCTTTGGATTTTTTAAGTGAGGATGAAAAAAGAATGATTTTATATAATAATGCCAAAACATTCTTAAAAATTTCTAAATAACTACTCACAACACCGTATACAATTTATTGCTAGTTCTAGCCTACTTACGAAAATCCTCGCGGATTTTCTATCTGTGATTTATTTACTAAATTAGGTACTTAACCACGCAACTAACCATACACCAAACGTTGTGCGTCATTTTGACCCGTCCTGAATAAAGGCTACATAATTCTAAACATTATGTATAAAAATGACAAAGTGATCAGACGGTATTCAGAACCTTTCAAACTGAAAATTCTTAAGTTGAAAATTGAATCATAATTCAACATGTACAAATTAAATAAAAAAGCTAACACCTAATGTTATTTTGTTTAGTTTAGTACGTATAAGAGATAGATGCTAATTATCAGTGGGCATCATCCTAAAACTCACCAATAATCAAATATAAAATGAAAAACAAAAAAACAAAACTATGTGCTGTTCTCTTGTTAGGGCTTGGATTATCAACCGTCCAATCACAAGAGGCATTTCCTGCATCTGGTGGAAATGCTTCCAGTAGTTCTGGATCTGTTAGCTATTCTGTAGGCCTAATGGTTTTTAAAACTATTTCAGGGTCCGACGGTTCAGTGACACAGGGTGTACAGCAACCTTTTGAGATTGCTACAACATTGGAATTAGAAGAATTTCAAGGAAACAAGCTAAATCTCTATGCTTATCCCAACCCAACAATCGAAAGCATTACTTTAAAAGCTGACATCGCCGACACTAATGACTTGTCTTATCAGTTTTTCGACATCACAGGAAGACTTTTAATGAATAGAAAATTACAGGACAATGAAACAAATATTCAAGTCAGTAATATTGCTCCGGCGACCTATTTCCTTAAAATTTTACAAAACAACAAAGAAGTTAAAATATTCAAAATCATTAAAAACTAAAAACATATGAAAAACATAATTACAATTCTAACGATGCTTATTTCAACTTCAAGTGCTTTTTCCCAAATTACTGCACCACAAGAAATGAGTTATCAGGCTATAGTGCGTAATAGTTCAAATGAACTTGTTCAACTTAGTCCAGTTGGAATAAAAATATCAATTCTCCAAGGAAGTATTAATGGATCCTCGGTTTATGTAGAAACACATACCGCGCAAACAAATCAAAATGGTTTGTTGGATTTGAAGATTGGTGGAGGCGCCGTTGTGTCTGGTACCTACACAAATAGTATATACTGGGGGAGTGCCTATTTTTTAAAAACAGAAATAGATCCATTAGGTGGCACAAACTATACAATTATAAGCACAAGTGAGCTATTATCTGTGCCAGTATCAAATTTTGCTCATGTTAGCGGTATTTCACAAACTAGTGAAACTTTATTTGGTCAGTCTTGGAAGTTTGTGGGAGCCTATACACAAGTCAATCAAGCTGAAACTGATTTCCATCTAGAGGGATATAGTGTTATGAATTACTTGGGCAATGACAAAGTATCTTGGACAATAAAATTGGAAGCATACGATGTTAATCAAGATGGTACAATTGATCTTAATGAATATGGGCATGAATACACTTTATATGGTACAGTTGATGCGGTTTTTGCCTATGAAGTTACAATTCCTTCTCAAAGTGCAGGAGGAGAAATGTTTCCTGCAATGATTGGAACATTAGTTCCAACAGTCGGGGGTGATGTTTTAACATTTACATATGGAAGCCCTGATGGGGAAGTAATTGAATTGGTTAAACAGTAATTATAAATACATAATCAAAAGAAGATCTACACTAACATAACAATAGAATATTTGAAGAAAATAATTACTAGTTTAGAACCAAATCAGGGATACTAACTAATTATATCAAAGATATTCTACAATATATAGAATGCCGTCCCAATAGCTAGTGGAACGGCATTCTTATTCTTTTCACCATTTAATTCCCATAACCATTATTTCTCACTATTATTTTGGGGAACAAAGCAATAACATGAAAGTAAAATTTCATCATTATGCGCCTGCCTGTCCCGAAAGCCTCCGCGGCACACGCTGCCGAGCAACTATATCGCCTGTACTTTTCCCCAGCAACTAATTTATCACCATAAC
The DNA here is from genome assembly GCA_900104375.1 of Flavobacteriaceae bacterium MAR_2010_188. NCBI lineage: Bacteria > Pseudomonadati > Bacteroidota > Flavobacteriia > Flavobacteriales > Flavobacteriaceae > Flavobacteriaceae bacterium MAR_2010_188. Next base: position 2,078,153 of record LT629302.1, read on the forward strand.
GTATTCGACCAGTTCCCGATTCGCCAGTAACAAAACTATAATCAATAGAAGCATTCCCATTGATGAGAATCCCATCTAAAGGAATCAACTCATCATTTCGAATCAACAAGCGATCACCTTTTTGGATTTCATAAACTTGAAAAGGAAACTCCCCTTCAGCCGTAATCTTGGTAATGGCAATTGGGAAATAAGATTTATAGTCGCGTTCAAAAGATAGAAATGGATAGGTTTTCTGTTGAAAGAATTTCCCCAATAACAAGAAAAAAACCAAACCCTTCAAGCTATCAAAAAACCCAGACCCCAAATCAAAAATAATATCAACGGTGCTTTTCACAAACAGCACAACAATTCCCAAAGCATTAGGCACATCAATGTTCAGTAATTTTTCTCCCACATTAGATAGTATAAAACTCACCTTTGAAACTACCTTAGGGAATCAAAGAGAAGTAAATGATAAATCGGAAGAAATTCTGTTAATAATAAAGCATCTATTGAACAAAGACAAGTAAAAAATAACGAACGCACAACACCGTGTAAAAATAATTGCTTGTTTCTCGCCTAATTGGAAAATCCTATGGCTTTTCATCTGGTTCATTCCATTTTTTGTAAGTTAGTTGCCTAAATACGCAACTATCCTTACACATAAACGTTGGCAACAATTTGGAAACGATGCGTATTTGGTGTATATTTACACCAAATAATTAAATTATGGCAAGACAAAGTATATCATTCACAAAGCCGAACGATGAATGGCTAAAAACTCAAGTGGACAAAAACGAATATTCTAGCAAGAGTGAACTCGTAAATGATTTAATCAGACAAGCTAGAAAACAACAAGTTGAAATTAACTGGATTCGTGCTAAATTGGAAAAAGCTGAAAACAGCGGATTTACAAGCGAAAGTAAAAATGACATTTTAGCTCAATCAAAGTCTTTACTTAATGACTAAATACAAATTAAGTAACGATGCGAAAAATGACTTGATAAGAATTCATCATTACGGAGTGAGAAAATTTGGAATGACTCAAGCGGATAAATACTTCGAATCATTTTTTGAATAGTTTGACATTATTTCTCAAAGACCATATTCTTTCGAATCCGTTGATTATATAAAAAAAGATTATAGACGCTGTGTTTCTGGAATTGATAGTATTTACTTCAAAGTAAATGAGAATACTGTTGAAATAATGGCAATTGTTGGAAGACAAGATTTGAATGAAAAATTATAGAGAAAATAAAAAACTGTTGCCAACAAAGTGTATAAACCATGGCTTATTCTAGCCCATCTGGAAAATCCTGCGGATTTTCCTCCGGCAAGTATCCTTTTAGAGGGTTCCGTAACGAATCCGCGCCACGGTCGATACACGTAACGTTGGCAAACATTAAAACTCACTCCAAAGTTTACAATTAACGAAACTTATTATATATTTGTATTGTATTTGATTTACAACCAAAAATGATAAAACGATTTGAAACGAAATTATTAGAAGAAGCTTTTGAATTTATTGAAAAACAAAATCTTAAAACTAGAAAGAAAATATTTCAAAATATAAGAAGAGCGGAACAACAATCTGACCCAAAGTTCTTTAAAAAACTGACAAATGATATTTGGGAATTTAGAACATTATATTCTGGAATTCAATACAGACTTTTAGCTTTTTGGGACAAAGAAAATAAAACCGAAACTCTTGTTTTTGCAACACACGGAATTGTAAAGAAAACGAGCAAGGTTGACAAAAAAGAGATTGACAAAGCGGATAAGATTAAAGAAACATATTTTAAAAATAAAAAGAAATGAAAAGTTACACTTTAGATCAAGCAGAAGACCTTTTAATTGGAAAAAAGGGAACTGAAGAACGTGAGGAATATGAATTTGAGTTAAAACTTGAATTGATAGGAGATATGATAAAAACTGCTCGAAAAAAAAGAAAACTGACTCAAGAGCAATTAGGAGAATTAGTTGGAGTAAAAAAAGCACAAATATCTAGACTTGAAAACAGTACTGGAAATGTGACATTTGAAACTGTAATGCGAATTTTTAATGCTTTAGGAGCAAAACTGAATTTAAATCTTCAAATGTAAAAATAACGTTTGCTAACACCGTGTATAATTAATTGCTTTGGCAGGTGCTTATTTGGAAAATTCCTTCGGAATTTTCAAGGGTTCGTGTTTGTTTACTAAATTAGGTGCTAGCCCTCGCACCTAATCATACACCAAACGTTGTAAAACATACAAGAAAAACCCGTCTTCTAAAAATTCATATCTAAATTTTGAAAATAGTAACTTTTAAGTTACATTTGTCGGAATGGATAAAGTTAGGCAAGTAATACAATATAAAAATTATTTCGAGGAGTTTCTGCTTGCTCAACCGAAAAAGATTCAGGACAAAATATTTAAGGTCATTGAAATAATCGAAACCTACCAGCACGTCCCGAAAACATATTTGGCACCAATGAAAACGCACAAAGGACTATTTGAGGCTCGAATAAAATTAGGTTCGAATATTTGGCGGGTTTTTTGCTTCTTCGACAAAGGTAAGTTAGTTATACTCTTGAACGGATTTACCAAAAAGACGCAGAAAACACCGAAAAAAGAAATCGATAAAGCAGTACGCTTAATGAAAGAGTATTACGAAGAAAAAAACAAAGGCAATGGAAACTAAAAGTTGGAAAGACATAAAAGACACCGTTTACGGAAAAAAAGGAACAGAACGTAGAGACGGACTCGAAAGGGATTTTGAATCGTTTAAAATCGGTCTGCTATTACGAAATGCACGAGAGGAAAAAAATCTGACCCAAGAGCAACTTGGCGAACTGATTGACAAAAAACGGACTTACATTTCGCGCGTAGAAAATAATGGCAGTAATCTGACCTTAAAAACATTATTTGACATCGTGGAGAAAGGACTTGGCGGAAAGGTCAATATTTCAATCGAAGTCTGAAAAAGTACGTTTTACAACACCGTGTATAAGCTATGGCTTGTCCTCTCTCATCTGGAAAATCCTGCGGATTTTCCACTGGCAAGTATTTGTTTACTAAATTAGTTGCTGAACCACGCAACTAATCATACACAAAACGTTGCCTGTAATGCGCGGAAAATCGTTTTACAATCAAACATTGAAGTAAAAAATTGTATTTTTGAATAGATATTCGAATTATGGATTTACAAACTAGAAAACTCAATTTAATAACATACTTGGCTCAAATTAAGGACGAAATATTTTTTGATAAACTGGAGAATTATATCCTAAAAAGAGAAGTTGAACGTAATCCCGACTTAAAACCATTTACTGTTGAGGAGTTAATCAATAGAATTGAGAAGTCCGAATTGGATTTTGAAAACGGGAATTTTAAAAGTCAAGAAGATTTAGAGAAAATATCTGCAAATTGGTAGGAATGAAGTTAGTTTGGACTGATTTCGCAATCAGAAATTTAAAAGACATTTTTGAATATTATTCTACTAAAGCTAATAAAAAAGTTGCTCATAAAATTAGAAGACAAATCCTTAAATCTTCTAAACAACTCGAACACGATCCAAATTCCGGTCAAATTGAACCAAACCTTACAAGACTAAAGAAAAATCACAGATATTTAGTAAGCGGACATTATAAATTGATTTACAGAATAATAGATAATCAAGTCATAATAAATGATGTTTTTGACACAAGACAAAATCCATCTCAAATGAATGACGAAAAGCGAAAAGAGGAATAAAGCACTACAGGCAACACCGTGTATAATTAATTGCTTTGGCTAGTGATTATTTGGAAAATTCCTGCGGAATTTTTTCGGGTTCGTGCTTGTTTACTAAATTAGGTGCTAGCCCTCGCACCTAATCATACACCAAACGTTATAGCACATTCAGCTGAAGCTGAATGTGCTATAACGACCTGCTAAACCAAATTGCCCTTGGCATTTCCGCCGGCTCCAGCTCCAGCTGACGGGCTCAAGCCCTTAACGTGCCATAACAGTTGCTAAATGCAATTTGGTCCTGCTCCTTGATCTCCCAAGCCAATGAATTTAACAACCAACGGTAGCTGCGCTACATGGTCGGTGAACAATGATCTGAGACCACAGATTGTGGGAAGGTCCCAGTCTCAAATCATTGTTGCTTAAATTCATTATCTTTTCGTTCGCAAAGCAGAACTGCGTTTAGCAGGTCGTTGTGGTTAATGAAAAAAAATACATGCGGATAATCTATTTTATCATAATTACTCTTTTCATTTTTTCTTGTGAAAACGATAACGTCATTCTAAAGATTGATTCTGAAGTAAGCGAAAAACTTGATAGTCTATTTATAGCTGATAATCATAATAGCTGGATTGAAGTCGAGGACTACTTTTATGATTTCATAAAAAATGGTAAAGAAGTTGAAACCAAAAAACAGAAGCTGGAGGTTTTGAAGGATTTCTTGTGTGGCATTTCCAATAATGGCGGAATAAGAAATGGAATTAAATTGAACGATAAAACTCTTTCAATTAAAACACTTGAAGCATTAAAATCGAGTGATTTTTTAATCGACAATAGTTTTAATGAGGAATTTTTTTATGATAATTATAGACCCATTGTCCTAAAGTTCATCAATGATGAAGCAACACTGGATTCCTTACCTCCCGATGTCCTGGTTGGGATGTCTACATGGCATCCGACCGACGTTAATTTTCAAATTTCCTTGGTTGCTGGCGAAGATTGTGAAAGATTTGACTACAGTGAATTCGATAGAAGTGGACTTTACAAAACTACCATACTCTATTATTTCGGAAATCTGATAAAAAGAGGAAATCACTAACCACAACACCATGTATAATTAATTGCTTTGGTCGTCGCTCATTTGGAAAATTCCTTCGGAATTTTCTCGGGCAAGTTTTTGTTTACTAAATTAGTTGCTGTACCACGCAACTAATTATACACCAAACGTTGCCATTAATTTGAAAAGAATGAACAAACCAACAATAATTGTACTTCTGATATTTCTAATTTCAAGTTGTTCAGATAATAATCAATCGGAAAATAAGATTATAGAAATCGAAAATCTGCGAGCGGAAAATGATAGTCTGAAAAAAATTGTTGCGGAAATAAATAACAAATTTGTTTTTGACAGTATAACACTCCGAGATATTCCATACTACAAAAATACATACGAAATGAACTCAAATGTTCGAGGCGAAATTGTATTTGTTGGATACAATAATGATAAACAAAACACTAGAGTAATCATGATTGATAGTATTTCTTATAACCCAAAGAAACTGTATAATCCTGATACGCTTGCCTTGAAAATTGGCGGATTTCCTTATGAGAAGAAAATGGACTCTGAACAGATTTATTGGAGAGCCGAAGTCCACACAAAGCATAAATACGGTAAAGAGTTTGAAGCATCTTTATCAAATATTGCTCAAGTGAAAAAAAACTATGCACAACACAGTGTATAATTAATTGCTATGGGTAGTGCTCATCCGGAAAATTCCTTCGGAATTTTCTCTGGCAAGTATTTGTTTACTAAATTAGTTGCTGAAACACGCAACTAACCATACGCAAAACGATGTGCTTCATTACTAAAACCGCTAACCAATGATTAAATTCTTTAGAAAAATTAGACAAAAAATGTTGACCGAAAACAAGTTCGGAAAATATTTGACGTATGCAATCGGAGAGATTATTCTGGTGGTTATTGGAATTCTGATTGCTTTACAAATCAACAACTGGAATCAAACCCGTAAAGAATATAAAGAAACAAATATCTTATTAAATAATCTTAAGTTAGATGTTGAGGAAAACATCAAGAATCTGAAAGTGTTGCAAAAATCATTAGAGATTCGAAAAGATTATGCAGATTTTATTCTAAAATCACTTGATGACCAAAAAGTAACCGATTCCACAACATTTATTTCGTCAATGATAAGGGTAGGTTGGATTATAGATTATTCTCAAACACTACCTACCTATGCTGAGATCATAAATTCAGGTAAGTTAATATATATTAATTCAGAAAATCTAAAAAATGAATTAGCTAGCTTCCAATCTCAATTTGAAGAAAAACAGCAAATTGCAACACCCGCTAATCTTGTGCTAAAAGAAACCGATAGATTGGCTATAGGCCACCTTGATGGAATACCTGAATCTTCAAGTTTAATTAAACCTATTTCATCCTATCCAGGAGTAAGGTTTGATTTGAAGTCTATTGCCTCGGACACTGAATTTTATAAAAGTGTAAAATATATTTCTTATCAATCCGCTGGCACAAAAAGCTATTTAAATGACAACTTTACAATAAGGTTAGAAAGAATAAAAAGTTTGATAGACAATGAACTTAAAAAGAAATGACCAATGATAAAATTCTTTAAAAAAATAACGAAAGCACAACACCGTGTATAATTAATTGCTATGGCTAGTGCTTATCCGGAAAATTCCTCCAAGACGCTAAAGGTCGTGGCAGGTCGGAATTTTCTCTGGCAAGTATTTGTTTACTAAATTAGTTGCTTGACCACGCAACTAACCATACACCAAACGTTGTGCTTCATACTTACTCACTGTAGCGGAGTCAAAACCATTTTTTTGTATCTTTGATTATTATAAAAAATAATATGGATATTCAATCAACAAAAATCGAATTAGTAAAAACAATTTTAGCGATTGAAAATAATGAATTTATTCAAAAAGTCGCTGATTTCATAAGTAGAGAAAAAGTTGATTTCTGGAATGAATTAAGTGCTTCACAACAAAATGAAATCAAACAAGGAATCGAAGAACTTGATAATGGAAAAAGAGTGTCCTATGATTCATTTTTGAAGAAAATTTCTTAATGAACGTATTTTTATCCGAACTCGCGGAATCTAAACTTCTTAAATTATCCGATTACCTCGCAGAAAACTGGAACTTAAAAACACGAGATAAGTTTATCGAAAAGCTTTCAGAGAAGATTAAGCAAATTTCAATACAGCCACAAAGTTGTCCTGAATCGTCTGAATTTAAAGGTCTTTACAAATGTGTTGTAACTAAACAGACGATTTTCTACTATCGAATCTCGATTGAAATAAGAGAGATTGAAATAATCACAATATTTGACACGAGACAAAATCCTGATAAATTAAAAAAGGATATCTGATAGAAAAGTACGAAAGCCCAACAATGTGTAAGCGCAATAACGGTTGAATTTCCTAATCGGAAATCCGAACCGTTTTGCTTAACTTGTGCTAAACCGAAATTCGGTCGGTGTCAGTCCGTCACTGAACGCTTACACCGAACGTTAGCAAACATTAAAACTCACTCCAAAGTTTACAATTAACGAAACTTATTATATATTTGTATTGTATTTGACTTACAACCAAAAATGATAAAACGATTTGAAACGAAATTATTAGAAGAAGCTTTTGAATTTATTGAAAAACAAAATCTTAAAACTAGAAAGAAAATATTTCAAAATATAAGAAGAGCGGAACAACAATCTGACCCAAAGTTCTTTAAAAAACTGACAAATGATATTTGGGAATTTAGAACATTATATTCTGGAATTCAATACAGACTTTTAGCTTTTTGGGACAAAGAAAATAAAACCGAAACTCTTGTTTTTGCAACACACGGAATTGTAAAGAAAACGAGCAAGGTTGACAAAAAAGAGATTGACAAAGCGGATAAGATTAAAGAAACATATTTTAAAAATAAAAAGAAATGAAAAGTTACACTTTAGATCAAGCAGAAGACCTTTTAATTGGAAAAAAGGGAACTGAAGAACGTGAGGAATATGAATTTGAGTTAAAACTTGAATTGATAGGAGATATGATAAAAACTGCTCGAAAAAAAGAAAACTGACTCAAGAGCAATTAGGAGAATTAGTTGGAGTAAAAAAAGCACAAATATCTAGACTTGAAAACAGTACTGGAAATGTGACATTTGAAACTGTAATGCGAATTTTTAATGCTTTAGGAGCAAAACTGAATTTAAATCTTCAAATGTAAAAATAACGTTTGCTAACACCGTGTATAATTAATTGCTTGGTTCACGCCTTCTTGGAAAATCCTTCGGATTTTCCTCTGGTTCGTTCCATTTTTGCTAAATTAGGTGCTTAAACACGCAACTATTCTTACACCAAACGTTGTGTACAATACGGGTACGGTAAAGGGACATCCTTTACAGAGTTAAAGGGACATAGTTTACAGTTTTAAGATTCATAAATTACTTGAAAAAGTGATTTAACATGGTCTGGAAAGCACAAACTAAAATGGAACAAAAGGTAGAATATATTCATGAATGGTTAACTCAAAACTATTCCATCACAGAACTTTGTAGGTCATTTAATATATCAAGGCCCACCGCTTACAAGCTGATCTCCCGGTATAAAAAAATGGGCCTCTCGGGACTGATCGAGCATCGAAGAGCGCCAATCAATCATCCCAACAGGACCGATCCTAAAGTCGAGGAATCGATCTTAAAATTAAAACACAAACACATGCTTTGGGGTGCGAAAAAGATCCGCATTTTGTTGTTTAAACAGTATCCCGAAGAACTAATTCCTAGTGTGGTTACCGTTCACAACATCCTCTCAAAAAACGGTCTGGTCAAACCCCAAAAGCGAAGCAGAAGGGTCAAGCCTGTATTCCCGATCTTCGACCCTAAGAAGTGCAATGAAGTCTGGAGCGCAGATTACAAGGGCAAGTTTTTGATGGGTAATAAGATTTACTGTCACCCGCTTACCATTGCCGATTCCAAGAGCAGGTTTTTGTTTACTGCAAAAGGACATTACAAAGAGAACCTTATCTCTGCCAAGCAAGAGTTTACAAAGGTCTTTAGAAAGTATGGTATCCCCAGACAGATACATACCGACAACGGAAGTCCCTTTGGATCCGTGGCTGCCATCCAGAGATACACCAGGTTATCTTATTGGTTTATTGAACTGGGAATCGATCCTGTTTATTCCGATCCAGCAAGACCGGACCAGAACGGACGGCACGAGCGTATGCACCGTGATCTAAAAGCAGCTTGCGCTAAACCTTCGGCATTCGATCTTAGGCCCAACAACGTAGTTTAAATAGGTTTGTAAAAGAATACAATCACATTAGGCCCCATGAATCTTTAGCTATGAGAACACCTGCAGATTGTCATGATTTTTCCAATAGACCATACCCTGAAAAGATCTCAAAATATGACTACCCAACAACCATGAAAGTGATGAAGGTATGTCAAAATGGGGCCATGCGATGGAAGTCATATTACTGGGTATACCTAACTTCAGCTCTCAAGGGAAAGTACGTCGGTGCTGAAGATCAGGGACACGGAATTTGGAGAGTATTTTATAGAGACGTATTTTTAGGTTACTTTAACGAAAAGAACATAAGAGACAAACAGGTATCAATTAGGCTAAGTCAGAATCTTGTGTAAAGCATGTGACTTTAACTCTGTAAACTATGTGCCTTAACGAACATACGATGAAACGAACTTTAAACATACTTCTGATACTAATTTCAACTTTGAGTTATTCTCAAAATAGCTCGGAATTTGACGTTTTTAAAAAAATTATTGATCACGAAATTGGAAAAGGAACATTAGGAATTTATATCCAATGTGAAAAACCTAAAACTTTTTTTGACTATAAGGATTTTAAAGAGCAAACTGGACTTGAAGTACCTGAAAACATATTAAAAGAAATTGAAATAAACGGAACAAAAAGGAGTAACGGCATTTGGAAGTCGGAAATATTGAGCGGATTAAGTTATGGCTCGGACTCTATTAAAAGTAAAAAGTGTTTGACAACAAATAACGCTGAACGGTTATTTAAAAAGACGAAATTAAGGCAAACAATTCTTATCATTAGTGAGCCAATCTTTGACAATAACTATGAAAATTGTGTTGTTTCAGTAACCCATAGGAAATTTATTGGAAGTGCCTATGGACATAGCTACTTCTTAAAAAAGGTTTATGGATTGTGGACTGTAATCGTCATATATGGAATATGGATGACGTAAAAAAAGTACTGTACACAACACTGTGTAAGCGCAATAACGGTTGAATTTCCTAATCGGAAATCCGAACCGTTTTGCTTAACTTCTGCTAAACCGAAATTAGGTCGGTGTCAGTCCGTTACTGAAACGCTTACACCGACCGTTGGCAACAATTTGGAAACGATGCGTATTTGGTGTATATTTACACCAGATAATTAAATTATGGCAAGACAAAGTATATCATTCACAAAGCCGAACGATGAATGGCTAAAAACTCAAGTGGACAAAAACGAATATTCTAGCAAGAGTGAACTCGTAAATGATTTAATCAGACAAGCTAGAAAACAACAAGTTGAAATTAACTGGATTCGTGCTAAATTGGAAAAAGCTGAAAACAGCGGATTTACAAGCGAAAGTAAAAATGACATTTTAGCTCAATCAAAGTCTTTACTTAATGACTAAATACAAATTAAGTAACGATGCGAAAAATGACTTGATAAGAATTCATCATTACGGAGTGAGAAAATTTGGAATGACTCAAGCGGATAAATACTTCGAATCATTTTTTGAATAGTTTGACATTATTTCTCAAAGACCATATTCTTTCGAATCCGTTGATTATATAAAAAAAGATTATAGACGCTGTGTTTCTGGAATTGATAGTATTTACTTCAAAGTAAATGAGAATACTGTTGAAATAATGGCAATTGTTGGAAGACAAGATTTGAATGAAAAATTATAGAGAAAATAAAAAACTGTTGCCAACAAAGTGTATAAACCATGGCTTATTCTAGCTCATCTGGAAAATCCTGCGGATTTTCCTCCGGCAAGTATCCTTTTAGAGGGTTCCGTAACGAATCCGCGCCACGGTCGATACACGTAACGTTGGCTGAAATGCGCCTACAATGCATATAAGTATTCTAATTCACCGACACTGTTACTTTTAAAAAAGTGGCAGGTATCGACGTTTTACTTTTGTCGGAACTTTTGTTTTGATTACTGAACAATTCTTCCAATTCGATTTGAAGATCTTCAGCCTTACCATTTTTCTCAGCAGCTTCAAAGGCATTCATAGTAGGACCATAATAGTTCTTGAATACCTCTACTAATCTAATTGGTGAGTAATCGGCATCAAATGTGAACGTTTCATGTGTAAAGGATACATCTTCATTTGCTATTCCTGCTTTATTAAAGCGGTCTAAAACATTTTCCTCAATTCCCCATAACATTGGACTGACAAATCCTTCTGGCGGCGGCGGTGAATAGGCGGAACTAATTTTTAATATTTGAGCTACCAAAGTTGGATCAGCAGGAATCCAGTTCCCCATAATAATTTTTCCACCTTTACGAGTCACTCTCACCATTTCTTTTGCAACATCAAATGGCTTGGGAGCGAACATGGCTCCAAAAATGCTGACTGTCAAATCAAAAGTTTGATCATCTATATTATACAAATCAGTCGCGTCGCCCTCCTGGAATGTGCAATTTTCTAAACCTTCACTTTGCGCTCGATGATTACCTGCTTGAACTAAATTTTGAGCTATATCAACTCCTAGAACTGTTGCTCCGAGTTTTGCCTCAGGGATTGCTGTTGTACCATCACCACACCCTAAATCAAGTACTTTGTAGCCATTCTTGATGTCAAACTTGCTAACCAATGCCGCTCCGCTTTCGCGCATTGTTTCGGCAATTTTAGTGAAATCACCTTTTTCCCATAATGCTTTGTTTGGATTCATAATTTTGATATTTAAACATCTAAAAGTAAGCATTTTAAGTCACGAAAAATAATTAAAAGTACTTCAGCTAACATCGGCTATAAGACATTGCTGCATTTTGCCTGCCGGAAGATTTCAGTTCCATTTATATTTTTAACTTGCAGAAAATACTCAGCTTGCCAGGTCGCAACGATCTCATAGCCGGAGAGCGTTAGCTTTAATGCTAGTCAAACTCCAAATGTTTCCATATAATTCAACTTATTTGATTATATTTGTCTTCTAAATGGGCACATAAACAGAATGGAGAAAAGATTTGAAGTCGTTTTTCTTGAACAAGCTATTGATTTTATGTCAAAGGTCGACAAGAAAGCAAAAGCGAAGATTTACTATAATCTGGACAAGGCCACATTTGGACTTGACCCAAAGCTGTTCAAAAAATTGACCGAGGACATTTGGGAATTTAGAACCCTTTACCAAGGTATTCAATACCGACTTTTTGCTTTTTGGGACAAAACAGACAAGACCGAAACGCTTGTCCTATCGACACATGGGATGGTCAAGAAAGTGAGTAAAGTACCCAAATCGGAAATTGAGAAAGCATTGAAAATTAGAGCTGAATATTTTAACCAATAAACGTTAGGTTATGGCAACAAAAAAGAAAAAAATGAAAATGATGACACTTGACCAAATGAAGGACAAGGACATTGGAGAAATCGGAACACCGGACCGGGACAAATATGAATTTGATTTGCGCATGGAAGTTCTTGGCGATATGATAAAGTCTGTCCGAAAAGAACGAAAACTAACCCAAGAACAACTTGGCGAACTGATTGGAGTTCAAAAATCGCAAATTTCAAAACTCGAACGAAATACTAAAAATGTGACTATCGAAACGATATTAAAAGTGTTCCGAGCATTAAAAGCGAACGTGAAATTTAGCGTAGAAATGAACGAATTTGAATTTAAAGTAGCGTAAGAAAGCACTACTGGCAACAATGTGTAAACGCAATAACGGCGGAATTTTCTCTCGAAAATTCTCGCCTTTTGGCTATCTTGTGCTGTAAACCGAGCGTCGGTCAGCGCCAGTCCGTCCCTGCGCTTACACCGATCATTGTGCTTCATTACCAGAAACCGCTAACCAATGATAAAATTCTTTAGAAAAATTAGACAAAGATTACTGACTGAAAACAAATTCAGTAAATATCTGATGTATGCTATAGGAGAAATTATACTTGTCGTGATTGGCATTTTAATTGCCTTACAGATTAATAATTGGAATCAAAATCGTCTTAATGAAGATTTAGAATCTGTATACTATAAACGACTTTTAGATGATGTCAGAGAGGAAAAGTTAATTCTTGAAGCGACTATTAATTATTCTAAACAAGTTAGTTTTCACGCAAAAAAAGCAATAGCTGTTTTCGAAAACTCTTCCAATGCTAATATCAATCCAGTTGAAAATCTCATAGACATGTATCAGGCAAGTCAATATGCAGATTCGTATTCAGCATCATCAACTTTTAAGGAGTTAATTGCTTCTGGCCAAATTAATCTCATCCAAAATGACAATTTAAAAACTGCATTAATTAGGTATTATGATGCTGAATGGTCTGAAACAGGAACGTTGACGCTTGAAAACAAATATAGAGAGAATTTGAGAGGTAAAATGCCAGATGAAATTCAGACACAGATACGATTGAATTGTGGAGATATTTATTTAAAAAACGGTTACAGTTATCTAATAAGTTTACCTAATAAATGTAATATTGATCTCGATCCTAAAATTGCCAAATCCGTTGTTGAAGAGTTACGTAAGGACGAGAGTTTAAAAAAAGATTTGCGTTATCTTATTGGCAATGAGGCAGGTAAATTAAATGATTTAAAACCAGTACAAAAGCAACTCAATGAGATCAATATTCTATTAGAAGAAATTGACAATGATGTAAGATAAGTAAGCTTTTTAGATAAATTATTAAATAACGAAAGCACAATATTGGCTATAAGTAATTGCTTGGTCTCTGCCGACTTACGAACATTCCTGCGGAATATTCTATCTGTGATTTATTTGCTAAATTAGTTGCTAAACCACGCAACTAACCATACACCAAACGTTATGCACAATTGAAAACAACTATAATCCAATGAAAACTAAAATTCTAATTCTACTAGCTTTTCTTTCTCTTCTTTCTTGTCAAAACACTAAGAAAACATCTAGTAAAGAAAATACACCAACTTATAAAATCAACATCAATAAAGGTTCTGGTAAGTTTATCATCGAAGGAGGACATAATAAAGCAGATAGTATTGTAATTCACTATTACAAACCAAGTAATTTTAGTAAAACATCAGATGTTGTTTATGTAATACCCGGAGGTGGACGCAATGGAGATGATTATAGAGATTCTTGGATTGAAAAAGCTGAAGAATATAATGTTCTGGTATTATCGCCCGAATATAATGAAAAAAACTATCCTGAATTTTGGAATTATAATTTGGCTGGAATGTATAAGGATGTGAAAATTAATCAAGATAGAACAGCAATTGAGAGTTTTAGAATAAGTAACAATCCAAAAGAATGGATATTCAATGATTTCGACAGAATTTTTGAAGAAGTTAAGGGAAATCTTGATTTAAATACAGACACCTACGATATGTTTGGACATTCAGCTGGAGGTCAGATACTACATAGATTTGCAATCTTCAATTCAAATAACAAAGCGAGTAGAATCTTAGCAGCTAATTCTGGTTGGTATACCGAACCTACGGATTCAGATGAATTTCCATATGGTCTTAAGGGGACAATTCAATCTTCAGAAAAGATTGACTACAGTTCTGAATTAATTGTTTTTTTAGGTGAGAAAGATGATGCCTACGAAACAAGAGGAAGCTTAAGGCGTTCCCCAGAAGCTGACAAACAAGGTCTAGGGAGATTATCTAGAGGAAAATATTTTTATAATTCATCTAAGGAAATCACATCTCAATTTAAAAAAAATACAACTGGAAATTAGAAATAATCCCAGATGTTGGACACGATTACAGAAAAATGGGACAAGCTGCTGCTGACTATTTATACAATTCTGAAAAATAAAAGTGCATAACAATGTATAAAAATAATAGCAGTTTTATCGCTAAAACGAAAGTGAGTAAATATAAATAAGGTCTGTTTTTAACCGAAAAGTAAGTGCTTTTTAATCCGCTACTATTCTTATACGAGACGTTATAGCACATTCAGCTGAAGCTGACTTGTGGTGCTACGTGCTGCGCACTCCCACCCCACAAGTGAAATGTGCTATAACGACCTGCTAAACCAAATTGCCCTTGGCATTTCCGCCGGCTCCAGCTCCAGCTGACGGGCTCAAGCCCTTAACCTGCCATAACAGGTGCTAAATGCAATTTAGCTCATCACACCTCTATTTTATTAAATAGGAATTCGTGAATGCTTCCCATTTGGTCCTGCTCCTTTATCTCCCAAGCCAATGAATTTAACAACCAAAGGTAGCTGCGCTACCTGGTCGGTGAACAATGATCTGAGACCACAGATTGTGGGAAGGTCCCATTCTCAAATCATTGTTGCTTAAATTCATTATCTTTTCGTTCGCAAAGCAGAACTGCGTTTAGCAGGTCGTTGGCAAACATTAGAAAAAATCAGTTAATATGACAAACCTTTAAAATTAAAAATATGAAGAGACTAGCATTTTTAATCGCATTTACTATACTAATTTCTTGTAGTCAAGAAAAAGTAGACACTGAAAAGGAAGGACAAAAACTGATGGAATTAAGCAGAGAATGGTCAAAATCTGCGGCTACTGATGATATTGACAAAACAGTAAGTTATTGGTCTGATGACGCCATCTTCATTTCTTCTGGACAACCAACTCTAAATGGAAAACAGAATATAAGACAAATGGTGGAAGGAATGTCTAAAGTTCCAGGTTTTACAATTAGCTGGGAACCGATTAGTGTATCTGTATCCGAAAGTGGACATATGGCATATATGATTGAAAAAAATACTATGACGATTAACGACTCAATTGGTAATCCTATTACTACTACTAGTCGTGCTGTTACAATTTGGAAAAAAAATAAAAATGGGGAGTGGAAAAATGTTGTGGAAATTGGGACAGATGACCCGAAATAAAACGATTTGCCAACACCGTATATAAGCTATGGCTTGGTCAGTCCACGCTTGGAAAATCCTACGGATTTTCCTCTGGCAAGTATCGGTTTGGAATGTTCCGTAAAGAATCCACGCCACAGCCCATACACCAAACGTTGTGAGTCATGCGATTGAACACTCTAATAACTTAATGAACCAAAACTAAATGGCAGACAATACAGACGAATAACATTTAAATGTTCCGACAAACATTCAATCGGAAAATTGTCAAGACGAAAATGTTCCGACTAGTGACACCGAGACTATTAGCACAAATCAAGAAACTAAAAATACGGAAGTACATAAACATGCTCATCATGTGACACACAAAAAGAAGTGGGGCGAATATTTGTTAGAATTTTTTATGCTTTTTCTTGCAGTTTTTTTGGGCTTTGTTGCAGAGAATATAAGGGAACATACAGTGGAAAATGACCGGGCAAAAGAATATGCAATATCATTAGTGCAAGATTTGCAAAATGATACAACTTCCCTTAACACACAAATAAAATCCGCTGAAATTTATATAGCAATTACAGACAGTCTGCTTAACCTTAGCAAAGAACGTTTGGAAGTTAGCAATACTGCAAAATTTTCTTTTTACACCCGTTTTATATATTGGACAGTTCCTCTTTCCTGGAACCGTGCTACGTTTGAACAAATAAAAAAATTCAGGCAGTATCAGGTACTTTAAAAATTACCAACTACTACAAAAATTGATGAAATATGATGGACTAATAAATGACATTGAAGGGGAATTCAACAATCACCAGACAAGAGGTAATTTGTTATTAAGCCAAATAAATGAAATTATGGACCCACAAATTCACCATGATTTATCAAAGCAAATGTTGATAGCACTTGATACAATGTCTAAACAAACCATTGAAAATTATTACTCCATCAAAACAGTTACATTGGAAAATAAAAGAAAGGAAATAAATGAGATGTTGAATATGGCTATTGTGCAGCAAAGAAATCTCAGGTTTAATAATACCCGTTTAGTGCAGACTAAAGAATTGGCGAAAGGATTGATAAATGACCTCAAAAAGAGTACAACTTGGATAGTCAATAGAGAAGCACGAACGCACAACAGGGGGTTTGCCAAAATGGGGCCTGACGGAACCCGTGTTTCAACTTTTTGTTTTTCAATTTAGCTTCATATCCAGCTTTAGATTATTAATTTAGCTATGTGCATATCATCAACTTTTATTTATAAATTTAGCTTCAGTTAACCGAGCGGACGGAATTATATTGCCCCCACTTCGGCAAGCCCTGTTCGTTGTGCTTCATTATCAGAAACCGCTAACCAATGATAAAATTCTTTAGAAAAATACGATACGACCTTACGGAGAAAAATAAAACTGGGAAATATTTGAAATATGCTATTGGAGAAATTGTGCTGGTAATGATTGGTATCCTTTTAGCATTGCAAGTAAGTAATTGGAATCAAGCACGCCAAAACGGACAACAGGAAGCAATACTATTAACTCAGTTATTAAACGAATATTCAAATAATTTAGAACAACTTAATAATAAAATTGAAACTAGGGATGACATTATGAGATCCTCATTAGCAATTTTAGATTATAGAGGTCTTGATGAATCTCAAATTAATACTGACAGTCTAAATATTCATATTTCAAGAACATTAACAAGACCAACTTTTGATCCCGAGTTAGGAGTTACCAGCGAGCTTACTAATTCTGGTAAGTTATATTATTTAACCAATGTGGAATTAAGAAATAGTATAACAGCCTTCCCAAGTTTTTTAGGTGAGCTACGCGAAGAAGAAATGGTATCGTTTAATTTAATTGAAGAAAGGTTCTTACCATTTTTAATAGATAATTACCAATTAGGAGCAATTTTATCAAACAATATGACAGATCATTCTTTTCAATCAAAAAATGAAATGATTAATTTAAAAAGAAGGACAATGGCTGATAATCTATTCAATCCAAACAGTCCTTTTAGATTGGTAAATAATCCAGACATGGAAGATTACATGGCATTAACCTATACAAATACTGAATATACCAACCTACAATCTTTTGGCGTAAAAAGTAAAATTGAGTATATAATTACTCTCATTAATAAAGAGATTGAAAAGAAAAAATAACGAAAGCACAACAACGTGTATAGCCACTTGCTATGGCTTGTGTTCATCTGGAAAATTCCTCCAAGACGCTAAAGGTCGTGGCAGGTCGGAATTTTCTATGGCAAGTTTTTGTTTACTAAATTAGTTGCTTAACCACGCAACTAACCATACACAAGACCGTTGTGTGTAATTTGAGAATTTTGGTTTTTATACCAATTTTTGGTATATTTGAGTCAAATAGTTTAAAATGAACAAAAACACATCAATATCACTCGGCAATTATTTTGACCAATTCGTTCAAAGTCGAATAAAAGAAGGTCGATTTAAAAATGTCAGCGAAGTTATACGCGCGGGATTGAGACTTTTAGAAGAAGAAGAAAATAAAGTAATTGCATTGAGAAACGCAATCCAAGACGGAATCGATAGCGGAATTGCTCATGATTTTGACCCTAAAAAACATCTTGAATCTCTAAAAGCCAAGAAGCACTCAAATGGCTGAATTTAAATTGACGAATAAAGCAATTGAGGATTTATCAAAGATTTGGGAGTATACTTTCGAGGTCTGGTCTGAAAATCAAGCTGACAAATATTACGAAATGCTAATTTCAGGCTGTCAAGAAATTGCAGACAATCCACTTCTAGGAAAATACTATGATGGATTTACTCCAAGTTTATTCGGAATCAAAACAAATCGACTTATCATTTTCTACCGAACTTTAAATGAAAACTATGTTGAAATAACCAGAATATTGCACGAGAGAATGGATTTAAAAAAAAAGGATAACTGAATAAAAAACTACACACAACAAAGTGTATAAACCATGGCTTATTCGTGCCCATCTGGAAAATCCTGCGGATTTTCCTCTGGCAAGTATCTGTTTATTGGGTTCCGTAACGAATATGCGCCACAGTCCATAAGCGTAACGTTAGCATAAATACTGAATAATGAATCCGTCTGAAATTGGACTTATTGATAATCGAAATAAAAATTTATGGAATGATTTAAACAAAACTCATTCAATAGATGTGGAGCTGTCCGATTATCCGAATTACGCATGCGATTCGTTTGATAACAATTTCTACTATTCTTATCCCAAAAGATGATATCTGTATAGATTCATTTACTCACGAGTTACTTCACATTTAAATTAGGCAAAAAGAACTTTATTTTGGCTCAAGTCTTGAGAATTTAATTCGTGGAAACGACGTCTTATCACAAATAATTTCGGACAACTTAATTGAGCATTTTGGAAACTGCATTGACCATATAAAAATGTTGCCAATTTATTTAGAAATGGGGTTTGAAAAGAAAAGATTCATAACGGACTATGATGTAAATAAATTCACGAAAGCAGAATTGCAACAATTGAAAGACAGTTTTAAAATTGGACGGAGTTATTATGGCGAAGCAGTAGATTTCTATATTGGAAAATATATTGCATTTAAAGCAGACCCAAAACTGCATATAAACTACCCGAAATCATTAGCAGAGTTAAAAATGCTAGATTCTAAATTATATGGTATTTTAGAAAAGTGTATTGAAGACTGGAAAAAAATGCCACTTGAAAAGGAAAATATTTGGGATGATGAGTATAGTTCAATTTCATTTGAGTTTTACGAAAAGTTAAACGAATGGAGTAACGGAAAAACGTTTGTGTAAAAAAGTACTTATACTAACAAAACCTAAACGTAATGCGGAGTTTAGGGCAAAACCGAAAGGTCTGTGTATATTTATGAAGTCGCTAAATCTTTGGGATTTAGCTTTGGACAAAAAAAGAAAAAGAAATACCAAAAGCTTTAGCTTCGTGCGCAGACGGAAACGAAAAGTTTCCTTACTATCGCACTACGCTTAGCTAAAACGTTTGGTGTAATTAAACCTCACAACAAAAGTCATTGCCAAAACGAATCATACGGATTATTTTTATATATTTGTACGTATAAAATAATTGATTATGGACACGAAACTGACCTTAAAGCTTAACCAAAGGATTATTGAAAAAGCTAAAGAATATGCTTCCAACAAAAAAATGAGTTTATCTCGAATTGTAGAAGCTTATTTACAATCTTTGACTTCCGAGAATGACACCTCTGAATTTGAGATTTCACCTTTCGTGAAAAGCATCTCAACAGGAACTGAAATCCCAGCTGATTTGGACTATAAAAAAGAATATTCTGACTATTTAATTGAGAAATATAAATGAGCAAAAGAATTTTTATAGATACGAATGTAATGCTGGACTTTTTAGGGGAGCGACAACCATTTTATGAACCTATCGCGAAGATTGCAACCTTAGCGGAAAAAGAAAAACTGATAATGGTTGTTTCACCTATTTCATTCGCAATAGTAAATTATTTTATATCAAAATTTGAGAATGGTAAAATCGCGAGGGAGAAACTAAGAAAATTTAAGATAATCTGTGAAATATGTTCGCTTGATGAACAAACGATTGAAAAGGGACTCAATTCTTCGATAAAGGACTTTGAAGACGCATTGCAATATTTTAGTGCGACAGAATCGGAATGTGAAATCATAATTACAAGAAATGGAAAGGACTTTAAAAAATCGCTGTTACCTGTTATGACGGCAGACGAATTTTTGAAATCTTTGAATAAAAAATAACTACACCCAACAATGGCTATACGTAATTGCTTGTTCTCGCCAACTTCTGAAATTCCTGCGGAATTTCTGACTCGGTGTGTACCTGCCTGCCGGCAGGCAGGCTTGCAAAGTTAAGTGCTAAACCACGCAACTACTCATAGCCGAGACGTTGGAAACAAGTTAAAAAACAAACACCTAATGAATAATATAGATTGGATTGGTTTTATTGGAGTTTTTCATATACTATTAGCTTACATACTTAATGTAATCGGAAAAATAAAAAGCTCTGATATAACTTTTATTTTACTAAATCTCATTGGTGCAAGTATGGCTTGTTTTGCTTCAATACTTATGGAATACATTCCGTTTATAATACTTGAAGGAGTGTGGACTATTGTATCTTTAATTTCGCTTATAAATTATAAAACAAAACATTAAATGGCTGGAGAAACAAATTTATCGGAATTAATAAATGGAATGACGCCTAAACTGATTGATGGAGAGTATGTGTTTTCAACAATAAAAGATATTAATATAATTGACCGAAAAGATACTCTTTGTGAATTCAAAGAAAATGAAGGAACAACTATGTTATTGAGAGAAAAAAAGCAGACAAACTAAACTTGAACTATGAATATATTGCTTGTTGGATTACACTTATTATTCACTCATCTCTTGATGCTGTAGGTTTAACAGCCATATTTTCAACGGAATTAGTAAAAAATGATATTATCTTCAATGTAATTGCTGGTTATTATCACGACCATATTTTCGTTGATAAAAAAGACTCAGAGAAAGCAATTAGAGTTTTAATAGAATTATCTAAAAATCAATAAAAAAACCAGTTGCTAACACCGAGTAAAATCATTGCTAGTCCACGCTTACTTACGAAAATCCTCGCGGATTTTCTATTCGGAAATTAGTTACTGAAACACGCAACTAATCATACACAAACACGTTGGCAACAATGCACTTCGCAATTTTCTGCCAGCTTCTTTTCCCGCGATTTTTTTTTTTGGCTTTTAAGCCAGATAAAACAGAAAAATTGAACTCTTAAAAACCATGTTTGACGTCGGACTCGTTTCTCGTCCGCCTAATTCGGTGCTGTTGTAATCTGCGTTGCTCACCTACTCTACTACGTCGGACTGACAAGCTGAACGGATTATGTTAGCGGATAATAAAAAACACTGTCGCTAACATCAGCTATAATTCATTATGGCGGAATTTCCTATCGGAAATTCCCTGCATTTTTGCTATCTTTCGGTCAACGTCGGAATTACACTGCGTGTCATTCCGTAACAAACCATAGCTTAACCGTTGTGCTTCATTACCAGTTACCGCCAACCAATGATAAAATTCTTTAGAAAAATCCGCCAAAAAATGCTGGCCCAAAACAATTTCAGCAAATATCTAATTTATGCAATTGGCGAAATTATTTTGGTTGTAATCGGAATCTTGATAGCGTTAGCAATAAATAATTGGAACACAGAAAGCAATAATCAGGTAAAGGAAAAAGAGGCCCTATCCGAGATTTTTCAAGCTCTTAAATCCGATAATCAGCAACTCATTGAAATTAATAATCAAGAAAGAGAAGTGATAAGAATGATTGATTCCTTGAATTTGGAATTTCAAAATAGGGGAAGCTTTGCAAATGATAGCTTACAAGTTTATTTGGGAAAGGCATTAGTCGGGCAGAGACCTACTTTTGTTACTACACCGTATGACGTTTTAATTTCTAGCGGTATCGGTTTAATACGAGATAAGGATATCCGCTATGACATTGCCAAATATTATGGCAGAAGTTTACCTGAATTAGAAAATGATGGAAATGACTTATTTCAACAATGGTATGATGCCATTTTACCAATAATCCAAAAAGAAGCTGATTATTGGGTTTTAGGTAAAATTCTTGTTCCTTATTCAATAGATTCAGTATTTAAAAACAATGAATTATTCCAATTACTCAAAGTGAATAAAGATAATCATTATCAAATGGAATTAAATTCCCAAAAAATGATTCTTGAGAATCAAGAATTAATAAAAAAAATTGAATCGGAAATTCAAAAATAAAGAAAGCACAACACAGTGTATAATTAACCAGCCCGACAGAGTCATTCTGGCGGGTTGCTATGGCTAGTGCTTATCCTGAAAATTCCTCCACGACGCTCAAGGTCTTGGCAGGTCGGAATTTTCTCTGGGAATTTTTTGTTTACTAAATTAGTTGCTGAACCACGCAACTATCTTTACACCGAACGTTAGCATCAATTTGCATATATTGATACCATTTGGAAATAAAATATTTATTATGAAACTTGAATCCAACGCAGCTATACAAATTCAAAAACCGATTGAAGAAGTTTTTGAAGGAATTGTAAATCCGGAGAAAATGACCAAGTATTTTATTTCTGAAAGTAGTGGACGTCTTGAAACAGGGAAAGAAGTGATTTGGAAATTTCCAGAATTTGAAGCTACATTTCCCATTGAGGAAGTTAAAATTGTAAACAATCGTTCCATTTCCTTTGTTTGGGATCCAGAAACAGTTGTAATAATAACATTAGAAAAATTACAAGACAATAGTACCATAGTAAGGGTAAATGAAAATGGAAAGGAACTTAATGATGATAACCTGAAATGGGCTTTAGAAAATTCAGGAGGATGGGCAAATTTTCTTGCCTGTATGAAAGCTTACTTGGAGTATGGAATACAACTTCGAAAAGGAGCGTTTGACTTTATGAGAAAGTAATAAACATCAAAATATTATCAAAATGAAAGTGACAGCTGAAAAAAACGAACAAGTTGCAAAAATGACCTTCGCATCTGTATATCCTCATTATATAAATAGGCTAGAGAAGAATGGTAGGACAAAAGAAGAATTTCACGAGGTTATAAAATGGCTAACTGGATTTGACGCAGCTAAAATACAAGAACTGATTGATGAAAAAGCAACTTTTGAAACCTTCTTTCAAAAAGCAGAATTGAATCCCAATAGCCACCTCATTAAAGGTGTAATTTGTGGTTATCGTATTGAGGAAATACCAGATGAGTTTGAATTATATAGAAAATGTAGATATTTAGATAAGTTGTATGATGAATTAGCTAAAGGTCGTAAAATGGAAAAGATTTTAAGGCAATAATCAAAATCGGAATTATGGCAAAAACAACTTCCACAGGAGAAAACGTAACAGATTTCATAAACTCATACGTTGATAATGAGCAGAAAAAAGCTGACAGTTTTCGTTTGATTGAATTGATGCAGGAATGGTCTAGTGCTGAACCTAAAATGTGGGGACCGACAATTATCGGATTCGACAACTACCATTACAAATATGCCAGCGGTCACGAAGGCGATGCGCCAGTTCTTGGATTTTCACCCAGAAAAGCTGCGTTCTCGCTTTACGTTTATTCTGACACGGAAAGAAGTAATTTATTATTAGCTGAACTCGGTAAGTTCAAAATGGGAAAGGCTTGTATTTATGTAAAAAAACTTTCTGACATCAATATTTCGACTTTAAAAGAACTCTGCCTAGAATCAATTAAATACATTAACGAGCATCACGAATCTCTTGCAGAGTAAAACAAACGAATTAACGAAAGAAAGAAAGAAAAACTGGTGCTAACCCCGAAGCTGACTTGTGTAGCTACGTGCTGCGCACTCCCACCCCAAGAGTGAAATGTGCTATATCGACCTGCTAAACCAAATTGCTCTTGGCATTTCCGCCGGCTCCAGCTCCAGCTGACGGGCTCAAGCCCTTAACGTGCCATAACAGGTGCTAAATGCAATTTAGCTCATCACACCTCTATTTTATTATAGGAATTCGTGAATGCTTCGCATTTGGACCTGCTCCTTGATCTTCCAAGCCAATGAATCTAACAACCAACGGTAGCTGCGCTACCTGGTCGGTGAACAATAATCTGAAACCACAGATTGTGGGCTGGTACCGTTCTCAAATCATTGTTGCTTAAATTCATTATCTCTTCGTTCGCAAAGCAGAACTGCGTTTAGCAGGTCGTTGGCAAACAAATTATAGACCTTATGAAATATATATTAATCACCTTAACTTTTTTGTTTGTTTCATGTGACTCGAAAAATTCGATTACCGAAAAAGAGCAAAAAGAATTTATTAAAATCTCCCAGTCTTGGCACAATAAATATGTGCAAGGAAGTGTAAATCTGGAAGAAATTTTATCTGGAATGGATGAAAATATCATAATGTGGGAAAATGATAAAGTTTGGACTTATAAAGAAGTGGAAAAATTTGGCCCACATTTACCATTAAAAAATATAATTGACACATACAATGACCAAAAACTTTTAAGCAAGGATTTAGGTTATGACTATGTTAGTCAAAAGTATATATCAATCAGGACAGAGGATACAATGCGTGAAACCTCTTCACGTTTATGGAAATTTAAAAATGGAAATTGGAAGATTGTCCGAATGAATAATTTGATAAAAAAAAATTAAAATAAAAAATGTTTGCCAACACCGTGTATAATTAATTGCTAGTGCTTATCCTGAAAATTCTTTCGGAATTTTCTCTGGCAAGTATTTGTTTACTAAATTAGTTGCTACACAGGTAACACACGAGCAAAGCGAACTGGCGAAGTAAACCATATACCAAAAGTTGGTGATTATTAAATATAAGGTATGAGATCAAAGAAAAATAAAGGAATTGATCGAAGAGAATTTTTAGAAATTACTAGCAAGACTGCTGTCGGTATCAGTCTGGCTTCTTTACCATTTTTGACCTCCTCTTGCAGCGAAAACATAACCACCAACACCACACATGGTGCATGCTATCACGATTGTCCTGACAGGTGCAGTTGGAAAGTAACTACTGCTAATAATAAGGTAGTTGGTTTTGAAGCGGGTACAGACCCATACACGTCAGGTAAATTGTGTACTAAAATGGTAGATTTCCCAAACGATGTAACCTATCACCCTAATCGAATACTTACTCCCTTGAAGAGGACAGGCCCTAAAGGAAAAGGGGAATTTGAAAGTATCAGCTGGGAGCAAGCAATAAGTGAGGTGGCGTCCAAACTCCGGTCTATTATTGAAGAAAAAGGTGGTGAGGCAATTCTCCCGTATAGTTTTGGTGGCAATCAAGGCATGGTTCAGGGTGATTTTCCAAAGCGATTCTTTGCACATATTGGAGCGAGCCAACTGGAAAGAACAATTTGTGGCGATACAGCAGTAGCTGGAGTTTTGGCAACAAACGGGCAAACTACGGGTGTACTGCCTGAAGATTGCGTGCACAGCAGATTCATAATTTTATGGGGAACTAACCCAGTACTTTCCAATCAACACCTCTGGCCATTTATTCAAAAGGCTAAAGACAATGGGGCTACCATTGTTGTGGTCGATCCTTTCAAATCTCTTACTTCTGAAAAAGCCGACTGGCACATTCAACCCTATCCAGGTACTGATGCTGCTCTTGCATTAGGGCTGATGCATGTCATACTAAAAGAAAATCTGCATGATCAGGAATACATTGAACTATACACTATTGGGATCGAAGAATTAAAAGAACATGTGCAAAAATATGATCCAGCTTCAGTTGCTAGAATTACAGGCCTGGAAGAAGAAACGATCATTTCATTAGCCAAAACATATGCGCAAAGCTCACCTTCCCTGCTTCGAGTTCTTATTGGCATGGAGCATCAGGTAAATGGAGCAAGTGCCTTTAGGGCCGTGGCGATGTTGCCGGCTTTAACAGGTGCCTGGCGGCATTTTGGTGGTGGATTGATGCATATGACCTATGAGTTGTTCGGAGCATCACTGAATTGGGAAAGCATAAACTTACCGAAAGAGTTGGCAAGTAAAGAAACCCGATCTATCAATATGGTAGAGTTGGGAAAAGCTTTGAATAGTACAGATCTAAATCCCCGACTAGATGCATTACTTGTATTTAATTCCAACCCTGCAGTTACCACCCCCAATCAAAATCTAGTTCTAAAAGGATTGGAAAGAGAGGACTTATTGACCATTGTATCAGAGCACTTCATTACTGATACAGCACGATACGCTGACTATATTTTTCCTGCAACAAGCGTTCTAGAAAATTGGGATATTCTTGATTCATGGGGCTCCACATATATAAACATCAACGAGCCAGCCATTGAACCATTAGGTGATTCAAAAACCAACTCAGAACTTTTCAGATTACTTGCTCGGGAAATGGGATTCGCAGAATCGTACTTATACGAATCAGACATTGATATTGTAAAGAACACATTGCAAAGTGATCACGAATATTTGAAGGGAATCACTTTTGAATCGCTGAGAAAAACAGGAGGACAAAGATTAAACCTGCCTGATCAATGGATGCCTCATGCTAAAGGTAATTTCAAGACCAAAACAGGAAAATGTCATTTCTATGATGAGCATATTGAACCAAGTCTTCCAACTTATATTTCCAAGGAGTATAATAAAACAGACAAAGAGAAATATCCATTGCATTTATTAACAATTAAAACGCCTAAATATCTACTGAATAGTAGTCATGCAAATATTGACCATATTTTAAAAAAAGAAGGGAAGCCATATTTGGAGGTGAACCCTCATGATGCATCCTACAGAAACATAGCGGATGGTGATGAATTGAAAGTATTTAATCAGCGAGGTAGAGTTTTTATAACTGCACGAATTAGTAACAAAGTACAACGGGGAATAGTGTGCATGCCTCAAGGATATTGGCCTTCTATGTTAAAAGGTGGATCTTCAGCTAATGCACTCACTGATGATCTCTTAACAGACATGGGTCGTGGTGCTGCAATACAAGAAGCGAAAGTTGAAATAGTAAAGGTCTAGAAGACGATTACCAACTATGTATAAAAATAATTGCCGATTAAGTAGTAAATTCAAAGGTTGTAGCCCGCTTCAACTTTTATGTAACTTGATCATTTTGAAGACCGTAATCGGCTACTATTCTTATACCAACCGTTATAGCACATGCTAACTGCAATTTAGTTCATCACACCTCTATTTTATTAAATAGGAATTCGTGGCTGCTTCTCATGTAGTCCTGCTCCTTGATCTCCCCAGCCACTGAATTTAACAACCAACGGTAGCTGCACTACCTGGTCGGTGATCAATGATCTGAGACCATAGATTGTGGGAAGGTCCCATTCTCAAATCATTCTTGCTTAAATTCATTATCTTTTCGTTCGCAAAGCAGAACTGCGTTTAGCATGTCGTTGGCAACAACCCAAGTGCAATTATATTCAAATTATAATACAACACCAATTCATCAAATGAAGTATAAACTTCTAGCTATAAAACGTGTCCAAGAGGGCATTTTTCAAAGTGTTGTTGTATGTCTTGGAAATATAGATTAGGTTATGGTGACGATTGTAAAGTCAATTTTCTCGATTGATAAAAAATATATTTGATGGAAAGCTTTGATTGGCAGTAAATTATAACTTAAGGAATGCCTTTTTTATTATCTTTATTTAATTGAAACTTATTACTAACTATTCAAACAGGGAATTTATGGCAATTAATATTATTGGAGCTGGTGTTGGGCGCACTGGTACTTACACGCTAAGATTAGCGCTTAATCAACTTGGACATGGACCATGTCACCATATGGAGGAAGTTGTGAAAAATATGGATGTTCAGGTATCTCTATGGTCCGAGACTTTAAAAGGAAACACGAATTGGAGCGCCATTTACCATGGCTATAATAGCGCTGTGGATTGGCCAACAGCAGGTTTTTATCGTGAACTGATCAAGGAATACCCAATGGCAAAATTTATATTGACAGAGCGAAGTCCTGAAAGTTGGGCTGATAGTTTTGGGTCAACCATTTATAAATTAGTTGAGGGCAGAGATGAAGCGCCTGACAAAATGCATAATTGGCTGAATATGGTTAATCAAGTCCTCACCAAGACTGGATTTCCAGATGGATTGGGTCGGGATGAATTAATCAAAGGGTTTATCGCTCACAATAAGGCAGTAAGGGAAACAATTCCTGAGGCGCAGTTGCTTATCTTTCAAGTTAAGGATGGATGGGAACCACTTTGTAAATTCCTTGATTTGCCAGTACCTAATCAGCCATTTCCGCGCACAAATAATCGCGAGGAGTTTTGGGAATTGGTAAATGCTGCAAGCTAACAAGGGTTTCTATTGTTTGCATTACTCACCATATATATTGCATATAGTGATGCATTTAGCTCTAGTAAATACCAACATAAGAAGCAATAATTGATTTTGTCTTTGGGACACTTTTGCTTTGTATTAAAGTATAGCCAGTTGCCAACACCGTGTAGAATTAATTGCTCGGTCACTGCCGACTTACGAACATTCCTATACGACGCTAAAGGTCGTGGCAGGTCGGAATATTCTATCTGTGATTTATTTGCTAAATTAGGTTATTAACCACGCAACACACGAGCGAAGCGAACTGGCGAAGCAAACCATACACAATCACGTTGTGCGTCAGCTCGAATATCTAATAGTTTAACAATAATAACTTAAAATGGCAAACACAAAAGAAAACGTAGTTTGGATAACAGGAGCTTCGTCTGGTATTGGCAAAGCAATGGCCTTTGAGTGGGTAAGATTAGGTTATAAAGTTGTACTATCTGCTAGACGCAAAGAATTATTAGAAGAGATTGCTCTTGAAATTAAGAATTCGGGGGGGGGAAGCATTGGTTGTTCCGGTTGATATTATGGAAGAAAAATCGATAGAAAATGCTGTTAAAAACATAATTGAACATTGGGGACGTTTAGATGTTGCTGTGGCCAATGCCGGATTTGGTGTTTTTGGTAGTATAGATAAGTTGACTGCAAAAGATTGGGAGAGACAATTACAAGGTAATGTCACCGGATTAGCCTTGACGGTAAAATACGCCCTGCCACATTTGAAGCAAAACCAAGGTCGCATTGGTTTAGTGGGTAGTGTTGGAGCTTATCTTCCCAATCCTAATGTCGGAGCTTATGGCGCCTCAAAAGCTGCGGTATATTCTATTGGTCAAACCTTGCAGGTTGAATTAATGGGTACTGGTGTGAGTTGTACTACAGTTCATCCTGGATTTGTGGTGTCAGAGATAGCAAGGATTGATAATGAAGGCTCGTGGCATTCTGAACGACCAGACCCACGACCAGCAAATTTAATGTGGCCTACAGATAAAGCTGCGAAAGTTATGGCAAACGCAATACTTAAACGAAAACGAAATTATATTTTCACAACTCACGGGAGAGTTTTTGTTTGGTTGCAACGTTGGTTTCCTGGCATAATGAGAACTATTGCTTCAAATGGCCCAAAACCAGAATAAAAAGAGATAAGACGTAATCTGAAATCGACCATTGAAAAAGGAAAGCCGAAGGCACAACACCGTGTATAAACCATTGCGGGGTCTGTGCTCATCTGGAAAATTCCTCCACGACGCTAAAGGTCGTGGCAGGTCGAATTTTCTCTAGCAAGTTTTTGTTTACTAAATAGTTGCTTGCCCACACAACACACCAGCGAAGCGAACTGGAGAAGCAAACCATACACAAGACCATTGCGCTTCATAACCAAAGATAATAATCGGAAAGGCACTAAATACAACTGAACACGAGCTCTGGAAAATATCAACTACAAATTGAAACTCTAAAAGATTGAAATAATGTATTAATACTTCATTGGCAAATAGAACTGACCTAAATGGAAAAGCTTATACTATTCCTTCCCTTTAAATCCATCATAATGTTTTAGCTCACCAACTTCAGTTGATGGTCCCAATCCATTGATGGAATGATTAATGCCTCCGTTGAGTCCCGCGAATGTTGAGATATGTCTGATTTCAATCCCTGAATGGTTCGGGACTTCCATGGCATTTTCCAGTCTAACATTATTTGAAACCGTTTGCTCACCACTAAAAAAACTATAAATACCCAGGCCATACGCTTCATGATTTTGAACATTATCCGCAACCTTATAAGAAGCATAGCCAGGCTTTTCGTTATCATTCCATATCTCAATGCTGGGTGGGTGATAAGGAATCTCGGATTGATAAAAATAAGTTCTGCCGTGTTCTCCTTTCCAAAGCGTTTGGTACCCTTGAAAATGTTCGTTGAACAATCCGTAGATCGTCACATGATCCCCATTTACGACAAGTCCGTGTTTATTTTGTCCATCCATCCATTCAGTTCCAACACCGTGGTCGGCACGCCATAACCAAAAATGATCTCCAATTACATAATTGCTGTTAATCGTCACGGTAGTTTCCGTCTGACCGACTACCGCACCTCCAACTCTGCAATAGATATCATGGAGAGAGATGGGATTATCGAAATAATCAGCATCAGCATTCTCGTATCCAATTTGAATAAGTGTTGGAGATAACTCCGGTCCCGCATCTACCATAAAACCTGCTAATTTTACTCCGGGTATATCATCGGTAGTAAGTGCTATTTTTCCGTTTTGAGGAATTAATGTTGGCATGCCAAGTCCCAGCATTACGGTATTGGGTTTCGTTATAGTAAGTGTTTCATCAATCTGGTAAATTCCGGGGGTAAACAGAATATGCTTGCCATCAGCCAAAGCTTGATTAATAGAAGTCGCGTTATCTTTATCAGGGAAAGCGATATGGAACGAATCTATCGGTATTAGTTCACCTTCCTCATCACCATTAATCCATGAAGGGCCAGAAGTTTCCCGAAGTAATGCAGGAACAAAAACGGCATAATCTCCGGATACCGTATAGATAAGAAAGGGTTTTTCACGAACTACTGGTGTTTTTTCAATTATGGTTGTTGGTTTATCAGGCCATGAATCATGTGGTGCCCCTTCTACTCCAACAAATACCCTATTCCAGTTCCCACCTTCCCAAGATCCGATTCTTGAATTTCTTGTCATCCACTGTTGTCCGGTTGTTAATCCTGCCCTACCTTCAACAAGGGAATTGGCTAGGACACCACCACTTGCCCAACTTCCTTTATCAAAATTAATATCACCCGCTACATGCATACGTCTATAGGGAGCGGCTTGTGATACTGCCCAATAAATCATTTCATCATCTTGTGGTACAATTTTAAAATTCTCAGCACCGCGCCAAAACATGGTTGTAACCTTGTTGGAAACACCATTGCTACTGGTAGTGGTAATTGATTGTACCGCTCCATTGATAATAACATCGCTTGGATATCTTCCTAAACCTAGTGCCTGAACATAGTAATCGACTGTGACATCCAAATTATAGGTTCCTGGTTTAAATAGTAGCGCGTATCGGTCTGATCCAAATTCGTTATATTTCTGCTGCTCGTGTAAGGTATGAAGCGTCATCTTTATACTTTCTAAATCCATAGAATCGTCAAACACAAGTACATTTTTTCCAAATATTGAGGTGTAAGGAGATGTATCTAGCACGTGATAATCTTTACTTGAACTGGAACAAGCGGTAATAAAAATTAATAACAGAACTGAAGTTAAGGTCTTCATAAGTTGGCTCTAAAAGGAAATATAAGGCATGATAAACTTGACAGGTTTTAAAATCTAAAAACAATTTCAATTATACGATTTAAGTTTCACGATAACGAATTTTTATGTATCCCATCTGCGGCACCATATTCAAATCTTTACGCTCTCTAACAAATGCTAAACTCCATAAATCAACGGAGTT
Source organism: Flavobacteriaceae bacterium MAR_2010_188 (assembly GCA_900104375.1). Classification (NCBI taxonomy): domain Bacteria; kingdom Pseudomonadati; phylum Bacteroidota; class Flavobacteriia; order Flavobacteriales; family Flavobacteriaceae; species Flavobacteriaceae bacterium MAR_2010_188. The sequence goes on from LT629302.1 coordinate 2,110,262, forward strand.
AATTGCAAGTGGCAGGACTAAAAGATACTTTTATAGGCAGTTAACAGCTTAACTTAAGTCTACGGAACTTAACTGTTTGTTGTGCTTCATTATAACCAAATATAACCAATGATAAAATTCTTTAGAAAAATCAGACAAAAAATACTGACTGAAAACAAATTCAGTAAATATCTTCTTTACGCTATTGGAGAGATTATTCTTGTTGTTATCGGAATTTTAATCGCCTTACAAATCAATAATTGGAATGAAAACCGCATTGCATCTAATGAGGAGATACACATGTTAAAAGCATTAAAAATTGGCCTTGAAGCAGATCTTGTAGATTTGAAATTTAACGAAAAAAGCATTCAATCCAGTATTGCTTCAGCAAATAAAGTTATCCATAACTTGGAAAATGATCTTCCATATGGAGATTCAATACCAGATTATATCGGAGATATGATGTTTCCAGTAATGTTTGTCCATTCTACTAGTGCTTTTGAAACGCTTAAATCCAAAGGAATAAATTTGATTAAAAATGATTCTTTAAGAGATGAGATAATAAGTGTCTATGATTCTGGATATAGTTTTTTTTTAAAAAATGAGTCTAATATTGTTTTAGACGAAGCTGAACATGCTCTCCGAGAACTATTTTCTACTCGATTTGAAGAATCCTATGTTTATGATTTTAATGAGCCTAACTATAAACCGCGTATAACACCTTTAGATTATGAAGCATTAAAAAACGATCAAGAATTTAAGTATTTTTTAAAATCCTTTAAAAATAGACTTAATCTTTTATTAAACTTTCATTATCAAAGTAGGTTGATAAAAATGGTTAAAACTCTCATTAATTCTATTGATGACGAATTAATTACTAAGATAAAATAACGAAAGCACAACAATGTATAAAAATAACTGCTCAATTTTGGGCTTAAGCAAGGTCGTTGCAAGTTTAATACGTCTGATTTTCCTGCGGAAAATCTTGGCACATAGACCCGCAACTATTCTTATACGAGACGTTGTGCATAATGCTGAAAAATAGTGCAAACCATTAAACATTGTAATAAAAAAAGCCACCGCGCAAACAGCACATTCATTTTTTCCAACCACACAAGCCAACGCTCTAAAAAATAAAAGAGCTGTTTCTTGCCTTTGCGCGCAGAAACAACTTACATTCAAAAACTAATTATAAATTATTACATTTGCAACTGATGCAAAAAGGAAATAAAATATCTGCGTTTTTCTTATTAGGCTTATTTAGCCTAATGCTGCTGCATCAGGTTTTTCCTCATTTGCACCATCAGCACAAGGACTCTCATTCCCATTCGGATATTACACATAATGGCGAACACCATCATCACGATGACAGTTCGCAAGAAGAGGAAGATTCCCCTTACGGGTTTTTTGGGTTCGTTGTGGATATGCATATCCATTCCACGGTGTCCAGCGATATAGTATTACTTAAAAGGAATACGGTAGAGCAACAGACCAATGTGGATAAGGATATAGTACGAAGTTCTTTTGAAACTCAAAAAATCTTTTTGATTGACTACAGGCAAAATAGTAAACCGCCTGTTTATCATCCACCCAACAATTATTTTAATTCTTATCTCTCATCCCTCGATTCGCGGGGCCCACCATCTTTAGGTTAATCGTTTAAGAATGTCTGTCTTTATGAGGGATTCTACTATATATTAAGATTAAACCTAAAATTTTACACTATGAATAAATACATCGTATTCGCAATTTGCGGATGCCTGTTCTTTGTTAATGGTTTCTCTCAAACTAAAAATGTCGAGGAACTGCTTAATGAAATTGAACAGAACAACACAGAGTTAAAAGGCTATAAATCCTTTATTGAAAGCCAGCAACTCGAAAACAGGAGCAACAACAATTTGCCCGACCCACAGCTTTCTGGTTATTATTTGCCCTTTGGCGATAACGCAACCGGAGATTATACCGAATATCAACTATCGCAATCTTTTGAATTTCCAACGGTGTATGCTGCACGAGGTAAGTGGAACGAATCAAAATCGCAACAATTAACGTCAGCCTATGCTAACAAAAGACTGGAAGTCTTATTGAAAGCAAAGAACACGCTTATAGAACTTGGTTTCTTGCAAAAACGAAAGCTTATTGAAAGGGAAAGAAAATCCCAGAGCAAACAGGTTTTTGACCAAATCCAAAAACTTTTTGATGCAGAACAAGTTGGGATTTTAGATTTGAATAAAGCAAAAATTGCTTGGATTCAAGAGCAGTTTGTTGTGGAGCAGATTGAAAGTGAAAGTCAAATTTTACTATCCCAACTCAAAACCTTGAACGGAGGCAATGCAATTGATGGTTTTTCGTCAGGTATTGTACTGCCTATTGAGGTTGGTACGGTGGAAAGTCTTTGGCAGGAAAAATTAGCCAACGACCCTTTACTGCAAGAATTAAAGGCTCATGAAGCTACTTCACTTCAAAAAATAAGATTGGAGAAAACTAAAGTGTTGCCAAACGTAGCACTTGGGTATAATTATCAAGGCGTTATCGGTAGTAATTATTCTGGTTTTTATGGTGGTGTTTCAATTCCACTTTGGAGTAGCAAGAACAAAGTAAAAGCTGCCGAAGCGAATTATGAGTATCAGCAGTCCAATACTCAAGTAATTACCAATTCATTGTACGCAGAATTTCAACAGAATTATAATCGATACGAATTAATGCTCGAAAAATACAATGAGTATCAAACAACAATGGGCAATTTAAATAGCGAACAACTACTTTTTAAGGCTTATATGTTGGGGGAATATTCGTTTATGGATTACTATTTAGAGCTTCAATTTTACCGTAATGCTTCAGATAAAATGTTGCAAATGGAAAAGGAACTGCAACTGATTCAGACCCAATTATTAAAACATCAATTATAAACTTTAAAACACGTAATTATGAAATCGACGATTCACGAAAACCAAAACAAATATTTAGCAATGAGTAAAATTTCAAAATTGATATTCGCAATAGCAATTACATCAACATTTTTGGCAACCTCTTGTAGAGACAAAAAAACCGAAAGTACTGACGACCACGGACACGAACATAACGGAGATGGTAGCCATATGAATGATGAAACCATAGAGCAAGAAGAGTTTAAAGTAGGAACAGATTCAATGAAAATGAAGACAGAAGAACACGGACATGACCACGATTCTGATGGTAATCATTCAGATGATGATTCTGAAACTCACAAACACGAAGATGGAGCTGAACACCACGACCATTAAAAAACAATAAATAAATACACATGAAATATATAATGATAGTGCTTGCCTTTTTGGCAATGTCTTGTATCAACACGGCAGAAGATGCACACGCCCACAATCCAGATGGTAGCCACGACGGAGAAGAAATTCCACGATTGGACCACACCATTTGGACAGATAAAACGGAATTATTCGTAGAGTTTCCTGCTTTAATAGTAGGCAATCCGAGTAGATTTGCAGCCCACTTTACCGTGTTGGACAAGCATCAGCCTGTTCGTGAAGGTTCGGTAACGGTTAGCTTGATTAAAGGCGATAAAGGCATTCGCAATACCGCCGAAGCTCCTTCATCACCAGGCATATTTTCGCCAACCATTCAACCTAAAGAAGCTGGTAATTATCAGTTGGTTTTTGATATAAAGACACCCGAATATTCAGATAAAATCACGATTGATGATGTTACTGTATATGCCAATGCAGACGAAGCCATAAAAGCCTTGGGTACTGCCGCAGATGATGGAAGCATTTCGTTTTTAAAAGAACAAGCTTGGAAAATCGACTTTCAAACAGCACCTGTGGTTAATGGAAAAATTTATGATGTGATTAGTACTTCAGGTGTTTGGACGCCAGCGTCAGGTTCGGTAAAAACATTGGTGGCCAAATCCAATGGTGTCGTGGATTTTGCTGTGAGCAATCTCACAGAAGGAATGGAGGTAAAACAAGGGCAATTATTAATCAACGTTAGCAGTCAAGGTTTGGCGTCTAATAATTTGAGTACCGAAATTGCCAACGCACGGTCCAACTTTGAGCAATCAAAAGCTGAATACGAACGAAAAAAGGAATTATTCGAATCGAAAATTGTTCCTAAAGCAGAATTTGAAAAAGTAGAAAGCAATTTTAACATTGCTAAATCTAATTACCAAAGTCTCTCGTCTGGAGTATCTGGTGGTGGCAAACAAATTCGTGCACCTTTTGATGGGTACATCACAGCAATTAATGTAGCCAATGGCGATTATGTAGACCAAGGCGTTGCAATGGTAACAGTTGGAACGCATCAATCCAGAGTATTGAAAACACAAATAGCACCTTCGTATGGATTGACTATGGAAAACGCACAGAGTATTTGGTATCAAACAAAAGATGGCCAATGGCGTAATGTTGCAACTTCAGGAGGTTCAATCCTATCCATCGCTAAAGATGTAGATAATGAAAGACCACTTATTTCAGTATATGCACAAGTTAATGATGATGTTGATATGACAGAAGGTAGCCTAACAACTGTTCAAATTGCAATGGGTAACGCAACTCAGAACACAATGATTCCTGTCAATGCCTTATTGGAAGATTACGGAAGTTATTCCGTTATCGTACAGATTTCAGGCGAGAGTTTTGAAAGACGACCTGTGAAAATAGGAAAACGCAATGGCGAAAATGTAGAAATACTTCAAGGCTTAAAAGTTGGTGAAGTGGTAGTAACAACAGGTGCATATCAAGTTAAAATGGCTTCAATGTCTGGTTCAACACCTGCACACGGTCACGAGCACTAATCAATTTTGAATTGTTAATTATGAATTGTGAATATGGGTTTTATTCAACATTCACAATTCACAATTCAACATTAAAAATTTAAAACAATGAATAAAGACAATATAATTCTAACCAAATCCTTTGACTTTGCGCTACAAATTATTGAACTCTATAAGCAAATGAAAACTCAAAATGAGTATGTGCTTTCTAAACAAGTGTTAAGAAGTGGCACAAGTATAGGTGCGAATATTGAGGAAGCTACTGCAGGAATTAGCAAGCGTGATTTTACACACAAAATGTCAATAGCATCAAAGGAAGCACGGGAAACAAAATATTGGTTAAGGCTCATTCAACATAGTATAATTGTGAATGCGGATGTTTCAAATCTATTGATTCAAGTTGAAGAATTAATCAGAATCCTTACATCTATTGTTAAAACGTCTCAAGACTCGATTAAATGAATTTTGAATTATCATTATGAATGATGAATGATGAATGATGAATGATGAATGATGAATGATGAATGATGAATGATGAATGATGAATGATGAATGATGAATGATGTAGTGAATATTCAAAATTAAAAATTCAGCATTAAAAATTTAAAAAAGATGTTAAACAAAATATTATCAATTTCACTTCACAACAGATTGCTAATTCTTTTGGGAGCAGTAGCATTGAGCGTCTTGGGTGTGTATTATGCGCGTACAATGAACGTCGATGTATTCCCAGACCTTACGGCGCCAACGGTAACCATTCTAACCGAAGCGCACGGAATGGAATCTGAAGAAGTAGAAAAATTAGTAACCTATCAATTGGAAACAGCCTTAAACGGTTCGCCTAATGTGAGAAGAATCCGTTCGTCATCTGCAGCAGGAGTCTCAATTGTATGGATAGAATTTGAATGGGGAACCGATATTTATCGCGCACGCCAAATTGTAAGCGAACGCATCCCTATGGTTCGCGAAAACTTACCCGAAGGTATCGGAGCGCCGACAATGGCGCCTATTTCATCCATTATGGGTGAAATAATGTTGTTGGGTGTTACTTCGGATAGCTTATCGGCAATGGAATTAAGAACACTATCAGATTGGACAATTCGCCCTCGTATAAAAGCGATTGGTGGTATTGCCAATGTGGTAGTCATTGGTGGCGATTATAAGCAATACCAAGTATTTGCCAATCCTGAAAAGATGAAACATTATGATGTAAGTCTATCTGAACTGGTAGACCACGTTAAGGAAGCAAACACAAATGCGCCTGGTGGCGTGATAAACCAATATGGTAATCAGTATATCATTAAAGGTAGCGGTAGAGCTTATGCAATAGAAGATTTACAGGAAGCTGTTTTAAAACAAGTCAATGGTCAAACCATAAAAATAAAAGATGTAGCAACAGTTAAAATTGGAGCTGCCGATAAAATTGGTGATGGTTCTTTAAACGCAAATCCTGCGGTGATTTTAACCATTTCAAAACAACCTGATGTCAACACGTTGGAGCTGACAGACCGATTGGATGAAGCGATTGCCGATTTGGAAACAACCTTGCCAAAAGGTGTCAACATCAAAAATCACATTTTTCGACAGTCCGATTTTATTGATGCTTCCATCAGTAACTTAAATCAAACCTTATTGGAAGGTGCTTTCTTTGTAATGATTATTCTGTTCATCTTTTTAATGAATTGGAGAACAACCCTAATATCTTTATTAGCAATTCCTATTTCATTATTGGTGTCCATTATCATTTTAAAATGGTTGGGTTATACGATAAACACCATGAGTTTGGGTGGTATGGCGATTGCCATTGGTGCATTGGTGGATGATGCGATTATTGATGTGGAAAATGTATATAAACGATTAAGAGAAAACATCAAAAAACCGAAAGCAGAACGTCAATCGACAATTACTGTTGTCCGTGATGCATCAGTGGAAATACGAAGTTCCATCATCATCGCAACCCTAATTATTATTGTATCATTTATCCCGCTATTCTTTTTAAGTGGAATGGAAGGACGGTTGTTGCAACCTTTGGGTATTGCTTTTGTAACCTCAGTTTTAACCTCATTGATTGTTGCTGTTACTGTAACCCCAATTTTATGTTCTTATTTGTTGGATAACCAAAAGCTTTTAAACAAGCAGGCAGATGGTACAAAAGTAGAACGTTGGTTACAGAAACATTATGGTAACCTATTGGAACGTGCGACAAACATTCCAAAAACAGTTATTGGGGTAACAGTCGTCGCGTTTACCATAAGTCTATTGGTGTTAACCCAATTGGGAAGAAGTTTTTTGCCAGAATTTAATGAAGGTTCATTAGTAATTAGTGTGGTTGGCCCACCGGGAATGTCTTTGGAAGAGAGCAATAAAACAGGTAATTTAATTGAAACTATTTTATTGGATTTACCCGAAGTGGAAGTCGTAACACGAAGACAAGGTCGTGCCGAATTAGACGAGCATGCGCAAGGCGTCAATGCTTCTGAAATCGATGTGCCATTTGTTCTCGAAGGCAAAACCAAAGAAGAATTTTTTGAAGAAGTCCGTAGTAAATTAAGCATTGCCCCAGGAGTAAATATCACATTGGGACAACCCATCGCACACCGTATTGACCATATGCTTTCAGGTACACGTGCTAATATTGCCATTAAAATATTTGGTTCAGATTTACAACGCTTGTTTGAAGTAGGCAAAAGCGTAGAGCAAAACATCAAAGATATTGATGGATTGGCAGATGTTGCGGTTGACCAACAAATTGAAGTACCGCAAATACGCATCAAACCCAAACGTCAAATTCTTTCGGCTTATGGAATGACCGTTGGTAATTTAATGGAACAAGTCGATATTGCCTTTGCAGGCGAAGAAGCAGGCGAGATTTATGAAGGGCAACAGTATTTTGATTTGATAGTTCGCTATGAAAAATCGTTTCGGGATGATATTGAGAACATCAATAACACCTTAATTAGTTTGCCGAATGGTGGACAAACAACTTTAGGCGAATTGGCAACAGTTCAATCGGTAAGTAGCCCAAACACGATTAATAGAGAAGATGTGCAACGTAAAATTGTAGTTGCCGCCAATGTTCAAGGTCGGGATTTGCGAGGTGCAGTAAACGAAATTAAGGATGTCGTTGCAAACAATGTGAATATGCCAGAAGGCTACCGCGTACAATATGGCGGACAGTTTGAAAGTGAATCCAAAGCATCCCAGTTGCTTATGATAACGGCGATTGCTGCCATTGGTATCATTTTTCTATTGTTGTATTATGAATTTAAGGATGTAAAACTGGCATTTGTTGTATTGATTAATCTGCCTTTGGCGTTAATTGGCGGTATCTTGATTGTGTACTTCACATCAGGAATCATCAGCATTGCAGCGACTATAGGTTTTATAAGTCTGTTTGGAATTGCGACACGTAACGGTATTTTATTAGTATCTCGTTATGAAGATTTACGAAAGGAAGGAATACAAGGGTTTCAGTTGATAAAGACAGGAGTTTTGGACAGATTGAATCCAATTTTAATGACAGCCTTTACAACAGGATTAGCATTAATTCCATTGGCCTTAAAAGGTGGAGAACCGGGAAGTGAAATACAGAGCCCGATGGCGGTGGTTATTTTAGGAGGTTTGTTATCGGCAACTATTCTGAATTTGGTTGTGATACCTTGTGTATACCAATTGGTAATTAAGAATCGTAGGTATTCCAGAGTAAATAATATGAATGAAGTGAAAGGATGAAACTGTCAAAACTATTAGAGCCATTCCAAGCCCTTCGTAACAAATTATTTGCTAAACTATATTTAGCGCAGACCATAAGTTTATTGGGCGATGCCTTTACGTGGGTAGGTTTGGCATTATTGGCATATCAATTTGGAGAAGAAAGAGCTGCGGTCATATTGGCAACAGCCCTTACTTTACGAGTTACCGCATTCATTATATTTTCTCCTTTTGCAGGCGTCTTGGCAGATAGGATAAGCCGAAAGAAAATACTCTACACAACACATTTCATCAGAATGGTCATCGTAGGCTGTTTGCCTTTTGTAACCGAAGAATGGCAAATTTATGTCCTCATTTTTCTGATGAATGTTTTCAATGCGTTTTTCAGTCCGACCTATCGGTCTATCATTCCGCAGATTGTAGATAAATCTATATACAGACAAGCCATAGGTTTATCGGCAGCCACGTATCAGCTTTTGGGTGTGTTGGGTCCCGGATTGGCAGGAATTTTAGCCATCTGGTTGGGAGCAAGGGAAATATTTTTTGTAGATGCCGCTACGTTTGTCATCGCAGGTATTTTATTGTTAAGTCTTCCAAAAAGTAAGTTGGATGTTGTCCCGGACGAAGTAGAAGGTGAGATAAAACCAACCACGTGGGAAGATGTTTTAAAAGGTATAAAATTGTTGTTTTCCAATCAGTATGTACGTTTTGCCTTATGTATTGAATTGGTTTCTGCAGTTGCAGGTGCACTTATTCTGGTCAATACCATTGTATTGGTCAAAGGTGGATTGGAACTTACCGATAAAGATTACGGAATCATAATGGCTGCTTTTGGTATTGGTGCAACAGTCGCAGCATTTGTGTCTGGAGCCATTGACAAATCCAAATCGAGACGTGTCTCATTGATTGTGGGTGCACTCGTATTAGGAATCGCCATCAGTGCTGCCAACTATTTAAATTTTTCTATGTTGTTCATTGTATGGATAGTCGCTGGACTTGGTCAAAGCTTAGCAGAAATCCCATCGGAAACGCTCATAGGTGAAACAGTTCCCATTGAAGAACAAGGCAAAGTTTATGGTTCTCATTTTGCATTTTCTCACTTATGGTGGGCATTTGCATATCCCTTGGCAGGATTTTTAGGAACGACATTCCCAAATCAAAGTTTCCTGTATGGAGGCATTATTACATTAGCAATATTGGTATTGGTGGTTATTTTTTTGAGACCTAAAAACATTCAATTCAAACAATAGCATTATGGACGATTCTAAAAATAAAAAGCCGGTCATATATCGCTGTGACAGCGTCAATTGCCGAAAGAAAAAAGGAAAGCTATTAGATTACTATATAAAGAAATATAAACTGAAAGATAAAATTGAAGTTGAGGATATGGACTGTAATAATAAATGCGAACAGGCACCTGTTCTTCATCTCCACCCAGAGGATATTTGGTTTTCGGAGAAAGATTTAGGAACGATAATTAAAAGGCATATTTTGAACAAATAATAATTTCACTACTTGTAGGTTTAATCTTAATCGCTTAGAACTCAATATCGGCTACGATATTGAACTTGGTCGTGATTCCCTGTGGGTATCAATTGGTAATTCGTAAATGACAATAACCTTTAGAAAACCATAATTTATTTAAGAAATGGCTGTGTTTAATTTACATAGCCATTTTTTCTACAAATTGATTATTTTTGGAATATTCTCGAATTAGCAGAAAATAGCTTTCCGTACAAATTTATCTTACTATAAGCCAACGCTAAAAGCCATACACATTTGCAATTACTCACTGCTTTAAAATTTAATTTTAGTGTTCGTGATTACTTCGTAGTTCGCACCAGCCCACGCTTCGCCAAAAATTTGCAAAAGAGTATGACTTGCCAACGCTCAATTCCGAACTAAATAAGAAACATCGAAAAACAAGGCTGCACGTAAAAAGCACTATGCACAACAACGTATTTACCTCATAGCTAATTAGTTGCTTAATCGAAGTTAAGGTATATTTGAAAGTCCGCCAAATTTTTTAATTTGGCTTATTGAGTAAAAAGATAATAAGAAATTGAAAAAATTTGGCTTGTGCTTAACCAAAATGATAATGCTAATTTGCACGCTACGAGCCATATACAAGACCGTTGTGCAAAATGCAGAAAATCGAGCAAAACAGTAAAATTTCGTGCTGAACAAATATCGCGTATACAGCACATTTTTTTAAATGCATTATCTTCATTATTAATTGAATTAATTTACTTCCAAAGTTCTTTCTAGTTTTAATTTAGCAAATGAACTTTAAAACAAGAATCATGAAGATAAAGCAGTTTGAATACAAGCCTTTGTCCCACTATAGCTATGCTGTCGTCAGCAATGGTCAAATGGTTATTATTGATCCACAACGTAATCCACAAGTATACTATAAATTCGCAAAAGCAAATAGCGCAGATATCATAGCGGTAATTGAAACCCATCCGCACGCAGATTTTGTAAGCTCACATTTGCAGATTCATAAAGAAACTGGAGCTACTATTTATAACAGTCAAAAATTAGGTGCTATTTATCCACATACCAACTTTGATGAAGGAGATATCATACCAATAGGCAACATTAATTTTACGGCCTTAAACACTCCAGGACATTCTCTCGACAGTATTACTGTAATAGCGAACGAGGGTGATAAAACCTTTCTATTTACGGGAGATACACTTTTTGTGGGAGATGTTGGGCGACCAGATTTGAGAAACGATGGAGGCGATAAAAAACAGAAACAACAAGAACTTGCCGAAGCGATGTATGATAGTATCCATACAAAATTCAATGACCTTCCTGATGATGCAATTGTTTTTCCTGCGCATGGAGCTGGTTCTCTCTGCGGTAAAAGTATGGGTGACGCAAGTAGTAGTACTTTGGGAGAGGAGCGCAAGCAGAATTGGGCATTTAAGACGACGACCAAAAAGGAATTTGTGAAAGAATTATTGGAAAGTCAACCTTTCATTCCTTCTTATTTTGGATATAATGTAGATGTGAATAAAAAGGGAGCCGAAACAGTGCGAAAGGCCATTGCGAAAGTGGCTTTTAAAATGAGTGGTGACCTACGCGGATTAATCGTTGATATTCGGGAGGAAAACGAATTTAAAAAAGGACACCTTAAGGGTAGTATCAATATACAGGCAGCATCAGAATCTGCACAATTTGAAACATGGTTGGGTGCCATAATTAAACCACAAGAAAAATTCAGTATTGTCGTTGACCAACCAAAAGATTTGGAAATGATTTTAGAACGCGTCGCTAAAATTGGGTATGAAAACCAACTCCAAAAGGTGGTAACACTGCCTAGTGTTAAATTAAAAGAAACAAGCCCGTTGGATATAAAGGACTTTAAAAAAAATCCAAGAAATTATACCATTTTAGATATACGCAACAAAAGTGAGGTAGAAGAAGGCAAAATCTTTGAAAGCGCTATTTCAATACCATTACATAATTTGAGAGATAGTATCAGTGAAGTTCCCACTGACAAACCTATAGTAGTTCATTGTGCTGGTGGTTACAGAAGTGCTGCAGGAAGCAGCATTATCGAAAATCACCTAAATAATGCCAAGGTTTATGATTTGGGCGATAAGGTAAAGGATTTTAAATAGTAAAAACTTAAAATTTTCTATTATGAATGTTATATATGAACCTTGGCCATGGTATGTAGGAGGCCCATTAATTGCACTAGTTATGTTCCTATTATTGTTTGCCGGCAAACAATTTGGGATGTCTTCTAATTTACGTACGGCCTGTGCAGCTATGGGTGCGGATAAATTGTCAGACTATTTCAATTATGACTGGAAGTCTAAGCGCTGGAATTTAATGGTCGTATTAGGTGCAGCTCTTGGAGGTTTTATCGCTTCAAATTACATGAGTAATTCCAATGTAGCGATTAATCCTAAAGTGGCTCAGCAGCTTGCAGCAGATTATCAGATTACAAGTGCGGGAGAAGCTTATTTGCCTTCAGAGATTTTTTCTATTGAGGCGTTAGGCGATCCATTTAACATTGCCATTCTTTTATTGGGAGGTATAATGGTAGGTTTCGGTGCACGATATGGTGGTGGGTGTACATCGGGACATGGCATATCTGGCTTGAGTAATTTACAATTGCCATCGTTAATTGCAGTGATAGGCTTCTTTATAGGTGGTCTTATAATGATTCATTTATTTTACCCTCTGATTTTTGCATAGTATGAAAAATATAACCTATATAATTATCGGCATTTTATTCGGAATTATAATGTATAAGTCCGAAGCAGCATCTTGGTTCCGTATATATGAAATGTTTCAATTTGGTTCTTTTCATATGTATGGCTTAATGGGTTCGGCAGTGTTACTTGGTATTCTTGGAGTGCAACTCATTAAACAAAAAAATATAAAACCACTTGACGGTAGTAAAATGAGTTTAGAGCCCAAAGATAAAAGTGTAACACGCTATTTAGTAGGTGGTATTATATTTGGACTAGGTTGGGCACTTGCTGGTGTATGTCCAGGACCAATGTATGTTCTTGCCGGAGCAGGATATGTTTCAATTTTAATAGTTATACTTGGTGCATTAATTGGAACTCTTATTTATGGCGTTTTGAAAAAGAGATTGCCGCATTAAGCTACATCAAGGTGTGGCAGTATGTTGAAGATTGGTTTAGACCATGTCCATTTGTAGGATACATTAAACCAACCTAAAAACCTCAAGATTATTAGGCTTAAATACTTTTTTTATTTGTAAAAAATCCTTCATTGCCTCGATGGCTTTTTTGTCGTGCTCTTTTCGGTTTTTCCCATATTTTTTTGGGACACCTTGCACGGTGACAAAACTTACTAGATAGGTGCTTGAAGGGTCTATATGTTTTCCATCAAATAATAATTCCTGAATGCGATTTCCTGTTGGATTTTCAATACGCATATTCACCTGAATTCCCAGACAGCGCTTTACATAGCCTCCCATTTGTCCAAAAGGGTCGCTACAAAATGTGCGTTCAAGGTTTTCTTCCAGCATTTGCTTGATTTCTGCACCAGTTAATTCTACTGTGGAAACCGGCGGATTCATTGGAATAATGTTATACAAATCATTTTCAGTAATAGGTCCCTTGGCTATTGGGGCTCCATAGCGCCAGCCATTGGAAAAGGCAATCTCGGTGTTTGTGCTGTGTGCTATGGCTCTTAAAAGCAGCTCATCCATTGTGGAATTTAAAGTAGTATAGCGATGCAAGGTTTGGCTCGTGCTTCCAACTATGTTTTCTTTAATATCTTTAAATGGTTTGAGAGCTTCTCTTACCAATTGCGCCACGTTCTCATCTTTGGGTGTAGAGGCATCAACTTTTATCAACTCGTAATTGACGTTTTTGATTTTTTTGTCTTCAAGTTCTAGACTGAAGTGTCCCACAAAAGCCCCATGGCAACCACATTGTACAATCTGTGCACCATTCACCTCAATCGGTTTATAGATTCGGTTATGGGTATGGGCACTTAAGCATATATCCACGCCATTGATTTCTTTCGGAAGTTGAAAATCCTGTGGAAATCCATTATGTGAAAGTACCACAATGATATCCGCACCTTCCGCTCTCAATTGCTCGATGTATTTTGGCACTTCCTCTTTGCCAGTGGTAAATTTCAATCCTTCGGACATTTTTTTCGGCATCACCTTATCCACAATCATCGCACAAATGCCGATGACGCCAATCTTTATTCCTCCCTGTTCCACCATTAAAGAAGGCTCTAAAAAATGTAAACCATCTTCATTATAAACGTTGCAGCCCAATACAGGAAACTCAAGTTGTTTCTCAAGTTGTTGGAGATGATGAGGGCCGTATGCAAAATCCCAATGCCCAACCAAAGCATCAATTTTTAACGCATTCAAAATAGGTACAACTGCTTCTCCTTGGGTATCGACCAGCGGTTTTGTGCCATGAAGTGTGTCGCCACCATCAAACAATAGGGTGTTCGGGTTGTCCTTTCGAATCTTTTCTACAATACCTGCAATATGGGCATAGCCACCAGCAGTTTCGACAACTTCACCTCTTTCATGATAAAATAATTCGGCGTGAGGCTCCAAATAACCGTGTACATCGTTTATAAATAATATGTTTAGTTTCATAATTTTAAATTCTTTAATTGACTTGAATTTATTAAATATTTCTCTCTACATCCCATTCAAGAAAAAAATACTACTTTAAAGTATTCAAAAATTCTTTAAATTCCGGGTCACTGTAATCAGCCATACCTTTATGTGTCAGGGCTAAATTTCCGTTAGCATCAATTATATAGGTAGTGGGTAAGGCAGATGATTGGTACATAGCAGGAAGATTACTTGCAGGAGCGTAAATGGGTAAATCATAACCCTTGCGTTTATTAAAAGCTTTAGCTTTTTCGAAATTATCATCGAATGACAATAATACGAAAGCAACTTCATCGCCCATTTCCTCGTGCAATTTATCGATGTTTGGCATTTCCGCTATACAAGGAGGACACCAAGTCGCCCAAAAGTTTAAAAAGATGACTTTTCCCTTTAAAGATTCCATGGAAACGATGTTTCCTTTTTCATTACGGAGTTGGAGATTAAAATCTGCTTTCGTATCAATGGTATCAGTATCAGATTCTGATGCGTCATTTCGCAGTTCAGCCAGTTCCTCAACATCTGGGTTCATGAGACCTGTCGCTAGTAGTCCTCTTTGCGCAAATCCTATAACTTCGGTGTGTAATCCTGTTACAAATAAACCGATTGCCACTACAGCAATCAGTCCATTTATAATCCAACTTTTCTTTTTCTTATTATCCATAATATATTGTTTTTATTGAAATTTATAATCGGTTTTTGGTACGGTGGAAAATGAATATTCCCCGAGATATTCGCAATAGGCCCTTCCTTCCAAAGTGGGCGAAACTGGCGAATTTTCTTTAAGGTATTCCTCTACAGCTTCATGTATGGTGTAATCTTTAACTTCCACATCTTTCACATTAGCCATCCTGCACAGATTATCTATTGGGTCTCCCGGTCGTACACAAGCAGAAATCGTGTAGGATTCATCATCTTTCATTGGCTTACCGTTAACGGTTATTGCCGTAATACGATTGCCTCGTTCGTCTTGACTATTGAAATTTACCTTCATCCCTGAAAATCGAACTAACCACCCGCCAAAGCGTTTGGTCGGGTTTTGGGAAAAAGCATTGTGCATTTCTTTTTCCAACCAATTTTTAATTTGTTTTCCAGTTGCTTTTCCCGTTTTGACCTTTTCGTCTACTGGGAGGAGATTCCAAAGATTTGCCCTTGTTATAGGGGCAGGTTTTCCGTTTTCGGGAACAATAGGGTTGCCAAATCGAAAACCGTTTGAAATGGAAATATCAGCACCTGTTTTCCAACGTGCGGCATCCGTAATCATATTGTCCATTGGGTTTTCAACGGTCAAATATCTATAGATAGGGGTCGTGGTGTAGCCAACGACAGCTTCGAGATGTTCTTTGTAGGGAGCTTTTGCCTCATCTACTAGTGCCTGTATTTGTCCGTCGGCAGGGAATTCTTTGGGGTCGACATCGATAAGCTCGTAGTTATTGCCCACCAGTTTTCCATCTATAAAATTAAGTGTAAGTTTCCCCACAAAGGAGCCGAAAGCACCCGGTTCAGTAACCTTGGCATATTTACCCTGAATGGGTTCGCGCACCCTTTCGTGAGTGTCGTTCCCCAAAATATAATCTGCATTTTCAGCGATGGCATTATTGGCAAGTTCTACCTGTTTAAAAATACCAAGGTGCGTCACTAAAAACAGGACATCTACGTTCTCATTGACTTTGAAATCGTCAACCACCTTTTTTAGGTTGTCATCCAACCCACTAAAACTAATTCCTTTACTAAAGATAGGATTTTGTCTCACGGGTACATCTGGGTCGTTAATCCCTAGAAATCCTATACGTATCCCTTCAATTTCTTTGACCCAAGATGCGGGAAATAAAGGTTCTTTAGTATCATCGTGGTACATATTCTGGACAATTACCTTCGTGTCATAATCTTTCATCACATTCATCATAATATCCTTGCCATAGACCACCTCCCAGTTTCCTGGTATGATAACATCGTAGCCCATTTCTTTAATAATATCAGGCATTACTTTTCCTTCCGATAAAGCGGTGTAACCACTGCCTTGTATCAGGTCGCCGCCATCGACGATGATGGTTCTATCTGGATTTTTCTTGCGTTCCCGGTCAAAAAGGGTCTTAATATTAGCAAGGCCGCCACGGTTTTTAAATACCACCTTTTCATCTTCCCAAAACAATTCGGGATGTGTATCAAGTTGACCGTGTATATCGGCAGTTTGTAATATAGTAATGCTCAAGGTGTCCTTTACAGAATCATTACTTGCCATTACATTCGATTTTTCCGTTTTGCACGAGACCAAGACCAATAATATTCCAATTAAGGAAAAAGTTGCTATGAAACTCTTCTTAAATATTGTCATAACTATAGGCTTAAACTTTTATATCCTTTTTTCTGAAGTTGAAAGCTGTATAGAATACCATTTTCGACGGTTTTCATTTCTTTGGGCACTTTTGTTTTATCAACTTTGAATTTATTGAGCGAAAAACCACAGGCCACCAATTGTACACCAGCATTTTCAGCGCGTTCTATAAAGTTGTTCATTTTAGAGCTATCTGTAATATCGCCAATTTCCTTGCCGCAAATGATAACTTCAAATTGACCAAAATTGCTGCCATCTTCTTCTTTTAATGCTTCCGCAGTTAAAATTATTGGCTCTAATTGTGGCACCTTTTTAGTGAGTACTACATAATTATTTTTGTTTGTATCTACAGTGTTTTGCGCTAAAGAACTACAACTCGTAAAAAGAGTCATTACTATTACTACTGTACTATAAAAAATTGCTTTCATCTTTATTTATTTTAAAAGGTTATTGGTGTCATTCAGTACAAAAAAAAGAAGTCCACCGAGAATTGCTATATTTTTAAATAGTGGCCCAAGGGTTGTAATTTGTCCAACTTGAACCGTTAATGTAATTGCTATTAAAACTGCCATCAATACCATTGCCGCCCATTTGGTTTTATATCCCACAAGAAATAAGAAGCCTGCCGAAATCATTACGATACCGGATAGTATGATGAGCCATTGGGGTTCGCCAAACAAATGTGCGATACCCTTCAAGCTTGCCTGTTCAATTCGCATTGCGGTTTTTTCAGTTTCAAGCAAGTGATTAAAACCTGCTACGAGAAATATTCCACTGACTAATACTCGCAATAACTGTATGGAACGGCGACTGATTAAAATTTTTGTCGTCATTATAAATACGTTAAATAGAATTGATTTTGTGCGGTGACTAGCCCTACTATTTTCCTTTGGTTTAATTGCTTAAGCTCGAAAAAATATTACGGTTGCACCGACTTTTAGTTTTTAAAAAGTAATGGATTTAGGCCAAGCGAGGTGGTGGCGAGTCGTTATCTAAATAGCGATAACTTAATATTGAAGTGAAATGTTCGTTAAAAACTGCAATGGGTTTTGAGATATTTGTTTCCCAAGTGAACAGCTCAAATTGAAACTGCGAAGTACAAAAACCACTTAACGTAACAAGTTGTGACGCGCTGAAATCATTTTGCGAAAAATCTGTTTTCTGATTTGACTGTTTCGGGGAATTCTTCTTTTTACAATTCGATTTTACAAATGTTATGTCATTTCCGCCGAAAATAGTGTTCAAACCATTCGCATCAATGGCAAAAAATTTTGCCATAAAGATGAATGTAAGAAATACTGCTATGTAAGTTTTAGTTTTCACAATGGGTACAAAAATAAAGGAAAGGGTTTGTTCTATCTGTAACCTTTGTTACCCAAACTCAGAATATTCTTTTAATTGAATGATAAGTATTAAATCCTTATACAATTATCACAGGCTGCTCAACATTGTTTTTATTTTTCACAGGGAGTAGCTATTTATTGATTGAAAAGGAAGAAAAACTCGCGCAGTTTTATACGAGACATCAAAGCCCACTCAGCTGAAGCTGACTTGTGTTGCTGCGTGCTGCGCACTCCCTACCCACAAGTGAAATGTGCTCTAACGACCTGCTAAATCAAATTGACATGGTGCCATAACCGCTGCTAAATGCAATTTAGCTCATCACACCTCTCTTTTATTAAATAGGAATTCGTGAATGCTTCGCATTTGATCCTGCTCCTTGATCTCCCAAGCCAATGAATTTAACAAACAACGGTAGCTACGCTACCTGGTCGGTGAACAATGATCTGAGACCACAGATTGTGGGAAGGTCCCGATCTCAAATCATTGTTGCTTAAATTCATTATCTTTTCCTTCGCAAAGCAGAACTGCTTGTAAAATCTCCTAATACTCAATTAAAAATATGAAATTGAAAATATTCTTCTCAACCATATTTGGGTTAATTGTATTTTATAATTCATCCGCCCAACAAATACCATTAGATTCACTTGATTTACAAATTCATCAACTCATAAAAGACTTTGATATCCCGGGTCTATCTATTGGTATTGTTCGGAATGATTCTATAATATTTTCTAAAGGATATGGAATCCTGGAAAAGGATAAAGAAAGACAAGTCGATGAAAATACTATTTTTGGAATAGGCTCTATTTCAAAGTCTTTTACGGCTTTAACCTTGGGAATTTTAGTAGATGAGGGAAAAATTGATTGGGATGATAAAGTTATAGACTATCTACCTTATTTTGAGTTATACGCGCCCTATGTAACAGACAATTTTACAATAAGAGATCTACTCACCCATAGAAGTGGTCTTACCGATGTTAGTGGAGGGACCCTTTGGTACCACTCGGATTATTCAAGGGAAGAAGTCATAAAGCGTCTCAAATATTTGGAACCAATAACAGGGTTTCGAGAAAAGCCGGCATATCAAAATGTTATGTACGTGGTTGCTTCAGAAATAGTGAAAACCGTTTCCGGAATGTCCTGGGATAATTTCGTTAAGAACAGGGTTTTTGATAAACTTGAAATGAGTAACACTACATCACTATCGGCTGAAAGAGAATCTAACGCTAATCTCGCACAACCCCATATTTGGAATGAGGATTATGAAAAAGTCGCAATAGAACAAGAAAATGGAGACAACCTTGCTCCTGGTGGATTTATCTACTCTTCTTCAAACGAAATGTCAAATTATATGAGACTCATGCTGAATAATGGAACATTTGGTAATGATACTATTGTTAATCCGAAAATAATTGATGAAATATTTAAACCTCAAATTATATATCCTCTTGGTGGCGCTCCGTTTTACAATGAATTTACATCCTATGGATTTGGTTGGTGGCTTACACCAATAAATGGACATAAAATAATTGAACATAGTGGAGGTATTGACGGTATGTCGGCTAACCTTGTTATGATAAAAGATATGAATTTAGGGTTTGTAATCCTTACCAATGAAGCTGAAGAGCCGGCCACATTTTTATTGACTGCGAAAATATTAGAAATGATCTTTGATGATAAGTCGTATGACATATATTCAAGAGTTTTGGATAATAGAAACCAGAATTTAAAAAAGAAAAAAGAATCACCTGTTCAAATTTCTAAAACTCCCAAAACAAAACCTTCATTAGAAATTCAGAAATACGCTGGAAAATATAGCGACAAGATGTATGGAGACATCTTAATCAATTATACTAAGAATGGTGAACTGGAAATTTCATTTTCTCATTCGCCAGTGTTCAATGGAAAATTAGCACATTGGCATTTTGATACATTTAAAATAGACTGGAATGATATTCGAGTTCCTGATGGATTTTTAACGTTCAACTTTAATGCATACAGAGATATTTTAGGATTCTCCATGGACCAAGAAAACCTTCTTGACGTTGATTTCGGAGAACTGAAAATTTTAAAAAATAAAAATTGAATATAATAATAACTATAAATGACCAGCCCGACAGTTATTCTGGCAGTTAGCTTGTTCTTGCCAATTCCGAAAATCCGCAGGACAAGCAGTGATTAAATTAAAAGGAAGTTGTAGTGACTCATTTAATTTTAATAAGATCATTTTATATTAAATCAGTTATAGTCCACCAACCTCTAACATGGACAAGATTATTAAAGACTTTATTCTAAAATGACCTATCGATTAATAATTACAATATTTTTTATTTTATTTAATCTTAGTGGATTTTGCCAAACAATTAGTGGAAAAGTCGTGGGTATAATGGACGGCGATACTTTTAAGATGCTTACTAAAGATTCTACTCTCGTAAGGGTAAGATTAGCAAACATTGACTGTCCGGAAAACAAACAGCCATATTCTAAAAAGGCTAAAGAATTCACGGCAAATGCTCTATTTGGAAAGGAAGTGACCATAAGCTCACAGAAAACCGATCGTTACAAGCGCTATATCAGTGACGTTGTCTATAATGATTCCTTAAGTTTAACCCATCAACTGCTTAAAGCTGGTCTCGCTTGGCACTTTATAAGATACTCCAACGATAGTACTTTGCAAAAAGTAGAGGATTTGGCGAGGATTAACCATCTTGGCTTATGGAAAGACACCAATCCTATTGCACCATGGGAATGGCGAAAAAATAAGAAAAGGAAAAATAACTGATAAAGTTTTTTAAAATTCCTATTCATTGCGGTTATGATCATAGCTTGCAAAATGCCTGCCCAAACGGTTTATGTTACCAATACATGGGAAAAATATCATAAGACCAGCTACCAATCAAAACATGAAATTACACTTGAAAAAGCACCACAATTGGGCTATAATGCCCGCTCAGTATGCAAGCCAATTTATTTAGATAAAAATTCGAGCTCAAAAGTAAATTTAAATGCATTATCCCCCAAGTCGCTAGCGGCCAAACAAAAAGCCACTACTACACAGAACACAGTCAAAACAAAATCAGGGTCGAGACGCAGACGATTGACCAAAAGCGCCAATGGTAGATATTATCAGCGCTAGAACTTAAAAGTTAATAGTAAACTTATTTTTCAAATTATGTTAATCTACCAATTGTTGTCTAACGTCTGTTTTTAGAATTCCGTGAATTTCCGTAAACGAATTTGTAGGGTTCTTTTATATTTACGGTATTCTTAACTAATATTCATTACAAAGAAAAGCAACAACGTTTTTCGCGATTAAACGCAGAATAGTCTTAGTTTTATTTTTATTTTTAAACAAATCATTAAGCTGAATCCATGTATAAAATCTTTCTTCTCCTGCTCCTTTTTACCTTTTCCCAAACCGAGGTACAGGCCCAACGGAAAAAAAACAACAAAGAGAATTCACTAACCTATAACGAATCCCTTTACAATGGTATGCAATGGCGCTTGGTCGGCCCCTTTCGAGGTGGTAGAGCGGGCACGGTAACCGGAACAAAAGACAATCCCAACTTATATCACATGGGTACTGCGGGCGGAGGAGTTTGGAAAACCGAAGATGCGGGAAGTACTTGGGAATGTATTTCGGACGGGTTTTTCGGTGGTTCGATTGGAGCCGTTGCCGTATCTGAATCAGATCCCAACATCATCTATGTCGGTGAAGGCGAACAAACCCTTAGGGGCAATGTTTCATCGGGCAACGGAATATGGAAAAGCATGGATGCGGGGACGACCTGGAAATTCATTGGTCTGGATGGGTCAGAACACATCTCAAGGATTAGGATACATCCCACAAATCCCAATTTGGTCTATGTGGCGGCTATCGGTAATCTTTGGAAGCCCAACGAGACCCGTGGGGTATACCGTTCTAAGGATGGAGGCGAAAATTGGGAGAAAATTCTCTATGAAAGCGATAAAGCTGGGGCGGGAGACCTCATCATGGATCCTAACAATGCCCGTATACTCTATGCCGCTACTTGGGAAATGAAACGCAATGGCTACCGTATGGATAGCGGCGGACCTGATAGTAAAATGTATAAAAGCATCGATGGCGGGGATACCTGGAAGGATATTTCAAAGTACAAAGGTCTGCCAGATGGTCCTTGGGGCATTGTCGGTATTACGGTTTCGCCTGTGGATTCAAATAGGGTATGGGCTTTGATCGAAGCAGAGGATGGGGGGCTCTTCCGATCGGATGACGCTGGAAAAACCTGGGAAAAAATAAACGAGGATAGAGCACTGCGCCAAAGGGCATGGTACTACAGCCGCATTTATGCGGATACCCAGAATGTGGATAAAATCTACATCATGAACGTAAGCTATGGCGTTTCTACCGATGGGGGCAAGACTTTTACCCTAAAGGATGCACCCCACGGCGACCATCATGATCTTTGGATCGATCCGGACAATAATAATCGCATGATCATTGCAGATGATGGCGGTGCCCAGATTTCAAACGATGGAGGCAACAATTGGTCCACCTATTATAATCAGCCCACTTCACAGTTCTACAGGGTCGTTACCGACAACCATTTCCCCTACCGGATCTATGGAGCGCAACAGGACAATAGCACCGTTCGTATTTTAAATAGAACCTCTGGGTCATCCATAACAGAACAGGATTGGGAAGATACCGCTGGGGGTGAGAGTGCCCATCTGGCTCCAGATCCGAAAAATAACGACATCGTTTATGGCGGCACTTATAAAGGATATATGATGCGGGAAGACCATTCCATAGGACAAACCCGTTCTGTGAACGTTTGGCCCGATAATCCTGCCGGATCAGGTGTCGAGATTATGAAGTATCGTTTCAATTGGAACTTTCCCGTTATGTTTAGCATTCACGATCCCAACAGATTATACGCTGGATCCAATTTTCTGCACGTGACCACGAACGAGGGCCAAAGTTGGAAAACTATATCGCCCGATCTTACCAGGGGTCTTCCAGAGACCATCAGATCATCCGGCGGTCCCATTACCCAGGACAATACGGGTGCGGAATTCTACTCTAACATTTTTGCCATTAACGAATCTACTTTGGAGAACGGTGTTATTTGGGTCGGTAGCGATGACGGACTCATACACATCACAAAGGACGATGGTGTCACTTGGGAGGACATAACACCACCCAGCAACATGAGCCCTAAGTTGAATATGATCAACAGCATAGACCCGAGTCCGTTTAAAAAAGGAACCGCCTATGTGGCCGCAACCTCCTATAAATTCGGTGATTATACCCCGTACCTCTATAAAACTTTGGATTATGGCAAAACATGGACCTTGATCACCAATGGAATAAAGAACGATCACTACACCCGTGTCATTCGTTCCGATAAAACACGAGAGGGCCTGTTGTATGCCGGTACCGAATGGGGTATGTATATTTCTTTTGATGACGGAGCAAGCTGGTCTCCTTTTCAATTGAATTTACCCATTACCGCGGTCCGCGATCTTTCGGTGCGGGACAATGACCTGATTGCCGCCACACACGGCCGTAGTTTTTGGATGATCGATGACCTGACCCCATTGCACCAACTATCCCCAAACATGGCCGACTCGGATTTTTATCTTTACAAACCCGATATGGCCTATAGAATGCAGCAAGAAGGTTGGGGCGAACCCAACCCAAAATTGGAGGGCGAAAACCACCCTGATGGCGCCATTATCAATTATTATATTAAAAACAGCAAGGAGACCGATACCATAAATATCGATATTTTAGAAATGGACGGTACTTTAATTCAACGTTTCTCCAACAAGCCCAAGGAAGACAAAACCGACCCCACTGCACCCAAACCACTGGAAGTAAAATCGGGCGGGAATCGGCTTATTTGGAATATGAGATACCCCGGGTTCGCCACCTTCAAGGGCATGGTGCTCTATTCCTCGCCCAACATAGGGCCAAAGGCCGTACCGGGTAACTATAAGGTTAAAATGACTTACAATGGTGAAACGTCAGAACAGGAATTCAAAATTGAAAAAGACCCCCGTTTGCCCAATTCAGATGCCGATTTTCAAGATCAGTTCGATTTTCTGACTAAGGTACGCGACCAGGTCAGTAGGGCCAATAACGCCATAAATGATATACGATCGGTAAGAAAGGATCTGGACTATGTAAAGGAGAAAACCAAAGATAATGTAGAACTTCAGGCCCTTATCAAGGATTTTGAAACCAAAATGGAAGTCATTGAAAACAATATCCACATGACCAAGAACCAGAGCAGCCAGGATCCCTTGAACTATGGCATACGAATTAACAACCGCTTGGCCTTTCTCATGGCCGATTCGCAAAGGGGCGATTATCCGCCAACTGATCAATCAATAGAATTCTTTTCGCAAGTGACCACAGAACTCAATACACAAATCAATACATTGAACGCCTTGATGCAAGATTACATTACCAAAATAAATGATAAGGTATCGGAGAATAAGATAAAGATGGTTTCGACGGAATAGAACGCCTAGAGGAATATATTTTTTAAATGCAAGGCAAGCCTCGAAGTATTAGACCTAAACCCCTCCGAAAAGGCGGGGGTTCGGTCAACCATCGTATTTCAATACCTCGCTCTGCGAAGTTTGCATTCAACGCCCTCGCTCTGCGAAGTTTGCAACTTCGCAGCATAACATAACTCGCTCTGCGAAGTTTGCATTCAACACCTCGCTCTGCGAAATTTCCAACTTCGCAGCATAACATAACCAACCGTGCCATTATGCAGCCTTTACGCAGTATCGTTCAACAGTTTGCAACGTTGTAAAAATACTACCAGGCTATACTCTTCCAAAGACTATCAGGTTTTGAAATATCGATAACCGGATTATCAATTATACTCACCTTCACATTGCCATCCCCATTTACATAATTTCCTGCACTGGAATAACAATAATCAGATGCCTTTACCACCAAGCCAGCCCTCACCGGATTGAGATGGATATAGTCTAATTTTCTCCACATAAATTTTTCAGAATGAATCTCCTCTGGATGGTTGCCGTATTTCCAGAACTGATAAACTTTATTTCGGCCATGGGTTTGTGTTGCTTTGGAAAGTAGATCTAGTACCCATTCTCGTCTGCTCTCCGGTTCGCATCTAATGGATTCGATTATTTTCTTGGCAGTAAACTTTTTAAAATCCCGGAGCAATGCAGATAGGTCTCCTCGGCTATCTTGAGCGATTAGATGCAAGTGGTTGCTCATGATAACATAGCCAAAGACCACCATACCTTTTTTGTCAATACAAAAATTTAAACTGTCTTCTATAATATCCCGGTAACGCTGCCTTGTAAAAATATCTATCCAGTTAACGATAGTTAAAGTCAGAAAATGAGGCTTTGTTTGGTCTCTAATCTTATAACCGTCAGTGCTTAACATCTAATAAAGATAGGAAATAAAACGAATTGGTATAATGCGAAAAGCATGCATGCGAAGCTGCAAACTGCGTTGAGGGATGAAACTGCGAAGCTGCATTATGATACTGCGAAGTTGCAAACTTCGCAGAGCCTATAGTAAATAAAACGAATTGGTATAATGCGAAAAGCATGCATGCGAAGCTGCAAACTGCGTTGAGGGATGAAACTGCGAAGCTGCATTATGATACTGCGAAGTTGCAAACTTCGCAGAGCCTATAGTAAATAAAACGAATTGGTATAATGCGAAAAGCATACATGCGAAGCTGCAAACTGCGTTGAGGGATGAAACTGCGAAGCTGCATTATGATACTGCGAAGTTGCAAACTTCGCAGAGCCTAATTCAATCTTTCACTAGTAAACAGTCAACATTGGGATGAAGCCAGAGAAAGGTAGCGGGAAATTCTGTGGTTATATTTTTGGATAACAGCACCGCGGTCGCATCTCTTTTTCCTTCACCATAGACCAATAAGATAATTTTTTTGGCAGATAAAATCTCTTGCATCCCCAAGGTTATACCATACTCTGGTTTTTCATCGTACCCTTCTACAATCCCTTGCTTTTTTGACTGCTCAGAAAGCTGGGCCACATGACAATGAGGTTGAAGAAATTCTGCAGGTTCATTAAAACCGATATGCCCGTTTTTCCCCAAACCTAAAATACATAGATCAATGCCTGTTCCATTTTCAATTAACTGTTTAACTCGTTCACAGTCATTCTGAGGATTTTCCGGATTTGGAAGAAAACCAGCATAGCGATCAGCAGAAATTTTAAGGGGATCAAGCAGTTGTTGTCTCAAATAATATTCACAAGAGCCAGGATGCTCCGCAGGGAGCCCTACCCATTCGTCTAGTTTTAAAACGCGCAGTTCATTAAAAATTTTAGGTTTTTGTTGAAAGGTTTGAGCTAGCGACTGGTACATTCCTGTAGGTGAGTTTCCTGTGGGCGCACAGATCAGTAGGTCTTTTTTCTTCTCTATTTCTTCCAGAACCATGGCGGCCGCCCTGCCACTCATTTGTTCGTAATCCTCAAAAGAATGTATGTTCATTAGGCCCAAGCATTTTCACCAGTATAAGGAATGCAACCGTCAAATCTACCAGGAATAGGATTATAACGAAGCGCTTTTGTGGTTCCAGGTTCTGAAGTAAAATATCCCCAAATGGTCAACTCTTTCATCATGCTAAAAAAATGAGGTGATTTTGCCTTACTTTTCTTGGCATCTTCATCAAACTGAGAAAGTAGTTCAGCCCTTTGTGGATCAGAAAGATAAAGATACTTTTTCCCATATCTAGACTCAGCTTCCGTATCAACTAGTTGAAGGCCTTTTATAAAAATCTCTTTCTCCTGAAGATCATAACAGTCATTGACTATTGTTTTAATAAACGCTCCGATATGAGCAGCCTTTGCCCCTAGGGACTGTTCCGAATCAGGAAGAATGGTTTCGCCTATTTCATCCAATAAGGGGACATCATTATCGGTCAGCAATTTTGATCGGTCTTTTGGCGTGGAACAGCCCGACAAAAAAAACTGGGAGCCAACGACACAACCTCCAAGTAGGGTGGCTGTAAGTTTTAATGCTTCTCTTCTTTCCATAATACCAATAGTAATTTATAAAACATATAGGTCTACTTCTTCCATAATTTATATGGCTTGTCTACATCGGTTTTAAAAGGCAAGAATACCTTTTGCCCTGTACCAGCTGACTGGTAGGCCGCAAAGATCACTTCTAAAACAGCTTTACCATCTTCGCCTGTAACTAGTGGTTGCCTGTCGTTTTTGACACAATCCACGAAATGTTCAAACTCTTGAGGGAAACCATAATTCCAGCTTTCTTCATACATGGTATAGCTCCAGCCGACCGTGTTACCCGATTTTTCCACGGCATAATCTACCCCTGTTTTACTGTAAGTCTGAATCGAATTACCCTGAAGCACATCGGCATAGGCCACTCCTTCTGAGCCATGTAACTCTGCTTTATCGTCCATACCGCCAAGTTTGGTCCAACTCTCTTCCATCATTGCCACTACACCATCTTCAAATTCTAAAATAACAATGGAGTTATCGTCTCCTATGGTCTTATCAGTATGCACGCTCGTCATCATTTGGGCATACACAGATTTGATGGCCTTACCGGGATGCAGCCATCGAAAGAATTGGATGGCATGACAGCCCATATCCATGGTTACGCCACCTCCAGACCGTTCTACATCCCAAAAGTGCTCTGCATGTGGGCCGTCGTGCTTCTCTGACTGCTTAAAGAGTACTGGTTTTCCTAATGCACCCTGATCAAGCAAGCCTTTCATACGAACGTATTTAGGTGTAAAACAAAGTTCCTCTGCGTACATCAGTTTTACATTCGCTTTTTTACAAGCATCGATCATTAAATCCGCCTCTTTCAAATTCATGCATAAGGGTTTCTCTACCACTACATGTTTCCCCGCGTTGGCAATCTTTAATGTTAGTTCACAATGCAGATAGTTAGGAGCTCCGATTACTACCATATCGATACCTGGCAATGCGAGCATCTGATCTAGATCGGTAAAATGATTTGGGATATAAAACTTTTCTGCAAAACTCTTGGCATGTCCCTCAGAAGGAGACATGACTGCTAAAACTTCAGCATCCCTCACCTTGCTTAAAGCATCTGCATGTATACTTGATATAAACTGCGAACCGATCAGTGCAACCCCAACTTTCTTATCCATAGTAACATTTTTAATTAATTATAAAGCCCCACTTTTAAATTGCTCTACGGCATAAGTTGCGGCACGGGCAGTAAGTGACATATATAATATTGAAGGACTTTGATTACCGGTGCTGCTCATACAAGCTCCATCCGTAACAAACACATTCTTACAGCCATGCAGCTGATTAAATTCATTTAAAAGAGATGTCTTGGGGTCAAGTCCCATTCTCACCCCTCCCATTTCGTGAATATCCAAGCCTGGCGCCTGTTTATTGTCATAGGAATATAGATCGGTGCACCCAATTTTCTCTAGCATTTTACGGCTTTCTTCCAGAAAATCCTGCACCATTTTTTCATCATTGTCATCATAACCGACATCCGTCACCAACAAAGGTATTGCCCAATCATCCGTTTTATCAGGACTCAAATAGACTCTATTGGAAGCCTTCGGAATAGTTTCACCTTGCATGTACATATAAATACGCCAATCGCCAGGTTTACTGAGTTGGTGCTTAAAATCTGCTCCAATTTGGGCTATATTATGTGGTACTTCTTCTGTTCTATTGCGATAGGCACCTGTAAAAATAGTATATCCACCCACAAAGTCGGTATCCTGCTCCTTTAAGTTTCGAAAGTTAGCAATGATACATTCTGTGGGGTTTTTTCCATAGACATATTTATCCTTGAAACCCTCAACTTTACCACCTGCTCCCGCTCTATAGTTATGAAAGCAGACATATCTTCCCAAAAGATCATTATCATTGCCTAAACCATTAGGGAAACGCTCTGATCTTGAATTAAGTAATATCAAGTTAGAATTAAGCGCCGAGGCATTTACGAATATAATCCTTGCATTATATATAATTTCCTCTTTAGTATTGCTCTCTATAACTTTTACCCCAGAGGCTTTACCAGATGTTTCATCATAAATTATAGAATGAACCACCGAAAATGGTCTCACGGTAAGATTGCCTGTTTGTTCGGCCCAGGGCAAGGTGGAAGCATTAGTACTGAAATAACCCCCATAAGGGCAGCCACGCATACACAAATTTCGGCATTGACACTTACCTCGACCCTGATCTAAATGAATTTGTTTGGGTTCGCTGAGCTGTGCCCAACGGCCTTGTACCAAGTGCCTTCCAGAAAAATTTTCCTTGAGCGTGTTTTGCATGTGCTCCTCCACACAATTAAGTTGAAATGGAGGTAAAAATTCACCATCTGGCATGGCTTCGATACCATCATTATTACCGCAGACCCCAATAAATTTTTCTACATGAGAGTACCAGGGCGCAATGTCATCATAACCAATAGGCCATTCTATACCATAACCGAATCTTTTAGGTGCCTTGAACTCATAATCACTCCAACGCTGACAGGCCCTCCCCCATATCAGTGACTTACCTCCTACCTGATAGCCGCGAATCCAGTCAAATGGTCGCTCTTGAACATATGGATGATCGGCATCCTTGATAAAAAAATGCGCTGTATCTTCTCCAAATCCTGCTGCTTTAGTTATTAATGGATTTTCTTGATAAAACTCCTTGGTCATACGCCCTCTATGTTCAAATTCCCAAGGATTTTTGAACATGGTTGGGTAATCTTTTATGTGCCTTACATCCCTACCTCTTTCCAAAACCAAGGTTTTTAAACCCTGCTCACAAAGTTCTTTAGCCGCCCAGCCTCCCGATATACCAGATCCAATCACAATGGCATCAAATGGGTTTTCCATAAGTAACTCTTATATAGGAGCTTGTCCTTTTTTTATGTTAATGTTTAATAAACCTCTATAATCAATTTCCGGGTCCGCTGGGTTAGTATAGTTATTCTGACCTAAGGGGTAAAATAGCCATAGAACACAGTCTCAATTTACTTGCTCCAGATTTTCCCAAGCTAAGCATACTCGTGAGATTCATTCCATTAGAGGTTTTATACTTACTTCCTTAAAATAAATAACATCACCATCGCCATGGTTTTGTAAACCGATGTAACCCATGTCTGGTCGTGGACCACGGTCTGGCTCATAGTCCAGTTTCTTCTCAGGAACTTTATCCCCTTCCGTAAAGTCCGTAACCAATACTCCATTAACATGCACCATCGTATGATTACCATCGAGGGTTATAATCATTTCATTCCATTCATCGGGTTTCCCTGGTGTTGCCTGTGCCCGGGTTAAAGAATATAACACACCAGTGCTATGAAACTCATCCTCTCGATCATCAATCTGGACCTCATAACCTTTATGTACGGGCATCCAAGCCTCGGTAGGTTCTTCTGGAATTCTTATAAATACGCCAGCATTATTTTTATCAGCTCCCTTATATACGACCTTGATCTTCGCATTCCCGACTTTCTTAGGGGTATAGTACAAGAGCCCCATCCCTCCCTGACTCTTCAGCATGCCATTTTCAATCTCAAAAGATCCATCTCCTACATGTTGCCAATCGCTAAAATCTTTACCGTTAAAAATAGGCTGCCAATTTTGGGCTCCGGCCATAGAAAAAACTGCAATAAAAATGGATGTATAAAAGACTTTCATCTTGTTGATTTTTATATTGTTCATATTCTTAATTATTAAATGTGATTCCTTTTTTGGGGATTCTCCCGTAATTTTTGAAAAATCATATTGAAGGTATGATAAAAGAACTGGATTTAAAACGTTTTTTACTTTGTAATGGATGAGAATAAATAGTCTTAAGCCGTATATAATTAACCAGTGCTACAGAGTCATTCTGACGGGTTGCTAGAGCAAGTGCCCATTTGAAAAATTCCTCCAATACGCTAAAGGTCGTGGCAGGTCGGAATTTTCTCTGGCAAGTATTTGTTGACTAAAGTAGTTGCTTACCACGCAACACACAAGCGCAGCGAACTGGCGAAGCAAACCATACACCAAACGTTGACAGCAATACATAAAAATCGCGAAATTCAGGTTTTGTACATATATTTGTACTTTAATAAATACAAAATTATGGAAATAACAACTGTTTCTGACTTTAGAAAAGATATAAAAACTTATCTGGACAGAGTTGTAAAGAATTACGAGACTTTGATTATTAATCGTGGAAAAGATTCTGGAATTGTAGTGATGTCCCTTCAAGAATACAATTCGTTAATGGCCACAAATCACGAATTATCCTCTAGAAAGAATGAATTGAGATTAGATTCTGCAGTTGACAAATTTAAGAGCGGACAGTCTTTTAAAAAAGGCCTAATCGAAAATTGAAATGAAGTATATATTCGTTGATGAGTCTTGGGAAGATTATTTGTATTGGCAAAAAACAGACAAGAAAAAGCTGAAAAAAATAAATGAACTCCTGAAAGACATTTCCCGGAATCCTTTTGATGGAATTGGAAAACCTGAACCTTTAAAACATAAATACGCTGGATTTTGGTCCAGTCGAATCGACAGTGAACATAGGCTTATATATCGATATAATGAAGGCGAAATATTAATTGCTAAATGCAGATTCCATTACGACTGAACAAAAAATACTGCTGCCAACAAAGTGTACCTGCCAGCCGGCAGGCTGGTAATTAACCAGCCCGACAGAGTCATACTGGCGGGCTGCTAGGGCAAGTGCTCATCTGGAAAATTCCTCCACGACGCTAAAGGTCGTGGCAGGTCGGAATTTTCTCGGGTCCGAGATTGTTTACTAAATTAGGTGCTGGCCACCGCACCTAATCATACAACGACCATTGTGCAACATTTCGCGAACTCCTCATTTATCTAATTAAAAAAAGACTTTCCTTTTGGAGAGTCTTTTTAAATTGAATTATTTAACTGTTAATAGTTCTTTACTTTTTAGTGCTTCGTCAATATCGACTGTTATATATTTATGACTATTAAAAAACCTTCTTGAATCTACACGTTTTATAGTCGCTACTTTTTTTCCATCATTTTTCTCTTTAACGGAAGTTACCACAACTTTTTGACCTTTAATATTATTGTAATTTGCTATTCCACCTTTTTTAATAATAAAATTTGCTCTTGGAAAATTGATATGCTTATAATTATCATCATTTGCACTACCAATTTGAAACACATCACCTTTACTAAATTCTGAAGCAGATGTTTGTCCATACATAAAGACTGTAACGAAAAACGCGAAAACGGAACTTAAAATGTTATTTCTCATAATAGTTATAATTTAAAATTAAACGTACCCAAAATTAAATAAAATTTAAATTTTAAGGCATAAAAATGCATAATTGATAGCAATAATCGAATAGAAAAAGCCAATTAATTGCCAACAAAAAACAATATACAACACATGTACCTGCCAGCCGGCAGGCTGGTAATTAACCAGCCCTATATAATCATTCTAACGGGCTGCTTTGGCAAGTGCTAACTGGGAAATTGTTAACGCCAGTTCGTTGTGCACTACCACCCCCCAAATGAAATGTGCTATAACGACCTGCTATATCAAATTGCCCTTAGCATTTCCGACGGCTCCAGCTGACGCGCTCAAGCCCTTAAGGTGCCATAACCTCCGCTAAATGCGATTTAGCTCATCCCACCTCTATTTAATTAATAGGAATTCGTGAATGCTTCCCATTTGGTCCTGCTCCTTCATTTCCCAAGCCATGAATTTAACAACCAACGGCAGCTGCGCTACCTGGTCGGTGAGCAATAATCTGGGACCAAACTTCTAGCATCGCTACTATTCTCAAATCATTAATGCTTAATTCATTATCTTTTCGTTCGCAAAGCAGAACTGCGTTTCGCAGGTCGTTAGAAATAATAATTATGAAATATATAGCACGCTTTTTTATAGTCTTCATTCTAGTTTACCTCTAAGGAAACTGGGTTTTTGGTCAGGTCTATGCCAAAAACGGTATGGTTGTTTCAAGCAGCGAGATAGCCTCAGAAGTGGGGATAGATATTCTTAAAAAAGGAGGGAATGCGATCGATGCTTCAATCGCAACTGCATTTGCACTGGCAGTCACCCATCCAGCAGCCGGAAACATTGGTGGAGGTGGATTTTTGGTATTTATGGATTCGGCCGCAACTACTACCACCATTGACTTTAGGGAAAAAGCTCCTCTAAAAGCGTCTCCAAATATGTTCCTTGATGATGATGGAAATCTTACAAAAGGAAAGAACCTATACGGAGAGGAATCGACTGTGAATCACATTGGTGCTAAATCGGTTGGCGTTCCCGGAACGGTGGCTGGTCTGTATCTAGCGCATCAAAAATATGGGAGTCTACCATGGGCAGATTTGGTTCAACCTGCCATTGATATAGCAAAAAATGGATTTCCACTCACCTACGATCTTTATGGCGCGGCCAATTATTTTAAAAACAATTCTCCTATTCCATTTTTACAGGATTATTTCATAAAGGATAATGGCGAACTCACCCAATTCGGAGAGCTATGGAAGCAAAATGAGCTTGCTAATACCTTAACAGAAATCCGAGATCATGGTCAAGATGGATTCTATAAGGGAGATGTTGCGAAGGAGATTGTCCGTTTTATGAAGGAGAATGGAGGCATTATTACCATGGAAGATCTTCAGCGCTATAAAGCAGTAGAAAGGAAGCCGGTTAAAGGAACTTATAAAGACTATGAAATCTACTCCATGCCCCCTCCTAGTTCAGGTGGTACCGCGCTTATCGAAATGATGAACCTTATGGAATTAGCCAACTTGGATTCTATCCAATTCAATTCTGCTGCATACGTACATTTGGTGGCTGAAGCCATGCGCAGAGCTTTCGCCGATAGAGCAGAACATTTAGGTGATAAGGATTTTAATCTAGAAACGTCATTAGACAGGCTGACCTCCAAAGCTTTTGCGAGAAATCGTTTTGACAACATTGATATGGAAAAAGCCTCCGTAAGTGACTCTACTAAATTTGGGCAAATTTATGATGGGACCCACACCACTCACCTTTCGGTGGCCGATAAATTTGGCAATGCAGTTTCTTTAACCTACACATTGGAGCATGGCTATGAGTCAGGAATGGGTTCCAAAAAACTGGGTTTCATCTTTAATAATGAAATGGGGGATTTTAATCCACAGCCTGGGTATACTACTAGTACAGGTCAAGTTGGTACGGACCCTAACCTCATTAAACCTGAAAAACGGATGCTTTCTAGCATGACGCCCACTATTGTAGCGAAAAACGGAAAACCTTATCTTGTTGTAGGAAGTCCCGGAGGGAGAACCATTATCAATACCGTGTTTCAAACCGTACTGAACGTGCTAGCCTACGAAATGCCGATAGACAAGGCGATTGAGGCCATGAAAATTCATCACCAATGGTTGCCAGATGTGATAGAATATGAGAGGCTGTTACTATCTCCTGATACTCGAAAACTTCTTGAAGAGATGAATCATACCTTGATCCCAGTTAATTCATTGGGTGAATTAATGGGGATTCAAATAGACGTAGATAATAATATTATGATTGGAGCTTCCGACTCTTCAAGTCCAGATGGGGCTGCAATAGGCTATTAGGATTTCTAAAAAACCCAAACTTCAAAAATAACGCAGTTTAGCATACAGCAATCAACTGTTATAGCCAGCTATTTCAATAATTTAAAAATATTGACTTTGTAGGTTTTTCAAATAGGAATTATATGATCAGAAATAAAAATCCGATTCCCTTCAATGCTCTTTATGTGATTTTTCGATACCGCAAACGATTTGTGAACTTGGATAAAATCCATACCATTTAATAATGCTAAAACATCCGAAAACTTTTCTCTAATCTCAATGGTCTCATCGATGGTAATCACCTTAGTGTAATTTCCAGCGGCCTCAATATATTCAATAGTATCAATTGCTACTTGAATGTATTTATTATTAGTTCGAAGAAATATACTTTTTGAAACTGGATCACTTTTCTCGACAATAGATTCCTTTGGAGTGTTGATGTTGCTTACCGTTTTATTGATTGCTTTTAAAAATCGTTCGAAACTAAAAGGTTTCAACAAATAATCTGAAATATTAAGTTCGTAGCCTTCTAGCGCAAATTCTTCATAGGCCGTGGTTACGATTACTTTTGGTGGCTCAGACAGGGTTTTTAAAAATTCAAAGCCTTTGAGTTTTGGCATATTTAAATCCAGAAAAATTAAATCAACTGTATTGTTGTTAAGATATTCGATGGCTTCCAAAGCATCATAGCAGTTTTTCATTAACCGCATATTTGGCAATAAATCACAATAGCCTTTTATAATATCGTGTGCTATATATTCGTCGTCAATAATTAGATATTTAATCACGAATGCAATGTTAATTTTGCTTTGTATACATTTTCTGTAGTAGAAAAAGATAAGCTATGTTTTTTTGGGTACACCAATTCTAATCTTCGTTTTAAATTTTTCAATCCAATTCCGTCGTCTTGTTCTGGAAGTGTGGGGTCAAAATTATTTTCTATTTCAAAAAATACGGTATTGTTCTTTGTGTGAATTTTGAGATGAACATAAGCATCTTTTCTCAAGTTTTCTACGCCATGTTTAAAAGCATTTTCTAAGAGAATAATAAAAAGCAAAGGCATCACTTTGTAATCTTCTTCAATTTGCTAATGAAGTTTCTTAAAATATTTCTAAAATCCCCCTGAATAACTTATACATTTATAAAATTATATACCCTAATCGATGGAATTATATTATTGAGTAAATTAGTGTTTTTAAACAAGTGTCATAAGATGGATGCACCATATTAAGCAACTTTCACTAATTACAATATAGATCCAATACCTATGCCTTTTTCCCAACAAGTTGCCTATCTATTTTTATTGGCATTGCCCATAGCCTGTATTTCATGGACAGTAACACATGAAGAGGTTTTTAAGGAACCAAGGAAATATTGTTTGAGGAAATACAAAACCAGCCCTTCCCTACTAATACGCAAATTTTTTTATTTGTTTACCTGCGAATATTGTTTTAGCCATTATATAACCCTTGCCTTCTTGATTATGACCCGTTATCAACTGTTGTACTTTGATTGGAGAGGTTATTTAATTGCGGGTTTCGCCCTGGTATGGATTGCCAACATCTACATGAGTATCTATGGGCTTGTAAGGGTAGGACTTAAAAAAGAGCAAATGGATGCAGACATTGAAGAATTGAAATTAAAGAAAAAAAAGAAAGGGAAATGATAGAACATTACTCTAAGTTTTAGGTTTATCCATCTTCGCTCATTAAATCATAAAGTAAGAAAAGGACGCTTTAACTTTAGTTTATGCATTTCTACTCAAAATTTTGAATGAGAAATAACCGCTTCCTAAGAAAAATTCATCTTTTTGGGGAATAAAATCCCTAATAAATAGTATATCCGGAGATTACAATCCCTAAATATGATTAAAGTAGAGCGATTCAAATCATATTTATTGATATATATTATTTTGGAGAGAGTTTCTATTTATTGGATTATACTAAGTATTCGGTAGATTTTTCATAGCGATGAAGTGAGCGTAAGGACTTCATCAGACTGACAATTTATAGAAGTATCATATCACATTGAGTAGAGATTTTTGTTTAAAAATTTGCATTTCATCGAATAAATTTGTCTTTTAATCGGATTTTACCGAAGTTGGCGGGAAATACGAACTATGAACACCCAAGACCCCGAATCCCTACTTTTGATCAACCTGACCAAACTAGCAGCCTCCTTGACACTGCTATTTTTTGTAAATGACATTGTCAGATTTTTGTATATCTTTTTCTTCCAAGTCATTCCTCTATATTCAGACGTTATCGGCTCTTTATTCAGTCCCTATGTACTAGTGGGGGTAAGATACAGTCATATAATATAATGGCATGGCCTTTAGGATATATGAATCTAGCTCCATTGACCTTGATAGACATAATCTTTCAGATGATGCTTATTAGTAGCGGTTACCCTCCTACACTTTATTCCGGCGGGCAGGCTGCATTAGCCACGGCTGAGCGTCTGGATTGTTTCTAATACTTACTATTAGATTAAGCTTTGCTTCAAAAATTCTTGCAGAAAGAGTTTTGGAATGAGCCATTGTCGTAGCTCGTTGATCCAATTTCTAAATGTTTTTGTTTTTGAGATAATCAGATAGTCTAAGGGATAATGCTGTCAGAGTGAGTGTGGGATTTGGTGCCCCAGAGGTGGGGTAGCAAGCAGCGCCAGCGATAAACAAATTTGAAATTCCGTGAACCTGACAATTGGAATCGACAACTCCTTTCTTTGGGTCATCAGCCATTCTGGTTGTCCCCATGTGATGCCATCCACCATTGGTACTATCAGGAAAAGTATTATCATTTTCATCCCTTAAGAACTCATTAAGTCTTATTCGACCAATTCCTGCTATGCCGAACTGTCTTCCTAGAATTTGATAGATTTTTCGAACACTGTATTTATCAAGAGGGGTTAATTCCCAATGTAGATTTGTTCTCGGAACTCCTAATTCGTCTTTTTCTTTTCCAAGTGTAACCCTTGAATTTGGATTAGGTGCTTGTTCTATACGAGTATCGAGCTGATAAGCTCTTTCAATATTTCCTTTTTCTCCTTTGGCTTTTTCTGCTGCCTCATCCCAATCGGCAAACATGTTATCAAGACTTTTTCGTGGGTCACTATCTTGCCAGGTTTCCATTCTGGGTTTTTGATGCTTGGCTACACTAAGAGGTAACAACGAAGCAGTACCATTCAACATTTTCTCTTTTGTCTGTACCTCTTCTGTAATGGCAAGCTCTGCACTTGCTTTTGTCACACCGTAATCCCATGAATATAAATCAGTAGGAAATGGTTTTGCGAGCCATAATTCAGCACAAGCCACTTCTAAATGTTCCTGAAAATATCTGCCAACCAAATCATTGTCATTGCCCAAGCCTTGAGGCGCCTGAGAATTTGATGCTAATAGCAAGCGAGCGTTCTGAATTGTTCCGCATGCCAATACAAAGGTTTTTGCTTTTATCGTATGTGTTTTACCTGAGTAATTTTTGACAACTACTTCTTTAACCGTGCTTATGTTGTCATTGGTTTTGATATCCACAGCATTGGCATAAGTGTAGAGGTGAATGTTTCTTGCTCCTACAATCCCTTTCTTATATAAGTCGCCATATCGGGCTTGACTAAATTGCCACATTTTGTTCCATACCACATTTTTATCGAGCGGTAAGGGAGTTAAGTTCGGCAGTTCTTTATTCCAGTATTCGTACTCATAATTATAAGGTCCCAGTTTCAGTACTTTATTTGCTTTTGCATAAAAAGGGTCAAGATCAATCTTAGAAATTGGCCAGCCGCTATTGGGCACCCAATCCCGTTCCTTAAAATCGATAGGATCTAAAGGTGCACACATCCCAGCCCAATGACCAGTCGTGCCTCCGAAATAATGAAGCCTGGCAGATTTTAGTGGAAAATATTTTTGGCCTGTTGTTTTTCCAGCATACAGTTCCTGCACTTTATCATCGTATTCAAATCCACCGCCTTCAAGCAAAATCACTTTGCGTGAGGTATTCATACAGTCTAATGCCATACTTATTCCTGCAGCACCAGCACCAACAATGCAAATATCTCCTTCAATAACCGTATTGTTATCTAATTCCCTGGCGTCTATATGCATGGTTAGTTGGTATGATTAAATGAAAAAAGGGCACATTGGCGTGCCTCTGTCCTAGATAAAATCCAACCGTCAATCATAACAGTATTATTTTGACGGTAATCCTCTTTAATTTGATGTCGTAATATTTCAATGGTTTTGGTTGAATCTACCGTAGAAGCATAATCGGATAATAGTTTTGCCAACTTACGTTCACTATTTTCATTTGGAAATTTCTTACCGTAGGCTTCACCAATTTCACCAATAGTAGTACCATCCCAGATATGAGATAGCAACTCTGGTTCGGTTAATAATTGATCGTATTCTGGCGTATAAAACTTAAAACACCATGTTGGAATTGCGATGGCCGAAATTCCCAGAACTGAGAACAGGATAAATTGTCTTCTTTTCATTCTTCATGATTTAAGTCATTAGGTATGCTATTCTTAGGGATATTGAGCCTCAACGTTTGAGTTTATGACGGCTGCGGTTTTCGTAGCACGTTATTCTGCCATTTGTACGAATGAAATTAAGAAAATTAATCTTTAATACCTAAATGTTAATCGCAGCTGCCCTAAACTTTTTGTTGTAGGCCGTTCGCTTCCACCGTTATTTTTTTTTGACCATGTCGACTCGATATTTATTTTGGAAGCGAAACTACTCCATATAGAAAACGTTGTCTGAAAACTGAGTCTAAATTCTTTGTTTTCTTATTCCTCAACATTTCCTATTCCGGCAGCGGTGATGGTTTCAGAGCTTTTCTTTGGTTCCTTCTTTATCTTAGGGAACTCAAAATTCTTTGACGGCAGAGTACTGGTTTTTGACTTTAAATCCTTGGCCTGTTTTTTCGCGTGGTGTGCTTTAGACCGACAACTGTTGCTGCAAAATTTCTGCACACGTCTTCTTTTGGGCTCAAAATCCTGAAAGCAGTATTTACATTGATAATATCTAGAAGTTTCCATTTAGCTTAATCTTATCCTCCACTATCATTACTCTTAATAACAAAAAAACAACCATTTCTGATTGCTTTTACCTTGTAGCGGGAACCCGCCTACATATTGTTCCGGCGGGCAGGTTGGATTCATTGCGCTCGCGAAGCGAAGCGGAATGTGCCAAATAGACTGGCTTTACCATGAAAACCTAAGAGCTATGCCGACTAAGGCTGCGTAGTAATCCCGGTGTAATAAACGATTCTTTGATTAATCAAAATTTGCGTAAAGGTGAACGAGGGCAGCAGCTGCGCTACCTGGTGGGTGAACAATGATCTGAGACCACAGATTGTGGGAAGGTCCCATTCTCAAATCATTGTTGCTTAAATTCATTATCTTTTCGTTCGCAAAGCAGAACTGCGTTTAGCAGGTCGTTAGCGGTCAGCATAAAACAACGACACACTAAAAATTTTAATGATAGGCAAAAATGGAATTGAAAATTATAAATATTAACGAGGACAAGACAAAAGAAATTTATGCCTCGACTGATTGCCAACAATTAATCACTTCAATGGAGGAAATTTACCCAAAAATTGGTTTCAACAAGCCTTGGGTTGGTTACTTTATTTTTAAGAACAATCAAGTCGTTGGTACTGGCGGTTTTACTGGACAACCTAAAGATGGAAAAGTTGAAATAGCATACTGGACGTTCAAAGAATTTGAAGGTCAAGGAGTTGCTACTTTTGCATGTAAAGAGCTAATTGCAATTTCAAAAGGGGCTGACCCGACAATAATTATTACTGCTAAAACGGCACCAGAATACAACGCTTCCACAAAGATTTTACAGAACAATGGTTTTACGTTTTCCGAAATTGTGCAAGACGATGAAATTGGAGACGCTTGGTTCTGGACCCTTGAACTTTAGAAAATTGATTTGTAATTGAAGATTAAGAAACAAAAGAAATGCCGAACCGCTAACATGGTATATCAAAAATAGCGGAGTAAGTGCTTAAATCAAAATATAATTATAAAATAAGATTAGTTATAAACCAAAAAAGTGAGTGCATAAAGTTCTCTACTTTTTATGTACTAACCGTTAGCTTCATTCTAAAATATTGAGTATGAAAAAAGTACTACTATTATCAATTTCAATAATTCTATTTTCTATTAGGTCAAATGCTCAAGATAAAACAGCTATCATTTGTGGTAAGCTTATAACTGCAGAAGATAATGAGGTTTACAACAATACTGTAATCATCATCGCAGCAGATAAAATTGTAGAAATTGGTACTAGAGATATAATTAAGCCAGATTACAAAATAATTGATTTAACCGAATATACAGTACTACCTGGACTTATAGACGCTCATGTGCATCCATTAATATATGGTGATGATTACCAAGTAAATCATTTGAAAGGATCATCTGCCTTTAATGCTCTTAGAGGTTTAAAGACGGTGCAAAATTGGCTTAATGAAGGTTGGACTTCAATAAG
The DNA here is from genome assembly GCA_900104375.1 of Flavobacteriaceae bacterium MAR_2010_188. NCBI lineage: Bacteria > Pseudomonadati > Bacteroidota > Flavobacteriia > Flavobacteriales > Flavobacteriaceae > Flavobacteriaceae bacterium MAR_2010_188. The sequence continues at coordinate 2,151,611 of LT629302.1, forward strand.
AGTAGCTGGTGATGCCGATACACAATATGCCCATTTTGAAATCAGGGATGCCATAAATGCTGGTTTATTTGATGGTCCGAGAATCTATGGAGCCGGACATTACTTGTCTGTAACAGGGGGTGGTGGTGATATTAATTTTTTTTCACCTCATCAATCGGTGATTTCTGATGGGCTAGTAGTTGATGGAGTAGATGAGATTCAAAAGGCTATTCGGGAAGAAATAAAATATGGGAGTGACTGGATCAAGCTCCTGGTTACTGGGGCTTTTATGTCAGAAGGGGACGATCCGAAAAACGTCCAATTTAGTGATGAAGAAATAATTGCTGCAGTCGAGGAAGCAAAAAGGAGAGGTATTCCTGTTATGGCTCACGCACATGCTACTGAAGGCATCAATAAAGCAATAAAGTTTGGAGCAAGATCCATAGAACATGGCACCTTCCTGAACGATGAAAGTATTGATCTCTTTTTAGAGTATGATGTATTCCTAATCCCTACTGTCAGTGTAGGTGAGTATGGACTTGAAACCTGGAAAGACAGTAAGGCACAGGCTAAAATGTATGAGTTAACCAAAAAATTTCGCGAGGACTCTTGGAAGATGTATTCGAAATCAATAGAAAGAGGTGTGAAAATTGGGGTAGGTTCTGACAATGTTGGGTTTCCTCCTAATTTTGCGGCTACGGAATTTCGGTTGCTCGTCAAATTGGGTATGACGCCTCTTCAAGCAATAATGGCAGGTACAAAGGTAAATGCAGAGTTACTTATGAAAGATGATGAAATTGGAAGCATCAAGGTCGGTAAATTGGCAGATATTATAGCCACTAAAGAAAATCCTCTTGATGATATCTCTGAATTGTCGCGAGTGGAATTTGTCATGAAAGGCGGAAAAGTCATTAAGGCAATTAAATAGAAAAGACAGAAGCTAACAAAATATAAAACGCCTTAAAACGCGCCATATACTGACCGTTGGCAGCAACATTGACTCGTCCTAAAAAATACTACAATGAAGAGAATACCCAGTTATACAAGTAGATTAAGAAAAAATATTGTTACCGTGCCTGAGATAATAGATTCGTGTTCAGTTTCGTGGTCACTTTGTTAGTAAAGATTGTTATTCAAATATATTGATAGAATTTTCAAGATATAAATCTGCCTAGTAAAAATTATCTTTTCGTCTTTGAGTGATTTCTCTTTTCTATCCCCATCCATTAAATTATGAATTAGAGAATTACCCCTTCATAAGAAAAAAGCATCTTTTTGGAGAATACAATTAGGCGACATTTCCCAAAAAAATTCGGAAAGTTAAAAATATTACTTACTTTTGACGTTAGTAACGTAAAAAGATATGATATCATCCTTTGGCTCGAAACAGACCGAACAGATTTGGAACGGAATCCGTGTAAAACAAATGCCGATTGAAATCCAGAACGTTGGACGTCGGAAATTAAGAATGTTGAACAACTCGCAGGACATTACCGACTTGCGAATTACACCATCCAACCGACTGGAAAAACTGACTGGAAAATTAAACGAATTTTACAGCATTCGGATTAATAAACAATGGCGGATAATCTTCATTTGGAACAAGGGAAACGCAAGCGAGGTGGAAACCCGCCTGCCGGACGGGCAGGTAATTGATTATCACTAAAAAAATATAATATGGAAAAATTAGCAAATGTACATCCAGGAGAAATCTTGAATTATGAATTTCTTGAGCCACTCGAAATTACTGCATACCGACTTTCAAAGGATTTGAAAATACCGCAGACACGAATTTCTGAAATCATAAAGGGAAATCGACGAATTACAGCAGACACGGCTTTGCGATTGAGTAAATATTTTGGTAATTCTGCCAAATTCTGGCTTGGAATCCAAGATGATTATGACATTGAGCAGGAAAAGGAATCAAAAGAATCGGAACTCAACGAAATAAAGCATTACGAGAATAAAAACCTTGCCTAACAAAGTGTTTAAAACATAACTAATAAAGGCTTTCCCGAGAGGTTTTTGCTTTTTTCGTAGTCCGCCAAATTTTTAATTTGGCTATATATAGAGAATTAAGTTATACACAGAAATTAAAAATTTGGCTCATTGCTAAACCGAAAAATGAACCCGAAAAAGGTCAACCTATTTCAGTATAATACACCTTCGTCTTCACGATAAAATTTGTTTCCTAATAAAGAAACATTTACATTTGCATACACATCCGAATGAATTGACCCAAAATTTAAAGTCGAATTACTTGAAGAGGTAAATCAATTATTAGGCAGTCTTAACGAAAAGGCTCGTGACATAATCATTTACAATATGCGAAAAGCTCAAATTGTCAATGACAACGATCTTTTCAAGAAACTCAATGACAACGTTTGGGAATTTAGAACTCTTCACAACAAAACCAAATACAGACTTTTTGCATTTTGGGATAAAACCAATAAGACCGAAACTCTTGTCATATCAACTCACGGAATTGAAAAGAAGACGGCCAAAACACCAAAAAAGGAAATTGAAAAGACAGAGCGGATAATGAAACAATATTTTGATGCCAAAAATTAATGATATGGAAAATAAAGGAATGAAAACTTATAGTCTGGATGATGTAACCGATAAATACATCGGAAAAAAAGGAACGCCAAAAAGAGAGGAATTCGAAAACGAACTTCGTCTTGATTTAATCGGACACGCAATAAAGCAAGCACGAAAAGAACGGAATTTGACACAAGCACAACTTGGCGAATTGGTTGGTGTCCAAAAGGCACAGATTTCTAAAATCGAAAACAATTTGACCGACGCTCGATTTGACACAATACTTAAAGTTTTTAAGGCATTGAATGCCAAAATTAATTTCAACGTCGAACTGTTGAATCAAAATCTGAATTTGACATAGATTACGCAAAACACTAAGGACAACAAAGTACATAGCTCATAGCTGGGCAGTTGCTTAACCGAAGTTTCGGCATATTTACGAAGTCCGCCAAATTTTTAATTTGGGTTATTGAGAAAAGATACCCCGCCTGCCATCAAATTTCTAGAAATAAGAGGCGGGCAGGTAAGAAAAATTTAAAAATTCGGCTCGTGCTTAACCGAAAATTTATCTCTAATTTTACCCTACGAGCCATATACAAACCCGTTACCAACAAATAAATTAGTCACATAAACATATTTTAGAATGAAAGCCATACCAACTTTCTCAATGCAACTCTTCGTTATAATCATTCTCTTTAGCAACATATTACACGCTCAATCAACATTGAAAATCAAGTTTCAACCAGACGATTACGTATATGTTTATGAAACAAAAGGTTTTGGAACTCCTAATGATTTATATAGTGCGGTAATTCAAAACATTGCCATAGTCAACCACGATAATGATAGTTTAAAAATTAAGGAAGTTGAAATTATTGTAAGTCAAGGAGCAATTGAAATACAAAGGTACAAAGTACCTGAAAAAATCCTATTTGAATCTGCTCAAAAGTTCAATACGTATCAGAAACAAGGAGTTTTAGAATATTATGATTTTCAATTCCAAACTAGCAAATACTTAAATGGTATAAACTTTTCAAAAAGTACTACCCTAGCAAGGGAAGAAGCTTTAGTAATTACACATCAAACTATGCTTTTTCAAACATTACCTGATTTAATCACTGTTATAGTTAGAGCCAGTGATAATATTGGGAATTCTTTATTAACAGAAGGTACTTTAAGAGTTATTAATCACAAATCCAATAACCAGTATTATTTTCCACTTAAAGGTACTTGGACAGCTTATGGAGCTCCGTCATTAATAAGCCATCATAGATGGGGAAGTATACAAGAATTCGCATTCGATTTGGTTAAAATTGGAGCAAATGGGAATACTCATAATGGAGATGGCAGCAAATTAACTGATTATTATTCCTTCGGAGAATCTGTATACGCAATTGGTTCTGGCAAAGTAGTCTCTATATTTAATGGAGGAACCGAGTCAAATGAAAACTTAAAACAACCTAATGAATCTTCTGAAGAATATTTTAATAAATCAGCCAAACTACAGCAAGAACTTTTGTCAAAAGGATTTTCATATGTAATGGGCAATCACATTATTATCGAACATGATAATGACGAATACTCCCACTATGCACATTTAAAGACTGGCAGCTTAAAAGTTAAAGTGGGAGATTCTGTTAATAGAGGTCAACAAATTGCAGCATTAGGCCATAGTGGTAATAGCACAGAACCTCATTTGCATTTTCATGTGACGGATGGTCCAGACATGGCATACTCTAGAAGTATTCCTGTTTCTTTTGATAATATATCCTTTTTTCCAGATGATGATAAAAATGTTCGTCATATTCATTATGGGCAAATTTTAATAACCCATGATTAAAATATCAGTTTGTAAGAAGTGGATGGTTAAAGTTGTTAGCTGATAAAGTATATTCAGGACCTAATTAATATATCGCAAAGGACCAAACATGTTGAAAACAGACAGGAACTCGGTCATTGGGAAGCTGATTTGGTCATCGGTAGAACGCAGAAATCTGCCATCGGGATAATCGTCGAACGAAAGTCGAGATACACCTTGATCATACCGGTGAAAGACAGAAAAACAAAGTCTGTCACAAGGGCCTTTGCCAAAGAACTCAACCAATTCGAAAACAGACTCACTAAAACCATGACCTACGACAATGGTAATGAAATGGCCGATCATAAATGGCTTGTCGAACGTACCGAAATGGATATCTATTTTGCTAATCCTTATGCATCATGGGAACGTGGAACCAATGAAAGCACCAATGGACTTATCAGAAGGTATTTGCCTAAAAAAACAGACTTTAAAACAATAGGCAAAAACAACTCAAGACCATACAATTTAAACTCAATAACAGACCAAGAAAGGTCTTGGGGCACAAAACACCTTTGGAGGTCATAACCAAAAACTCCGTCTGATTTTTTCTTTTCTGAAAAGCCTCCGCAAAAATCTAGGTTTTTTTAGATAGAAAAAATTAAATTGAACCATAACCGATTAGCAACTTTTGTTGCGTTAATACCTTGAATGCACTTGTCGTTCAAAGAAATAGTAATGTGTAAATTCATAATTTTGTATCTTTGATAAAAAGCTAAAAAATGGATTTGCAAACGAGAAAATTGGAACTTATTCAAGAATTTTTAAAAATTCAAAGTGAAGATGTTATTTCACGTCTTGAAAAAATCTTGAGAAAGGAAAACAAAATATCAGAAAACGAAAATTTCAAACCAATGACAATTGAGGAATTTAACTCTCGAATTGACCAATCAATGGAGGATTCAAAAAATGGTCGATTAATTGAAGCGAGCGAATTAAAAGCCAAAATCGACAAATGGAATTGAAATTATTTTGGACTGATTTTTCTCAAAAAGAACTCCAAAAGATTTATAAATACTATCGAGAAAAAACAGGAATTCGGATTGCAAAAAAGCTCGCTAACGGAATTTGTAATGAAACTTTAAAACTAAAAAAGCAACCGAAACTCGGACAAACCGAAGAACTTCTAAGAAAAAGAGAACAAGAATTTAGATATTTAGTTTATAAAAATTATAAAATTATTTATTGGATTAACAATAAAGAAAATAGAATTGAAATAAACGATGTTTTTGATACTCGACAAAACCCAATAAAAGTAGAACGGACAAAATAAAGGCCAGTTGCCAACAAAGAAGTGTATAAAAAATTGCTATTACAGGTATTCCGAGAGGTTTTTGCTTATTTGTTTAGTCCACCAGATTTTTAATTTGGCTATATGTAGAGAATTAAGTTAAACATAGAAATTAAAAATCTGGCTCATTGCTAAACCGAAAAATGAACCCGAAAAAGGTCAACCTATTTCAGTATAATACAAACCCTCTCCGAATTCAATAACTTAACGCAACAGAAAAAAGCACCGACGATTATCCCTGAAAGAACGGGTCGTTATCCAAACTTTATTAGAAGAGAACAGGTCAAAATCTTTCATTGCCAAAAAGCTCGATCGCTCACGTTCTACCATCACCAGAGAAGTCAATAATGGGTATCAAATCCTAGCGATGAATATTATGCGAACTCTAAACGAGTTGTGCCTAAGGAAAAGCTAAAAACGATTTCAATGAGAATTTTGATTTGAATTTAAAAGGAGAAAATTTAAACATATAACTGAATCAATATGGTCAATACTTAGTCTGTCTTAAAGATAATTAATGTCTTCTTTTTTGTCGTATAGCTTCAGCTCTCCGAAGTCCTCGGACTTACTCATTCTTCAAAATCATTTTAACAAAGCAAATTCTTATATTGAATGCCCAAAACCAACCCTTCTGAATTCATGAAATTAATTCCAAAAATTTTATTTTTATCGTTTTTGTTGCTTTTGATGAACGCATGTAGTGGGGCCAAACAAGAATCCGCTGACCTTGTAATTACCAATGCCTTAATTCTGACCATCGATGAGGCTTCACCCAGGGCCGAAGCCATTGCTATAAAGGGTGAGACCATTTTGGCGATAGGCACAAACGAAGAAATTCAAGCATACATAAATTCAGAGGCTACAGAGGTCATCGATGCAAAAGGAAGGTTACTGACGCCTGGCTTCAATGATTCACACGTGCATTTAGATGGGATAGACCCAGATTACGTGGATTTAAGATACATTACCGATCAAGCCGAAATAGCACGAAGGGTCAAAAAACAAATAGCTATAACAGAAAAAGGTGAGCTGGTATTAGGTGGCAACTGGGAACATGAAATGTTTAAAGACCGCCAATGGCCTACCAAGGAAACCTTAGATTCTGTTTCGCCCGAGCATCCGGTAATTCTATATCGTGCAGATGGCCATTCCGTCCTAGCTAACAGTTTGGCCATGAAACTTGCGGGCATTACCGATGCCACGCCAAACCCATTCGGTGGAACTATTATGCGCGATGCAAAAGGCAAGGCCACCGGAATTTTTCAAGAGAAAGCAAGAGGGTTGATTACCTACACCGTCAAAGCCAATGAAAGTTCAGATAAAAGTTCGGAAACCGCAAAAATGGAACAATGGCGCGCTGCTTTTAAACATGTTGCCAGTTTGGGCATTACGAGCGTCCGCCGTGTTTGTGCATCCTTAGATTCGGTAGCAGTGGACCCATCAATTTACCAAAAGTTCAAAGAGCTGGGTGAACTTACCTATCGCGTGACCTTTAGTGGAAAATTTCCGGCTTCCGATGCCACGCTTCAAGAATATAGCGATTTGGCAAAAGCCTATCCACCTGAAAACGATTGGATCCGTTTCGGCCCTATAAAAGGTCATATTGATGGTACCTTAGGTTCTGGAACCATGATGGTGTTCGAACCTTTTAAAGACGCTCCGGATATTGGCTTGGGCTTGGAGCAAATGCCCTATGATGCTTTTGAAGAACGTATTGTTGCTGCTGATAAAATGAATATGCAATTAACCATACATGCCATTGGTCCGCGCGGTAATGATTGGGTATTAAATGCTTACCAAAAAGCAAGGGATGTTAACGGAAAACGCGATGCACGCCACACTATAGAGCATGCCCAAATTTTGAGAAAAGAGGATATAGACCGCTTTAATGCATTAAATGTAGTTGCTTCCATGCAACCACTACACGTAGTTACGGACAAACGCTTCGCAGAAAAGCGCATTGGCATGGAAAACCTTCAATATTCTTATGCATGGAATAGTTTGAATGCTTCTGGAGCTCATATTTCCTTTGGCAGCGATTACCCCGTAGAACCTTTAAATCCGTTATTTGGCCTCTATGCCGCAATTACCAGAAAAGATTTAAAAGGGGAATCTGGCGAAGGTTGGGTGCCTAAAGAAAAAATAACATTAGAAAAAGCTATCGAATTCTACACCTTAGGTTCTAGTTACGGTGAATTTATGGAAGATAGAAAAGGAAAGTTGAAAAAAGGGTATTTGGCCGATATGGTACTTTTTGACCGCAACTTGTTGTCCGTACAACCAGCTGAACTTCTGGAATCAAAAGTCACCTATACTATCGTAGGTGGTAAAATCGTGTTTAAAGATGAAATATAGCTAAAGGGCCGGCATGTTATTATAGAAACAAGACTTGGCCCCGCTCCATAAAGTCTTTCTGATAATACCATTAAGTGGTTTTTTTAACCTAAAAGTGATTGACTTACTATTAAGGTTCTTTATATTAGTAGATGGCCAATTTAAGTTTGATTTTTTCTCGATTCCTAAAAAATATTTCAACTTTTAAAAAAGTCTTTTTTTGGATTTTTTTAATAGCAGCTACCAATCCCGCACTTTGCCAACAGACCGAAGAGGATAGCTATACCCGATACGAATTACTAAATCCTGAAAACCATGAATTCCGAATTATTTATGATGTAAGTGCTACCTCAGCGGGTGCCACCCATTATTGGAATACCCTAAGAAAAGGTAGTGAACATAAAGTGGATGCAGTTTGGGATGCCTATTCAGGAAAAAAACTGAATTGGGAAATTGTTGACGGGGAAACCGCCAAGGCAAACGGGCTGCAAAACGCCGATGATGATGGTGAATATTTACAAGTAACTTTGGCAAGGCCAGTACCTGAAAACGGTGAAACGCGATTGCAAATCGATAAAACCTATGCAGATCCGGATAGCTATTTCCAAAAGGACGGAAGCCTAGTTTTTTCAAGAAGTTTAGGTATAGCACGTAACAGCATCGTATTGCCAAAAGGCTTTGAAGTAACCCATTGTAATTACCCCTCTCAAGTGCAATTGACCTCAGAAGGACTTATAAAACTTAGTTTTATGAACGATGGCCCACAAGCAGTTCCTTTAGAAATTAAGGCACGCCCACTACCTAAAACAGTAACTATCAAAAAACCCGAAGCAGATCAATATATTTTTGATAATTCGGGTGCAGGTAGAAACCAGTCGAATGTTCGCTTGGGTTGGGAATTTGAAGAGCGTGCGAATCAAAATCGGGAAATTGTTTATTTCTTGCAGCAACCTGAAACGCATTCGTTTCTTTTGTACCATGATTATACCGAAACCAAAATAGGCATGGACCGATACCTTAATATTGTTCGTGCAGGTAGTAAAGCATCAGACCCATCGGCAATACTCTTGGATACTGGTGAATCATTAGTGGTTGAAACCCTAAAGGGAGAAGAAATCACAGAAAAAGGTATTGATCTAGGAGGCCCCATAACCCAAGAATCAGAAGTTATTGCTATTTGGTATGAGCCCATAAAGGAAGGTGAGACAAAACGATTGCGAATAACGGAGACCTATACCGACGAGAACAGGTACGGCACTTATGGAGATGAACTGATATGGGATCGCAGTTTTGGGCGCAGTCGTAATGTTGTTATTTTACCTCCTGGATGGTTTTTAACTACCAGTTCCGTTCCAGCGGTCATCGACCAAAATGAAAACGGACTAACCGCTCTACATTTCGTTAACGACAGACCTGATAATATCGATGTTTATATTAAAGCACAAAAAAAATAATTCTACAAAAACCCAGATGATGAAAAAATTACTTTGCTCACTATTCCTGTCCCTTGCCTTTATTGCATCTTCGCAGACCATAAATTGAATTAGAATTTTCTATTTAATCTTTCTGACCATTAAGAAAAAATAGGGTGCCAAACTCCCCCGGCTAGCGCGAGCGTCACGCTTGTGACGTACCGAGTTATCCATAACAGGAGAGAAATATCATAAAACAAGCTGCCATTATCTTAAGAATTCTAAAAAGGAAATTAGTTTAGATAAAGCAAAAGAACTAGGATTTAGCGCATGCTCGGTTTGCAAACCTATTAGCGCAAATGCAAATACGAACTCAGCAGTAAACTCTAATTCTATTTCTTCAAATGCACCACCAGTAACAAAAAAATCTATCGCTACCCAATGTACCGGTAAGACAAAAGCAGGTAAAAGGTGTAAACGGATGACTAAAAGTTCTAATGGAAGATGTTATCAGCATTGAATCATAAAGAACATTATATTCTTTACTTAGATGAGATTAACAACGCTGTCAATAGCTTTATCTCATAAATCTTAAAAACTCCATTTTTATTGCTCTTAGTACGGGAATCCTCAATTTCCATGTCTGAGTATTATTTAAATTGCTCAATATTGAAAAGCACACTAATTACTACAACCTATATTGCTTTCTACGGTCTTTGACAAGACAGTACTAATTTTAAAATGTAAAAAAGAAATATATTTTCAATAAAAAAGGAAAAATCGCTCAATCAACCTTTAAGGATTTTATCCCGTTTTATCTGGCGTAATTGGTAGTTTACTGGCATGGGAGTGGATAATTTTTACTTAATTTGTACGAACTTAATGATAAACAGAAATATACTTGCCAGATAACTAACTATATTCCATTGTTGTCATGCCGAAAACTGCAAAAAGAACTAAAATTTGAAGAATGTCACATTTACTCTCCTAATGTTGCATTCTCACTGATTTCAGAATGGGAGCTGTAGGCAAAGTCTGGAACTGAATTTCCGTTTTTGGCACAAGACATCAACGGCATAAAAAATAGTATTAAAATATAGTTTTTCATTTTATAATGGTGTTACTGTTTGATGGATTGGACTCGGTTAGAATGAAAACCTGACAACTATTTGAAACATAAGGTAATGTTAAAACATTTTTTTAATCCTAAACGATTGGTTAGTTTTGTCCTCTAATAAGAAAAAATTCCGTTTTCGCGGAAAGTAGTCATGTCCAGAAGAAAGCAATATATAGAAGAAGAAGTTATAGACAAAGCGATGCATTTGTTTTGGCGAAACGGCTATGAAAACACTTCGATGCAAATGCTTGAAAAAGAAATGGGAATAAATAAGTTTTCTATATATTCTAGCTTTGGAAGCAAGCATGGTCTTTTTATTGAAAGTTTGAAAAGTTACAAATCAAAAGTTAATGACATTTTCGAAACCTTTAAAAATTCAAATAATGGCGTAGAAGATATTAAAAGATTTTTCTATGATTCGGTAAAAATTTGTGACATTGATGGTAATCAAAAGGGATGTTTAGTTACCAATACTTACAACGATTTTGCAGAAAGTGAAGATAACTTAATAAAAGAACAGATGACGATTTTTATGGAGAACCTTAAAAATACATTCATCGAAAAATTAAGAATGGACACATCAAAGGATGATGAGACAATACTAAAACAAGCCAACTTTTTAGTTTTGGCAAAACATGGTCTGGCTGCCGCCACGAGAGTCAACAGCCCGAAAGAAATAGAAGATTACATTGAAATGACATTTAAAAACCTATAAACATTTTTTTACACCAAAACTAAACGACTGTTTAGATAAATATTAAGTAATAAAAACAAAAATTATGACCACATTAAAAGTTCACAATATCGAAACTGCGCCCGAAGGTAGCAAAGCATTATTGGAAAATTCTCAAAAAGCTTACGGAATGATTCCTGGTTTGCACGGCGTATTGGCAGGCGCACCCAAAGTTTTGGAAGCCTACCAAACATTACACGAGCTGTTTACCCAAACATCTTTTAACGAAGAAGAATTAACAGTCGTATGGCAAAGCATCAACGTAGAACATGCCTGTCATTATTGTGTGCCCGCACATACGGGTATTGCAAAAATGATGAAGGTAGATGATGCCATTACAGAAGCTTTACGTAACGAAACACCTCTTCAGAATTCTAAATTAGAAGCATTGCGCAACATGACAATAACCATTGTTCGCAATCGTGGACACGTCACTCAAGAAGATTTAAAAACGTTTTACGCTGCTGGTTATGATGAGCAACATGTAATGGAAATCCTTTTAGGACTGTCTCAAAAAACCATAAGTAACTATGTTAACCATATTGCAAATACACCTGTGGATGCAGGGTTTAAAAAGTTTGCATGGTCTAAAGGTAATGTGGACGCTTAATCGCCACAGATTGATTGATAGCTATAAACCTTCCGTTCATTCGGAAGGTTTATTTAAAAAATTAAACAAATGAACGACAAATTAAAAATAGAAATCGTTTCTGATGTGGTGTGCCCTTGGTGTACCATAGGTTACAAACGATTGGAAAAAGCAATCGCCGAGTTGGGTATTCAAGAAGAGATTGACATTGAATGGCATCCTTTTGAGTTAAATCCAAATATGCCAGTCGAAGGACAGAACGTGCAAGAACATATTACAGAAAAGTATGGTGCTACATTGGAGCAACAAAAAGAATCCCAGCAACATATGACAGAAGTTGGTGCTGAATTAGGTTTTACTTTCGATTATTTTGATAACATGCGCATGGTAAATACCTTCGATGCTCATATTTTATTGGAGTATGCAAAAGATTTCGACAAACAAACCGAATTGAAAATGCATTTAACCAAAGCCTTTTTTAGCGAACGAAAAGATGTGTCTAAAAAAGACATTTTAAAAGAAGCCTTACTAGACGTTGGATTAAATGCCGAAGAAGGCATAGCAAGATTAGACAATGAAGAAGCTCATATCGAGGTAAGAGCTAAACAAGAGTATTGGAAAAATTTGGGCGTCAATTCTGTTCCTACCATTGTGTTTAATAATAAGAGTGCGGTAACAGGCGCGCAACCTGTAGATGTATTTAAACAAATACTTTCTGAAGCGATTAAGGACCGAAAATAACATGAAATACGTAATATCCCAATGGGTCAATATTCTAATCATAGGTGTAATGACCTTTTTTGCAATTCCGAATTTATTGGGAAAACTACAAAGTGTTGAAGGTTTTAAGCAATTTGAAAATGTTATTCATTTAGATGCTGATTTTATCCGACTATTTACAGTAATTCCAGAATGGTTTTAGTCATTTTTGCGGTGCATTTCGTAGTAGTATCTATTTACAGATTAAAAGCCATCACCCACACATCAAAATAAAATTATCAGTAATTCCATTAACCAACCCTCTTTTTAAAACTCAGAATGAGGTATTTCAAAATAAATAATACTATGCAGTATTCAAACTTAATTCTTGCCATTAGCTTCAGTATGGCATTGATCGCCTGTGGAAATAAAGAATCAAAAACCAAAGAAACTACCAAAACAGTAGAAGTTCAAACACCAGAATTTCAAAATAAAGGACATGAATTAGTCTATAAAATGACTGAAGAAGCAGGGAGCTATCAGGACTTACTAAAGTTGAAAGACATTGTTTTCAATTATACCTATCGGACTCCTGATCAAAAAGAGGATGTCTCCATTGAATCGTACATTTTTAATGGCGAAATGTCTCATGGTACATACTTAAAGCACGAAAGGACTTTGCCTAATTTAAGAGGGGAAATGGCACAAGGATACAACGGAAAAGAATTTTGGTTAAAAATTGATGGGCAAGAGATAACCGATAGTAGTGCTATCGAGAGCGTAACCTTTACCCGTAAAACTAATTTCTATTGGTTTGCTATGATGCAAAAATTATTGGACCCTGGCATCAAATACGACTATTTAGGGCAAGACACTAAAGAAGGCCAATTATATGATATTGTCAAAATTACTTTAATTCAGCTGATGGTATAGCTTCTGATACGTATCAGTTATACATTAATCCAGAGACGTGTCAAATATGAAAATGTGGAAGGTATCATGTTAACGACCTACCGTAAATACACCCAATCCGATTGGGACGCAAATGTACTTAAAGACGTTTGGATTGAAGAAATCACTAAAGACATTAAGTTCAATCAGAATTTAGATAAAGCCTTATTCAACAAATAAAATAAAAACATAGAAATCAGTAAAAATAACTACAGGGAATTTTGTGTTCTTAATGCGACCCATCCTGAAAAAAGGCTACATAGTTGTTTAAAATTATGTAGCCTTATTTTCATTACAGGTCAAACCTACTTAATGCGTTGTTGTCTTATAAATATTCAATTTTCCATACACATCAAGGGTAGTAGTTATAAGTCATCTCCTGAAGTGTTTTAAAAAATTTAACCATCATTTGTCAGGTTTGAGTTTCATGGCGTCTGTTCCAACGGAATAATATTTAATAAGTGTCGGGTAAAGTAACTTTTGATTTTTTTATGTTCCTTAAATACAATGACACCTTGTAACTTTACTTCAGACTACAGTCAATCAATTTATATCTTATGAGTGGCATTACTAAATATTGGTTTTTAGAAGATTTCAATATTCTTCAAGTTTTAGGAAAACCATCACTGTTGTATTTAGTAAATAATCTTGAGATGGACAACTATAATAAAGGAGCTACTTTAAGTCTATTCAATGATGGTAAAAGAACTATTTATTTTTTAAAAAAGGGAACTGTCAAAATTGTGAACCCTCTTAGTGACACTGTTAAATATGTTGTTAGTCCTGGTCATGTTTTTGGGGAGTCGGCCTTATATCAAAAAGATATAGTCGATAATGAAATAGCTTATGCATTAGAAGATTGCATCATTTGCTCAATAGATTCTGATGATTTGGAGGCACTACTCGAAAAGAACAAATCATTAAAAAAAGGCTTCATAAGACTGTCTGGTTTAAAAATCAAGAAATTAGAGAAACGTCTAGACAATCTACTTAATATGGATAGCAAAACGAGAATAAGAGAATTTATTACCAATTATATTGAAGAGTTTGCTATAACTAATGAAGCAGGTCATCTTATTGCAAAAAATCTTTTATCGCATAAAGATATCGCGAACCTCACTAATACTTCAAGGCAAACGGCGAGCAATGTAATGAGTTTAATGAGAAAAGAAGGGTTGATTTTTTATGATGCAAAAACCATCTCGAAGCAAACTCATTCAATGAAAAATCTGATATATCAAATACTGGATGAATCTGTCTAAAATATTATGATAATTTGGACGTAAACGACAAACTGAAACTAATAGGAATTAAATACGCAGGAATAAAATGCCATGGAAAAACAAATGCATTTAGCGGCTCAATATTTTGAAAGAGTTTGGAAATCCAATTGATTTACTTGTGGGCTTCTCAATATGAAGAATGAAGTGGAATCTGAAGGTGTCGCTTATTTTGAAGAAGCAATATATCAACTAAAAACCAACTAATTATGAATACAATAGATTTTTATGGTGCCGATTGGTGTCCAGACTGCCAAAGGGCAAAAGCCTATTTGATAGAAAATGGAATTGATTTTAATTTTATAGATGTTGATATCGATAAAAGTGCAACCGCTAAAGTTGAACAAATCAATCACGGAAAACGCATTATTCCTACAATCATCATTAATGACAAATCTTATACAAATCCTGATAATCCAACGCTTGCGAATATTCTTGGAATTAATAAGCAAGGCGTCATAAAATTATACGGTGCCGATTGGTGTCCCGATTGTCAACGAGCGAAATCCTATCTTCAGGATAACAGTATCAATTTTCAATACATTGAAGTCGATAAACATGAATGGGCAGCAAAATTGGTGGAAGAGACCAATAACGGAAAACGCATTATTCCCACCATTTTTATCAACGAAAAATCCTATACAAATCCAGATAATGCGGTCTTAAAAGAGGTGTTGGATATTGGTCATGAAGCCGAAAAACATATTTACGACAGTATCATCGTTGGTGCTGGAGCTGCTGGATTGACGGCCTCAATTTATATTCAACGTGATAGATTCAGTTCTATAATTCTCGAAAAAAAGAATATCGGCGGAAATGCTTTCTTAACTCAAAAAATTGAAAACTATCCTGGTTTTACTGATATTTCAGGTCCAGAATTGATGAAAAAAATGGCAGAACAAGCCAAAACTTATGGCGCAAAAATTGAAACTGGTGTTGAAGTAAAAGCGATTCAAAAAGACGGAAACCTCTTTACGGTTGATACGAATATGGGCGAATACCAATCCAAAACGGTGGTATTGGCATTGGGCTCTACCTATCGAAAAATGGGAATTCCCAATGAAGAGGATTTAATTGGTGCAGGAATCCATTTTTGCGCTACTTGCGATGGTGCATTTTACCGAGACAAAGAGATTATCGTTGTTGGTGGTGGAAATAGCGCTTTGGAAGAAGGCATTTTTCTGGCATCGTTTTGTAAAAAAGTAACCATAGTACACAGAGATAGTAAGTTCTCGGCTTCAGAAATCTATATCGACAAATTACCTTCCATAAGGAATATAGAAACACATATGAATAAAGAATCTTTGGCTTTCATCAAAGACGAAAAAGGCAATTTTAAAGGACTTAAAGTAAAAGACAAAATCACAGGAAAAGAAGATGAATTATATGCAGATGGCAGTTTCATTTTTATAGGATTGATTCCCAATACGGAAAGCATCAAAGATTTAATTGAACTTAACGAGCGTGGATTTATCACCACAACAGGATTAGGAGAAACGAGTGTTGAAGGCATTTTTGCAGCAGGCGATTGTCGTGAAGGTGCTATTGCTCAAGTAGCTGCAGCTACAGGAGAAGGTGTTTTGGCGAGTTATGGCGTTAGACAGTATTTTAAATAGATACATTTATAGAAATTGGTTCACCTATGTTTATTAATGGAACAACCTTAAAAAAGAACTCAAAGCATTTTTTGATTAATATTTTAACCTTTTAAAAACTAAAATTATGAACAACAAATTTTTAAGAAGTATCGTTGCTGGAATCCTGGCAACCATTGCAATGACCGCTATGATGATGATAGCAGCACAATTGGGAATGCCAAAAATGGAACCTCCAAAAATATTAGCGACTACAATGGGCACTTCGGTAGTTATCGGTTGGATTATGCATTTTATGATTGGAGTTATTTTTGCCTTAATGTATAGCTACATCATTAAAGATTGGCTAACAAAAATCTCTTCAAATTTATTGAAAGGGGCTGTATTCGGAATTATTGCCTTTGTCATCGCTCAAATAAGTATGGGTCTTATGGGATTAATGTTCCCTTCTATGCCAGAGCCATCTGGTAATATGGTATTGATAATTGTTGGAAGCCTAATGGGACACATTCTCTTCGGAATTGTAGTTGCTTTGATAGATAACAAAAAAGATTAAGCAATAAACTTATGGGGTCAATTTGATGTTCCAACATCAAAATGAAAACAATTTGTACGTTTTTATGTAAAAAACTAAACGTTAAGCTAAATGCATCAATTAAAATACATTGTTATTTCCGATTTACATTTGGGTGAAAAGGATAGCCTTTTCACCGCTCTAAATGGGAAAGACAATCAGTTGCTAAAAATTTTTAGCGACTGTTTGGCGGACTTGTTATTTCACTTTAATGAAGATGAAGAACTACCGACGATGGTGCTTAATGGCGATATTTTAGGTCTGGCATTTAGTACCTACAATGAAAGTTTGAGCTCCTTTGAACACTTTGTAGCAGCACTCACGGTTCAGAATAAAATCTGCGAACATGTGGTTTATGTTCCAGGTAATCATGACCACCACATATGGCAAGAGGCTATGGAAGATGATTACCGCCAAAAGCTTGCTGAACGAAAAAAAGGAGAACCTATACCAGAACCCATCCATAGTACTGGTCCAGGTTATGAGGAAGGTATTAGGAGTGCTTTATTTGAAGCCTTTATGCCAACTGATGTCGCGTCTGTTCCAACGCTAAAAGTGCTCTATCCCAATTTTATAATTCCTTCGAGGTCATCGAAAGACCCTTTTGTACTTTTTCATCATGGGCATTTTGCAGAAAGCACCTATCATTTTGTTACAAAAGCGATGCAAGCCATGTATCCAGAATTGAAATCACCAGATAGCACGAGTGCCCTTGAGCATCAGAATGGTAGTAGGATTAATTTTGCCTTTAGTCAACTAGGAAGAAGTGGTGAAGCAGGAAAATGTTTTGAAGCGTTCATGGCTACCTTGAGCAGTAAAGAAAAGTTAGAAAAGCATCGCGATGAATTAGCCCATAATATTGCTAAAAATGTCGATTTTCCATATTTACCTTTTCATTGGATGGAAAAGTACTTATCCAAAAAGTTGATTACAAATATGGCGGATAAAGTTCGCGGTGAACGCTATCGAGGAGATACCACTTGTTCAGACGAAACGATGGAAAATCTAATGAACTATTTCGGTAAGTTTTGCCCCCAAACTTTAAATGATTATGGATGGGAAAATCAACCTATCCATTTTGTATGGAGCCACACCCACAAGCCGTTTGAAAAAAGCACACAATCGGAAATTTTTGGTCAGACCACATTGACCAATACAGGTGGATGGGTTTTACCGCCTACTGAAAGTCCAAAACACGGCGCCTCAATCATTTTAATTAATCAAGACAACGACGTGCAGGCACTACGCATCTTTATGGATTATAAAGACAAAGAAAAAGGCGTTTTTCGGGTTCAAACTCCAAAAGGAATCAAGCTTTCTGATTTTGGTCAAACCATCAATGACAAGATTTATGAAAAGGAGAACCAATTACGCCCTATATGGCATCAATTTAAAACACGACTGGAAAAAGACATTGCCCAACGTAGAGACCGATTAATTTAACGTACAATACAACAATATTACCGGGTATCGTCAAAAGTTATCTTGTGAGTTCGATTTATCAAAAAGCGACCATCGCCCGAATTAATATTAAAGGCAATAGAAACTCCTCTAATTAAACTGAAAATGTTAAACTATAAAAACAGAAATAGATGAAGAAAGTTGACTTTAGTGCATTAAAAGCAGTATTTATCAACTGTACATTGAAAAAATCACCCGCAACAAGCCATACGGATACCCTTCTGAATGTTGCAAAACACATCATGGAAAAAGAAAAAGTTGCTGTTGAGACCATTCGTTTCATAGACCATGAAGTGGCTACAGGCGTAAACGCCGATATGACAGAACATGGTTGGAGCGTAGATGAATGGCCCAATATCTTTAAAACTATTATGGACGCGGATATACTTATAGTAGGGACGCCTATATGGCTTGGAGAAAAATCGTCCATCGCTCAAAAACTAATCGAACGCCTTTATGCCATGAGTGGTGAAACGAATGATAAAGGACAGTATATATTTTACGGTAAGGCGGCAGGATGTGTCATAACTGGTAACGAAGATGGTGTAAAACATTGTGCTATGGGCATTTTATATGCACTACAACATGTTGGCTATTCCATTCCTCCACAAGCGGATGCGGGTTGGATAGGAGAAGTTGGGCCAGGGCCAAGTTATGGCGACACCGAATGGAAGGGTAAAAAGATTTCGCCACCATTGGGGACCGATTCAGATTTTACCAATAGGAATACGACCTTTATGACCTACAATTTATTGCATTTGGCATCTATGCTAAAAAAACAAGGTGGTTATTCTAATTATGGAAACTCACGCGAAGATTGGGACGATGGAACCCATTGGGAGTTTGAAAATCCTGAATACCGATAATTGATAATTCTTTATAGTGATTCAGTATGCTCTTTATTAAATTTAAAGACCAAAAAAGAATCATAACCCTATATAAAAAATGCGAATCTTTGATTCGCATTTTTATGAATTAATGTCTTCCATTTCTATCTTGAAAGCATTTTTTTAGAAAGCAGAATAATCTCCTCAACCTTTTCCACGATTTCCATAGGTTTTTCTTCCTGTAAAAAGTGACGGGAACTAAGCTCATGAATTTTTGTTAATCCAGCTGCTTTTTTAATCTCCTCTCCTTTTTCCTTTAAGGTTAAAAATGGATCGTCTGCACCCCAAATTGCTTGAACGGGATAAGAAACATGCTGCACCGCTCTATAACACAAGCTTCTAAATTCTTCAGAATCATCAAAGCTTTTCATTATTTTTAGGAAAGCGTCCCCATCATCGTTCATTTTTAAAATATCGATATGCGCATTGATTTCATTCTTTGGAATTTTTGAACTGTCATTCACCCCCATTTTATCGAACATTAACTGCCAAGTTGGATGTTGCAAACTTAATAATTCGAGCTTTCCTAAAACGGGTACTTCAAACGGTCGCATTGGCCAAGGTTTTTTAAAATTCACCACATCTATCCAAGTATTAAGGATAGTAATTGACAAGACTTTTTCCAGATTATTGGCTGCCATAGCAAAACCAATAGGTCCACCAATATCGTGGATTAAAAGGTGATACTTATCCAATCCCAAAGTTTGGGCAGCTTTAGCGCTAAATTGAGCTAATGAAGAAAAGGAATAATCAAAATCCTCTGGCCTATCAGAAAAGCCTAAACCTGGAGAATCAATAGCTACACCTCGATAACCTTTTTCTGCCAGCGCAGGAACTATTTTTCTGTATAAAAAAGAAGAGGTTGGTACCCCGTGGAGACAAAGCACCGCTTCACCATTCCCTTCGTCCAAAGCAAAACATTTAATTCCATTCACTTCAACATATTTTCCAGAAGCTTCGTGCTTCTTTATAATCGTTTCAACATCATTTTTATCACTCATGATTTAAGGTTTTATTATAATATTAAATAAACTACTTCTTCTCAATTTCCTCATATTCATCCAAAAATTTCCTTTAAAGTAATCATCATTCCAGATATGAATGCTTTGCTTAACAGATCTTAACTTTATATTTTTAAGCCAGATTAAAATTTATGTCGTTTTTAGATAATTTTTAAGGGTTGTTACATTATAGAAACTTCTTATCCTTAATTAATAAGTAAAAATAAATTTCTTTAATCCAAGGACTATAAAAGCAAGAAAGTTAAATTCTTTCCAGCTTGTTAACTTGATGTTGAAGCGGTTGAGGACCTAGTGAAAACTATCCGTCCAGGCATTGGCGTGTTCAACGTAATTCTTTATTTTCGATTCAATATTTTTTATTCAAAGTTGGAGACTTAATATAATCACAGAATATATAAAAGTGCGAGTCCATGATTCGCAAAATTGACATATTATTACAAACTCCAAGGCTATTTAAAAGTTTGATCATATTATTAAGTTAATATAATGTTTTTTAACCTCATTTTAAATTTGTCAACTTATTGGTTCTCATCATCAAAAGTGTAAAATTCAAAAAAAGGTTTGAAAAACATTTTTATCTATATCACATGAAATCATCTGCCACGAAAAATAATTGTCATTTCAAAATCGCATAATTCTGTACTTATTCTGTACTAGTTAGAAAAAAGAAAGGCTTCACATTTCTGTGAAGCCCTGTCTTTACTAGTAGCGGGAACCCAACACTTTGTTACGACGGGCAGGCTGGAGTCATTCCGCTAACAAAAGCGGAATGGGCCAAAAGGGGTAGCTTTACAACGAAAACCAGCCGATTCTCGGCTGTTGTTTTTTATGCTCTCGAAGCTCAAGCGAGCTTGACTTCGGAGCATCAACTCCTTATTGAGGGAAATTTAAGAACGATTTAATGACCCTCCTACACCTTGTTCCGGCGGGCAGGCTGGATTCATTCCGCTCACAAAAGCGGAATGGGCCAAAGGGGGTGGCTTTACAACGAAAACCCTCCTACACGTTGTTCCGACGGGCAGGCTGGAGTCATTCCGCTCGCGAAGCGGAGCGGAATGGGCCAAAGGGGGAGCTTTACAACGAAAACCAGCCGATTCTCGGCTGTTATTTTTTATGCCCTCGAAGCTCAAGCGAGCTTGACTTCGGAGCATAAAAAAAACCAGAAGCAATGCTCCTGGTTTTCGTTGTAGCGGGAACTGGACTCGAACCAGTGACCTTCGGGTTATGAGCCCGACGAGCTACCTACTGCTCTATCCCGCGATGTATTCCCTAAACATTGAACCCAGCTTTAAACTTTCGGCTCATAATACCGACTCAACCAATTTAGGACTGCAAATATAAGACAGTTTTTTAGATTTCAAAAGGATATTAAAAAATAACTCCCGACGAAATTTAAATTTCATCGGGAGTTACACACTAAAACTATTTTGAATTATTTATAATGTCCTAATTATCATCATCTTCCTCAGCATCTAAGGTCGCTAGAGCCGAGCGAGGATTGGAATTATTAACGTCTAATGTTTCTACATTTGGCAACAATTGCTTTAATGACGCTAAGTCTCCACTAAATCCGTTGTTCCCCAACTGAAGGATTTTTAGATTTTTTAAATTTGCCAATTGGTTTGGAAGATCACCGTAGAATGCATTATTGGCCAAGACCAATTCCTTTAAACTTTCCAATCCACCGATTGCAGGCGGCAACATACCAACCATCTGATTGTCAAAAACGCTAAGCACTTCTAGATTCTTTAATTGAGAAATCTCATTAAATATTTTTCCGGTTATTCCATTACTACTTACAAGTAGTTCTTTTAATTCTGTAAGGTTAGATAAGGTTGTTGGCAACTCGCCCGTTATATTATTATTATATAGTTCTAATTTTTCGAGTTTGGAAAGTTTACCAATCGATTTAGGTATTTCACCCTTTAAATTGTTCATAAACAACTGTAGAGTCACTAGTGATTCTAAGCTTCCTATTTCATTTGGAATCTCTCCATCTAATTGGTTGAATGCAACATTGATGCTTTCAACAGATTTAAGATTCTTGATACTTTTTGGTAAGGTTCCGGTAATCTGATTTCTGAAAAGATTTATTACCTTAAGATGGGTTAATTTACCCAGTTCTTCAGGTAATTCCCCAGTTAAATTATTAAACGGAAGAGATAATTCTACCACGTTACCATCTACGGTCGTAACTCCGTACCAGGTACTTACATCAGCATTTAAATCCCAAGAACGAGTCCAAGAATCTCCGTTGGTAGAATTGTAAAATGCGACTAGCGCGTCTTTATCGTTTTTGGTAATTGCTCCGAAAGAGAGAAGCGAAACTAAGCAAACAAGCAGAGTGATTTTTATAGTTTTCATTATAGTTAGATTTGGTGCGAGGGAGCATAGTTGTAGCACGAATTTAAAGTAATATCGTTAAAAAACAAATATTATTCGACGAACGGTAAGCTTGAGGAAGATTTAAATTATTATATAACTGATAATCAGTTGTTTAAATATTACTACTGCTCTAAGCTTTTTGCTTCAAATTGAACTATTTCAGCATCTTGTATAAGTAGTTGTACCTCAATGGGGTTACAACAGGTTTCACAATCTTCTATATATTTTTGAGAATTTTGGGATAGATCGATCAACATGGAAATCTCTTCCCAGCAGTATGGACATTGAAAAAAATATTCTTCCATTTAGTTTGAAGCAAAGTCAATGTTGAGAAGATCACCGCTAAGTTGAAGGATTCTCAACTCCGCTAATTTTGCGTCGTATTTTGCCTGGTTTCTACTAAGTTCTGCTGAAATTAAATTTAATTGTGCTTGTCTAAATTCGATAGAAGTAACCTGACCTAATTTGAATTTCTCTTCGGTCCTTTCAAAATTAGCGGTCGCAGTTATGATGTTATCTGCTTGAACCTGATAGATTGTGAGCTTGTTAATATAATCGTCCCAGGCGTTGTAAAAATCCCGTTCAATACTAATCAGCAATTCCTCTTTTATTAATTCCTGACTCTCTAGATTGATTTTTGCATTGTTCACCCTGGTAATTGTTGTCCCGCTATCAAATATGTCCCAGCTTAAATTTAATCCGCCAGATAAACCAGAGTTGGTTGAAACCGCTAAGAACGATGCTGCATTATTATTGTTCTTGCTATAACCATAACTCCCAAACAAACCAATAGTTGGGAAAAAATTTCCTCGGGTGGCCTTTATATTGAATTCGTTGATCAATATATTTTTTTCTACCTGTTGCAATAAAACGTTGCTCGATTTTACTTTGTTTAAAAGTGCGTCTCTTTCTCCCTTTAAGATGAAATTTACTAGCGTATCTACCTTAAAATTCGGCTCTAGCACATTACCCAAGACAAAATTTAGATCTCTCTTTGTGTTACCAAGCTGCTGCTTGGAATTAATTAGGTTTATGCTATCATTATTTATGTCGACCTGAGCGTTTAAAACGGCTAGCTTGGTTACCTGACCATAATCAAATTGGTACTGTGATCTAGTAATTCGGTCTTTGGAAATAGCCAAAGCTTGTTCAAACGACGTCACATTTTCTGAAAGTTCAGCGACATTGTAATAGATGGTAAAGAGATTATAGATAGTGTTTTCAATCGTTTCTCGTGCCTCTAGCTCAGATAGATCATATAGTTCTTTAAGCCGCTTGTAATTATACAATCTCCCTAATCCATCAAAAAGAGTATAGTTTAACGTTACCCCAGCATTGAGACGATTACTTTTTGCACCTTCTAAGATTCTAACCGTACCATCGGAAAATTCTGCTTCGGTATTGTCGCGGTTGTAGGTTGTGCCAGCATTAGCAGTTAGGCTAGGTAAATAACCTGAATTTAAAAGACCAGCATTATTCTCTGCTATTTCAACATCGTTATAGGTGATTTTTATTCCGTAATTATTTTCTAAGGCAAGTCGAAAAGCCTCTTCGGGCTCCAAAATATTCTGGGAAAAACTGTTTCCGGCAATAAATAAAACCACCAAAAAAAGGATTTTGTTAATGTGCATGCTCAACTTTTTGTTCTTTTACAGCTCTTTCTAATTCTCTTTTCTCGACCATATTACCTGTTATTAACCATTTGGTATTTTTCTTAGCGCTGTTGGTTACAGATAAGAGAAGTGGTAAGATTATTAAGGTCAACACGGTTGCGATACCGATTCCGTATGCGATGGAGATTGCCATCGGTTTTAAAAATTGGGCTCCCCTACTTTTTTCTAAAAGAAGTGGTGCAATCCCGGCCACCGTTGTAAGTGAGGTAAGGAATATAGCCCTAAACCTTACCCTACCAGCTTCAAATAGGGCTTCATCAAAATCCATTCCTGAGACTAGGAAAGAATTAAACTTCCCTATAAGGACCAGTCCATCGTTTACCATAATTCCGATTAACGCTATAATCCCTAAAGCCGATAATATATTGATTGGGAAATCATGTATCCAATGTCCCCAAGCAACTGCGATAAAACTAAATGGTATCATTAAGATTAATAGGAACGGCTGGCTATAACTTCTAAAGGTGAAGGCAATTACCACATAAATCAAAAATATAACTATTGGCACCGTGGTACCAGCAGACCGGCTTAACTTATTGGCTTCCCGGTTCTGTCCTTCATATGAAGCGCTTACACTCGGATATTTTGAAAGGATATTGGGCATTATGTTATTCCTAACGTCTAATAATATTTCGGTGGCGGTACTTTTTGGGTCTTTTAAATCGGCATTAACTTGAATTTCTCTCTGCCCATCTAAATGTCTAATGCTTTCTTCTCCTCTTTCAATTGTATAATTAGCAATTTCACCAAACGGAACCCTATCTCCGCTCGGGGTAATGATACGCATATCATCTAAATCATTAATAGATTCTCGATTCAACCTATCGTATCTCACCCATACCCTAATTTCATCTTGACCTCTTTGAAAACGCTGTGCCTGCAGTCCAAAGAATCCCGCCCTAATCTGGTTCATCACACTTCGGAGATTTAAGCCAAGGGCATAAGCCGCTTCGTTTAATTCGATATTTATTTCCTTAATACCTTCTGGGTCGGTATCCGTCACATCTGCCAATAAGGAATTATTGGTCAAGGCCTCCTTTAACTCGTTTTTTGCTTCTTTTAATTCTTCGGTATTATTTCCTAAGAGTGAAATTGAAACTGGACTACCTCCAAAGTTCCCGCCAGAACCAAAGGTTAAAAGCTCCACCCCATAAACATCGCCAACTTCTTCTCTAATAGAAGCAGTTACATCTGGTGAAGCGAAATCCCGCTCTTCACCCGGAAGCAAATTTACCCTTAGACTCGCTTTGTTATTTCCGGGACCAACCCGTTTTATGATATTTTGAACAACTTGTTTATTACCAGATTGCCTTTTTGTATAATCTTCGTTTACCTTCCAAGATGCAGCTTCTACCAATGAAATAATAGAATCGGTAATCTTTGGGTTGGTTCCTTCTGGCATTAAAAGGTCTATACTAACGGTATCACTATCTACCCGTGGGAAAAACGCACCCTTAATAACCCCTCCCATAAAGGCTCCAATAGTTAGAATAAATAGTGCCAATAAAATTGCGAATGTGATAAAACGCTGTCTTAATGCGAATCTCAGAACCGGGCTGTAAAGGTTATCCCTTAGATAATTCATGATTTTATCACCATAAACATTGATGACCCTCATCTTCATAAAGAATTTCGCAAGACCTTTCTTTTTGGCCATTTCCTCTGGTGATTCTTTTACTAGAGCCTTGGAGTGAGCTATATGTGCCGGTAAAATAATTAGCGCTTCGATTAGCGAAACCAATAAGGTTAGAATAACAATTACAGACACTTCACTAAAAAACTCTCCTATACGACCTTCCAAAAATAAAAAGGTTGAAAAAGCCAACACTGTAGTTATAATCGCTGACAAAATTGGAGGAAGCACTTCCATGGTGCCATCTACGGCAGCTTGTACCCGCGGTTTGCCCATTTCATAATGCTGATAGATGTTTTCGGAAATTACAATACCATCATCTACCAAAATCCCGATAACAATGATCATCCCAAATAAGGACAAAATATTTATGGTTACACTAAATTGCGCGGCAAAGATGAACATTCCCATAAAGGCAACCGGCAAGCCTAATGCTACCCAAAAGGCCAATCTTGTATTTAGGAATAAAGAAAGAAAAACAAGAACTAGGATAATTCCAACTGCTCCATTTTCTAGCAAGAGTTGTGTACGCTCTTTAAGACGAATAGATTGATCGTTGATGATATCTATTTTAACTCCCGTATATTTTTTGTTGAATTCTACAACATATTCATTTACCTTTTCTGCGGTGGAAAGTAAATCTTCGCTGTTGGTATTCGTAATACCTACGTTTACTGAAATATTTCCGTTAAAGTAAGTAGCATTTGGTGTTTCAGAAAACCTATCTCTAACTGTTGCCACGTCTTGAAGTCTTACTACGGTACCGTCAGAATTTGCTCTTACTGCAAGGCTGTTCAGTTCATTCCCGTAGTAGGAACGGTTGTTTGCTCGAATTAGATAATCTTCGGCGTCCGTTTTAATATTACCACCTGTTGACAAAATATTGGCTTCGGATACAGCTGCTGCAACTTCGGTAAAAGTTAGGTTATAGGCTAACAGATCACTTTCCCTTACTGCAATTTCAATCTCTTCATCTGGATAACCGTTAACTTGAATCTGGGAAATTCCTTCCATTGCCCGTAAATCGTTTTCGACGTCGCGGCCAATCTTTTTTAAAGTCCCTAATTCTATATTATCGCCACTGATAGCAAAGTCTATCGTTTCCCTAATCTGCTCGCTTTTAGCCACCACAAGTGGTTCCATCCCTCCCGGAAAGTTAGAAACACGGTCTACCGCATTCTTTACCTCTGCGACCATATCATTAATATCCTGGCCACTTTCAATTTCTACGGTAATGCTCCCACCATTTTCACGGGAAGTTGACGTTACCCTTTCAACCCCGATCAAACCTTTTAAATTATCTTCAATCTTAAGTACAATACCTTCCTCAATCTCTTGAGGAGCAGCGCCTGGATAGGCAATATTTATATTTATTATTTGCGATTCCTGTAAAGGGAAGAATGAGGATTTAAGCTGAATCATCCCCAAGAAGCCAAAGATCAAGAAAGCGATAAGAACTACATTAACTGCAACTTCGTAACGTATAAAGTATTCAATTACTTTTCTCATTTTAATCTGCTGGTGAGTTAGCTTTTAGTGAATCACTAGCCGACTCTTGCTGAACTTTAACTAGCATTCCCGGATATGCACCGCCCAAGGGCCTAGAAAGAATCTGTGTTCCATCTGGCACTCCTTTAATTACAACATCTGTCGCAGAAAAATAAACTGGATTAACCTTCATGATTTCTAGAATACTATCCTTTAAATAATAAATCTCTGATTCATCTACCAACAACTTTCTTGAAATCTTTATTGCATTAGGCTCGTCCCTAGCAGCTAATTGCGCCTCTAGGTACATTCCCTCTTTTAAATTGTCGCTTTCTACTTCAACAAAAACCTTAATAGTTTGGGTGGCCTGATCTATACGACCGTTTATCCTCGTAACCTTTCCGGTATATTCTTCTTTTCCACCAAGAGACTTAAGCTCTACCGTTTCACCTATCTGCAGCAGATCACTAAAAGTCTTTCCTATTGCCAACTCAAGTTCAAAAACTGAAGTATCTATAAATTCGCCCAGCTTTTGCCCAGATCTAACCAAAGTGCCTTTAGTGACTAAGGACTCGGTTAAAATTCCGTCGAATGGTGCCCTGATAGCATATTTTGAAAGACGCTGTTCTAGGTTTTTTACATTATAATAAGATGAAAGTATTCCACGACCAGAAATAAAATAGTTAACTTTTTCGTTGGAAATCTCGGGCAGCTCTGGCGTAGAATTATCCATGTTGAAACTCGTGATGTACTGTTGCCATGCCGGAAAAGCTTCAGGATAATCTAAACGCAAATCTGGCATTATAGAAGTGATGATGTTGTAAAGCTCACTTTTTGCCGCTTGCACTGAGGCATAATATTCAGAAGCGTTAATCCTAATTAAGGTTTCGCCACGTTTAAATTCTTGACCGGCCTTAAAGTCATGAGCGCTATTATCAAAAACTCCCTGTACTTCGGAATATAGTTCTAGTCTGTTTTTTGCGGTAAGATTTCCGTTTGCAGGAATATTGATAGGTACGGTTGAATTCTTTGCAATTTCCGTGTAGACTGTCTTAACTACTTTCTCAACTTTTGGGACTGGTTTATTGCTGCTTTTATAGATGAAATACCCACCAATTGCTGCCCCAAGTATGATAACAACACCGACGACAAATTGTAAAATTTTGTGCATTAAAGAATCAAATCATGATTAGCTTCCGAAAATAAGGTAATTAGCACGGGCTAGCAGTTAAAAAAAACTTAAAAAGCTAGGCTTAAGAGAAAGAGTCTAGCTCTAACTGAACATCTTCCCACTCGGTCATTAGTTTTTCTAGTTTCTTCTTCTTAGCTTGATAGTCTTCAAAGAATTTAGGGTCTGCGGTTACTTCTTTATAATTGCGCTGTAAGCTTAAATCTATTTCCTTGATTTTTTTCTCTAAGGTTGAAACATTCGATTCTAGATTGCTCAATTTATTCTTTAAAGATTTTAATTTCTTTTGGTCGGTATAATCTTGCTTGTTGTTGTTTACAGCTTTGTTTTTAACCACATTTCTTTTCTCTGCTTCACGAAGGTTTTCAAGATTTCTCTGCTCTAGGAAAAAATCGATACTTCCAAGATATTCCTTTAGCTTCTTGTCCTTGAATTCATAAACCACTTCGGTTAAACCTTGAAGAAAATCCCGGTCGTGAGAAACTAAGATTAAAGTACCTTCAAATTTCTTCAACGCATTTTTAAGAACATTTTTTGAGGCAATATCCAAATGGTTGGTAGGCTCATCCATAATAAGGACGTTAAACGGTTGAAGCATCAGTTTGGCAAGCGCCAATCTGTTTCGCTCACCACCCGAAAGAACCCTCACATACTTTTCAACTTCATCCCCACGGAACAAGAATGCTCCTAATATATCACGGACTTTACTCCTATTTTTCTCATTTGCAGCGTCGATCATTGTATCTAGAACGGTTTTAGAACCATCTAAATATTCTGCTTGGTTTTGGGCAAAATACCCGATTTGCACGTTATGACCGAGCTTTAAATGCCCTTTATGCTCAATATCTCCTACCATTATTTTCGCCAAAGTCGATTTGCCTTGGCCGTTCTGACCAACAAATGCAATCTTACGGTCTCTATCTATGGTGAGGTCAATATTATTAAGAACCTTTAAATTATCGTAGTTCTTGGTAATATCCTTTGCCTCAATAACAACTTTACCAGGTATCACAGATACCGGAAAGTTTAAAGTCATAACACTATTGTCTTCTTCGTCTACTTCGATCCTATCAATACGATCTAGTTTTTTAATCAGGGATTGAGCCATAGATGCCTTTGAGGCTTTTGCCCTAAACTTTGATATTAATTTCTCAGTCTGTTGAATCTGTTTTTCTTGATTTTTTTGAGCCGCTAACTGCTGGTCTTTCACTTCTTTTCTCAAGACCAAAAATTGACTGTAAGGTTTTGGGTAATCATAAATTTTACCCAAAGAAATTTCAATTGTTCTGTTGGTTACATTATCCAAGAACATTTTATCGTGAGAGACTATGACCACAGATCCAGCGTAGCCTTTTAAGAAATTTTCTAACCAAATAATAGATTCTATATCCAAGTGGTTTGTGGGCTCATCGAGTAATAAAACATCGTTATTTTGAAGAAGAAGCTTTGCCAACTCTATACGCATTCTCCAACCACCGGAAAAGGTATCGGTAAGTTTCTCGAAATCTTCTCTTCTAAATCCTAGACCTTGTAAAATTTTCTCAGTTTCACCTTGATAAGTATATCCGCCAATAATTTCATATTGATGCTGAAAATCATTTAGGTCAACCATCAATTGATGGTAAATGTCACTTTCATAATCTTCCCGCGTCACCAACTGATGATTAATATCATCAATTTTAGCTTCAAGTTTTTTAATTTCTTCAAATGCTTGATAAGATTCCTCCAAAACTGTTCTTCCAAATACAAAATCAATATCCTGCTTAAGAAAACCGACACTCATTTCCTTATCTGCCGCTATCTGACCCGAGTCTGGTTCCATTTCCCTATTTAAAATCTTTAAAAGAGTTGATTTTCCTGCTCCATTTTTACCGATAAGACCAACCCTATCGCCTGGACTTAATTTAAATGTCACATCCTCGAAGAGATATTCACCTTGAAAAGAAATAGAAAGATTATGTACGTTAAGCATTTTGTGATAAATGTTACTGATTAAGTGGGCTCAAAAGCCTTATATTGTATCTAATTTAGACGGTGCAAAAATAGTCATTTAGCATGATACCAAAGAAAAGTATATTATATAGCATTTTAACTGGTGCTTGTCCCAAATGTCATCTCGAATATATGTACGTAAATAGCAATCCGTACAACATAACCGAAACTTTAAAAATGCATGACCACTGCTCGCACTGCAAGACAAAATATCAAATTGAACCCTCCTTTTTCTATGGGTCTATGTACGTTAGTTACGGTGTGGGTATTGCTTTTGCAGTCGCCGCTTTTGTGATCTGCTTCCTCGTTTTGAAAACAAGCTTGGTCTTGGCCTTTGTTACTATTGTAATAGTATTGGTTGTGATGAGCCCAATAATTATGAGATTATCAAGAAATATATGGATCAGTCTTTTTGTGAAATATGACCCGGAAGTAGTACAAAAATTGGCTGCAGAAGAATAAACTAGTAAAATCTCGCCATATCAATTTCAGGATTTAAATGTTTTCCTTCTTCTAAATGATGATATAGTTCCTTAGAAATATAAGGCGCAATCATAATTCCCCGAGTACCCAATCCATTAAGTACACACACATTTTTATGTTCGGCATTTCTGCCAACAACCGGTCTTCTATCTTTTGTGGTTGGCCTCATACCTGCTTTCTGTTCAACGATTTCAAAGTCACAACTAATGGTAGACATTAATTTTCTGATTAATTCTTCCCTAGCTTTTTCGGTAAGGTTGCAGGTTTTGTCGTGATGCTCATAAGTTGCGCCAACATAATAATCGTCGTTACCTAGCGGAATTATAAAGACCGAAGATTTTAAGATGAAATCTAATTGTAAGCCTGGAGACTTTATTATCAAAACTTCACCCTTGGTACCATTAAGTGGAATATTAGAAAAAAAAGGATTCTTGTTCAAGCCGAAACCTTCAGCACAGATTAAATACTTAGAGCTGTGGTTTTCATAAATAATTTCATCCGACTGAAATCCAACCTTTGAATAATTGAAACTCGAAGTGGAAAATCGTTTTTCCTGTGACAAGTATTCCCGATAGCCATTCATCATAGCAGTGGTATCAATCATTCCGGTTTCATTTACCTTTCCAAAACCAAATGGCGCGATAACTGATGGATTTTTATTTGGTATAAAATCAGCTGAAAGGAAACGTTCTAATTGTGGCTGGTCAGATGCAACCATCCAATCATTTTGTTCTTCCACAGAATTGTACTTTCTGTAAACAGGAAGAGGATAATCAATCTTTATTTTTAAAAATGATTGAAGAGATTTGTAGAAATTATCCGCGACTTCTATCTGCTCATTAGCCATCCAAGCTAAACTGAAACGCTTCAACACCACCGGATTATAAACACCTCCGGCGACGGCAGAAGAGATTTGTGAAGAATCATCGAACACCAAAAAGGATTTATTTTTTTTTCTTAATTGCTCACAGAATGCAATCCCAGCAATACCAAGACCAACCACAATATAATCCACATGTTTCATGGCATAAAAGTACTCTTAAATGGAGTTGGGGCAAAAAAATTGCGCCCGCTAAAAGCGGGCGCAACATAATATTTATATTTTTTTAGATTAGTAAGACCACATATCCATTTCGAAATTACGGATCTTATCTTTTATCCTATCAGATTCTAATAATTGCATCAGTGCATTGTCAGCAATATAGTCTTTGACTTCCCTGTCGCCATAAACATTTTCTTCGCGGTACATATAACCGTTAAAACGTCTTGAGTTTAAGAGATGATCAAATGATAATGGTGCGGCACTATTACCACCATTAAATACTTTTGCTTCATGCAAAACCTGTCTTGCTTCTGGGAAAAACACCCAGAAAAGGGCAATAGGCATTTTATTTGCGGCATCTTCAGAATCGATAAAGTTTACATCGGGAGCTGCTGGAGCGATTCCTAATAAACGATATCTAAGTTCACCCAGACGCTTGTCAAAATACCACAAACCTTTAATAAGGTAAGCACTAACATCATAAGAAGTTATGTTCCTTTTAACAATATATTGAGGATCAACAAAGCCTTCAGCATTGTATTGCTCATATCCTATATCTAGAGTATCGATTTTTGACATCGCCGAACCAAGATCTTTCATGGTACGTTCTACTTCGAAATATGAATCGTCATAAACACGTTTTATCTTTCCTTCACTTATTGCCTTTAAAAGAACATCGAATAATGATCTTCTATTGCTACCAATGTTATTGGTATCTACAGGATAGTAAAGTGGAAAGTTTACACGCTCGTCAAGAACAATCTTTTCCCAAGTCATTTTAGAATATAAAATGTCTCGATCGTCAACGTAACCATATTCTAATGGTTTATCATTGTCCAAAGCAAGTTGAGCTGCTGTCTTGACCCCGATTTCTTCAGGTTCTTTGGCGTTAAGTAGATTTGACTGAGCAAATACCATCGTCGCCGAAAACAAGCTTGTGAATGCTATTAATAAACTTTTTGATCTCATCTTTTCAATTATTATTTGGGACATATTAGCCAACA
This sequence comes from Flavobacteriaceae bacterium MAR_2010_188, assembly GCA_900104375.1. Classification (NCBI taxonomy): domain Bacteria; kingdom Pseudomonadati; phylum Bacteroidota; class Flavobacteriia; order Flavobacteriales; family Flavobacteriaceae; species Flavobacteriaceae bacterium MAR_2010_188. Next base: position 2,184,823 of record LT629302.1, read on the forward strand.
TTATTTCTAACGCTGGCTTCTATTATAAATTGTATTAGTTGGTCAATTCTACGAATACTGGAGAAACTCCTTTTAATTTGTATGAAGAATTACCTTGTATCTGTGCTTTGATATCAAAAATCTGGATACCATCACCACGCTTAGCTTTTCTCAAAGCATTTTTAGCTTGGTCATTTAACTTTGTACCGTTAACCGATACAGAAGGTTGTCCAGGAATCTTGATTTTGAAAGACGTCACTTGGATTGGAAGTTCGAAGTCAAAATCTTCTAAAACCGCTCCAACACTTGCGATTTCTACAGTAGCCTTTGGCAAGGCAGTATTATCTACCTGACCAGCAATTGTACCTGCAGGCTTAGGAATATCCTTAATCCTGAAAGTTGCTCTGTCGCTTACTTTAGTTCCATCAGGAAGGGTACCAGTTACATTAATTGCAACTTCTCTACCTGTACCAGGATTCATCATGTATTTACCAACACCCGAAGTCTTAGAAAGACCAGCCGCTGAAGCAGATACATTATTATCAGGAATACCAGCGAATGATATGGTCATCGGGTTAGAAACACCACGATATACAACATTCATCTTATCTGCAGAAATAGTAGCAGAGTTAGGTTTAGGAACAACCGCATAAGAACTTGTTACAGGAATCTTGATGATAGAATCACCTTCCTTAAACTGAAATTCTCCTTGTATCTTTTGCTCACCTACACTACCTGCAGGGAATTTTAACATCGTTTGTCCGGCTTGCATAGAAGCTGCATCTAATTCTTTACCGTTGATGATTACTTTATCAGCACTTAATGTCTTATCTTTTTTACCAAGAATAATTCTACCTGTAAAGTCTTCACCATTAAAGAACGCAGTCTTGTCTGGAACTACAATAGCTTCGAAGTTTGTTAAAGATGCTTCGATCTTTAATTTACCTGCCAGCATAGAAGATAATACTTCTGATTCTATTGTCTTAACGTCTGCCTGCATTTGAGTTATCTTAGTTAATGAGGCAACCATAGGAAAACCTTTATAATGATAATCGATCCAAGGCAATTCTATATCGTCACGGGTCATAACCGGGTTAGTAGAGAATTTTTTAGTTATATCTGCTTGAATATCCTTGTTAGAATCTCCAAGTACAGAAATTACTCCAGCACGATATTTTTCGATTTGGTCTAAGAATTCTTGACCTTCTGGGGTAACTTTTCCTCCAACAAACCATTTTTCATCTAAATGAATGGTTTTGTCCATTACTTCGTAATCTTTTGGGTCGTCTACAGTCGCAACCATTTCAGCCTTTAGGCTTTCTAGGTACGAGTTAAATTCAGTTGATAGTTTATCAATCTGCTCTGCTTGATCCATTAATGGCTTATACTTTGCTGGTTGCTCGTCGACTTTCTCGGCCAGTCCCTGCATAAATGCACCATTACGTTCTGTTGCTGCTATATTCGAATCTTCGATTCTCTCGTTGAGAAGACCAAAGGCCGATAGCACTTCTTTAGACATGTTTAACGCGAGCATGGCAATAAATACCAAATACATCAAGTTAATCATTTTTTGTCTAGCTGTTTGTTTTCCACCTGCCATATCTAATCAGTTTAGTTGTTAATTGTTTGGGTTAATTAATTTACTAATTAGTTCTGTTCATTGCAGAAAGCATACCGCCATATACGCCGTTTAAAGAAGATAGATTAGAGGCTAAAGATTGCATTTGTTCTTTTAACTTGGTAGCATTTTCTACTGCTTCTTCATTGATCACAGCTTGTCTGTTTACACTGTCTAATTGAACTTTATATAAACTGTTTAATGATTCCATTTGTGCAGCAGCTAAAGAAAGCTCTTCGCTATATTTCTTAGTTGCTTGCATTCCATCTACTGTAGGACTTAGATTTTTTGCAGCACCTTCGAAGTTCTTAATGCTATCGCCTAAGCTTGTCATTAATTCACCATCAATTTTTGCTTCTCTAAGTAAATCATCTAATTTTCTAGAAAGAAGACCTTCTGCTTCAGCAGGATTCTCGTCGAAATGATTGTGAGCTGACTCACCTCCAGCTAATTCTGGATATACTAATGACCAGTCTAAATCGTCATCTACCGGTTCAAAGGCTGAAAAGATAAATACAATAGATTCTGTAATAAGACCGATGATCAGCATTAAGTTACCGAAAGGCCAGTGCATGATCTTAAATAGGGCTCCTAGGATAACGATCGCCGCTCCTAGTCCGTAGACCATGTTCATTAGTTTTTTGCTTGCTCTTGATTGTGCCATAATTTTTGTTTTTAGTTTAAGTTAAATAGTATTTGAGTAGGTAATATTTATAAAAAATTTAATTACTTTCTTATTTATTTCGGGCGTTCTTGGTTACTTGAAGCCCCATGTAATCTTGTACGGTTCTAAAGCCAATGTAACTTCTTGCAGAATCCGCATATTCATAATCCCTTGAACTTACTTGTAGGTAGTAAGCAACATCTTTCCAAGAACCACCCCTAACAACCTTACGTGCATTGCTTGGGTCATTTACGCTTGGGTTAAAAGATGCAGAATACTCATAAGATCCTGGATCGTAAGAACCGTATACCCATTCGGATACATTACCGGCCATATTATAAAGGTCATAATCATTAGGTTCATATGCATCTGCTTCTACAGTGTAAAGTGCTTGGTCAGCCGCATAATCTCCTCTTAATGGTTTGAAGTTTGCCATAAAACAACCTCTATCATTTTTAGCATAAGGTCCACCCCAAGGAAAAGTTGCTCCTTGTAAACCTCCTCGTGCAGCATATTCCCATTCTGCTTCAGATGGTAATCTGAATGAATTTACATATTGCTGACCACGTGATTTTTGATATGAATTTTTGTATAATGTTCTCCAGTTACAAAAAGCATTTGCTTGCTTCCAAGAAACACCTACTACAGGATATTCTCCGTAAGCATCGTGCCAGAAGTAGTCATTATGCATTGGTTCGTTGTATGAATATGAAAAATCTCGAATCCATGCAGTTGTATCAGGATACACCTTAACGTTTTCTGTATTGATAACATCTTTTCTTCTTAAGCTTCTGTCTTTAGCAGCTTTCTGGATGTCCATGTATTTATATTGAAACTCGAACTTAGTAACGTCCCAAGTTCTTTGGCCATTATAAGACTCTTCAATAGGAAGATACATTGTATCCATAACCTCAGCATAATACTCATCTGGATAAGCAGAAGTGTCGAAAATTAAATCTACATCTTTGTTGAGCTTTCTGCCTTCGTAGCCTGTAGGTCCAAGGCCACTATAATTGTCTATCATATATTTTTCATATACAGACATATTTGCAGTATCTGCATCCTTAAATGCATATTCCCCAACTCCGCCATCGTCTTTGGTCATCCCAATTTCGTCGGCTAAGATTGCTAACTTGGTTCTAAGTATCGAATCCCTTACCCAATAGACAAACTGACGATACTCAGCGTTAGTGATTTCCGTCTCATCCATATAGAATGCTCTAACAGTTACGGTCTTGGTAGGTGCATCTTGCACTTGGGCTAGGTCATCATCTGATTTACCCATTATGAATGCGCCACCAGGAACCAGTGTCATACCATAAGGTTTTTCAGGATGCCAGTTATTTCCCTTAACTCCAACTAACTCACCTCTGTCTCCAGAGTTACAGCTAACTATAAGAGCTAAAACAGCGGTTAATAAAAGAAACTTCTTCATATTCATAGTAAATCGAGGTTAATAAAATTTAGTCAAAAATGTAATGTTGTTAAATTCAAGGCAGTAAACATATTTATATATTTCTACTAAAACAAATTTTTTCGACATTTTTTTGCATTTCAACTAAATAAAATGCATTTCATCGATGAAATGTCGTAAAAATCCACTGTTTACTGACAATTAGTACCCATTCTTCTTATAAGCCTTATACCAACGTTCTGGTACCTTACCATTTGTAGCCTCTAAATAATCCTGATACATGCATGGTAATAACGTGTGTTTTTTTAATTTATTATTAAGTTCAGACAAAAATGGAATTTCTATCCACCACCTTCCAGAGGATAAACTTTTATAAAAAATTAGCTCTTCGTCGTCAATTAAAACATTGTACTTCTGGTGAGCATTTTCATCCTGAAAATTATCGTCTTTAACTCTACAGTTCACACCTTCAATAAAATACCAGCAAATCTGCGCTACTAGCATTGGGGTAATTTCATCTTTAGGCTTTGCCTTATATTCATATATCCCAAAAGATGCAACCTTGTTACTGATACCGGCATATCTAGATATAGTGCATATCTCCTTGCCATCAAAACCATTTGGCGAATGTCCCTGTGAAAATCCAAAATCCGATGAACGGACAGCTTTTAAATCGATGCTCACAATGTGCCCATCTCTCATCACGGGTTCTACTTTCTCTATAGAATTATTTATTTCACCTAAACGGTAGGCTTCAAAATAAAGCTTCTCCATCAAATCTATTTCTTCCTGTGAGTTGAAATAGGTTTGATATCCTATGGTTGAATAGTTAAAAAGGTTATACGGTTGGTCCAGTATTATTTTCCCTAAATAACTATCGTTCTTGATCGGCGTGGAAGAATCCCCAAGATCAAAACTACTATCTACGTTTACTACATTCACCATAGGAACTATATTATCGAAAGCCCGATAGTTACAATATGTAAGATCTTGACTTCCACCTAATATTATAGGTATAATGTTCTTTTCTAATAAAACTGTGAGTGTAGTGCGCAGAGCAAAGTAGGTGTCCTCAATGGAGTCTCCTTCTGCAATATCGCCTAAATCGGCTATTAAGGTATCCCAGTTTCCTGGGTAAAGGGAATATAATGCTTTTCTAATATAGTCAAAATTAGGCGGTTCACCAATATAATCGACATCGTTTCTATTTTCAGAAACACCTAATATTGCAATCTTTACATTGTCTAACTCTGGGATTCCTCCTTGAGCAGAATGGATTTTAATTCTATTTCCTAGGGATTGTTCTGGCAGTAACTGCTTGTGTGCGAGCACTACATCAGATACTGGAGAAAGAAAATTGAACATTTTTTACTTTTTCTTTTTTGTTGACGCTTTTTTCTTGGTCGTTTTCTTTTTCGAAGCTTTACTATCTATATAAGTTTTTGCTTCTTCCAAAGTCATATCGGTAACATCTACCGTCTTTGGCAATTCGACTTTCGTCTTCCCCTTGGTAATATTGTGTCTTCCCCATCTGGCCTTCTCTACCTTTATTCCTTCTTCTTCCCAGTGGTGTATGAGTTTATCCTTTTCTTTTTGGATTTTGTCTTCGACCAAAGTTATGACATCATTATCGCTAAGGTTATCCCAATCATATTTTTTGTTGACATTAATAAAGATGCCGTTCCATTTAATAAATGGACCAAATCTACCTTTGCCTTTTGTTACCGGTTCTCCTTTATACGTATAAATTGGCGCGTCGGCTTTCTTTTGGGCTAAAATAATTGGGATTGCATCGTCAATCTCCACTCCTACTGGGTCCATTCCTTTTGGCAGCGAAATAAATTTTGTTCCCCAACGCACATACGGCCCATATCTTCCGTTATTTACCTCAACTTCTTCTCCTTCATAAGTACCCAAATTTTTAGGTAGTTGAAAAAGGTCCATTGCCTCTTCGTAGGTTATGGTATTTAACTGTTGATCTGGAGAAAGACTTGCAAAAAGCGGCTTCTCTTCTTCTTCAACCGTACCAATTTGGACCATCGGCCCAAACTTGCCCAATCTTACACTAACCTGTCTTCCGGTTTTTGGATCTGTACCTAAAATTCTCTCACCAGATTCTCTTTCGGCATTCTCTTGAACATCTTCTACTCTTGGATGAAAATCCTTATAGAAGTTCTTCATCATCTTCTGCCAATCTTCCTTGCCTTCTGCGATGTTATCAAAATCTTCTTCTACCTTGGCGGTAAAATTATAATCTAGAATCGCTCCGAAATGAGTTACTAGAAAATCCGTAACAATCATCCCAATATCGGTCGGAACCAATTTCCCTTTATCAGAACCTACTTTCTCGGTTAGCGTTTTATCAACAATCTTTCCGCTTTTTAAGGTTAACTGATCATAATTACGGTCGGTACCATCTACGTTACCTTTTTCAACATAATTTCTATTTTGAATGGTAGAAATGGTCGGTGCATACGTAGAAGGTCTACCAATACCGAGTTCTTCAAGTTTTTTAACCAAGGACGCTTCGGTATATCTATAAGGTGGACGACTATATCTTTCTGTAGCGGTAATATAATTGTTGAATAATTTTTCGTTCACCTTCATTTCTGGAAGCATTCCTTCATTTTCAACATCTTCATCATCGGTGCCTTCAAAATAAACTTTTAAGAAACCGTCAAATTTGATGACTTCTCCGTTTGCAGTGAAAAGTTGATTGTGATTGGAAGCTCCAATCTTAACATTGGTTCTTTCTAACTGTGCTTCGCTCATTTGAGAAGCGATTGCTCTCTTCCAAATTAGATCATATAATCTTGCTTGGTCTCTATCTATATTTAAGGAGTGTACCGCAAAATTGGTGGGACGTATAGCTTCGTGAGCCTCTTGCGCGCCCTTGCTCTTGCCTTTAAAATTTCTTGTTTTACTATATTTATCACCGTAAGCGCTTTCAATTTCTTTCTTGGCGCCCTTTCTCGCTTCATCAGATAAATTAACACTATCTGTTCTCATATAGGTAATATGACCTTCTTCGTACAACCTCTGAGCCATGGTCATAGTCTTACTAACAGAATAATACAATTTTCTTGAAGCTTCCTGCTGAAGTGTTGACGTAGTAAATGGCGGTGCGGGCGATTTCTTCGCTGGTTTTTTATCTAATTCTGAAACCTTATAGGTAGATGATAGATTTTGCTCTAAGAATTTTTGTGCTTCTTCTTTTGTTGAAAAATTGCTGGCTAATTTCGCCTTAAAAGCTTGACCAGCCTCATTGGTGAACTCGGCATCGATTCGAAAAGACGCAGTACTATCAAATTCATTGATTTCTCTTTCTCTTTCTACGATTAATCTAACTGATACAGACTGAACTCTACCGGCAGAAAGGCCACCTTTAACTTTTCTCCATAGAACAGGAGAAAGCTCGTAACCTACAATTCTATCTAAAACTCGTCTTGCTTGTTGCGCATCTACAAGGTCATAATCAATTCCTCTAGGATTCTCAATTGCTTTCTGTATCGCGGATTTGGTAATTTCATGAAATACAATCCTTTTAGTCTTGCTCTTATCTAATTTTAGGGTTTCGGCCAAATGCCAGGCAATTGCTTCACCCTCACGATCCTCATCACTGGCTAGCCAGATGATATCGGCTTTTTTAGCTAAATCCTTTAGTTTTTTTACGATTGCTTTCTTATCTGCAGATACTTCGTATTTCGGTTTAAAATTACCGTTTACGTCTACCCCAAGTTCTTTAGAAGGAAGATCGGCAATATGTCCAAAACTAGACTCTACCTTATAATCCTTTCCTAAAAATTTTTCAATGGTTTTTGCCTTTGCGGGAGACTCAACAATAACTAAATTCTTCGCCATATACAGTTTTTTTGAGGGTACAAATGTATATGATTTTTTTATTTAAGTTTTTAAAAGATGGGTATTTGCAGAAAAACAGAAAATATCAACACCTATAAATTGACTTTTTGTAAACTCGAAACTGTAAAGTTTGAGGTATTCAAAATGCTTGAATTAAGATTTTGAAAAATATTTATTTTAGTTAGTCTTTTTCAGCGAATTCCGAAAATCGTCATTTTTCGTAATTTCTTCAAAACCAACGACTTTCTTATAAATAATGTAAACCGGATGATAGACAAATGGAGCAGTGAACAAAATACCTATTCCACAGAGTACAAATCCGATTAAAGAGGATAGGACAGTAGCCACGATAATCAGTCCAAATGAAATCAGCCATTTTTTATTTCCTAATAAGAAACTGAACTTAACTATCTCCCCCGTTGTGAATTCTGGATTTAAGGCAAACACAACCATCATAAAACTTATCGGAACAATCACATAAAATATGGGAAGAATAAATAATAGCATGGCGATGCTACCAATTAAAATAGTGATGAGCAAAAGCAAGAAGAGTTTAAAGAGATATTTCCCCTTAAAAAAGTAGAATAACTCTTTGGTGCTAATATCTACATCTTCATCAATCATCTTAAGCATTCTTATAAACCCTACTCTTATTGCCATAACTAAGGTGCCAATAATTACTACGCCCACTAGAAAGAATACTAAAGACAAAATTGAAAAGCCGCTAAGGAATTGGGAATAATCAGTCCCCGTAGTTTGGGTAACATCAGATTGTTGGGAAATGCTCACTATTAAAGGCACATATAAAATCAGAAAAAATGGTATTGTGGCAATCATTACAATGAGCTGCATCACAAATCCATGAACGATGCTCTTCTTGAAAAGATCTATCGATTCGCTGAAAATCGTCCCGAAATCAAGTTGTGGTGCTGATTTTATTCTTTCCTTAATATATGTTTCTGTCATAGGAGATTAGTTGTTAGTTGAATAAATATAAGGTTAATTTTATTTCTGTTGAATTTAATAGACACTGTCAGATCGTCACATAACTAAAATTTCTACTATCTTTGCGCTCCTAATATTATATAGAAGCAATACATTCTAATGCACAAGGTAATAGACGAAAAGAAACAAGGGGAAAGCCTGGTTTTAGAGCCAAAAAAAGACAATTCACGCAAATTGTTTATCGAGAGCTACGGCTGCCAGATGAACTTTAGCGATAGTGAGATTGTTGCGTCTATATTAGCTAAAGAAGGTTTTAATACCACCGACAAACTCGAGGAAGCCGACTTAGTTTTGGTTAACACCTGTTCTATTCGAGAAAAAGCAGAGCTCACCGTAAGAAAACGTTTAGAAAAATACAACGCAGTAAAAAGATTAAATCCGAAGATGAAGGTTGGAGTTCTTGGTTGTATGGCAGAACGTTTAAAAAGTAAATTTTTAGAAGAAGAGAAAATTGTCGACTTAGTTGTTGGTCCCGATGCATACAAGGATTTACCTAATCTAATCGCTGAGGTCGATGAAGGTCGAGATGCTGTCAACGTCATCTTGAGCAAAGATGAGACCTACGGAGACATTTCTCCAGTTAGACTTAACTCTAACGGCGTTTCGGCTTATGTTTCTATAACCAGAGGGTGCGATAACATGTGCACTTTCTGTGTAGTTCCTTTTACTAGAGGAAGAGAACGCAGCCGCGATCCACAGAGCATTTTAGGAGAAGTTAAAGATTTATGGGATAAAGGTTTTAAGGAAATTATCTTATTGGGACAGAATGTAGATAGTTATCTCTGGTATGGCGGCGGTATGAAAAAGGATTTCGAAAAAGCCACTGATTTTGAAAAAGCTACCGCAGTAGATTTTTCAAATCTGTTAGAATTGTGCGCCAAAGCCCAGCCTAAAATGAGAATTCGTTTTTCTACTAATAATCCACAGGATATGAATATGGAGGTTATAAAAACCATGGCTAAGTATTCTAATATCTGTAACCACGTTCACCTTCCGGTGCAAAGCGGAAGCGACCGTATTTTAAAGTTGATGAACCGTCAACACACCAGAGAAGAATATTTTAGACTTATAGATAACATCAGAGAAATCATTCCTAGCTGTGCTATTAGTCAGGATATGATTATCGGTTTCCCGACCGAAACTGAAGAAGACCATCAAGACACCTTGAGTTTATTAGAATACGTTAAATATGATTTCGGATTTATGTTTTCTTATTCTGAAAGACCGGGAACTTTGGCAGAAAGAAAATTAGATGACGATGTTTCAGAGGAAACGAAAAAGCGAAGGCTTCAAGAAGTTATCGATTTACAATTAAAACATAGCCGAATTAGATTTAAGCAGCACATTGGCAAAGTAGAGGAAGTTCTTATTGAAAGAGAATCGAAAAAATCCGATCTTGAATGGTCTGGTAAAAATTCACACAATACCGTGGTCGTTTTTCCGAAAGAGAACTATAAGGTGGGCGATTTTGTAAATGTAGAAATCATCGAATCTACTGGAGGCACGCTCATCGGACGCCCTTTAGGATTTTCAACCAATAATTAATAAAAGATTCCTGCAATCGCAGTAAACTATATGGATTCAGTACAAGCAATTAAACAACGTTTCGGGATTATAGGAAACGATCCTAAACTTAACCGTGCGGTAGAGAAAGCCATCCAGGTTTCCCCAACTGATATTTCGGTTTTGGTTACAGGTGAAAGCGGCGTAGGTAAAGAAAGTATTCCCAAGATTATTCATCAACTTTCACATAGAAAGCACGGCAAATACATCGCGGTAAACTGTGGAGCAATCCCAGAAGGGACTATAGACAGTGAATTGTTTGGTCATGAAAAAGGTGCCTTTACCGGTGCCACCCAAACTCGTAGCGGTTATTTTGAAGTAGCCGATGGCGGTACCATATTTTTAGATGAAGTTGGAGAACTTCCACTTACTACCCAAGTGAGGTTATTGCGTGTTCTAGAAAACGGTGAATTCATAAAAGTTGGTTCTAGCAAGGTTCAAAAAACAAATGTTCGCATCGTTGCAGCAACGAATATGGATATGTTCGATGCCATTAAAAAAGAAAAATTTAGGGAAGACCTTTATTATAGACTAAGTACGGTTGACATCAATATTCCACCGCTTCGTGAAAGAAAGGAAGACATTCATCTTTTGTTTAGAAAATTCGCCAGCGATTTTGCTCTAAAATATAAAATGCCAACCATTAAGCTTACGGATGAAGCGGTTAACATGTTGTTGAAACATCGTTGGAACGGAAATATTCGTCAACTTAGGAATGTAGCAGAACAGATTTCGGTTTTAGAGCAAAATAGAACCATAGACACCACTACTTTAAGAGGATATTTACCAGAAGGCGGAAACAGTCTACCCGCAGTCATTAAAAATTCTCGGGCCGAAAGTGATTTTAGTAGCGAACGCGAAATCCTATATAAGGTACTTTTTGATATGAAGGCTGATCTAAATGATCTTAAAAAGCTGACTTTAGAGTTGATGAAGAATGGAAATGGTAAGGAAGTTCAAAAAGATAACGAAGGTCTGATCAATAAGATTTACGGAAGCGAAGATGGAGAGTACGAAAATGCGGATGAAGATATGGAAGTACTTTCAATCCCAGAAAAAACATCCGACAGCAGCCATAACTCAAGTTCTATACACGATAAATACCATTTTGCTGAAGAAATAGAAGAAGAAGAAACCCTTTCTTTACAGGACAAGGAATTAGAATTGATCAAAAAATCCTTGGAGCGCCATAAAGGAAAAAGAAAACTTGCCGCCGCAGAATTAGGGATAAGCGAGAGAACTCTTTATAGAAAAATAAAACAATACGATCTATAATAAATGAAGGCAGTAGAAATATTTAGAATTAAAGTAACATTCAGTCGGGAGAGCACGGAAAAACTTAGGGAAGAAGCAGAAGATTTGATAAATGAAAAACACTATCAAGGCTATAGATTGCTTCATCTTCAATTTGAATTCGCAGATAATTCGGGATATATTTATGCTTTTATAACTATGAAAGCCCCAAATTCCTATTAAAAAGGATTGCGATGAAAATATTCTTCAAAATAAATAGAGCTCTTATAAAACAGTTTATGCTTCTCGGTTTTATGCTCAGCGTTATAAGTTGTGGTAATTATTCTTTTTCTGGAATCTCAATTTCTCCGGATATCGAAAACTTTCAGGTCAATAATTTTCAAAATAATGCATTACTTGTAGAGCCTGGTTTAGATCGACAATTTACCCTGGCTCTCCAAGACCTTATTCTTAACCAAACCAATTTAAGTATCACCAACACTTCTGGCGACTTGGTTTACGAAGGTGAAATAACCGAATATAGGATATCACCGACCACCGCGCAGTCTAATAGCACGGCGGCGCAGAATAGACTTACCATTGGCGTACGGGTTCGATTTTATGATAAAACCAAACCCGAAGAAGAGTTTGAACAAAGTTTCTCTTTTTTCTACGATTATCCGGGATCGGTTAACTTGGTCGGTGCCCAAAAAGCAACTGCAATCGAAGAAATTTTTCAGCGTATAACTCAGGATATTTTCAATGCTACCTTAGCGAAGTGGTAAAAACCTTATCTTGCGATTATGATCAAGTCACAGGACTTTTTAAAACTTTTACAAAACCCTCAAGTAGTTAATGCTGAGAGTGCAAGGTCAATTTCCGAAATCATAAAGGAATTCCCATATTTTCAATCCGCGCGGGCTTTATACTTAAAAAGTCTAAAAAATAGCGAAAGCTCTACCTACAATCATCAGTTAAAATCTACTGCAGCATATACGACCGATAGAAGTATTTTATTTGATTTTATAGTTTCGGAGGAATTTAACCAGAATGAAATCTCAAAATCCATTCAATCGAATTCTGAACAGCTAAAATCTATGGTTGTTGAAGATGTTGAAGATATTTCGGTGAATAGAAGCGTCACTATCGACGATGCCTTGAAACAAAGTATAGAAGAAACGGATGGTGTTTTGGATCCGGATTTATTTAAGGAAAAAATCGATATTCAAAAAGTAGCAAATTTTGCTGAAGAAGATTCTACGCAAGAAAATGAAGCTGAGCAAGATGTTGTTTCAGAATCAGAAAAAACAATCGTGACAGACGAAGTCACATCTACTAAAAATACTGCTGAAGAAATCCTAGAAATTGGTAAGCCCCTAGAATTTAAAAAGGACGAAGTACGTTCTTTCGCAGAATGGCTAAACCTTACCAAGGCCAAACCAATTGATAGAGATGTAGAGACAAACAATGAAATTAAGTCGGCTGAAGTTGTTTTACCATCAAAAGAGGAACAGGAACAAGAAGAAAATAAAACTGAAAAGCGAGCCATCATCGATAAGTTTTTGGATAAGAATCCCAAAATACTTCCTTCTAAGGAATATACGCCCAAACCTTTGTTGTACAGGAATGAAATAAATCATGAAGGCTTAATGACAGAAACCTTGGCCCGCATCTATTTGGAGCAAAAAAATTACGAAAAAGCGATTCAATCTTATAAGATTTTAAGTTTGAAATATCCAGAAAAAAGTAGTTTCTTTGCAGACCAAATTCAAGCTGTAAAGGAATTACAAGAAAATAATACGACAAAATAATGAATACGTTTACCATATTTTTAGTTCTTATAATACTAGTATCATTTTTGCTGGTAATTGTGATTATGGTCCAGAATCCAAAAGGAGGAGGACTTTCCTCATCATTCGGAGGTGGTGGCACACAACAACTTGGTGGGGTTAAAAAAACTACAGACTTTTTAGATAGGAGTACTTGGGCATTAGCTACCTTACTACTTGCACTAATCCTTGCTTCTAATTTGGCGATACCAAATGTTGGTGGCAATATAGAATCTAAAGCATTGGATAGTGATGCAAGAACTCAAACTCAACAGACTGAAGTTCCGTTATCGACTCCGGCACCTGCCGCATCTCAGCAAACCGAGCCAGCAGGAGATAGTCTTAATTAAGACTTCAACCTAATATATAGAATTAATGTCAGCAATCGCTGGCATTTTTTTATGCCATTAAATGCGATTACCATCGTTAAGGATCCTAATAAAATCATTTATTGACATAACATAGCACTTATTTCTGCAAGTTTGTCAGTCGCATCGTATTGGCATATTTTTCGCAATTCTTCAATTCAATAAAAATCAATCTTTAATTAATAAAAAATAAATTACAATGGCATTAAACATTAAACCTTTAGCAGATAGGGTTCTAGTTGAACCAACGGAAGCTGAGACAAAAACAGCTGCTGGGATTATAATTCCAGATAACGCCAAAGAAAAACCACAAAAAGGCAAAGTCGTTGCAACTGGCAAGGGAACTAAGAAACAACCTATTACCGTTAAAGTTGGTGACACTGTGCTTTATGGAAAATACAGTGGAACAGAACTTAAATTAGAAGGTAAGGATTACTTAATGATGAGAGAGAGCGACATTCTTGCAATCATCTAAATTCATCAATCTGCGTTCGCAGATTGCATTCATATAAAACATTTAATAATTACGATTTCTTAAACATTGTTTAAGATTGAAAAACCAATATAAAAATGGCAAAAGACATAAAATTTGATATTGACGCGAGAGACGGGATTAAACGTGGCGTTGATGCGTTGGCAAACGCAGTTAAAGTAACATTAGGACCAAAAGGTAGAAATGTAATCATCAGCAAATCATTTGGGGCTCCTCAAGTGACTAAAGATGGTGTTACTGTTGCAAAAGAAATAGAGTTAGAAGACCCTATGGAAAATATGGGCGCTCAGATGGTTAAGGAAGTTGCTTCTAAAACCAATGACTTAGCAGGTGATGGTACTACAACCGCAACTGTTTTGGCTCAGGCAATCGTAAAAGAAGGCCTTAAGAATGTAGCTGCAGGTGCAAACCCAATGGATCTTAAAAGAGGAATTGACAAAGCTGTAGAAGCGATTGTTAAGGATTTGGAAAAACAATCTAAAGAAGTAGGTAATTCTTCAGAGAAAATAAAGCAAGTTGCTTCTATTTCTGCTAATAATGACGAAACAATCGGAGACTTGATTGCCAAAGCATTTGGTAAAGTAGGTAAAGAAGGTGTTATTACTGTTGAAGAAGCTAAAGGAACAGATACTTATGTAGATGTTGTTGAAGGAATGCAGTTTGACAGAGGTTATCTTTCTCCTTATTTCGTGACTGATGCAGATAAGATGGTTGCCGATTTAGAAAATCCTTATGTTCTTTTATTCGATAAGAAGATTTCTAATCTACAAGAGATTTTACCAATACTTGAACCAGTTGCTCAATCTGGTAGACCATTATTGATTATTGCTGAAGATGTTGAAGGACAAGCTTTAGCTACATTGGTAGTTAACAAACTAAGAGGTGGATTAAAAATTGCTGCAGTTAAAGCTCCAGGATTTGGAGATAGACGTAAAGCAATGTTAGAAGATATCGCAATCTTAACTGGTGGTACTGTTATTTCTGAAGAACGTGGATTCTCATTAGAGAACGCGGATCTAAGCATGCTTGGTACTGCAGAAACTATCACTATCGATAAGGACAACACTACAATTGTAAATGGAGCTGGTGATGCAAAAGCGATTAAAGCAAGAGTTGGACAGATAAAATCTCAAATTGAAACTACTACATCGGACTACGATAAAGAAAAATTACAAGAGCGCCTAGCCAAATTGGCTGGTGGTGTTGCAGTTCTTTACGTTGGTGCAGCAAGTGAAGTTGAAATGAAAGAGAAAAAAGACCGTGTAGATGATGCACTTCATGCAACTAGAGCAGCAGTTGAAGAAGGTATTGTTGCTGGTGGTGGTGTTGCTTTTGTAAGAGCTAAAAAAGCCTTAGAAAAGATAAGCACAGAAAATGCAGACGAAGCTACCGGTGTTCAGATCGTGAATAAAGCAATTGAATCACCTCTCAGAACCATTGTTGAAAATGCAGGTGGAGAAGGTTCTGTTGTAATCAATAAGGTAATGGAAGGCAAGAATGACTTCGGTTACGATGCGAAATCTGGCCAATATGTGAGCATGCTAAAAGCTGGGATTATTGACCCCACCAAAGTGACCAGAATCGCATTAGAAAATGCTGCGTCTGTTGCTGGTATGATTTTAACTACCGAGTGTGCATTGTTCGATATTAAGGAAGAATCTGCTGGCGGTGGAATGTCCGGAATGGGCGGAGGTATGCCAGGAATGATGTAAGATATTTAGATCTCTAAAATTAAAACGCCTCTTAATGAAGAGGCGTTTTTTATTTCTAATAATGTGGGTTTGAATAAATCTTGTTATTTACGAATCTGTTTTATTCTGAATCTTATAATAGAAAAACGCTGGAAGTAAGAAGAGGAGTAAAATTGGTTGAATCAAGAATCTTCTAAAGTTGAAAAAGAAATAGTAGTCTTCCATCCTCGGATTAATCACAAAATATAAGAAGATAGAAATCAGTACTACATATGCAATTCCGTAGATAATGGCAGAAAATTTAACGATTGAGCCATCATGATAAAAGAGATAGAGAATAACTAGGGACAAAGCTGAATTACACAAATATCTGATTGAAGTTGAAACTGTCAAGGCAAAAACTTCCCTTCTCGGGAAATCAAAATGCAGATAATCACTCTGGAAAAATAAAAGATACGGATCGTAAAAGAGTTCATTTTCAAAAACCCTGATAAGCACAAGGGCTCCGAACAACATCATTATTACCACTATTCTAAAAGGATTTTGAATCATTTCTTAGAGTTTGAAGCAAAATGATTGATCCAAAGCATCCAGAGAAGAAACACCATTCCATAAATAATCAGCGGGAATATTACCGTGTGCAAAATATCCCTTCTCCAAGGATAATAATATAGCCCGATAGAAAGTACCACGATTCTGATAAGATTTACAGAATATAAGAGCGTGCTACCTGCGATAATAAAAAATAAAGTAGACCTGAATTTGTCAGAAAAAGCGATAACGAAGGAAATAAATAAGATAATAACACTCACAGAATTACAGCCTTCTACCACTCTAGCAACAAATTTTCCGTTAAGGATCAGCTTTAACGAAGGCTCATCTGGATGATTAATTACGTCAGCCCGATAATCGAGTGCATCAAAAATATATCTGCTCTGATTTGCAACTAAATTTGTAATATAATCTGGATAAGGCTCGGTATTCTTAGAATAATCCAAGTATAACTTATAGGTTAAGGAAAGTGCTAAATAAACCGATAGAAAAACCACCATAAAGCGAATTACAGACCGGTATTTAATAAAAAGAATCTTGAGTTGACCCAAATGCTTATGTTCCTTGTTAATATTTACAGAATCGAAGTTCAAAATACAGCATTTTAAAATATTTTTACCAAAATTAATATCTAATAAAAATGGAACTTTCAGATTTAGAATCAAAAGTATCAAACATTACCGAGGATAATTCAAAAAATAAGGAAACAAAACTAAAAGAGATTTGCACCCTCTTAAATAAAGAAGTTTCATATTACAATTGGGTAGGATTCTATTTTAGAAATGGGGATAAGGAGGAACTAATTCTTGGTCCTTACGTTGGTGCGGAAACAGACCATACGGTTATACCTTTCGGGAAAGGCATCTGTGGGCAAGTGGCAGTAAGCAATAAGAATTTTGTTGTTCCAGACGTCCAGGCCCAAGATAATTACATCGCCTGTAGTATATCTGTTAAATCAGAAATCGTGGTTCCGATTTTTGTAAATGGAGAAAATATTGGTCAAATTGATATCGATTCGGAAACAATTGATCCGTTTACTGCCAAAGATGAGCGATTCTTAGAATTCGTATGTGGAAAAGTTGCAGAGCTTTATTAGGATTTTCTTGTCAATTACATTCCTGTTCTTATAGCTTCAACAGGGTCTAATTTAGAAGCTGACAGCGCTGGAAGAACACCAGATATCAAACCAATAAAGGTTGAAAGCATAAAACCTAAAAACATATTACCAAAGGAAAGCACAAATTTAAAGTCCCCCGTGAATTGTGACGCGACAATGGTTATTAGCCAAACCAAGATTAATCCGATAATCCCTCCTACCAAAGCTAAAATAACGGCTTCAAACAAAAATTGAAACAAGATAAATCTGTTTTTTGCTCCTAAAGATTTTTGTATTCCGATTAGGTTTGTTCTTTCCTTTACACTCACAAACATAATATTGGCGATTCCAAATCCACCAACGAGGAGCGAAAATCCGCTTATCACCCAGCCCACTAGATTCATTGTAGTAAAAATTCCGGCGATAGCATCTTTCATCCCAGAAATCTTACTGATAAAAAAATTGTCTATTTCTTCAGGCTTCAATGCTCTATGCGCACGAAGTTTTTGAGTTAAGACTTCTTCAAACGCTCCAATATCGGCATCACTATTAGGTTTAAGAACTATTGCACCCATCAATCCATCTACACCACCATTATTAAAACCTCTATAGAAATTAACCGGAACCCAAGCCTTTTCGTCAGGGCTGTCTCCAAGATTGACCCCAAATTTTTCCAGGACACCTACTACGGTGACCTTTCTGCCATAAACCCTAATCTGTTTACCAATTGGGTCTAAAGATTTAAAAAGATTCTCGGCTATGGAATGTCCCAAAACAATTACGGGAGCACCGGAATTTGATTCAGATTCATTGTAAAATCTACCATTCGCTAATTTAAGGTCGTCTATTTCACTGATTTCATTAGAAACCGGCTGAACATTTACGTTGGTCAACGTAACATCTTCATACTTTATATTTTCAGGGGACGCAAACATCACCGCAAATGCGGCTGAGTTTATATCTGGAACTGATCTTCTTACGAATTCATAATCATCGTAGTTTACTCTGGGAAAGTTCTCTCGTTTCCATTTAGGAACATCGGTAGGACCAAAAGAAAAATTAGAAACGTACATGGTATTGCTATCTAGACCAGATAATTGATCGGCAATATTTCTTTCGAGGGAATCTACCGCAGCAAGGATTGCTATGATAGAAAATATCCCGATTGTAATACCGAGCAAGGATAGAAATGTTCTAAGCTTATTATTTCTTAAAGCATTCAACGCAAATGCAAAACTTTCTTTGAATAACCTTAAGTATACCAGCATAAATACCCGCCATTTGTAGGAGAATTAAAGATAGGACGTTTAGAACATTTATTTGTTACAAAAAATCAAAAATTATATAAGTAAACTACCGATTATTGGATTTTTATATATGTACTTTTGCAGGAATTGATTCTCCTTCCAAACCAAAAACTGTATCGAAAAATGGAAAACAAAAAGCAAATTCGTTCGGCGCTTATCTCCGTATATAGCAAGGACGGATTAGAACCCATCGTTAAAAAATTAAATGAATTAAATGTCACAATCTACTCGACTGGCGGCACTGAAACATTTATAAAAAACTTGGGTTTAGACGTCGTTGCGGTTGAAGATGTAACCAGCTACCCCTCTATCTTGGGTGGTCGTGTTAAGACCTTACATCCTAAAGTTTTTGGGGGAATTTTAAACAGACAGAACAACGAATCGGATATTGCAGAACTTACGGATTTTGAAATTCCTCAAATCGATTTAGTGATTGTGGATCTTTATCCGTTTGAAGATACCGTGGCCTCCGGAGATTCTCATGAAAATATTATAGAAAAAATAGATATAGGCGGAATTTCACTAATCCGTGCCGCAGCCAAAAATTACAATGATGTGTTTTGCGTTTCTTCAATGGAAGATTATTCAGAATTTTTGGAAATACTGAATGAAGACAGCGGAAAAACTACTTTAGACCAACGCAAGCAATTTGCGGCAAAGTCTTTCAATATTTCTTCCCATTACGACTCAGCAATTTTCAATTATTTTAATGAGGATGAAGAGATGTCTGTTCTAAAAATTAGCGAAACAAAAGGTAAAGTGCTTAGATATGGAGAAAATCCACATCAAAAAGGATTTTTCTTTGGTGATTTTGATTCAATCTTTAACAAATTACACGGCAAGGAATTAAGCTACAACAACCTATTGGATGTCGATGCGGCGGTTAACCTGATTAACGAGTTTAAAAATGACGAACCGACCTTTGCTATCTTAAAGCATAATAACGCTTGTGGCATCGCTACGAGAAGCAAAATTCATAACGCCTATGTAGATGCTTTGGCAGGTGATCCAGTTTCGGCATTTGGCGGGATTTTAATTTCTAATGTTGAGATTGATGAAGCAACCGCCAACGAGATAAATTCACTTTTTTGTGAAGTAGTTATCGCTCCTAGCTTTTCTGATGAAGCTTTGGAAATCTTAAAGAGCAAAAAGAATAGAATTATATTAATTCTGAAAGATGTAGAATTACCATCCAAAATTGTCAGAACTTGTTTAAACGGAATCTTGGTTCAAGAAAAAGATTCTAAAACCGATAAACTTGAAGATTTGGAAGTAAGAACGAGAACAAGTCCTACCGAAAAGGAATTAAAGGATTTAATCTTCGCTTCAAAAATATGTAAAAACACCAAATCCAACACTATCGTCTTGGCCAAGGACGGACAGTTATTTGCAAGTGGAACTGGACAAACAAGCAGGGTCGATGCTTTAAACCAAGCCATCCACAAAGCCAAATCCTTCAATTTTGATTTAAAAGGTGCAGTGATGGCAAGTGATGCTTTTTTCCCGTTTCCTGACTGTGTGGAGATTGCAGATAATGTAGGGATTACGGCAGTGATTCAACCTGGAGGTTCTATTAAAGATCAGTTAAGTGTCGATTATTGTGATGCCAACGATATTTCGATGGTATTTACAGGAACCCGACATTTTAAACATTGATAAAATAGTCTAAAACCTAAAGTTGATCGTACATAAATTGTTGCCCTATTGTCAGGGAGAATTTCAATTTAATAGTAGAAAAATTAATAGAGGATATTTATTAACTTTTGTTACATTTACATCTTATCGAAGATTTTAAACATTTAAACCCACATAATTTATTAATAGCATATGGGATTTTTTGATTTCTTAACTGAAGAAATAGCCATAGACCTGGGTACTGCAAATACATTGATCATTCATAATGACAAGGTTGTAGTAGACAGTCCTTCAATAGTTGCCAGAGACAGAATTAGCAATAAAATCATTGCCGTTGGCAAGGAGGCTAGTCTCATGCAAGGTAAAACACACGAAAACATAAAGACGATACGCCCTTTAAAAGATGGTGTAATTGCAGATTTCGATGCTTCCGAGCAAATGATCAGTATGTTTATTAAAAACATTCCTGCTCTAAAGAAAAAATTATTCACCCCTGCCCTGAGAATGGTCGTTTGTATTCCTTCTGGGATTACCGAAGTAGAAATGCGGGCGGTAAAAGAATCGTGTGAACGGGTAAATGGTAAAGAAGTTTATTTGATACATGAACCGATGGCGGCAGCGATCGGTATCGGCATAGATATCATGCAACCAAAAGGAAATATGATTGTTGATATCGGTGGAGGAACTACCGAAATTGCGGTAATCGCTCTAGGCGGAATCGTCTGTGACAAATCGGTTAAGGTTGCGGGAGACGTTTTTACCAACGATATTATATATTATATGCGTACCCAGCATAACTTATATATCGGGGACAGAACAGCAGAAAAAATAAAGATTCAGATTGGTGCAGCTACAGAAGATTTGGAACTGCCTCCGGAAGATATGAGCGTACAGGGAAGAGATTTACTTACCGGTAAACCTAAACAAGTGCAGATTTCTTCACGTGAAATTGCCAAGGCCTTAGATAAATCCATTTTAAGGATTGAAGATTCTGTAATGGAAACGCTATCTCAAACCCCACCAGAACTTGCCGCTGATATTTATAATACAGGTATTTATCTTGCAGGTGGCGGATCAATGCTTAGAGGCTTAGACAAACGTCTTTCTCAAAAAACAGACTTGCCTGTCTATATCGCTGAAGACCCGTTACGAGCGGTCGTAAGAGGTACTGGCATCACACTTAAAAACTTAGCTAAATACAAAAGTGTACTGATTAAATAATTCAGCTAAATGCAACAAATCATCAATTTTGTCATAAGGAACAAAACTGCCCTATTGTTCCTCTTGCTCTTTGGTATATCGTTGGCGCTAACAATACAGTCCCACTCTTTTCATAGAAGCAAATTTATAAACTCCGCAAATTTCCTTACCGGTGGCGTCTATGAGACTGCAAATGGTGTTACTTCCTATTTTAATCTTAAAGATGAAAATCTCATTTTACAGAAGGAAAATGAACGTTTAAAATCATTACTGTATAACACCGAGAAATATGAAAAAGATAGTATTGCATTAGATTCTAACATCATAAACAAACAATATCGATTTATTTCTGCACACGTTTACAAGAATAGTTATTCAACAAGTAACAACTATATCACCATTAACAAAGGGAAAAATGATGGTATAGAACAAGATTTTGCAGTTATAACTTCCCATGGAATCGTCGGAATAATCGAAAACGTTTCGAGCAACTATGCTTCAGTTATTTCTATTCTGAATTCTAAAAGCCGAGTAAATGCACAACTAACTAAAACCGACCATATTGGTTCTCTAGTTTGGAACGGTGATTCGCCGTACATTGTTCAACTCATAGATATTTCAAAGTTTGCAGAACTCAGTAAGGGTGATTCAATTACTACCGGCGGACAGTCAACTATATTTCCGAAAGGTGTGCCAATTGGCGTTATAGAAGATTTTAAACTTGATGTTGGGGGAGATACTTATACAATTAACGTGAAACTTTTTAATGATATGACCAATCTAGGTCATATTTATGTTATTGAAAATCTTGATTCCGAAGAAATAAAATCGTTGCAAATTCCTGTGAATGAATAATGCCAATATCAACATTTTTTTTCAATTCATTGGATTAGTTCTAGTGCAGGTATTGGTGTTGAATAACATTAACTTTGCCGGTTTTGTCAACCCATATTTATACGTTCTCTTTATACTTCTTTACCCTATAAAAAATAATAGGACTTTTTTTTTAACCTTAAGTTTCTTGATTGGCCTAGCGGTAGATATATTTTCGGATTCAGGTGGGGTAAATGCAGGGGCGAGCGTATTCATAGCATTTATGAGACCGATTATATTAAAATTTTCATTCGGCATGGTGTACGAATATCAGACCTTAAAGTTCAATAATACCGAAATCGGCAACAGAATGATATACTTTGCTATATTAATTATAGTGCATCATTTTGTGTTATTCAGCTTAGAAGTTTTTAACTTTTCTGAGATACTATTGATATTAAAGAAAACGTTATTCAGCAGTATATTTACTTTAATTCTGTGTCTATTCACGACTGTTTTGTTCAATAAAAAAGAGCGATGAGAAAACTTTTACTTTTGAGTACCATTCTATTTGTATCTACCGTTTTTATAGGAAGGCTCTTTTATTTGCAGGTTTTTGATCATAGCACTTATAGTCTTTTTGAAGACAACGCCATCCGTAAAGTTTACGATTATCCTAAAAGAGGGTATGTCTATGACCGTCACAATAAACTTTTAGTTGCTAATCAACCTTCCTACGATGTGATGGTCATTCCACGAGAGGTTGAAAAATTAGATACTCTAGAATTTTGCAACTTATTGAAGATTGAAAAAGATGTCTTCAAGGAAAAATATCAAAAGGCTTATACGTATTCACCTCGATTACCATCTGTTTTTGTGCCTCAGCTTTCAAAAGAGGATTATGCCGTACTTCAAGAGAGAATGCGTAAATACAAAGGATTCTACATACAAAAACGTTCATTAAGAAAATACCAAACCACAATTGGGGCGAATGTTTTAGGAGATATCGGTGAAGTTGGACAAAGAACCTTAGACGAAAATCCCTATTACAATATGGGTGATTTAATTGGGAAACAAGGCGTGGAGGTTTCCTATGAAGATGTTCTAAGAGGTGTAAAAGGAATTAAATTCATCCAGAAAGACCGCTTTAACCGTGATATCGGTCCTTACAAGGACGGTGTTTATGATACTTTACCCCAACCTGGTAAGGATATCCGAATTACCATCGATGCAGACTTGCAAGCATATGGCGAAATCTTGATGCAAAATAAACGCGGTGGGATTATAGCTTTAGAACCAGATTCTGGAGAAATCCTGGCAATGGTTTCGGCACCAACCTATGATCCTAATAGTTTGGTAGGTAGGGATCGCTCTAAAAATTTCACAAAATTGTTTCGCGACTCAATTGCAAAACCACTTTACGATAGAAGTATACAAGCACAGTATCCTCCGGGCTCTCCTTTTAAGGTGATGAATGCCTTGATTGCGCTCCAAGAGAATGTGATTACAACAGAAGAAAATTTTGCCTGTAGAATGGGATATTATTACGGTTCTAGAAGACTCACGGGTTGCCACAGCCATCATAGCCCCGTATCCATGAACAACGGTATTTATGAATCTTGCAATGCTTATTTTGTGAATGTCTACCGTAGGATTATAGAAAAATACGATGACCCTTCCAAAGGAATGGATATGTGGAGCAATCACGTAAAAAGTTTTGGACTAGGAAGATTCCTTAATAATGATTTGGTGGTCGGAAGAATGGGAAGAATACCTTCAGGCAGTTACTATGACAGAGCTTATGGAGAAAATCGATGGGCATCTACCTATGTAGTTTCTAATGCGATAGGTCAAGGTGAAGTTGAAGCGACTCCAATCCAACTTGCGAATATGGTAGCGGCAATTGCAAATCGCGGGTATTATTATACACCTCATATTATTAAAGAAATTGAAGACGGCACAATTAATCCTTCGTTCTTGGAGAAAAATATGACTACCATCGAGAAGCGCCATTTTGATCCTATCGTTCAGGGAATGTATGATGTTTATAACAAGGGGACGGCCGCGCATCTACAAATTCCAGGGATAGAAATCTGTGGAAAGACAGGTACCGCAGAAAATTTCATAAAAATTGATAGCGTAAAGACCCAACTTACAGATCATTCTATTTTCGTTGCTTTTGCGCCGAAGGATAATCCTAAAATAGCCTTGGCAGTATTTGTTGAAAATGGCTATTGGGGAGGTCGGTTCGCTGGAAGAATTGCCAGTTTAATGATAGAAAAATACATTAAGGGTCATGTTACCATGAAAAATATGGAAGATTGGGTCCTTGTACATAGTCTAGAGCATGAATACGCAAAACCATACTCTGGTAAACCATTTGGAATAAACGGAGAATCCGGATTACAGACTATAGACAAAACAGAAATTAAATACCCTGAAGCCGATCCAATTGACTTGTAAATCAGAAAATCCTTTTGGCGATGCTTAGAGAAGGAAATAGAGCTCTAAATTTCGATTGGATTACTATTGTATTATATCTTCTTTTGGTAGGTTTCGGATGGTTAAATATCATGTCTGCTTCCCACACCGGTGAAGTTGAAAGTTATTTTGACATGAGCCAACCTTACGGAAGCCAACTTATCTTTATTGGGCTCACCCTTGTTTTAATTGTTATTGTATTATCGATAGAAGCTAAATTTTACGAGAGGTTTTCGAGCTTAATTTACCTCATTTCAATACTGTCGTTAGTTGGACTCTTCATTTTTGGTAAAACCATTAACGGAGCGACTTCTTGGTACGGTATCGGCGGTATGACTTTGCAGCCCAGTGAATTCGCTAAATTCGCCACCTCCCTGGCGGTTGCTAAATATATTAGCGACCTTCAAACCCAGATTGAAACCATTCAAGATCAATTAAAAACGGTCTTGATTATTTTTATACCGGCCTTATTAATTCTTCTTCAAAATGATGCAGGAAGTACAATCGTTTACGCATCTTTTTTCTTCGTTTTTTATCGTGAAGGACTGCAACAAGTATATTTAATTTTAGCGATAGCCATCATCATATTGGGGATTCTAACTCTAAAAATCGGAGTTCTTTTTACACTGCTGATTTGCGCTGTTCTTATATTATCATTTGTCTTTTTGAAGAAGAATCGAAGACCACCAATATTTCAAATGATTACGGTTTTTGTGGTATGCTTCATGTTTTCTTTTGGGGTGAAGTTTTTCTATGAGAGCATCCTAAAACCTCATCAACAGGACAGGATAAGTCTTTGGTTACGGTTGGAAAAAGACCCTGAAAAGTTGAGAAGAATGAAACAGACCATACTTTATAATTTAAATGAATCTGAAAAAGCCATAAGCTCAGGAGGACTTACAGGAAAAGGATTTTTAGAAGGAACGCGTACCACAGGTAAATTTGTACCAGAACAACATACAGATTATATCTTTAGTACCGTAGGTGAAGAATGGGGGTTTCTCGGGAGTGCGCTAGTCGTAATCCTTTTTGCAGGTTTATTGGTGCGAGTTATTATCCTTGCAGAATCCCAAAAGAATCAATTTAGTAGAGTCTATGGCTACTGCGTTGCATCAATCTTATTCATTCACTTTATGATCAATATAGGAATGGTAATGGGCCTGATCCCGACCATTGGGATTCCACTACCATTCTTTAGCTATGGGGGGTCCAGCCTTTGGGGTTTTACAATTCTACTATTTATCTTCGTTAAGCTAGATTCTAACAAAATAAACGAGTGGTAAAACCATTCAGTTACTGAAAATTCTTGATGCTTGCTTCAATTGTTTCAATCTTAGCAACCGCATCGGCTTCTTTTTTCTTTTCACTGGCAACTACTGCATCGGGAGCATTGCTAACAAATCTTTCATTAGTGAGTTTTTTGCGAACAGAATTCAAAAATCCTTTGGTATAATCTAATTCTTCTTTTAGCTTATTTACTTCATCTTCAATATCAATAGTTCCGAGTATCGGGATAAAGTATTCATTAGAATTTAATCTGAAAGAAATTGAGCCATCCACAGATTGATTAACATAGTCAATCGAGTCTATGTTTCCCATTTTCATAATCAAGGAATCATAGTCTTTAGTAAAATTGTCGTTGTTAATTATGGAAAGATTTATGCCATCCTTAAATGATATGTTTTTTTCTTTCCGAATCGTTCTAATACCAGAAATTATATCCTTAACGACTTCAAAATCAGCAATAACTTTCGAATCGAATTTTTCTGCCTTAGGATATTCCGATATCATTAGCGCATCTTCTTTAGACCTATCTTCAATGTGTTGCCAAATTTCTTCAGTTAGAAATGGCATAAAGGGATGAAGTAATTTTAAGTTGTTTTCAAAAATATCGATAATTCCTTTGAAGGTTTCGGCGTCTATGGGCATCTGATATTCAGGCTTGATCATCTCTAACAACCAGCTACAGAAATCATCCCAAATCAATTTATAAATAGTCATTATTGCATCAGACAGACGGTATTTGCCGTAATGATCTTCTATGGTTGCATTAGCTTCATTAAATTTATGTTGAAACCACTCTAGCGCAATCTTAGATGAATGTGGTTGATCAATATCTTCGATTTCCCAGCCTTTAATGAGCCTAAAAGCATTCCATATTTTATTGGCAAAAGACTTTCCTTGCTTGCATAAATCTTCATCGAACATAAGGTCATTCCCCGCGGCAGAACTTAATAAAAGGCCTACTCTCACTCCATCTGCCCCATATTCTTGAATCAATTTAAGAGCATCGGGTGAATTGCCTAACTGCTTGGACATTTTACGTCTTTGCTTATCTCTTACAAGTCCGGTAAAGTAAACGTTCGTAAAAGGTTTTTCACCTCTATACTCATATCCGGCGATAATCATCCGGGCTACCCAAAAAAACAGGATGTCTGGACCAGTAACTAAATCGTTGGTCGGATAATAATATTCTATTTCTTTATTGTTCGGATTTCTGATTCCATCAAAGACACTGATAGGCCATAACCATGAAGAAAACCAAGTGTCTAGGACGTCCTTGTCCTGAGATAAATTATCTCTTGTAAATGAATCATTATTCGCTTTCTTTTTAGCTAACTCTAAGGCTTCATCGATATTTTCTGCAACAACAAAATCATCTTTTCCATTTCCGTAGTAATAAGCCGGAATCTGTTGGCCCCACCAAAGTTGCCTAGAAATGTTCCAATCTCGAATGTTCTCCATCCAGTGGCGATAGGTATTTTGAAAATGCTTTGGATACAAATTAATCTCTTCATCTTCAAGAACAGCATCAATCGCCGGTTTCACCAAATCTTCCATTTTAAGAAACCATTGATCTGACAAGCGAGGTTCTATAACCGCTTTGGTGCGTTCGCTGGTACCAACTTTATGGGTAATATCCTCGGTTTTCACCAATAAGCCCATAGAATCTAGTTGCTTGGCCATATCCATTCTAGCTACTACTCTATCTTTTCCTTGATGTTCTAATCCAAAAGCATTAAGAGTTCCATCCTCATTTAAAATATCGATGGTATCAAGATTATGTCGTTCTCCAATCTGATAATCGTTTACATCATGTGCAGGAGTAATTTTTAAACAGCCGGTACCAAATTCCATATCTACATAAGCATCCGCGATAATCGGTACAATCCTATCACAAACAGGAACTATCACTTGTTTGCCGATAAGATTTATAAATCTTTCATCTTCGGGATGTACACAAACTGCAGTATCACCAAGAATTGTTTCAGGTCTTGTGGTGGCAATGGTCACATAATTTTCTTCACCTTCAACTTTATATTTAACGTAATAAAGCTTATCGGTCCTTTCAACATGAATTACTTCTTCATCAGAAAGAGTCGTCTTAGCTTCCGGATCCCAATTCACCATTCTAAAACCACGATAAATCAAGCCTTTTTTATATAAATCTATAAATACCTGAATAACAGATTCGCTCATTTCCTTATCCATGGTAAATTTTGTGCGATCCCAATCACACGAACATCCTAGTTGTTTTAATTGCTCCAAGATTACACCCCCGTATTCTTCTTTCCATTCCCAGGCATGATCTAAAAACTCCTGACGTGATAAATCGTTCTTATTAATGCCTTGTTCTCTTAATTTGGCAACAACTTTTGCTTCCGTAGCAATAGAAGCGTGGTCTGTACCAGGAACCCAACATGCATTTTTACCCATTAGGCGAGCCTTTCTAATCAATACATCTTGTAAGGTGTTGTTCAACATATGACCCATGTGCAAAACTCCAGTCACATTTGGAGGTGGAATAACAATTGTATATGGCTCTCTCTCATCTGGTTCTGAATGGAAATAACCATTTTCCATCCAGTAGCTATACCATTTATTTTCTACTTTTGAAGCAACATATTTAGTTGGCAAATTCATGTTTTGGTATTGTTTTTGTAAGTATGAATACAAAAGTACTTAATATTATATTTTCTAAAAATTATTGAGTTTGTATTGTGTTGCTAATG
This sequence comes from Flavobacteriaceae bacterium MAR_2010_188, assembly GCA_900104375.1. Classification (NCBI taxonomy): domain Bacteria; kingdom Pseudomonadati; phylum Bacteroidota; class Flavobacteriia; order Flavobacteriales; family Flavobacteriaceae; species Flavobacteriaceae bacterium MAR_2010_188. Next base: position 2,213,638 of record LT629302.1, read on the forward strand.
TTAATAAAAGCACCATATATCTAATTAATTTTGCGAAGATTGAAAAAGTAAGTAGCTTTGAAACAATCAATTTAAATATAAAGTGATGAAAAAATTTGTACTACTGTTATTTGTTGGGGTCTTATCTCTAGGAGTTTTTGCTCAAGAAAAGGCTGCTAAAATTGAATTTAAATCAGATACGATTGATTACGGCACAATCGAAAAAGGTGCTGATGGTGTTCGTTCATTTGAATTTACAAATACTGGAGATGCCCCTTTAATTATCTCTAGCGTTAAGTCTACTTGCGGATGTACAGTTCCAAAAAAACCAGAAGGACCAATTCTTCCTGGCGAAACTGGAGTAATCGAAGTAAAGTATGATACTCAGAGAGTGAATCCAATCAGAAAAACTATCACTGTATTATCTAACGCTGCTGATCATCCTACCGTTGCATTAAAAATCAAAGGTATGGTTGTAGAGCCTAACGACAAAAGCGTTTTGGACAACAAGGACAAAAGCGTAATGGATCAGAACTAAGATTCAGAAAAAAAACTTACTAAAAGGCCTTCAATTTTGAAGGTCTTTTTGTTTTAGTACATTTTCTAATCTAAACTTGAAACGCATTAGTATACCATTCCTATCCACATCTATGGTTATGAGTTTGCCATCATCGTCAAAAAAGTTTGAAATAACCTCTTGCAACTGATATTTACTAGTGTCGTCCCCATTTACTCTAATTACAATATCTCCTACTTTAAGTCCCGATTTCTGGGCAGCAGATTCTTTTCTAATTTCTGCAATCACGATTGCAGGTCTTACGGCTAAAGTGTAAGATTTTACAATTTCTATGATACTATTAGCATCGTCAGCATTATTTTGCCTACCAATGGCACTTGGAAATAAATTCTGAATATTCTGCACTTTTACAATCCTTATCCCATCTTGTTGAAGAACTAGGCCTGATTTATTATATAAAAATGGTTTTTTGAATAGCGAGTTCTTTTGTAGTGTAATCTTAGAAGATGGATAGTCAATAATCATGTTAAACCGCTTAAGTAGTTCTCCCGCTATGCTTCCGTTTCTTTCCGAAAATTTTCTCGCTTCGCTAATTGAAGTCGAATCTGGATATGCAACGTTGATATTATGAAGTTCAAAGGATTTCAATCTAAATGACTTAAGTTTTGAGCGGTTTCCGTAGACGCTTCCGCTCAAACCTAATCCTAAGAAATCCGTAAAATACGGAGCATCGTACAAATGAATCCCCAAACTCTTATCATCGAACAGCCAAAGCGCATCACTCCCGCCAGAATCAATCAACAGTTTTACAGGCACATAATGGTCTTTTATTTCGACTTCAGCAGTAATGTATGGCTTAAAATTGAAGAATGTTAACGGCAGCGTTTCACATTTACCACATTTTTTGTATTCATAATATCTGGGGTCATGAAATCTTAAAAATCTCTTGCTATAATTGATCTCTACAACAAAATCTTTGAATAAATCGTAGCCGATAATACCATGTACCGGAAATCCTAATCTCGGCGTAAAATTTATAGTTTCGTCGAGGATAACAAATAAATCCTGATTCACATTTATAGTATTGCCGATTCTAAAAAGATTCTTCTTGGACTTAAGCGCTTCAATGGGCTCGCCACCTCCGAGTCCTTGTAAATAAATGGTTTCAACGTTATTAATCTTTAGAGAATCCGCTAGGTTAACGAGATTAAAAAGTATAGCTTTACTAACGCCGGTGTCTAGCAAAAATGACAATTCTACGCCATTGACCGTAACAGGAATAATTATAAGATTGTCTATAAGTTTAAAATGAACCTTTTCTTGATAGCTGTCGGTGAGGTTAAATCGCGACTGAGTATAACCGCTAAAGTAGCCAGCGGAAATTAATAAAACCACAAAAAGTTTCTTCCACATCACTAGTTAAGTAGATTGATTTCAACAAGTTACAAATCTTTGCGATACAACAATTTTTTATACTACCGAATTAAAAATAATTTAAGATTAATTTCGGTTATTTGTTCAGTCAAAACATATTTACATGCCATCAATTTCGAAAAAAGGGCTGGCAATGCCCGAAAGCCCAATTAGAAAACTCGCTCCCTATGCAGAAAAGGCTCATGATGAAGGGAAAGTTGTTTATTATTTAAATATCGGCCAACCAGATATAAAAAGCCCTGAAGTCGCAATGGATGCTGTTAGTAACCATTCGTTAGAAATCTTGGCGTATACAAGGTCAGAAGGATCACTGGGTTATAGGAATAATATTGCCAATTATTATAAGAACTTTGGGGTAAATGTTGGCGCCGAGGACATCATTGTTACCACCGGTGGCAGTGAGGCTCTTCTTTTCGCTTTCGGATCTACCATGGATGTTGGCGATGAAGTTATTATACCAGAACCTTTCTACGCGAACTACAATGGATTTTCTGTATCCTCAGGTGTTAATGTAGTCCCTGTTATCTCTAAAATTGAAAATAATTTTGCCTTACCTCCTATCGAAAGTTTTGAGAAACTAATTACTCCTAGGACTAAGGCAATCCTAATTTGCAATCCTGGCAATCCTACCGGTTACGTTTATTCTGAAGATGAGATTAAGAGCTTGGCAGAGTTGGTGAAGAAGCACAACATTTTCTTGATTGCAGATGAAGTGTATCGGGAATTTGTATACGACGGATACAAATTTTTCTCGATTATGCAGGTTGAAGGATTGGATGACCACGCAATTATAATCGACTCCGTATCGAAGCGTTATAGTATGTGCGGAGCTAGAATTGGATATTTAGTATCAAGAAATAAAGAAGTTATGGCAACAGCACTAAAGTTTGCTCAAGCTAGACTTAGTCCACCAACACTCGCGCAAATTGCAAGTGAAGCCGCACTGCAGACGCCTCAAAGTTATTTTGATGACGTTTTAGAAGAATATACAGAACGCAGGAATCTCTTAATTTCTGAACTCAAAAAGATTGAAGATTTAAAGGTCGGAGTTCCAAAAGGCGCTTTTTATTGTATTGTTGAATTGCCCGTAGAAAATGCCGAGGATTTCGCAAAATGGCTTCTTGATTCGTTCAGTTATAACGGCGAAACTATAATGGTTGCACCTGCAGCTGGATTTTACTCTACTCCAGGGCATGGGCTTAACCAAATTAGGATTGCATACGTTCTAAACAAAAAGAGTCTAGTAAAAGCGGTTAAAATTCTTAAAGAAGCATTAATAGTGTATACTGAATAGTGCAGATTGAAACAAACATATCGCTTAAACCTTATAATACCTTCGGAATAGACGTAAAGGCAAAAAAGTATGTATCTATAAACGAAGTGGCGGAACTTGTTTCAATTTTAAAAGAATACAGTTCTGATGATTTATTTATCCTTAGTGGCGGGAGCAATATGCTATTGACCACTGATATTTCTTCTTTGGTAGTTCATCTTAACCTTAATGGAATTGAGACCGTTTATGAAGACGACCACATCATTCGCCTTAAAATCGCTGCAGGTGAAAATTGGCATAAGGTTGTTAATTATTGTCTCGAAAGAGATTATGGCGGTATAGAAAATCTTTCTCTGATTCCGGGAAATACCGGTAGCACACCGATTCAAAATATTGGTGCCTATGGCGTCGAAATAAAAGATGTTCTAGTAAGCTGTGATGCTATAAATATTTCAAATCAGCAAATTAGGACTTTTCATCTTTCAGAATGCAAATTTGGTTATCGTGATTCGGTTTTTAAAAATGAATTGAAAGGCCAATACATAATTACAAGTGTTACCCTGGAATTAACAAAAAAAGGTCATTTTCTTAAAACTGAATATGGAGCCATTAACACCGAACTTCAAAAACGTGATGTCACAAATCCAACCATTCAAGATATTTCAGAAGCAGTTGTAAAAATCCGGAGTGAGAAATTGCCGGATCCAAAGGAAATCGGTAATAGCGGAAGCTTTTTTAAGAATCCAATCGTGTCGTTAGAGAAATACAAGACTCTAAAAAATAATTTTGAAGACATTCCATCCTATCAAGTTTCGGATTCGGAAGTGAAAATACCAGCTGGTTGGTTAATAGAGAAATCTGGATTTAAAGGAAAACGTTTCGGAGAATACGGTGTCCATAAAAACCAAGCTTTGGTCTTGGTAAATTATGGAAATGCTAGTGGAAATGAAATTTATCAGCTTTCAGAACTCATCAAACTAACTATAGACAGGATTTTCGGGATACAGATTGAAACGGAAGTCAATATATTTTAAAGAAAAAGCCCTAATAAATTAGGGCTTTTTTCAGTTATAGAATATTTTTGATTTAGCTATTAACCAAAATTCTAAGGAAGAACTATTCTATAGCTTATAACGGAATATCATCTTTAAGATAATATTTTACTAATTTTAACCGCTCATATATAATATACGGACGGAATCAAAGTTTGGATCAGAGAGTATAACTATATTAGATTTGCAAAATAATTCAGAGCTTTGAGTTTATCGATTGAAGAAAATATAGTACAACTTTTAAAGGTTGGAGATAAAAGAGCTCTAAATCTTTTATATGAGAATTATTCTGATAGTTTGTACGGTGCCATTTTAAAGGTCACTATAAACGAGGAAGTGGCTCAAGATGCCTTGCAAGAGACCTTTATAAAGGTCTGGAAAAATGCCAAGCGTTATGACCCAACAAAAGCTAAGCTCTTTACTTGGCTGTTCAGGATTGCACGCAATACCGCCATCGATAAATTAAGAAGTTTCAATAATAGATACGAGAAAGAAGTCCAAATAGACAAATCAGACGTATATATACTACCAGCAACGAGTTTAAACCAAGATGTTATGGATTTAAAATCACATGTTGCTCGGTTAGATGAAAAGTATCAAATTGTTCTTAATGCATTATTTTTTGAGGGCATGACTCAGCAGGAAGCGAGCGAAGAATTAGAAATTCCATTAGGTACTATAAAATCTAGGTTAAAAATTGGCTTAAGAGAACTTAAGAAAGTATATAGTTCATAACTTTTTAGAAATGGAAAAAAATTTACAATCGTTTTTAAACTCTGGTCTTATCGAAAGATACGCACTGGGCGAAACCACTAATCTTGAAGAACTTCAAGTTGAGAGTTTCCTTTCAAAATATCCGGAGGCGCGCTTAGAGTATGAAAAAACTCAGCAAAGTCTAGAGATACTTTGTAAGGCTAACGCTGTTGAAGCTCCAGAATTAATTCTGGATAAAGTTTTAGCAGAATTAGATTACGAATCGGATGGCGTTATTCATTTAAACAGTACCCGAATCAGAACACCTTGGTACGGAATTGCTGCAAGTATTGTTGCACTTCTTTTTGCAGGTGCATCCTTCCTTTTATATCAACAAAATCAAGCTTTACTTCACGAGAACAATGTTGTTGTAGATGAAATTTTCGACCTTCGAAGTGACATTAACAATAATAATGAACGCTTGGATGATGTGATGAAGCAATTCTTGAAGTTGAACAATCCAGATACAGAAAAATATGTTTTCAAAGGCAAGAACGATCGTGCTAAGAACTTAAAAACTGTAGCATATATAAATGCGGTTGAAAAAACTTCGATGATCGATGTTGTTTCATTACCACAATTACCGAAAGAACAGTATTACCAAATGTGGGCAGAATTGCAAGATAGAATGGTTAATCTAGGAATTTTAGATGCAACTTCTAAAGACCTTCAATCTATTCCTTACTTGGAAGATGCTCTTGGTTTAAGTATCACTATAGAAAATAGAGAAGGAACCCATGAGGCGACTGCTGAAAATTCTGTAGCAGAAATAAAATTAAAGAATAACTAATTAGTCCTTTTACAGGCTTAAAAAAAAGCTATAAGTCTTCGGATTTATAGCTTTTTTTCATGCCGTGGCCTTACAAATTTTTATCTTTGCACCTTAAGAACTGAATGATGAAACTTTTACTTATAACATTAATACTCTTAGGTCTTGGTTTTGCGGGCATTGCAATAAAGATTTGGGCTAAAAAGGATGGCAAATTTGCGGGTACTTGCGCAAGTCAAAATCCTATGTTGAACAAAAATGGAGAAGCATGTGGTTTTTGCGGTAAATCTCCAGATGAATTTGAAAGTTGTAAAGAAACTCAACACTCTTAATTCCTAAATGGAATTATCCTTACTACTTTTTTATTCTTTTCTTCTAATAGTAGTAATCCAAATTATTTTTTACGCTTTTGTTTTCGGGAAATTAGCTTTTTTCCAATCCCCGGAATTGTCTCCAAAATCTTTAGCGGTTTCTGTAATTATTTGCGCAAAAGATGAAGAGGAAAATCTGAAAAAATTCCTTCCGCTCATCCTCAAGCAAGATTATCCGAACTTTGAAGTTGTACTAATTAACGATAGCTCATACGATAATTCGTTAGAAGTTATGGAAGAATTTCAATCCGCTTATCCCAATGTCAAAATTGTGAATGTACAACCGAATGAAAGGTTTTACGGTAATAAGAAATACGCGTTGACCTTAGGAATTAGAGCGGCTTCCAATGATTTTCTACTACTTACCGACGCCGACTGCAAACCAAATTCTGCACTTTGGATATCTAACATGACTAAAAATTTTAGTAGAGAAAATTCAATCGTCCTTGGATACGGTGCTTATCGTAAAATCAAAAATTCTTTTTTGAACAAATTAATTAGGTTTGAAACCTTGTTGGCTGCGTCCCAATATTTTTCATTCGCATTGTTGAAGTCACCTTATATGGGAGTCGGGAGAAATTTAGCTTACCGCAAAGGATTATTCATTAGTAATAAAGGTTTTGACCAACAAATTAAAATAAAATCTGGAGATGATGATCTTCTGATTGGGAAGATTGCAAATTCACGAAATACTACCATTGCAATAAACAAGGAAAGTTTTACAGTTTCAGAACCGAAAAGCACCTTTAAGGAATGGATTCTTCAAAAGCGGAGGCACATAACGACATCCAAATTTTATTCTACCAAACATAAAGTATTATTAGGAGCGTTTTATGTATCTCAATTCTTGTTCTTAATATTGGGCATCTCTCTGATTTCGCTTCAACTTCATCTAGTCTTTGTATTTAGCTTAGTAGCTCTCCGTTATAGTTTTCAATTTTTTATGATGAATAGAATATCAAGAAAATTGGACGAGCAGGACCTTGTTCCCTTCATGCCTTTCTTAGAAATCTCGGTAATTGCCTTTCAAATGTATATCTTTATATATAATCTGATATCGCGCCCAAAACATTGGAATTAGAAGAAGCAATAGAAAAAGCAAAAGCAAACGACCAAATCGCCTTTAATTATTTGGTAGAAACATTCTGGAATGATGTTTATGGTTTTCAACTTAAGAGAACCAAGAACGAAAATGATGCAGAAGACATTACTATTCAGACTTTTTCTAAAGCTTTTGATCGCATCGAAACCTACAAAAGCAGTTTTACTTTCAAAACTTGGCTTATGACGATTTCAAAAAATCTTCATATTGATCTCTTACGCCATCGAAAATCGAATCTGGATAATCAAACTTCCAATGAAAAGAATTCTGATTATTACGATATAATTGATGAATCGCCCAGCGCCGAAGACGTTTTGATTACCGAACAAAATTTGGCAAAGTTGCTCCGTGATATTAAAAGATTGAAACCACATTATCAATCCGTCATTAACTTGCGCTACTTTCAAGAATTGAGTTATAATGAAATTTCTGAGGAGTTAGGTGAGCCCGTAAATAATGTAAAAGTTAAATTGTTGCGGGCCAAAAAACTATTGGCTGAAATTATTCAAAAGACATAATGCAATTTTCATTTAAGCGTTTAGGACCAGGACTCTTATTTGCCGGTGCAGCAATCGGAGTATCCCATTTGGTACAATCGACCAGAGCCGGGGCTGACTTCGGATTTGGATTGGTTTGGGCACTTCTGGTTATAAACTTGTTTAAATATCCATTTTTTCTATACGGGCCACAATATGCGGCAGCCACGGGAGAAACCTTATTAGATGGTTATCGGAAGTTAGGGAAAGGCATCCTTATATTTTATTTTGTGCTTAACCTGGCAACCATGTTTACCATTCAAACAGCGGTCACTATTGTTACTGCCGGAATCGCCACCACTCTCTTCGGAAACATTTTATCGATTGAAGTCTGGACGATTATAATCTTAGCGATATGCTTAATCTTATTATTGAAGGGTAGGTACGCCTTTTTAGATAAGCTGATGAAAATAATTATCATCACGCTTACCGTCAGCACACTAATTGCAGTTGTGCTTGCTCTTAACGGAAATCACCAAATACACTCTTTTGCGCAAATCTTACCAAAAGGGAAGCTGGAAATCGCTTTCTTGATTGCCTTCATGGGCTGGATGCCTGCTCCGTTGGATATTTCGGTCTGGCACTCACTTTGGACCTTAGAGAAAAAGCAGCAGATAGATGATTACGATTTTAAAGCGTCGAGATATGATTTTAACCTGGGTTACCTCGCAACCATTTTAATCGGGTTGGGTTTTATCGCTCTCGGTGCGTTTGTAATGTATGGTTCTGGTGAAAGTTTTAGTCCGCAAGGCGGAAAATTCGCAGAGCAGTTAATCGATATGTATACTGCTAGCTTAGGCAGCTGGTCTTATATAATAATTGGTATTGCTGCATTTACCACTATGTTTAGCACAACGCTTACTACTTTGGACGCGTCGCCCCGAGCCATGTCTAAAGCTGTGGAAATCCTTCAAAATAAAACAAATAAACATTCTTATCTTTTCTGGATTCTACTATTGACGATTGGCACTATCGCCATTTTCTTCTTTTTAGCTTCAGAAATGGGATTATTAATTAAGGTCGCGACAATTTTATCCTTCTTAACTGCTCCTTTTTTTGCTATCATAAATTATAAGTTGATGAGCAGTAAACACGTGCCCGCGCAATTTCGCCCCTCTAAATTTATGCACGTGCTGAGTTGGTTAGGAATTATATTTTTATGCGCATTTAGCATTTGGTATATAATGTCGATGTAAACCTTAGTTATTGTAATACTTCGTACCTTTGTATTTGACAAATTCGAAAATGGAAACCGAAACAATTTTAAGCACGCCGAACCTAAGAGAGCCCAAGCCAAAATGGCTTAAGGTGAAGCTTCCAACGGGCAAAAAATATACGGAATTACGTGGCTTAGTCGATAAATATAGCTTAAATACAATTTGTACTTCCGGTAGCTGTCCTAATATGGGCGAATGTTGGGGAGAAGGAACAGCCACTTTCATGATTTTAGGGAATGTCTGCACAAGATCCTGCGGATTTTGCGGTGTTAAAACTGGGAGACCAGATACCTTAGACTGGGACGAACCTGAAAAAGTTGCAAGATCAATTAAGATTATGAACATAAAACACGCGGTTTTAACCAGTGTAGATAGGGATGATTTAAAGGATATGGGAAGTATCATGTGGGCAGAAACAGTGAAAGCTGTACGAAGAATGAATTCCGAAACTACCTTAGAAACCTTAATTCCAGATTTTCAAGGGGTAGAGAGAAACATAGATAGGATTATAGGTGTAGCACCAGAAGTGGTTTCGCATAATATCGAAACTGTAAAACGTCTGACCAGAGAAGTTAGAATTCAAGCTAAATACGAGAGAAGTCTTGGTGTCCTAAAATATTTGAAAGATCAAGGACAGAGAAGAACCAAGTCTGGCATTATGTTAGGTTTAGGTGAAACTCGAGAAGAGGTTATTGAAACTCTTCATGACCTTAAAGAAAATGATGTGGATGTTGTAACTATTGGTCAATATCTTCAACCTAGTAAGAAACATTTACCGGTTAAGCAATTTATTCTACCTCAACAATTTGAAGAGTATAAGGAAATAGGCTTAAATCTAGGTTTTAGGCATGTAGAAAGTAGTGCCTTGGTAAGATCTTCATACAAAGCGCAAAAGCATATCAATTAATGATCAACATTGCGATTAACGGTTTTGGCCGAATTGGAAGAAGAATTTTTCGATTGGTTCAAGATCGAAAGGATATGCAAATTGTTACCATTAATGACCTGTCGGATGCGAGAACCCTCAGCCACCTTTTAAAGTACGATTCTATTCACGGGGTATTGCTTAAGGATATCACCTTCAACGACCACCATATTATTTTTGACGGTCGCGAGATTCCACTTTTAAATGAAAGTCATCCACGGGATTTAAAATGGAAGGATTTTAACGTGGATTTTGTCATTGAATGCACTGGGAAATTCAAGACAAGACAAGACTTAAGTTTTCATCTTAAAAATGGAGCGAAAAAAGTTATTCTCTCTGTGCCGCCTCATGACGATTCTATCAAAATGGTTGTACTAGGTGTAAATGAGAATGATCTTTCCGGGGAAGAAGATATTGTATCTAACGCCTCCTGCACTACCAATAATGCTGCACCAATGATTAAGATCATCGATGATCTTTGTGGCGTCGAGCAGGCATATATTACTACAATCCACTCTTACACCACCGATCAAAGTCTCCATGACCAACCCCATCGCGATTTAAGACGAGCCAGGGCGGCGGGTCAATCTATAGTACCTACCACGACCGGTGCTGCAAAGGCCCTCACAAAGATATTTCCCAACCTTTCCGATGTTATTGGTGGATGTGGCATCAGAGTTCCGGTGGCTAACGGCTCGTTATCTGATATAACATTCAATGTTTCGGAAACCGTTACCATAGAAACAATTAATGAAGCTTTTCTACATGCGTCTAAAACATACTTCAAGAATATTGTAGAATACACAACTGATCCAATAGTTTCTATTGACATTGTTGGCAATCCTCATTCTTGTGTCTTCGATTCCCAAATGACTTCGGTCATTGGGAACATGGTTAAAATACTAGGATGGTACGATAATGAAACAGGCTATTCATCTAGAATTTTAGATTTAATTTGTAATTTGTCGGATAAATATGTACGTTTATCGAATAAATAATTATATTTGCTTTCTTAAAGTAGCCCTGAAATGTCCCAGATAAAGTATTTATTATTTACTTTTCTATCTTTTATGTCCCTCCTAGTATCCGCTCAGAAAGTAGATACTACCGATGCTGAGGTGCTTAAAATGCGGATAGAAAGTTATATCACGCAGTCTAGCTTCGATATAGAACGGACTGATTATCTGAGTGCAAAAAAAAATATCACCAAAGCTCTAGATATCGCCATTAAAATTGATAACAAAGCGGATGAGGCGATTTTGTATACAAAACTGGCCCAGATGCAAATTGTGATGGGAGACCAAGAAAATGCACTGATTAGTCTTACAAAGGCTATGAATATACAAAGGAGCATTAACGACTATGCTAATCTAGCTATTACATATAATGTAAAGGGCACGCTACATGCCAGTCTAAACGACCACAAAACGGCCTTAGACTATTTTAATTCATCCAAGACCAAATTCGCCGAAAACGACCTAGATGCTATGATTAGCAGCGTTACCCTAGGAGAAGCAAAAAGCTATATAGCCTTAGAAGATTATTCTAAAGCTAAGTCATTGTTAGAAAATACAATTGTTCTTGCGAAGAAATATGAGCAGGACAAAATCTTAAGCAGTGCACTTGTTTGTTCAGCTCAAGTACAAACATATCTAAAAAATTATGATGCCGCACTTAATTCTGCAAGGGATGGGCTAACCATAGCCAGCAACAATAAATACAAGGATATTGAAGCCGCTGCCTATTTGGTTATGAGCAATATCTATCAAGCTAAAAATGATTTTAGGACATCAAATGACTTTCTGAGAAAATACGTTGACCTAAACGAAATCCTACAAAAGGAACAGAAAGATAATCTTTCATTGAGCACTCCTGGAGTCGCATCCAACTTTAGCGATGCCGATTACAACGAATTAAAAACCAAGGTAGAGGAACAAAATAAGGAGAACAGTCTCACCAAGATTGTATCGATTCTTAGTATTGCACTTATCACCATCTTAAGTCTTTTAACGCTTTCGTTATACAAAAACAATAATATTAGGCTTAAGACCAACAACATGCTGCATAAGAAAAATGATGAGCTTGTGGTGGCTAAAGAACGTGCAGAACTTGCATCTAAAACCAAGGCTAATTTTCTTTCTACGGTTACTCATGAGCTGAGGACACCGCTTTATGCGGTTACTGGTTTAACCAATATGCTTTTAGATGAAAATCCCAAACCAGAACAAATTCAGCATCTAAAAAGTTTGCGTTTTTCTGGTGATTATCTGTTGACCTTTATAAATGATATCCTTCAAGTTAATAAGATTGAAGCCAATAAAGTTGAATTAGATCCAGAACTTTTCAACCTTCAAACTAAAGTAGGAAACGTTATATCTGCATTGAATAATTCGGCTTTAGATAACAATGTCATTATTCATTATGAATACGATAAAGAGCTTCCTGTAAATTACGTTGGAGATAACCTTAAGATTTCGCAAATCCTTATTAATCTTATCGGCAACGCCATAAAATTCACCAAGGATGGCGATATCTGGGTAAGGCTCAAGAAAATCGATAACATCGGAGACACCTATAATATTCGATTCGAAATTGAAGATAATGGTATTGGCATTAGTAAAGAAAAACAAGAGAACATGTTCGAAAGTTTCTCCCAAGGTTCTATACAAATAAATCGAAAATATGGTGGCACAGGTCTAGGATTATCTATTGTTAAAGGACTTATCGAAATATTAAAAGGACGAATTACACTTAAGAGTGAATTGGGCAAAGGCTCAATGTTTATTTTTGAAATTCCGCTGACCTATTCTGCTAAATCTGCTAAGGAGAAAATCAATAAACCTTCTAAAAATTTCAATGAATTGGATTTAACCAATATTAAAATCTTGGTGGTTGAGGATAATAAGATCAACCAAATGATAACCAAGAAAATCTTAAATAAGATGAATCTGCAGTGCGACGTTGTAGATAACGGCGAGGAAGCTGTAGAGCGGGTTAAGGAGAATAATTATAGCGTAGTCTTAATGGATATCCATATGCCCGGTATCAGCGGACTAGAAGCAACCAAAATCATAAGAAGTTTTGATAAGGACCTTACGATATTTGCCCTTACCGCAGTGACCTTAGAAGATAAAATGCACGAATTTGATGAAGCCGGATTTAACGATATTATCTCTAAGCCATTTAAGCAAGAAGACTTTGAGAAGAAACTTTATCACGCTCTTGCCGATAATCAAAGTTCTGCTGCGCCAATAGAGTAGTTCTGGCAAAATTCGATAATTTTTTTATCGAAATCTGCATCTTTATCTAGAATCATTATTTTAATAGGAATATAGAATACTTTCTTATTTTCCCACAAACCTCCCAGCCTTACAAAATCTTTTTCGGTAGTTAGGATAAGCTCTTTTTGATTGAAATCAGAAATTTCGTCCTTTGAAAAACTATGATGATCAGGAAACTTTAAATGATCAAACTTTAAATTTTTCTTTTTCAAAAATCTCTCTAAAGGTTTTGGATTAGCAATTCCGGTAACCAAGGTAAATTCTTGATTTTCAAGTTCTTCAATAGTCATTATTGAATTAGAGCTGATTAACCTATCTCCATAAACAATACTGGAAAAGTAGAGTTCTTGGCTATCTGTCAAGTCTAAATTTTCTTTAATTTGAAGCATTTTTTCTTCACTTATTTCTGCTGGAGATTTCGTAACCACCACCAAATCCGCTCTTTTAGAACCAGATAAAGGTTCCCGCAAATTCCCTGTTGGCAGTACGATATCGTTAAAATATGGATTCTGAAAGGTGGTCAATAAAATATTTAATCCCGCTTTTACCTTGCGGTGCTGGTAGGCATCATCCAGCAAAATAACTTGTGGTTGATTTTCCATTTCCATTAAACGCTTTATACCATTTCGACGATCAGAATCGACTGTGACCAAAATATCCGGGTACTTTTTATGAATTTGAAAAGGCTCATCGCCCAAATCTTCGACCCTAGATTCATTATTTGCAAGCATAAAACCTTCAGATTTACGCCTGTACCCGCGGCTTAGGATTGCAACCTTATATGTTGGTTGTAAAAGTTCTATCAAATATTCTACCATTGGAGTTTTTCCTGTACCACCGGTACTTAGATTCCCAACACAGATTATTGGGATAGAATATTCCTTTGAGGACATTATGCCATAATCGAACAGACGATTTCTTACCCATGTAGCCATCCAATAGAATGGTACAATTGGCACGAGTATGTTTCTCAAAAATTTCATAGAACGAAAGTAAAAAATTTATCTTTGTTAAATTCACGGCCATCGCCACAGAAATAATAACTAATACACCCTTTCATGAAAATTTCCGAAGTCATCGCTTTACTTGAAGAATTGGCTCCCTTAAAATACGCCGAAGATTTTGATAATGTTGGTCTTTTGGTTGGCGATAAGAATTTGAATCTTAAGGGAATATTAGTGACCTTAGACACTTTGGAATCGGTTATTGATGAAGCTATTGAAAAAGACTGTAACCTAATTGTTAGCTTCCACCCTATTATTTTTAAAGGTCTTAAAAAGTTGAATGGCAGCGATTATGTAGAACGGACCTTACTAAAGGCCATAAAAAATGACATTTCAATTTATGCCATTCATACGGCCCTAGATAATTCTAAAATAGGAGTCAATAATATTATCTGCGAACGATTAGGCCTAACTGACCTGGAAATACTATTACCAAAGAGCGGAACCATAAAGAAACTTACAACCTATGTGCCGGCGAAAAACGCCGAAAACGTAAAACAAGAATTGTTTAAAGTAGGCGCTGGCAGTCTTGGTAATTATGAGCATTGCAGTTTTACAACGGAGGGAAAAAGCAGCTTTAGGGGGAATGATGATTCTAACCCAACTGTTGGCAACAAACATGAATATAGGGAGGAAAATGAAACTCTGCTCGCAATTAGCTATCCATCTCATCTGGAAGGACTCATTATTAAAACGCTAAATCAACATCATCCTTATGAAGAAGTTGCGTTTGAGATATTGACCTTAGAGAACCAGAATCAGAATATCGGAATGGGAATGGTCGGAAATCTCGAGAATGAAATGGAGCCCGTAGACTTTTTGAATGAAGTTAAAACAAGGTTTAATCTAAAATTTTTGAGACATTCAGAACTTGTTTTTACAAAGATTAAAAGGGTCGCGGTTTTGGGAGGCTCTGGTAGTTTTGCCATTTCAGCTGCTAAAAAAGCGAAGGCGGAGGTATTCCTAACCGCAGAATTAAAGTATCACGACTTCTTTTCAGCTGAAAATCAGATTATTTTAGCCGATATTGGTCACTATGAAAGCGAACAGTTCACAAAAACGTTTTTAAGCGATTATCTCTCGAAAAAAATTACTAATTTTGCAGTCGTTTTATCAACGACAGATACAAATCCGGTAAAGTATTTATAATTATGGCAAAAAAAGTTGAAATTTCAGTTGAAGATCGATTGAGAGCATTATACGATTTACAGTTAATTGACTCAAGAGTAGACGAAATTAGAAACGTAAGGGGTGAACTTCCGTTGGAAGTAAGAGATCTGGAAGACGAAGTAGAAGGCTTGAATAAGCGAATGGAAAAATTGGCTTTAAATGTAGAGATGATCGAAGGTGACATCAGTTCTAAAAAGAACTTGATTGAAGAATCTAAATCCCTAATCAAAAAATACACCGAGCAACAAAAGAACGTTAGGAACAATAGAGAATTTAATTCTCTTACCAAAGAGATAGAATTTCAGGAATTAGAAATTCAATTGGCTGAAAAGCACATCAAGGAATTTAGATCTCAGATCGAAATGAAGAAAGAGGTCATTACTGAGACAAAAGATAAATTAAAGGATAGACAAGTTCATCTTAAGCACAAAAAAGGCGAGCTAAACCAAATCCTTAAGGAAACGGAGAAAGAAGAGAATGCTCTTATCAAAAAATCTGATGAATATAAAGAGCAGATTGACGATAGATTAGTACAAGCTTACCATAGAATACGAGAAAACGTTAAGAATGGTCTTGCAGTTGTGCCAATTGAAAGAGGCGCTTCAGGTGGTTCTTTCTTCACCATTCCTCCACAGGTTCAAGTTGAAATCGCATCGCGTAAAAAAGTAATTACTGATGAGCATAGTGGTAGAATACTAGTAGATGCACAATTGGCAGAGGAGCAGAAGGCAAAAATGCACAAGCTTTTTGATAAACTTTAATCGCAAAATATAAAATAGAAGAGCCCTATAATTTTATAGGGCTTTTTTTATTTACCGCTTTCAGCTGAAATTATATTTTCTAAATATTACCTCTTAAAATTAAGTTTTAAAGTGTATCTACGACTACTTCAAAAAAAATTATCCTAAAGATGAAACAAATAGTTCTATCCTTTTTTACAATACTTCTTTTTAGTTGTCATAATTCTGCCCAGACAAGCAAAGCACAACAAGATGTTGTTAATGCTGAACCTGTTGAGGTTCCAATGCAAAACGGACTTGCTTCTGCATATTTTGCAAGCGGTTGTTTTTGGTGCGTCGAAGCTGTCTACGAAAGTGTTAATGGAGTTAAGGAAGTTATTAGTGGTTATTCTGGAGGACATCCCGAAAACCCTACTTACCAAGAGAGCAACACCGGTAGAACAGGTCATGCTGAAGCGGTAGAGGTTATTTATGACCCTAATGTAGTTTCGTTTTCTACCTTAGTAGATGTTTACTTTGGATCTCAAAACCCGACTCAGGTTAATGGACAAGGCCCAGACCATGGTTCTCAATACAGATCAATCATTTTTTATCAAAATGATGAACAGAAAAATATTATCCTAGAGAAAAAGGAAGCCTTGGCGAAAAAACTAGACGATAAAATTGCCGCGGAAGTTTATCCGTTTCAAAAGTTCTGGGATGCTGAAGATTATCACCAAAATTATGAAAAGCTACATCCAGATGACGGATATATTAAAGGCGTTTCTAGACCACGTTTAAATAGATTTAAAGAGAAATTCCCAAATCTTATCAAAGACGGCCACTAAATTCTTTCTATTATCTAAATAGAATAAAGGGTTTAAAAAACCTTCAAACTCAATTGCCAGATTTGACTCCCATTTCTGGCAATTTTATTTTTATTTCATCTTAAAATTTATTAATCTAATATTATTTAGGGCGATTTGCACTTAAGCCTTCATTTATTATGACCATGCTTAATTATTCGCCTAAAATAAATAACTTTGCGATTATTAATTCATTGATTTTAAACGACTATCAAATGATAAAAAAATTACTCTCCCTCATTATCATCACAACTCTTTTTTCTTGTAAAGATTCCAACGAAACCAAGGTTGACGATGAAGTTAAAATTGAAACTGAAGAAAATGCGGATACAGAATTGACCGAAGCCCAGAAAATTGCAAATGCTTACGGTTACGAAAATTGGAAGAATGTTGAAGAGATTGACTTTGCATTTAATGTTCAAAGGAACGAAGGCGAACCATTTAAAAGATCTTGGACCTGGAATCCTAATAGCGGTGATGTTACTATGATGACTGCCACTGATACTGTAAGTTACAATAGAAATTCTATGGATAGCCTCTCTATGAAAACTGACCAATCCTTTATCAACGATAAGTATTGGCTACTTACTCCTTATCAATTAGTATGGGATACTGGCACAACCTTTTCTGAACCTACTAAGGTTAAGGCGCCTATGGACAGTTTAATGATGAATAAAATTACAGTTACCTATGGCAACGAAGGTGGCTATACTCCAGGTGATGCTTACGATTTATATTATGGCGATGACTACAAAGTTAAACAATGGGTTTACCGAAAAGGAAATGCAGGTGAACCATCTATGGCTACAACATGGGAAAATCCAGAAACCATCAATGGTCTTACTCTGGTAAAAGATTATAACAATCCTACTTCTGGGACTAAAATATTCTTTACTGATTTAGATGTAAAAATGAAAGATTCAGATGATCCAAAATAAGAATATTGACGTATATAAGTTATAGAGTTTTCCGCAATATGCGTCCATATACATGCTAACGTCCCTTCGGGGACGTTTTTTTATCCTATAAATCTAGATGAAACATGACTTCCGTCGCAGTATGGCTTATTTGAAGAAGAACCGCAACGACAGAAAGAAGTACGTTCTTCCTTGTTCTCCTTGCTACCATCTGCCTTAGAAATTTCTAATTTACCAGATACTACTAAAGGACCATTTTCGAGGATTTGTATTTGAATTGTTTCACCATGACGTTCACTTTCTGGACTTTCTTGCTCGGATTTGAGGCTTAAAGCTCCAGAAGGACATTTCTTAACTTGGCTTGCTATTCTTTCTGAAGTTGAAGCCTCCACCTTTATCCAAGGCCTTTCCTTAGGTTTAAAAACCTCTGGTAATCCTCTATAACAGATTCCAGAGTGAATGCATAGGTCGGGCTTCCATAGCACGGTTATATCATCGTTTGAATATTCGTGAGTTTTCCCCATGTTCCACTTTTTATTAAATATACAAAAATCCCATCCTTCTTATATCGCAGTTTAAATGCTTTAATTAGATGATAAAAACAGTTATTTTTGTTTACACTTCAACAACATTCACATTGCAAACTTTCCAAAACGGTATAGAATACGCGAAATCCTTAGACGAGAATGATGATTTGGCGATGTACAGAGAGCGATTCCATATCCCCAAAGATAAAGAGGGCAATGACCTTATTTATTTATGTGGAAACTCTTTAGGATTACAGCCAAAATCTACTTCAGAATATGTAAATCAGGAATTGAGCGATTGGGCAAAATATGGTGTTAATGGTCATTTTGAAGCTAAAAATCCGTGGTTAAATTATCACGAACTTCTAACCGAAAACATGGCCAAAATTGTCGGGGCTAAACCGATTGAAGTTGTGGTAATGAATACTCTTACAACCAACCTTCATCTTATGATGGTTTCGTTTTATAAACCAACCAAATCCCGTTATAAAATACTCATTGAGGCAGATGCCTTTCCATCGGACAAATATGCGGTAGAATCGCAGTTACAGCACCATGGCTTTAATGTGGATGGTATTGTTCTCTGGAAGGCAAGAAAAGGTGAAAGTGAAGCCAGGTATGAGGATTTAGAAGAAATCATGAAAAATCAGGGTCATGAGATTGCCTTGGTTATGATTGGAGCTGTTAATTATTATACCGGTCAATTTTTTAATCTTAAAAAGATAACTGAACTTGGTCATTCTTACGGCTGCAAAGTCGGATTTGATTGTGCACACGGAGCTGGGAACGTTGACCTCGATTTGCATCTGAGCGGAGCTGACTTTGCTGTTTGGTGCTCTTATAAATATTTAAATTCTGGTCCTGGTAGCTTGGCCGGATGTTTTGTTCACGAGCGATATGCCTACGGTAAAACGTTGAATAGATTTACCGGTTGGTGGGCTCATAACAAAGAGACAAGATTTAAAATGCGAGATGATTTTGATATGCTTCCGGGGGCTGAAGGCTGGCAGTTGAGTAATCCACCGATTCTTTCTATGGCTGCCATAAAAGCATCCTTAGATCTTATTGCGAAAGCTGGATTCGAAAGACTTTTAGAGAAATCTAAAAAACTGACAGCTTACTATGAGTTTCTTTTATTAGAGTTGAAAAACAGTTCAATTAATATTATAACTCCGAGTGATACAAACAGACGCGGATGCCAAATTTCCATCCAAGTTAAGAATGCAGATAAAAGTTTATTCGATAAAATATCTAGGCGTGGCGTTGTTTGCGATTGGCGAGAACCAGATGTAATTAGATGTGCTCCGGTCCCACTCTACAATTCATTTTTAGATGTATATAAAATGGTTCAAATATTAAAAGATGAGCTCTAAACCAAAAAAACAGAACGTACTGATTATCGGTGCGGGCCTCTGTGGTTCCTTATTGGCCCTAAGATTGGCTCAAAGAGGATTTAACGTGAGCGTTTACGAAAAACGCCCAGACCTTAGAAAAGTTGAAATAAGTGCAGGGAGGTCTATTAATTTGGCTTTTTCCGATCGTGGAAATAAAGGCATTAAATTGGTGGGACTAGAAGAAGAAGTTAAGAAATTATGTATTCCAATGCATGGGAGAATGCTTCATGATAAAGATGGCAATACAATTTTGGCAAATTATAGTGGTCGTGAGCATGAATACATCAACTCAATTTCTAGAGGCGACTTAAATGCCTTGCTTCTTACAGAAGCAGAAAAGCATGACCACGTAAATATTTATTTCAACAAAAAATGTAATACGGTAGACTTCGAAAAAACAACGGCTAACTTCTATGATTATGAAACAAAAACTGAATTCATAGAAGATGCTGATATTATAATCGCGACTGATGGTGCTGGTTCAATTTTAAGAAAGAGTTATTACCTAGGCAAAAAGTTCCTTTTCAGCTTTATGCAAGAATACCTAACTCATGGTTACAAAGAATTGAGCATTGAGCCAGATGTAAATGGCGAATTTCAGATATACAAAAATGCTTTGCATATTTGGTCTAGGGGAGATTTTATGATGATCGCACTACCTAATTTAGATGGTAGTTTCACAGTAACTCTCTTTTTAAGCTTTTCGGAAGGCAAATACAATTTTGATAATCTTAAATCAGAAGAAAAAGTTTTGGAATTTTTCCAAGAGGAGTTTCCCGATGCTCTAGAAAAAATGCCAAACCTTGCTGAAGAATTCTTTAAAAATCCTACCGCACCTCTTGGGACCGTTAAATGTTCACCTTGGCACTATAAAGGAAATACACTGCTAATGGGCGACGCGGCACATGCTATTGTCCCTTTTTATGGACAAGGAATGAATGCTTCATTTGAGGATGTAGTGGTATTTGATGAGATTTTAGATTCCTTTAATGGTAATTGGGAAGAAATTTTTAAAACCTATGAAAGAAATCGTAAACCCGATACAGATGCCATAGCGTTTTTAGCAATAGATAATTTTCATGAAATGAAGGAACATGTTGGCAATCCTATTTTTCGCGAGAAAAGAAGCATCGAAATGGCATTAGAAAAAGAATTTCCAGAGCAGTATTCTTCAAAATACTCTTTGGTAACTTTTAATGAAGAAATAGGATATAGAGAAGCGATGTTAAAAGGAAGGGCCCAAGATAAGGCCATTTTGAATATGCTGGCGGATAAGGAAATTGACGTTAAAAGCGATTTGCATTTCATATTGGAAAAAGTTAGGGAGGAAACGCAAAATATTTTGGAAGAAGACAGATTTGCAGGAACATTAAAAAATTAAAAACAAAACGATTATGGAAGATAAGATTGTAACACCTAGAGGCGCATACCCTCATACAAAAAGAGTTGGTGATTTTATATTTGTCTCTGGGACAAGTTCTAGAAAAGCAGACAATACGTTCGATGGAGTAGAAATCATTGATGAAATGGGAACCAAAAAATTAGATGCAAAAGTGCAAACCAGAGCCGTGCTAAAGAACATCGAGAACAATCTTAAAAAGGAAGGAGCCACCTTAAAGGATGTGGTAGATGTAACCTCATTTTTGGTAAGCATGAACGATTTTGCAGATTATAACGCGGCTTACGCCGAATTCTTTGATAAAGAAACTGGCCCAACAAGAACTACCGTCGCCGTTCACCAATTGCCTCATCCAGATTTAGTAGTAGAGATTAAAGTGATGGCCTATAAAAAACAATGATAATATACCTAAATAAATGAAAATCAAAATTTTCAAATTACTGTTTCTCTTTGCTGTCCTTACCGGACTTACTCAAAATCTGCAATCTCAAATAATTTGGGACGACAAAATCGAAGGTGACTATTTTAGACACGTATTAGAAAAACATAAGGAACTTGTTTCCATTCCAAATCTTCCTGAGAGTGACGAGAACATGATGAAAAATGTGGAGTGGGTTTCAAAAGAATTCAAAGATTTAAATTATGAGGTGAAGGTTTTAGAATCTTCAACCTTACCCATCTTGTTTTTGGAGAAAAATTACGATTCAAAAAATAAGACGGTCCTTTATTATTTTCATCTTGATGGCCAACCCGTAAATCCTGATAATTGGAATCAAAAAAATCCCTTTGAGCCGGTTTTGAAACAAAAGAATGAAGATGGTTCTTTTACTGAAATCTCATGGGACAAGATTAACGGTAAAATTGATGACGATTGGCGTGTTTTTGGCAGGGCTGCAGCCGATGACAAAGCCCCAATTATCATGTTTTTGGCCGCTTTAAATTTGCTTGAAAAAAACAATCTAGAACCAGAGTTTAATGTAAAAGTTGTTATAGACCTTCAAGAGGAATATAACTCTGATGCATTTTTATCAACTTTAGATAAATACAAGAATATTTATGCGTCAGACTATATGATTATTATGGACGGTCCTGCGCACACCACCAATAAACCTACTCTTACCTTTGGGTGCAGAGGGGTTGCAACTTGTACCATCACCACATTTGGCTCTAAACTCCCCCAGCACAGTGGGCATTACGGAAATTATGTAGCCAATCCAGTCTTTGGTCTGTCTAGAATCTTATCCACTATTAAAGATGAAAATGGTAAGGTTTTAATCAAAGGTTATTATGATGGAATAGAGATTTCGCCAGAAGTTGCTGCGATATTAAATGCAGTTCCGGATGAAAAATCTTCAATTGACTCCGAACTCATGATTGCCGAAGCAGAAAGTGTTGGGAATAATTATCAAGAATCACTGCAGTATCCTTCATTTAACGTGAGGCAAATCGGCACTTCTTGGAATGGTGATAAACCAAAAACGGTTATACCAGAATATGCAATCGCAAATATCGATGTAAGGCTTGTCAAAGAAACCGATGGTCAAAAACAATTAGATAAAATCCAGGCGCATTTAGTTGGTCTGGGTTATCATGTAATCGACAGAGATCCAACCGATGAAGAGCGTCTTAAATTTCCGAAGTTGGTTAAGTTTATAGGAACGCCGAGCGTTAATGCCTTTAGAACCGAAATTGATTCAGACTTTGGAAATAAACTCAGGGCAGCACTAACAAAGACGTTTAATGAAGAGCCGGTAATTATCAGGACCATGGGAGGAACAGTTCCTATCATTGATGCCATACAGGCTTTAGATGTGCCCGCGATTATAGTCCCAATGGTAAACATGGATAACAATCAGCATAATCCTAACGAGAATATACGCATCGGGAATATTAGGGAAGGCATAAAAATATGTCTTAGCCTTTTTCAAACTGAACTATAACAAATTGAAAATACAGAATTTTATAAACGGTGAATTTATAGATCCCATAAAAAATAGGTGGATCGATAATTACAATCCGGCAACTGGCGAAAAATCCGGGAGTATTCCGGATTCTACCAAGGAAGATGTAGAGTCGGCGGTAGATGCAGCAAAGTCTGCTTTTAAAACTTGGTCCAAAACTCCATTGGAAAGAAGAAGTCGGATCATGCTAAAAATTGCCGATCTGCTTGAAAAAAATCTCCTAAAATTTGCAGAGGCAGAATCACAGGACAATGGCAAACCCATTTCACTTGCGCAATCCGTGGATATACCGCGTGCTGCCGCTAATTTTAGATTTTTCGGAAATGCCATAACCCAATTTGCGAGTGAAAGTCACGAAAGTGTTGGGCAAAATGCCATAAATTATACCTTGCGACAACCTATAGGGGTTGTCGGTTGTATTTCTCCGTGGAATCTGCCGCTTTATCTTTTTAGCTGGAAAATTGCACCGGCGATTGCTTCAGGCAACTGTGTGATTGCAAAACCTAGTGAAGTGACACCTCTAACCGCCTTTATGTTAGGTGAGATTTGCAACGAAGCTGGCCTTCCCAAAGGCGTTTTAAACATTGTTCATGGCACAGGAAAAAACACGGGTTCTGCGATTGTTGAACATCTAGAAATAAAAGCTATCTCATTTACTGGCGGTACCGAAACAGGGAAATCAATCGCCAAAGTTGCAGCACCGATGTTCAAAAAGTTGTCGTTGGAATTAGGCGGAAAAAATCCCAACATCATTTTTGCCGATTGCGATTATGATACCATGTTGAAGACAACGGTGCGTTCGTCATTTTCTAATCAAGGGCAGATTTGCCTTTGTGGAAGCAGGATTTTTGTTGAAAAGTCCATCTATGAAAAATTTAAAAAAGATTTTGTTGAAAAAGTAAAAGAGCTGAAGGTCGGGAATCCTTCAGATGCAAATTCGGATATAGGCGCACTGGTTTCAAAAGCACATTTAAAAAAGGTCGCTGATTATATTGAAATTGCCAAAAAAGAGAAAGGCAAAATTCTTTATGGCGGAAACATTTTGAAGATTTCAGGTTTTGAAAATGGATATTATTTAGAACCTACCATCATAGAAGTTGAAACTGATGAATGCAGAATCAACCAAGAAGAAGTCTTTGGACCTGTAGTAACTATTATGCCCTTTGAAACTGAAGAAGAGGTTTTAGAAATGGCCAATAAAGTTAAATATGGATTGTCGGCTACACTTTGGACCAATAATTTACAACGGACCATGCGTATGACCAATGAAATTGAAGCTGGAATTATCTGGGTCAACACTTGGATGATGCGCGACCTCAGAACCCCGTTTGGTGGAACTAAAGCCTCTGGTGTTGGACGCGAAGGTGGTTTTGAAGCATTGCGCTTTTTTACAGAACCTAGGAATGTTTGTATCAAGTATTAGTTGTTAGTTGCTGGTTTTTGGTTTTTGGTTTTTGGTTTTTGGTTGCAAAAATTAGTAATGATTGTCAGTTTGAGCCCGCCTGCGGCCGGCAGACCTGTCGAAAACTAGTTCTTAGATCTTGATTCTTGGTTCTTGATTCTTGATTCTTGATTCTTGATTCTTGATTCTTGATTCAAAAATAAAATTATCTAACCCTAAAAAAATCTCTTCTAAAGCAGAGGAATAATATGGATTTAAAATTAAATAGTAAAAACGCCTTGGTATGTGGAAGCACCCAAGGTATCGGGAAAGCCACAGCGATTGCATTAGCATCAGAAGGAGTCAATGTAACTTTGTTGGCTCGGAATGAAGAAAGTTTAAAGGATGTATTGAAAGAACTTCCCGGACAAAGAAAGCACGATTATCTGGTGGCAGATTTTTCAAACCCGGATAAACTTAAAGATATATTAGAAAATTATTTAAAGGACCATCCGGGATTTCATATCCTGATCAACAATACTGGCGGACCTCCTAGTGGTGCTTTACAATCTGCAACACCTCAGCAATTTTTAGAGGCTTTTAATATGCACCTTATCTGCAACCAAATTTTGGTGCAGGCATGTTTGCCTTTTATGAAATCCGAACAATATGGTAGGGTTATCAATGTGATTTCAACTTCTGTAAAGGAACCAATCCCAGGACTAGGAGTAAGTAATACCATTAGAAATGCCGTTGCAAATTGGGCAAAAACTCTTTCGGGCGAATTGGCAAAAGACGGGATAACCGTTAACAATGTGTTACCCGGTTTTACTGAAACTGCTCGCTTGGATCAAATTGTGAAGATAAAAGCTGAAAAAGAAGGAATGACCGAAAAAGATATGGCAGAAACCATGAAAGGTTATGTGCCAGCCCAACGATTCGCACAACCAGAGGAAACCGCAAATGCCATCGTATTTTTGGCTAGTGAATGTGCTTCTTACATCAACGGAATTAACTTGCCAGTCGATGGCGGAAGAACAAAAAGTCTTTAATTGATTATGCCCGTATGAGGTGAAAAAATCATATCGGCTTAATTTCCATTAACTGTTAGGTCTTCGTATCTTAGTGAAAAATCCCGCGTGAGGGATTGAGGCGGCATCTCCCGCTAGGGTGGGAATATAGCCGAAAGCCCGACCCAGACATTTATGGTCTGGGGCACGCCCAAAATATATGACTATGAGCAAAGTATTTTCTCCAGTAAATTTTAAAGAATGGATCGAGGAAAATCGACACTTACTTAAGCCACCGGTTGGCAATAAAGTGGTTTGGAAAGACGGCGATTTTATTGTGATGGTGGTTGGCGGACCAAATAGCCGCAAAGATTATCACTATAACGAAACGCCAGAATTCTTTTATCAAGTTGAAGGTGATATCGTTTTAAAGATTATCGAGGATGGTAAGCCGAGGGATATCAATATTAAAGAAGGTGACATCTTTTTGCTTCCACCAAAAGTGCCGCATTCTCCCCAAAGAGGAGCAAATACCGTGGGATTGGTTATCGAGTATAAACGCCCGGAAGGCACGCGCGATGCACTTCTTTGGTTTTGTGAAAATTGCTCGACCAAGCTGTACGAAGAAGATTTTATGCTAGATAATATCGAGACCGATATGCCCAAGATTTTCGACACTTACTACGGTGATATGGAAAAAAGGAAATGCCCAAACTGTGGAGAAGTAATGCAACCACCTAAAAAAGTTAAAATTGACGACTAAAAAACTTAGAATTAACGGGCATTCGCATCTTCTTCCCTACCCCGAAGACATCCCTCAGTTTATGAAGGAGAAAGGGATTTTCTGGGTCGATAAAGACCGAAAATTCATGCTTCAAAAGGATTGGAGCCGCCCAGTTACCGATTCGAGTTTTTTCTTGGATGATAAGTTGGCTTGGATGGAACGTTTTGAAATTGATCATGCCGTGGTTCTAAATCTCTCGCAGTTGTATGGAAATGGGCTTAGGGTTGAAGAGATGAAGCAAGCGCTTAGATTTCAGAATGATTTTAATGCAGGAGTTCAACGCAATCATCCCAGTAAATTTACTTGTGGTTTTGTTGTACATCCTGGCTTTGTAAGAGGCGCCTGCTGGGAAATAGAACGTTGTGTCGAAGAATTGGGAATGAGCTTACTTTGTCTACCAACCCATTATATGGATACTATAGGGACATGGCGCTGTATTTTTGATGAAGAAAATGAGCCAATTTTTGAATTGGCCAGCAAGTATAATCTAGCGGTCGAAATCCATCCTTATGATGGTGAAAAATTTATAAAGTTGGAAAATACCTCGTGGCGGTTTCATCTTATTTGGATGCTCGCCCAGTGCGCTGATGCTTACCATTTTTTTACTTTGAATGGGTATCAGGAAAAATTTCCCAATATGAGAGTGTGTTTTGCACATGGCGGACAATTGGCACAGATCAATTTGGGCCGAAGGATTCAAGGTTTTGATGGTCGTCCCGATTTATTTGAAGGCAAGCACCACCCGAGAAAAGCGGTGGGTCATAAGAATATTTTCTTTGATACTCTGGTACACGATACGGGTTCATTAAAATTATTGCTTGCAAACCAAACTTCTAAACAAGTGATAATGGGATTAGATGACCCTTATCCTCTCGGTGAAATGGAAAGTGCCAAACAATCTTCTTATCCTGGAAAGATTTTAGATTTGGCATTGGACCGAAATATTATCACCGAAGAAGAGCACACTGCAATCTGGCAAGAAAATGTGATACAGTGGCTTTATGGTGATGATCAAGATGCTAAAGACAAGTTTGTAAAACGAGTGACTTCAACTTAAATGGATTTTCTTCCTAAAGAACTTACCGATTATATAGAAAAACATTCTGAAGACGAACCGCACCTCTTACGAGAATTAAATAGAGAGACCAACCAAAAGATTCTTCAACCGAGAATGTTAAGTGGTCATTATCAAGGTAGATTGTTGAGCCTTCTTTCAAAATTGACCAATCCGAAAAATATATTGGAAATCGGCACTTATACCGGTTACTCTGCTCTTTGTTTAGCTGAAGGTTTGCAGAAGGATGGGGAACTTCACACTATTGATTATAATGAAGAATTGTCTGATTTTCAAACAAAGTATTTTCAACGGTCAATTTATAAAGACCAGATTTTTCAACATAGTGGCGATGCCTTGGAAATAATCCCGAGCTTGGATTTAAAGTTTGATCTCGTTTTTATCGATGCTGACAAACAACAATATCCTGATTACTTTAGAGCCATAATAATTAAAGTGAATCCTGGTGCGCTTATTATCTCGGATAACGTTCTATGGAGCGGAAAAGTCTTGGAGCAACCTAAAGCCGATGATTTAGACACAATGGCAGTTTTAGAATATAACCAACTACTAAAAGATGACCAACGAATTGAAACAATCATCCTTCCGGTTAGAGACGGATTAACCCTCAGCAGAGTTAAAAATGTTTAAGGTTGTCTTTTAATAGTACCTGACACATCTTCAATATTATCTTTAACCTTAGAAATTTCCTCAGAAATATTTTTGGTCACACTCGTATCGATACCATGGTCTTGAGCACTCTTGGTGATTTCGTGCTTAATATCATCCGTAGCATCCTTAAGAGTTCTCATACCCTTAGCAAGTCCCCTTGCAATTTCGGGTAACTTATCTGCACCAAAAACCATAACCACAATAAAGAGGATAAAGATTATCTCGGTAGTACCTATAAATAAAAATGTGGCTAATGATATCACGATACAAATATAATCAGTTATTAGATGGTAAAATCTTAATTATTCCTAATTAATCAGTCTTTTATGTTCTCCTTAAACTTATCGAAATCGCTCTTCTGAATCTCTCTAGGATATGAATTATTAGTGACATCGATGTCAGCAGTTCTCTGCTCTGGGTCTACCCTTACAGATACGATTTCTTTGTCGGTAGGGATTGCTTTAATAATCTTATTATCGTTAAATCTCCAAATTTCTGCAGGATAAGTCACATTTTGAGTCGTGCCATCTTCGAAAGTATACTCAACAATAATTGGCATTACCAATCCGCCCGGCTTATTAAAAGTCACTTGATAAAAGTATTTAGGATCTTTTATTGTTGCTCTTTCGGCTTCAGTAAAATTGTCCATAATATATTCTTTCACAGGAGTTGAATTTTCTAGGAACGTACCGTTCTTACGGGAAGCATCAAGATTTTCATCCTTTTCATCTACCAAGTAGACCATAGCTCCTAAATCCTCAACTTTCATATTACGTTGAGCTGCATAATCCTTCGCAGCTTGATTTGGGACGTCTGAAACGTATAGTTTTTTAACATCCTCTACTCCAATATCTACATAATCGGTAGTGTAGAACCAACCTCTCCAAAACCAATCTAGATCGAAAGCTGAGGCATCTTCCATTGTTCTGAAAAAATCCTCTGGGGTAGGATGCTTAAACATCCATCTTCTGGCGTATTCCTTAAAGGCGTAATCGAATAAATCTCTTCCCATAACAGTTTCCCTTAAAATATTTAAGGCGGTTGCAGGTTTGCCGTAAGCATTATTACCAAACTGATACGTATTTAGTCCTTTAGACATTATCGGTGAAATAAAGTTTTGATCACCACTCATATAAGGAACAATATTAGGTGCAAGCCCACGTCTTGAAGGATATAATTTATCTCCCGCCGATAAAGCAGTCGGGTTCCATTCACCAAAATCCTGCTCTGCCACATATTGAACAAATGTATTTAAACCTTCATCCATCCAAGTGAATTGTCTCTCGTCACTATTCACAATCATCGGAAAGAAATTGTGACCAACTTCATGAATGATAACGCTGATCATTCCATATTTTGTTTTGTCGCTGTAGGTTCCATCTTCGTCTGGCCTGCCGTAGTTCCAACAGATCATAGGATATTCCATCCCTTGATTTTTCGCATGAACAGAAATCGCCTTATGATAAGGATAATCAAAAGTCATTCTAGAATAGGACTTTAAAGTACTTGCAACTGCTTTTGTCGACCATTCTTCCCATAGCGGATTTCCTTCTTTGGGATAAAGTGAAACTGCCATAATATCATGATTTCCGATTTTTACCGCCATCATATCCCAAATAAATTTCCTCGAAGATGCAAAGGCAAAGTCACGAACATTCTCGGCATAGAATTTCCAGGTTTTTTTATCCTTACTAAATGATTTTTCAGCTTTTTCAGCTTCAGCCTGAGTGACAATAATTACTGGCTTATCATAAGATTTTTTAGCTTTCTCATAGCGCTCCATCATCGCAGATGAGAACACGTCCTTCCTGTTGGTAAGCTTACCGGTACCATCTACAATATGATCGGCAGGAACCGTAATATTCACTTCAAAGTTCCCGAAGGGTAAAGCAAATTCATCCCTTCCCCAAAACTGCGAATTCTGCCATCCCTCTACATCATTATAGACCGCCATCCGAGGATAGAACTGAGCTATAACGTAGGCGCGGTTATTGTCTTTTGCAAAATATTCAAATCCTGATCTGCCTCTCCCGTTCACGTGGTTATTGATATTATACCACCATTTTATGTTGAATGAAAACACTTTGCCAGGTTCTAAAGTCGTAGGAAGTTCTACTCTCATCATCGTTCTATTGATGGTATATTGAAGCGGCTTTCTATTATTATCAGAAACTTCTTCAATATTAAAACCTCCATAAAATGGATCTTGCAAATGATCTTTAGCAAAACCTGAAACTCTTTCGGCAGGACTAAATTCTTCAATTAGTGGAGTCTGAGAATCCTTGGAACGCATATTTTGATCTAATTGTACCCATAGATAAGTTAATGGGTCCGGCGAATTGTTTGTATAAGTAATGGTTTCATACCCAGAAATTTTGGTATTCTCGTCATCTAATTGGATGTCCATTTTGTAATCTGCCTGTTGCTGATAGTAATCGGGACCGGGTGCGCCAGACGCAGACCTGTAATTATTGGGCGTAGAAAACTCTTCGTAAAGTTGCTTGAACTTATTGGTATTGACGTGTCCTTTTTGAGGGGCTTTTGGCTGTTGTCCTTCTTGTGAAAAGGAATTTATTGACACAAAAAGGATTGAAACTAAAAGGTATTTTAATTTTATCATCGGGTGTTATTTTGAGGGGATGGGAATATTTTTTCTAGGTGGGGTTATTTTAATTCTAAATGTTCTTTGCTGCTATCTCTGATTAAGAGAAAACTTTTTTCTAAATCATTGATTTTTAGCTTTACAACGTTCTGTTGCTCGGGAAACAGGTCTAAAAGAACTTCGTTACTAACATCAAAGGTACTTATTTCAGGAACATTTTCTGCTTCGAGATAGCATACAATTTTGTCTTGCTTGTATTCATAACCTAAAAAATTCAGGTCTATTTTGCCACCGTTTATCCAAATAACGAGCTTATCATTTAGATAGTTTTTGATGCTATTTTCTGCAACAGTATCGGTTTTTCCTTCAACTAACCTAATGTCGTCACTGTATCTCTGGCGAAGAACCATTTCTAAATCATCAACAAATAAATCGGTCGTAACCTGTAGTGATTTTGTTTCTTCAACATATTTTAATTGAGTGAGACTTAAGTAGTGTTTATGTACCGTCTTGAAGGATAATAAAGCCAAAGAAACTAGAATGATAAGAGTTCCGTACTTTTTCATAGTTATATTCTTTTTGATATAATTCATTTTCATTGAAGACCGAAA
Source organism: Flavobacteriaceae bacterium MAR_2010_188 (assembly GCA_900104375.1). Classification (NCBI taxonomy): domain Bacteria; kingdom Pseudomonadati; phylum Bacteroidota; class Flavobacteriia; order Flavobacteriales; family Flavobacteriaceae; species Flavobacteriaceae bacterium MAR_2010_188. Next base: position 2,244,918 of record LT629302.1, read on the forward strand.
AATAATCAATCCTCAGCTGAATTTAGATTTTTTAAAAATTGAATTTTCTTGTTTTCAAGAAAGTTAAACATTGCCATATCGTTATTTAATAAGCATATATTCTTAAAACCCGAATCTTCTGAAGCAAAGAAAAAAAATGCAAAACAAATCTCTTTAGGAAATTCATTTTCTGGAAATAGCACTTCTTGAAACCTTAACCTTGCGGACTCCATGCAATTGTCGCGCTCATCTAATGCCACAAATTCCTTTAACTGACGGGTGCGACCCGAAACGCGATTCAATATCTTGTTGACGTTTACTGCAAATCCTATTCCATAAAAGTAAAGGAACTTACCCGCATCGGCTTCAAACAACCTTCTTTCATTCTGGGTTATGGGAAGATTTGTATTTCCAGGAATCCCAACATCATAAAAATTGATATCACGCTTTACCGCTGTGATATCCAAATCTAAATCTAGATTCCCGGATAAAATCTTTCCAACTACAACCTCCTCCAAATTATTGACCATTTCTTCGAGCTTAATAGAAACCTGTTTATTCTTCAATATTTCGGCATCAATGGGAATATATCTTGCAAAATATTTAATACTTGATACGAGCAAGGTGTCATTCAACTTTACATTTATAGCAAACGTTCCTTTAGCATCGACAGTTGCGTAAGTATTCGAATTTTTGTTTAGAATATGAATGGCTTCAACGTCATCGGCATTAGTAATCTCACCACTAATCTCAATCAAGTTTTGATCATTTAGAAATGAAACGGAACACAACAAGATAGCTACGACTATCTCAATTTTTCGTTGTTTCGCTCTTTCTAGAAACAAATTCATTCTTTTTTTGCATTAAGAAATCAAGGAATTCTAATTCGTTCTTACTTCTTGCCCGTCGAACAAAGTTTTCATCATCCGAAGCAAACAAGAAAAATTCGATGATGTAAGGCCGTTCTTCATTATCATTAAACACTAGTTTGCTGTATTTAGACATTGCCAAATCCATATGTCGGTCTTTGGTCTCTAATGCAACTTGGGCTTTAAGTTCCTTGGTCCTACCTGTAATCGCATTGATAATTGGGTTAAGCGGTATTAGCCCGCTACCGGAAGTTGCTTCGTAAACCCTTCTTTCTGCCTGGGTTTTTCTCGGTCCGGTATAACCAGGAATTCCTAAATCATAAAAATTGATATCGCGTTTAGTTTCGTTAATCTCAATATCGAGACCAAGATTGCCCGTAAGAATCTTTCCCACTACCACTTCTTCTAATTGATTTACTAATTCTTCAAGTTTTAAGGTGACTGTTTTAGAAGCAAGAATTTCAGAACTTATAGCTATCGTTTGGGTAAAATATTTAACGCTAGAAATAACCAAGGTGTCATTCAACTTAACGTTGATTATAAATTCGCCTTTTGCATCGGTTATAGTATATTGAGAGGAAGCTGTATTTAAAACGTGTAGTCCCTCTACCTCATCATTTGCGGTAACTTTACCGGTTATAGGAATTAGTTCTTGGCCAAATGCAACGACAGATGAAGCGGTAACAAAATAGATTAAAAGATCAATTCTTTTTTTCATGAACCGCTATAAACTCGTCTCTTTTGCTGTAAAGAAATTGTAAAAGTTCAATCTCCTGCTCATCTTTCATGAGCTCGTCATTTAAACCGTTAGCTTCGACATAAGCAATAAACTCATCAACTTGATTTCTGGGAATATCAAAATTGGTGCTGATAAAATCAATGTTATATTTTCTTTTAAGCGCGCTTTCTTCAACCTGATTATTATCCTTTTTATCATTACTAGAACTTAGAATGGAAGATATTAACAGCACTCCAATGTTCTTAATATTTAGACCATTTCTAAATGCCGGATCGCTCTGAGAATGCATTGCTTCGTTTTCTACTGCAGACCGATTATCTTCAGAAAATTCGTAATCGGAGCTGTGATTGATCCCAAAATATATGGCGTCTATATCTGGGTTAAAAGTTCTAACGCTGGCGACATCGGTATCTAGGTTTCCGGTTAACTTGTAAGGCAAGATTAAAACCTCATCGAGCTTATTTACCTGCTCCACTAAATAAACGGTCATCTGTTTTGTATTAATCACCGTTTCATCCACCACAATATCAAAATCCTTGAATTGAATTGCGGCAAATTCTATCTTATCATTTAATTGAGCAGAGATTACAAATTCCCCATTTTCGTTAGTGATGGTTCCATTGTTGGATGAACTATTAAAAACAGTGATGCCTTCTATATCATTGCTTTCTACAACCACTTTACCGGTAATCTCGACTCGATTGGTTTGTTGAGCAAATAGAAAAGTAGTCGTTAGCAGTAATACTATGAGTAGAGATTTTTTCATGTATAAGAATTTTTTGATGTGAATATACCATGTAAAATAGTACAATATGGCAGCTTTTCTGGCTAAACTTTTGTTAAATCATAGGTTTATCTAAATTTGCTATCTAGTATATTTAGTTATGAAAAATATGATTATTGCGAGTACTTCTACGATTCATGGAAGTGGGTATTTAGAATACATTTTAGGCGAACTTTCTGCTCTTTACAAATCAGCAGAAGAAATAGTATTTATACCGTATGCCCGCCCTGGTGGGACAAGTCATGATGATTATACCAAAAAAGTGGCATCCGTATTTTCTGAAATTAATTTGAAGGTGAAGGGAATACATGAATTTAAAAATCCAGTTAAAGCCTTAGAAAAAGCCGAAGGAATATTTACTGGAGGCGGTAACACCTTTGTTCTGCTCAATAATCTTTATCGCAATGATTTATTAGAACCTCTAACCAAGGTCATTAACAATGGTACTCCTTATTTGGGCACGAGCGCAGGAAGTAACATTTGTGGGCTAAATATTAAAACAACCAACGATATGCCGATTGTTTATCCGCCGAGTTTTAAAAGTTTGGGGCTGGTAAATTTTAATATTAATCCGCATTATTTAGACCCGATTTCTAATAACAAGCATATGGGAGAAACGCGAGAAACCAGAATTAAGGAGTTTCATAATTTTAACACCCAGCCAGTTGTAGGGCTAAGTGAAGGGAGTTGGCTAGAAGTCAAAGATGATTCAATTTTATTAAAAGGAAATTTACCCGCTAGGATTTTTGAATATGGTAAAGTTGGCTATGAAGTTGAAGCTGGGACCGACTTAAAATCGCTCAATTAGCTACTTATGATTTTTTGAAAATGATATCCTTTACCATTAAATCCTTGGTTATAATAAAATTTATGTGAAGGAAAGTTTTGCACATAAGTATTTAGCTCGATAGAGTTACAACCTTTTTTGCGGGTATAATCCTGTATCCATTTCATAAAATCATTTCCCAATCCCTTATTCCTGTATTCTTCTTCAATATATACATGGTCTAGCTCCACAGATTTACCTATATAATGTCTAGTGCAAAACCAAAGACCGCTAACGCCAACTATCTTGTTATCATCCATAATGACCGCGCACTCATAATTCTGTTGAATCATCTCTGCAAAACGCTCTTTAAGTAACTTGATAGATACTTTATTATCGTTTAATTTATCGACTAGAGGTATTACTTTTTCAATTTCATGGTTTTCCAAAATCTTAAACTGAATTTTCATCGGCAATTATTTTTTCGAAAATTACATATTTCTAAGAAGATTTTAATACTTAAGTTTATAAAGCGAATTTAGCAGCGAGTACCAAACAGTCTAAATTTTCGTTTATTTAAAATGAAAAGAAGAACTTTCGTAAAATCTTCAGCCTTAACTACTCTGGCTGTTTCATTATTACCAAAAATCACATTCGCAGCGTTGAGTGAAACGATTACGGATGAAGAATTACTAGGGAAAGCCCACTTAAACTTCCGTAATGAAAACCTTAAATTAAGAAATGAAGCTTATGAATGTTTCAACTTAATGAAAGAGGAAGCCTTAGTTTCTAACATTAAAATTGAAGGTGTCTCAGCCTTTAGAAGCTACGAAGACCAAAAACGTATTTGGAATAGAAAATTTCTGGCCTATACCAAGGATGGGCTCTTACCAATGGATGCCATCCATAAAATCGTTGAATATTCTACCATGCCAGGAACCTCTAGACATCATTGGGGAACCGATATAGATTTAATCGATGGCGCGGTAAATCAACCAAAAAATGTATTATCTCCACAGCATTTTAAGAATAATGGGCCCTTTGTAAAATTTAAACAGTGGATGGAAAATAATTCGGAACGATTCGGCTTCTATCTCGTTTATACTAATCTAGAAAGCCGTAAAGGGTTTAAATATGAACCTTGGCATTACAGTTACAAACCGCTGTCTGATTCTTACTTAAAACACTACCGGGAGAGAGACATTTTTCAATTAGCAAAAAGCTCGGATATCGAGGGTGTATCGCATCTATCGGATGATTTTTTGAGTCAATATTACCAAGAAAATATTTTAGATATTAATCCTGAACTTTTGTAAATTTATCTGACTAAAAAATGAAATTATCATGAGAGGCGGAAGTACTAAAATGCGGTTGTTGATAGGTGGAGCAATTATTTTATTTGCGCTCTTTAGATATTGTTCTAGTGAAGAGGAGAATCCATATACTGGTGAAACGCAGCACATAACAATGACCCAAGAGGAAGAAATTGCAATTGGTCTTCAAAGTGCACCTCAAATGGCACAAGAATTTGGTGGACTTTATCCAAATGAAGAATACCAAGCTTATGTAGATGAAGTCGGAAATAAATTAGTTAGAAACAGCATTGCTGGAGAAACCGGTTATAAATTCGATTTTCACCTTCTAGCTGACCCAAACATAATTAATGCTTTCGCTTTGCCAGGTGGTCAGATTTTTATCACTTATGCCCTTTTCTCAAAACTGGGCAATGAGGACCAATTAGCTGGGATTTTGGGCCATGAAATTGGACATGTTGTTGCTAGACATTCTGCAGATAGATTGGCACAACAAGGATTGACCCAAGGTATTCTTAGTGGTGTTGCGGTAGGGGTGGACCCAAATACCGCCCAAGGTGCGGCTGCCATTGCAGGTCTAATCAATATGAAATATGGCCGTGGTGATGAGCTTCAAAGCGATGACCTCGGCGTTAAATTCATGATAGAAACTGGCTATGACCCAGAAAAAATGATTGAGGTGATGCAAATTTTAAAAGATGCTGCTGGCCCAAACAGAACTCCAGAATTTCAAAGTACTCACCCAGACCCGGAAAATAGGGTAGCAAAGATCAAAGAATCGATTGCCAAATATAGAAACCAAACCTCCTAGTTCTTTTTATTGAATTTCCTCAATAATCACTGCCTATTTTTAGGGATTGATAACCACTTCATTTTCGCAATTTTGCTTCTTATCCTTTATCTTTGCATTATAATCTAAGAAAATGAATAAGAAAGTAATTTTGATGATACTTGACGGATGGGGCTTTGGTCCTGATCCTAAAGTATCTGCCATCGATAATGCAGACACTCCTTTTATAGATTCCCTATATAAAAAGTATCCCAACGCTAGTTTAAGGACGGACGGTCTCAACGTTGGTTTGCCAGAAGGACAAATGGGAAATTCTGAAGTTGGCCATATGAATCTTGGTGCCGGAAGGATTATCTATCAAGACTTGGTTAAAATCAATCTTGCTATTAAAGAAAACACATTATGTAAGCAAAAAGCTGTGGTTGATGCCATTAAATATGCAAAAGACCATAATAAATCAATCCATCTTTTGGGACTTTTGAGTGACGGTGGTGTTCATTCTCATATAGAACATTTATTCGGTCTCATCAAGACTTTGGAAGAGGCAGACCTTAAAAAAATTTTTATTCATGCTTTTACTGATGGCCGCGATGTGGATCCAAAATCTGGCTTAGGTTTTATAAAAGAATTTGAAGATTTTGCAAAAGACAAGCATTCCAAACTAGCAACAGTTACTGGTCGTTATTACGCAATGGATCGCGATAATCGATGGGAACGAGTCAAAAAAGCTTATGATGCCATGGTAAATGGAATTGGCCTTCAAACTTCTGACGTAGAGTCTGCAATCGAAGCCAGTTATAAGAAGGACATTACGGATGAGTTTATAGACCCAATTGTAATCACCGAAAATTCTGAAGCCATTGCAAAGATTCAAGATCAAGATGTCGTGATATTTTTCAACTTTAGGACAGACCGAGGAAGACAACTGACCGAAGCACTTTCACAAAAAGATTTCCCTGAGTACAATATGCACACCATAAAATTGCATTACGTTACCCAAACTAGATACGATAGTACTTTCGAAGATATAAATGTAATCTACGACAAGGATAACATAAATGAAACCCTTGGTGAAGTGCTATCCAAGAATGGCAAGAAGCAGCTAAGGATGGCAGAGACCGAAAAATATCCACACGTTACTTTTTTCTTTTCAGGCGGGAGAGAAGAACCATTTTTAGGTGAGTCTAGAATCATGAAGAATTCTCCTAAAGTAGCAACTTACGACCTTCAACCCGAAATGAGCGCCTACGAATTAAAGAATGCTTTAGTTACAGAACTAAAGAAAGAAGAACAGGATTTTGTGTGCATTAATTTTGCAAATGGCGATATGGTAGGCCACACCGGCGTTATGGAAGCGGCGATTAAAGCATGTGAAGCAGTAGATGATTGCGTGCATCAAGTAATTAACACCGCATTAGATCATGATTATACTACCATCGTCATCGCTGATCACGGTAATTGTGAAACGATGATAAATCCAGATGGTACGCCCAACACCGCGCATACTACCAATCCAGTGCCAATTATATTGGTTGATAAGGAATTGAAAAATATTAATGACGGAATTCTGGGTGATATTGCACCAACGATTTTGAAGTTAATGGGAATCCAAAAACCCGAAGTTATGAGCGGGAAAGCTCTTGTATGAATTAGCTTAAGTGATTATTTATTGTAATTTTGCCCTGAATTATGAAAACGATAAACTTTCAAGATAGACTCATAATAGCAATCGACTTTGACGGGACGATTGTAGACGATGCTTATCCTAAAATAGGAAAGCCTCGAATCTTTGCATTCGAAACTATGGAAAGGTTGCAAAAGGATGGACACAGATTAATTTTGTGGACTTACCGATGTGGAGAGAAGTTAGATGAAGCGGTAGAATTCTGTAGAAATAATGGCATAAAATTTTACGCGGTCAATCAAAGCTTCCCTGAAGAAAAATACGAATCTAAGGTCAGCAGAAAAATATACGCAGACTTATTTATAGATGATAGGAATCTTGGCGGCGTTTTAGGATGGGGAGAAATCTATCAAACCATAAATAAGAACGGAACAGACTTTAAGCCCGAGAAAAAAAGAAAAGGCCTTTTTTCATTTTTAAAACCATCGAATGATTGAAATAAAAACAGCCGAAGAGATTGAATTAATGCGCGAAAGTGCATTGATCGTTTCTAAGACTTTAGGAATGCTTGCGTCTGAATTAAAACCTGGCGTAAGTACTTTACAATTAGATAAGCTGGCAGAAGCATTTATAAGAGATCATGGAGCAGTTCCAGGGTTTCTTGGTCTTTATGACTTTCCCAATACATTATGTATGAGCCCGAACGAGCAAGTGGTTCATGGTTACCCCACCGACAAACCTCTTAAAGAGGGGGAAATTATTTCAATTGACTGTGGCGCCAAGAAAAATGGTTTTTACGGAGATCATGCCTATACGTTTGCAGTTGGAGAAATTAAAGAAGAAACCCAAAAATTATTAGATGTAACCAAAGAATCCTTATATGTTGGTATCCGTGAATTTAAATTGGGGAACCGTGTAGGAGATGTTGGTTTTGCAATACAATCATTTTGTGAAAATCACGGCTATGGTGTAGTAAGGGAATTAGTTGGCCACGGACTTGGTAGAAGTATGCACGAAGACCCAGAAATGCCCAATTACGGAAAACGTGGCCGAGGCAAGAAATTTGTCGACGGAATGGTTGTCGCTATTGAGCCAATGATAAATATGGGAACCCACCGCATCAAACAACATAAAGATGGTTGGACAATCACCACTCTAGACAACAAACCGAGCGCTCATTTTGAACACGACGTTGCCCTTGTTGACGGAAAACCAGAACTATTGTCCACGTTTGCTTATATCTATGAAGCACTAGGAATAAGCTCTGACGAAGAAACAGAATTCCGACAAAAGGAACTTGTTCTCTAATATTCCTAAATGAGAGTTTTACTCTTCCAGCATTCTTTAATCACTAACTAATTTCATTTGAAAATTTTTCGCTCTCTTCTCAATACAGTTCCTAGGCCATTATTGATTAGGATGAGCTACGTGGTGAGACCTATAATTGCTCTCGCTTTAAGAGGAAGTAGTTTCACGGATCCGATTGATGGTAAAAGTTTTAGGAAATTTTTGCCTTATGGATACGTGAAGCAGCGTCAAAACGTCCTCTCACCTTCCACTCTATCTTTAGAACGCCATAGATTGCTTTGGCTCTATCTTAAAAATGAAACAGAATTCTTTTCAGCTAAATTAAAAGTGCTGCATTTTGCACCAGAACAGGCATACTATAAGCGTTTCAAGAAATTGAAACATTTAAATTATATAACCACAGACCTTAATTCTCCGTTGGCAGACGTCAAAGCAGATATCTGTTATCTTCCTTTTGAGGATGATGAATTTGACGTGATTCTTTGCAATCATGTGTTAGAACATATCCCTAATGATATAAAGGCGATGAAGGAATTGTACCGTGTTCTTAAACCGGGCGGATGGGGAATAGTTCAGATTCCTCAAGATTTGACTTTAGAAAAAACTTTTGAAGATAATTCAGTAACCAATAAGAAAGAGCGCGCCAAGATTTTTGGTCAATATGATCACGTTAGGATTTATGGTAAGGATTATTTTGATCGACTTCGGTCGGTTGGTTTTAAGGTTGAAGAAATTGATTATACCAAGAAACTTTCGCAAGCCGATTTAGAAAAATATCGACTTGCCAAAGGGGAGATAATTCCTTTTGTCTACAAATAATTTCTACTGATTAGGGAAGCCATTTAAGGAGAGGGTTGCGAATTTACCGTTGCCGTCATCATATATAATATAGACTTTAAGTTCCGGATGGTTTTTTAAAAACTCTTCAACCTTGGCTATTCCCATACTTTTAAAAGCGGTAGCGTAACCATCTGCATACATACAAGTTTTCGCAATTACAGAGATACTCAGAATATTGGATTTACTTGGGTAACCGGTCTCGGTATCGATTATATGAGAATATCTGTTGCCATCTTCATCTACTTTAAATTTCCGATAAACTCCAGAAGTCGCCATACTCTCATCTATTAACTCTAAAGTTTTAAAGATTGAACGCTCTCCATCAAAGTGCGGCTCCTCGATACCAACTTTCCATTCGGCATCTTTTTCAATATTTCGTCCCTTCACCCTAATTTCACCGCCAATTTCAACCAAATAATTGTCGATATTTTGCGATTCTAAAAACTCTCCAACAGCGTCTACTCCATAACCTTTGGCAATGGCATTAAAATCGATAAACGTCCCTTTATTCTTTTTTACAAAATCATTGTTTATGCTGATTTTATTAAAGCCTACATCACTCATAAGGCTATCGATTTTTGTGCTGTCCAAACTCACGATTCGCCCTTCTGGACCAAAATCCCAAGCGTTTACTACAGCCCCTATTGTTGGGTCAAAAGCACCATTGGTCTCTTTATAAATAACTTTAGATGCCTCAAAAACCCTTTTAAAATTCTGGTCTACAGCAACGTCTTCATTTCTATTAATTCTAGAAATATCCGAATCGACCTGATAAGTAGACATCGAGTGATTTATCCGCTTAAAAACACTATCAATAGCCTTTTGGAAATCGGTATCAGAATCATAAATTATACTATAAGACGTCCCAAAAACCTCCCCGATTAACTTGGTAGAGTTTAAAGTATTGGATGCTTCAATTGTGTTTGCTGTATGGTCCTTACATGAAAAACTTAAAAACACTACAAGATAAAGGAAGTGCAACTGTGATATTTTCATGGTTATTTCAATTGAAATTTGTGTCAACAACCTGTATTCCGTTATATTCTATAAAATATTCCTCATCCAAATAAATTGGTAAATCTTCACCATCTGGATTTCCTAGACCAACCCCGGCATAAAAAACTTTTGCATGTTGCTGCCGGGCATGTTTCTTAAATTTTTCCATGAAAGCCATATCGTAGTTATTGGGATTCTCTGGTAAAATAACCGCCCTTACCAAGACAAAATAATATTGGGCCTTTTTATCGATACATACAAACTGCGGATGCTTTTTCAATTTACTATTTACCGCAATGAATTCATAGCCGCGACTTTCTAAATCCTTGCCAACATGATTCATTGCTAAATTATGAAGCTCTTGTTTTGTGAGTGCTCTTTGCATATTTCAAAAATACAACATAAGGATTGAAGGGTAAAAAATTTGGGCATTGAGATACTTCCTCTAATAAGTACAAATTGATATGAAAGTAATAGATTACAAGACTTGTTAATTATATTATTTTATTCTGTATCACTTTTTTTATAATTTCAATTGTCAAATTTCTAACAACCAAAAGTTAAACAAAACACCCTTTTTATATGAAAAAAATTTCAATAATTCCAATTCTAATTTTTCTTACAATACTATCTTCTTGCGAAAATGATAAAAAAGAAAAGAAATCCGTAAACGTTTATAAAGATGCAGAAGTTGCAAAAGTAGATCCTGTAAAACGTGGAGAAATGCTAGTCAACGGGATTGGCTGCCATGATTGCCACACTCCTAAAAAAATGACGGCTCAAGGTCCGATACTCGACATGGAAAAATTGCTCTCTGGTCACCCACAAAGCGAAATTCTTCCTCCATACGATTCCCAAACTGGCAAAAACTATGTTTTGTTCAATCAAAACTTAACTGCAGCTATTGGACCGTGGGGCACATCATTTGCAGCAAATTTAACACCATCTGAATCAGGAATTGGATCTTGGACAGAAGCCCAATTCTTAAATGCGATTAAAAATGGAAAATCAAAAGGTTTGGACGGAAGCAGAACCCTTCTACCGCCTATGCCTTGGCAAGCATTCGCTCAGCTGCCCGATGAGGATTTAAAAGCCATCTTCGCTTACCTTAAATCGATTAAACCAGTTGAAAATATTGTGCCTAACCCGACACCATCGATGGGAAGCTAAATAGTAAAAACAAAAACCCGATGAAAAATCATCGGGTTTTTGTTTTTATTTTTGTTTGATTATCCGCCGAAATCGTCGAATCGGATATGCTCATCAGGGATTCCAAAATCTTCACCCATTTTCTGAACCGCTTGGTTCATCAACGGAGGTCCACAGAAATACAGTTCGATATCTTCTGGAGACTCATGATGGTTAAGGTAATTATCGATAACACAGTTATGGATAAAGCCTACAAAACCATCTCCTTCTTCATCATTAATATCTTTTTTAACCTTCCAATTATCTTCTGGTAAAGGTTCTGATAAAGCTAAATAGAACTTAAAGTTTGGAAAATCTTTTTCCAATTGTTTAAAGTGATCTAAATAGAAAAGCTCTCGTTTAGAACGACCACCGTACCAATAACTAACTTTACGATTAGTTTGTAATGTTTTGAAAAGATGGTATAAATGAGATCTCATTGGTGCCATACCAGCTCCACCACCCACGTATAACATTTCTGAGTCTGACTCATGGATGAAGAATTCACCATAAGGACCAGAAATAACTACTTTATCACCAGGTTTTTGGGCAAAGATATAAGAAGAAGCTACACCTGGATTTACATCCATCCAGCCATTCTTGTTTCTATCCCATGGCGGAGTTGCAATCCTTACGTTCAACATAATCTCACGTCCCTCAGCGGGATAGGAAGCCATAGAATAAGCTCTTACTACAGTTTCGTCATTTTTCATGACCAAAGGCCAAAGATTAAATTTATCCCATTCTGCTTGAAACTTATCTGGAGTTTCATGCTCTTCAGGGTGAGCGGTGATGTCTATATCCTTGTAATTTATGGTACACGGAGGTATTTCAATTTGAATATATCCACCCGCCTTATAGCCCATATCCTCTTTAATCTCAACCACAAATTCTTTGATGAATGAAGCAACATTATAATTACGAACAACGGTCCCATCCCACTTTTTGATACCAAATACTTCTTCTGGGATAGTGATTTCCATATCTTGCTTCACCTTTACTTGGCAAGCCAAACGGGCGCCAGATTTCAATTCTTTTCTGGTGAAATGAGGTGTTTCCGTTGGAAGTGCTTCCCCTCCGCCTTCTAAAACATGGCATTCACATTGAATACAGGTGCCACCGCCTCCACAGGCAGATGGTAAAAAGATTTTATTACTTCCTAAAGTAGATAATAAAGTACCCCCTGACTCAACTTGAATCTCTTTTTCTCCGTTGATAGTAAGGGTTACAGGGCCAGATGGAGCTAATTTTTGTTTTACAACCAACAATAAGGCCACTAATAATAAGGTCACCAAAAGAAAGGCTGCTACAGTAGCCAATATGGTTCCTAAAGTTCCTGCTGCTAATATCATATCACTCAATTACTTTAATATTGTTAGCTATATCTATTTTTTCTGGTTCGATCTGCTTTTGCGAAACTTCTATTTCTTCTGCTCCGATTTCACCCTCTTCATCACCTCCGGTCAACATCCCACCAAAACTCATAAAACCAATTGCCATAAGACCGGTGATAATAAATGTAATTCCTAGTCCTCTTAATGGGGGCGGAACATTAGAATATCTAATCTTCTCTCTGATAGCAGCGATGGCTAAGATGGCAAGAAACCAACCAATCCCCGAAGCGGTACCATAATTAAAAGCTAGGCCTAAAGTTGGTATCTCTCTGGATTGCATAAACAACGACCCACCTAATATGGCACAGTTTACGGCGATTAAGGGTAAAAAGATTCCCAATGAATTATATAGTCCGGGTGAAAATTTCTCGACAATAATTTCAACAAGTTGTACCATAGTTGCAATGGTAGCAATAAACATTATAAATGAAAGGAAGCTTAAATCGTATGAAGCATATTCTTCACCTAACCAAGATAACGCTCCTTCTTGAAGTATATATTGGTCTAATAACCAGTTTAGAGGTACAGTAATCGCCAATACGAAAATAACTGCCGCACCTAGTCCCACCGCGGTCGATACCTTTTTTGAAACTGCTAGGTAAGAACACATTCCTAAGAATGTAGCAAATACCATGTTATCTATAAAAATGGACTTGAAAAATAATTCTACGTGTTCCATAATGTTTTATATTCAGATTTGATATTTGGCGTTCGATATGCTCTTAAGCCCAAATAGTTTTTAATTAATGATCTTCGATTAATTCAGCATTTCTACTACGTTGTACCCAGATTATGATTCCGACAACAATAAGCGCCATTGGAGACAACAACATGAACCCGTTATTCTCGTAACCAAATGAGTACAATCCTGTTTTTTCGATAGGATCTCCTAATACCTTGAAACCTAATAAAGTCCCTGAACCTAAAAGCTCACGGAAAAAACCAACGATAATCAAGATAAGGCCGTAACCTGCTGCATTTCCAATACCATCCAAAAATGACCTCCAAGGTCCGTTACCAAGCGCGAACGCTTCAAACCTTCCCATAATGATACAGTTGGTGATAATAAGTCCTACGAAAACAGAGAGTGTTTTACTAAGTTCATAAGCGTAAGCTTTCAAAACTAAGTCAACTATAATTACCAGAGCGGCAACTACCACCAATTGAACGATAATCCTAATTTTGGATGGAATGATATTTCTCATTAATGAAATAACCACATTACCTACTGCGAGCACAAATACTACAGAAACTGCCATTACAATCGAAGCTTTGAGTTCCGCTGTTATCGCAAGTGCTGAACATATACCTAAGACTTGAATCGTAATTGGATTGTTATCTGCCAAGGGATCAAGGATCAAACGGCCGTCTTTTTTCGAAAGTATTCCCATCTTTTAGGAGTTTATTATATTAGATTTTAGGATAGACTAAATGTGTTATTGTACGCTTTTAATATTATTGAAATATGGCATATAGAGTTTCATATCTTTCTGTATCATCGCCGTTACTCCATCACCCGTAATAGTAGCACCTGCCAAGGCATCAACTTGATTATCTACTTTGTCTTCATTCTTAGGATCAGCATTTCCTTTTGCCACAGTAATACCTTTAAATACTCCAGATTCGCTTAATAGATGCTCACCGTAGAAATCATCCATGAAAAATCTTTGGTTAATGTTTGCGCCTAATCCAGGTGTTTCACCTTTATGGTCAAAATAAGTTCCTTGAACTACGAAGTTTTTATCTACCGCTACATAACCCCATATTGCATCCCATAAGCCTTTTCCATAGATAGGGATTACATAAACTTCATTGCCATCTTTCTCTCCAACAAACATCGGAAGTTTTCTGGTGTAATCAGGATCGACAGCCTTAGCTTGTTCTTTCTTAACATCGATAAGGTAGGCAGTGGAATCTTCAATTACTTTATCCCCATCAATAATCAATTGCTTCTTTATATACTGCTTAAACAGTTTTGGAGCATCATCCGTAGAAACAAATACTGCCGAGGTTTCATCATTTTCGTTGATACCCATTGCATATAGTATATTCTGTTGCTTTTCTAACCTTTTATTTTCAGTAATATTAGGATTAAGGAAAGACGCCGCAAAAGCCAATAAGGAACCTACTACGATCACCATACCAATTGCAAAAAATATGGTATATTTATTACTATCTGTGTTATTGCTCATTTTAAGCAGTATTAAGTTTTAAACGCTTACTTCTTTTCTTCACATTTGCTTGCACAACATAATGATCAATTGTAGGCGCAAATACATTCATTAACAAAATGGCCAAAAATACTCCTTCCGGATACGCTGGATTAAATACGCGAATCATGATAGAAATGAAGCCGATTAAGAATCCATAAATCCACTTGCCTTTATTTGTCTGCGAAGCAGAAACTGGATCGGTCGCCATGTAAACGGCTCCGAAAAGGATACTCCCTATTATAAGATGTTGCCAATAAGGAACACTCATTAATCCGTAAAATTTACTTGTTTCAGGAATCCATCCGGAGTTTACTACCCAATTGAAGATTAATCCCATTGATAAAGCACCCACTAAAGTACTGAAGATAATTCGCCAGCTACCGATCTTCGTAAAAATCAAAAATAGGGCTCCGAATATGATTAGGATTTTTGAGGTCTCTCCAACTGAACCAGGAATAAATCCGAGGAACATATCCATATAACTAAAATCCAAGGTGGAGCCTTGTGCGTAAGCACCGAGCAACGTTTCACCTGAAATCGCATCAAGGTTTGCACCATCTGCAATTTCTTGAGTTCTTTCAACCGCTCCGTGTACCCATACTTTATCACCAGACATCCAAGTTGGATAGGCGAAAAACAAGAATGCCCGAATCGTTAAGGCGGGGTTTAGAATATTCATCCCAGTACCTCCAAAAACTTCCTTGCCTATGATAACCCCAAATACAACTGCAACTGCGAGCATCCAAAGTGGTATATCAATAGGAACAATAAGTGGAACTAGCATTCCTGTCACCAAATACCCTTCTTCAACTTCATGTCCTTTTATAACTGCAAAAAGAAATTCAACTCCAAGACCAACTCCATATGATACAATCACGAGTGGAAGAACTTGCCATAAACCGATAACCAGGTTTTCCCAGTTCCAGAAAGCAACATCAAAAAATCCTTGAGCAGCGCTTATCTCCCCTAAAGCAAGATAATGTTGGTAACCCGCATTAAACATTCCAAAAATAAGACAAGGAACAAGCGCCATGATAACGGTATTCATCGTTCTTTTTAAATCGTCTACCGCTTTTATATGTGTACCATTATGAGTAGTCTCATTTGGCGTATACAAAAACGTATGCAAGGCATTAAAAGCAGGAGCCATTTTAGTCCCGCTATATTTTGTCTTTAAATCATGTAAGCTATTCTTTAAACCCATGCTTATCCAATTTCTTTAATCATTAAGTCTAATCCGTCCCTAATTATCTTTTGGTGCGGTTGTTTCGATACACAAATAAATTCGGTTACCGCAAAATCTTCAGGAGCAACTTCGTACATCCCTAAAGCTTCCATTTCATCTAAATCTTGATATTTGCAAGCCTTTAAAATCTGTAATGGATAAATATCCATCGGGAAGACATCTTCATAAGTCCCTGTAACTACAAACGCCCTATGTTCTCCATTGGTATTTGTGTTTAGGTCATATTTTTTCTTTGGAAATAACCAAGAAAATGTCAACGCTCGAGTTACGGAAATCTTATCAAAAACAGGTTTTGACCAACCGAACAATTCGTAGTCGTCACCTTCAGGAATAACTGTCACGGTATTGCTGTAAAAATCTAAATAACCATCTGGCTCTATTTGTTTACCACTAAGAACGTTTCCGCTTATAATCCTGTCGTTTCCGTCCTTATCTACACCATTGTCGTAAACCATTGTAGCGATTTCGCTACCGATACGGGTTCTAAAATATCTAGGTTTCTTCACCGAAGAACCAACAAGAGCAACAATTCTTTCTGCATTGAATTTTCCGGTAAGAAAAAGTTCACCGATAATTACCAAATCTTGAGGCGTAATAGTCCAAACGACTTCACCTTTGTTGACAGGGTTTATTTTGTTGATTAACACACCAACATTCCCAGCAGGGTGCGGACCAGATACTTTATGTTTTATTATACCTTCAATAGAATTAAATGGTGAAGTAGATTTTTCGCCCATCCCTACATGCACTTTCCCAGAGGTTAACTTAGAAAGACCAAGCACGGCAGCCTGTAATTCGGCTTCTTTTCCTTTTAGAACATAATCGTAATCAGCAGCAAGAGGCGCTGTTGCATAAGACGAAATAAATATAGCTTTAGGTTCGCTGTCTGGCTTCGCTATAACGTCGTAAGGTCTTTGCTTTATAAATGGCCAGCAACCAGATTTGAGCAAAAGTTCTCTAATCGAATCGGCACTGGCTGACTTTAAGTCAACTTTGCCATGGTCAACAAAAACCTGCTCTTTATCAGCTTGGATTTTAACGCTCAGAATTTTTCTCTTGGCACCCCTTTTAATCTCTAAAATGGTACCAGAAACTGGAGACACAAACTTAACTTGTTCTAGGTTCTTGTTGTAAAAAACCGGTTCGCCGGCTTTTACATTCGCTTGTTCCTTTAAAATAAGTTTTGGAGTTACTCCGTGAAAGTCTTCTGGTTTTATGGAGTAGTAATTGCTTAAAATTGCATTTTCGGTTTTCTTCTCCGCTTCGCCTACCAAGTTAATGTCGAGACCTTTTTTAATCTTAATGTCGTTTGACATGTTGCTCAAGTCTATTTATTAATAGTATATGTGAATTACGATTTTAATTGCACTAAAAATCGGTGCAAATTTACAAATTAAATATGCAGATAGCATAATAATGATGTAGAAATTTAGGCATTAAAATTGACGCATAATCACGAAATCATTCTTTTTTAAAAGTTTGTTTGATTTAAATTATAATTTGTGAGATTCCTATAATTCTGAACCTCATATTCTGACTTTCTTTCTAAAAAACGGTCCAAATCTTTTTCAAGAATTTTTAGGCATTTTGAAGTTTCCGAAAATTCCATCTTGCCTTTGGGCATAGATTTTGTTTATCTTTAAAAAAATTAAATTGTTGCTGATGAAACGATACTTTACACTATTCATTTTATCTTTATTACCTCTTATATCAATTTCTCAGGTTGCAGAAATTAATCCACCAGATTATATTAAAACCATCAGTTTTAAAGGCAACACTCCAGAAAGTCAATTACCAATCCTAAGGCTCGGCGACCCGCTTATCCTTGAGTTTGATGCGCTTAATGGCAATGAAGAAGATTATTATTATGTGATAGAACATTTCAATTTTGATTGGACGCCTTCTCGCCTTGTAAAATCTGAATACTTAAGTGGATTTGACAATCAACGCATCAGGACTTACGAAAACTCCTTTAACACCTACCAGATTTATTCTCATTACAATCTAAGAATTCCTAATCAACAGACTAGAGGTTTATTGGTAAGCGGCAATTATCTGATTTCAATCTATGATGACAATCGTCAACTCATTTTCAGCAGAAAGTTTATGATCTATGAAGATGTGGCTCAAGTCGGGGTAACCATAAAGCGGTCCCGGGACGTTAAGTTTATTCAAGAAAAACAATCGGTAGATTTTGTGATAAACTCTAACCAGCTTCGTCTTAACAACCCATTAGAAACTGTAAAAACGGTCATCATTCAAAATAATAATCTACAAGATGCCATTGCCGGACTTAAACCTCAATATGCTTTGGGTAACGAACTTATTTACCGTTATATCCACGAAACCAGTTTTTGGGCTGGTAATGAATATCACTTTTTTGAGAATAAGGATATCCGTGCGGCCAATGTTGGCGTGCAGTATATAGAGCTTTTAAATATTTATCATAATTATTTATTTACCGACATCGTTAGAGCTAAAAGACCTTACACTTATAATCCAGATATAAATGGTAATTTTTTGATTACTTCTTTAGATGTAGACAATGTTGATATTGAAGCCGACTATGCCATGATGCACTTCAGTCTACTCTATCCAGATTTTGAGGAAGGTAGCCGAATTTTTGTCTATGGTAATTTTAATAATTATGCCTTAGAACCAGAAAACGAACTCTTGATTGATGAAGCTGATGGAGTTTACAAATGTGCGTTTAGAATGAAGCAAGGTTTCTATAACTATAAATACGTATTAGTAAATGCAGCGGGATCTATTGTGGAAGGTGCCATAAGTGGAAATTTTTGGCAAACAGAAAATAATTATAAAGTACTGGTCTATTATCGGGACCTAGGCGCTAGATACGATAGAATTATAGGTTTGGGTGAAGCCAACTCAGTTAACATTACCAATTAGGAAAACCAATTACCTGTAATCTCCGTAAATACGTTTATAGGACCCCAAAATTACCTATATTCAATTGACCGATTAACTAATTTAATCGCATATTAAAAGTCATTTGGTGTGGTTTATTGAAAAAATCTTATTTTTACATTATCTAGCTCGTATACAACATGGTACAACAAGTAACAAGCGGCATCAAGATTTCGGTCGAAACTAACTTCGAAGGAACCTTCTACAAAAACTACAAAGTCCAATTTGCTTTTGGCTATAAAGTCACAATTGAAAATCAAGGAAAGGATTCTGTTCAATTAAATTCTAGACATTGGAAAATTCTAGATGCCCTAAACAATATGGAAATTGTTGAAGGTGAAGGAGTGATTGGTCTTAAACCAGTTTTAAAGCCTGGCGAGTCACATACCTATAACTCTGGTTGTTTGCTTACTTCTCCTTTTGGCGCTATGAAAGGCCATTACAATATGGTTAACTTTAGTAATACCAAAAAGTTTAAGGTTTACATACCATCCTTCAAATTAAGCGCACCTTTTGCCCTTAATTAAAATTGTGCTTTAAATCAACCTTTGAAGAAAATTCTTAATTCCACTCTTTCAACTTTAAAATTCATTTATAAGAGGATAATTCGTTATCCTTCAATTGCGCCGAAAATCCATACCTTTGCGCCTCAAACAATTTATTAAATATTAAATAAGTTTTTCATGGGAAAAGGATTTTTTAAAGTGCCAATTGCAGTAAATGAACCAGTAAAATCATATGCTCCGGGTTCTGAAGAAAGAAAAGAGGTCGCCAAGACATATAAGGAAATGTACAAGGATAAAATCGAAATCCCAATGTACATTAATGGAAAGGACGTTGCGACCGGCAATACCAAAACAATTTCTCCTCCCCACGATCATAAACACGTTGTAGGTAGCTATCACCTAGCGAGCGAATCTGATGTTGAGAAGGCAATTAGCACCGCATTAGATGCCAAGGATAAATGGGCAGATTTACCTTGGGAGCAACGCGCGGGTATTTTTCTTAAAGCTGCAGAACTTATTGCAGGTCCATATAGAGCGAGAATCAATGCTGCGACCATGATTGGTCAATCCAAAACCGTTCATCAAGCCGAAATTGATGCTGCCTGCGAACTGATTGACTTTTTAAGGTTTAATGTGCAATATATGACTGAAATATATAATGATCAGCCAGCTAGCACAACCGACGCTTGGAACCGATTAGAATATCGTCCATTAGAAGGATTTGTTTATGCCGTAACTCCTTTCAACTTTACTGCAATTGCTGGTAATTTGCCTTCTTGTATGGCAATGATGGGCAACGTCGTAGTTTGGAAACCCAGTGATAGCCAAATTTATTCTGCAAAGGTCATTATAGATGTGTTTGAAGAAGCAGGCGTTCCTCCAGGAGTCATAAATGTAGTATTTGGTGATCCGCAAATGATTACTGAAACAGTATTGGCCAGCCCACATTTTGCTGGACTGCATTTTACAGGTTCTACTCATGTGTTTAAAGAACTCTGGAAGGAAATTGGCAATAACATTCATGATTATAAGACTTACCCTCGAATAGTAGGTGAAACTGGTGGTAAGGACTTTATCATCGCTCACCATTCTGCTAACGCTAAACAGGTAGCCACTGCTATTTCTAGAGGCGCATTTGAGTATCAAGGTCAAAAATGTAGCGCCGCATCAAGAGCGTACATTCCTAAATCATTATGGGAAGATGTAAAAAACTTTGTTATTGAAGACGTAAAATCGTTTAAACAAGGTTCCCCAGAAGATATGGGCAACTTTGTAACTGCAGTCATCCATGAAGGTTCATTTAACAAGCTTGCAAAATATATAGATCAGGCCAAAGCAGATTCTAATGCTGAAATTATTGTTGGTGGTGGACATGACAAAACCAAGGGTTATTTTATTGAGCCGACGGTAATCGTGACAACCGATCCAAAATACTCAACAATGTGCACTGAACTTTTTGGCCCAGTTATTACAGTATATGTTTATGAGGATAACGATTTTTCTGATACCCTTAGGTTGGTTGATCAAACAAGCGATTATGCCTTAACTGGCGCGATTATATCGGCCGATAGATATGCGATTGCAGAAGCGACCAAAGCACTTCAAAATAGTGCAGGTAATTTCTATATAAATGACAAACCTACGGGAGCAGTTGTGGGTCAGCAACCTTTTGGTGGAGCTCGTTCTTCAGGAACAAATGATAAAGCGGGAAGCGCTTTAAATTTGTTGAGATGGGTGTCACCAAGAATGATCAAGGAAACATTCGTAACTCCAACAAACTATAGATATCCTTTTTTAGATAAATAAAATAAGAAGAAAACATTAAAACTCTTTTAGTCCCGTTTACCGAACGGGACTTTTTTATGGTCTAACATATGCGCCTTCGAACTACCGCTATGGTTAGTCTTTTCTTTGTATTTACGAATTATACTTCAAAATTTGTTCAAAAATAACCTAGCTATAAATAAATGATTTATTCTAAAAAGAAGTAAGTTTAACTTTCTGTAGTACTCCAAGAAATAGATATGGCGTCAAGAAAATCAATTAAACCGAGATTTGTTAACGTCATCATTTTGGTGATGGTTATTTTCTTTATCATTTCTTTTATCACTAATATCCTAAATTCCATCATAGTAGATGTAAAGGAGAGCTTCGACCTTAGTTTAGGCCTAGCCGGATTTTTGCCCTTTTCTTTTTTTATTGCTTACGGAGTGATGTCGATACCAGCCGGATTTCTCTCCGAAAAATACAGTGACAAGAAATTATTATCGGTTTCATTCTTGCTGATAATCTTCTCTTGCCTCGCTTTTGTAGCATTTCCAGGATATATCATTTTTACCCTAACCTTATTTCTACTTGGCTGTAGCATGGCAGTTCTACAAGTAATAATAAACCCTATGTTACGCTCCGCTGGTGGTGAGGAACATTTTGCTTTTAATTCCGTTTTGGCCCAATTGGTATTTGGACTAGCTTCTTATGCCAGTCCATACCTCTATATGTATTTGGTGAATGATAATTATAAAAGCTCTTCGGTGGCTTCATTTTTACGTGATTTGGTTCCTAAAAATCTTCCATGGGTATCCATTTATGTCGTATTCGCACTAGTGGCCATCATCGTTTTTTTTATCGTAAGAACAGCGAAATATCCAGATAACATTAAGAAAGATGAGGAAACAGCTGGTGACAAACAATCCTATTATAACCTCTTAAAAAATAGAACTACCATCTTGTTTTTCTTAGGTATATTCTGCTATGTTGGTATTGAACAAGGTATCGGCAATTGGATTTCTCAGTTTCTTTATCAATATCATCAACTAGACCCGCAGACCATTGGCGCGAATACGGTTTCCTATTTTTGGGCGATGCTTACCATAGGATGTTTATTGGGACTTTTATTGTTGAAACTTTTTGACAGTAGAAAAATCTTGATTGTTGCTACATTACTTACAATGGTGAGCATAATTATTGGTTTGTATGGTTCAGCTGAAATTGCGCTCTATATGTTTCCTGCAATTGGGTTTTTTATATCTGTGATGTGGTCAATTATCTTTTCGTTAGGAATGAATTCCGCAGAAAGTCATCATGGTTCACTGTCTGGAATCTTGTGTACGGGCATCGCGGGAGGAGCAATCTTTCCCTTAGTGGTTGGAATAATTGGAGATGCCTTTAATTTGAGAATTGGTTTGTTATGTCTTCTTCTCCCACTTATATACATACTATCGATTGGATTCTGGGCAAGGCCAATTGTGAATAATAGTACAATCCTGAGAAAATCTGATGAAGACTTACCTTAAAAAGGTGTGATAACTCAAATTTAAGTAATAGGATTAGGCGCGGTTCCTAACCTTTATTGGTAGATAAACAACTTTCTTGGTATCAAAAAAGTCTTCCGAAAAATAGTTTTGAATATCTACAACTTCCACCGTACGGTAACTTTCTAATTCTTCGGTTAGATCACCACCTTTAAGATAAATGATACCGTTCCTTATTTTATTCTTTTGCTTCTTCTTAATCCGAGCCTTAACCCAACCCACAAATACTGGCATTGTAGTCACCGCACGACTCACGACAAAGTCAAACTCTTTCTTTATTTCTTCCGCTCTCACTTGTTCTGTCCTAACATTTGTTAATCCAAGGTGTTTGGCCACATCTTCCACTACTTTCAACTTCTTATTAATGCTATCGACCAATAAAAAATTGCAATTCGGAAATAATATTGCCAGAGGAATCCCCGGAAAACCACCTCCGGTGCCAACATCCAAGATCTTTGTTCCGTCAGCAAATTCGATAAACTTTCCAATCGCCAAAGAGTGCAAAACATGCTTTAGATAAAGTTCGTCGATATCCTTTCTAGAGACTACATTTATCTTACCATTCCAGTCCCTATAGAGACCTTCAAGTTTTCGAAACTGTTCTATTTGGTTTTTTTCTAACTCAGGAAAGTACTTTAAAATGAGCTCCATTCTTATTGAAATTTTGAGCAAAAGTAGGACATTTATGAGGGTAATTTAGGATAATATAACATTTGATGGACCGATTATTGCATATATTTGTAAATTGAAACATTCTGTTTTAATTTCTCTAGTACCATTAAAATATGTCACAGCCTTCATTATCATTTTCAAGATCAGATTCTGCCAAATTTTTTAGAACCTTAAATCGTCGGGTTAATGATTATTTTAAAGACAATAATTTAAAGCGAACCGGCAATTGGAAGATTTGGCTGAAAACCTTTGTGATGTTTGCCTTATTCTTATCACCATATTTTCTAATCTTAACTTTAAATATACCTGGTTGGGCACAACTCCTTTTAGTTATTGTGATGGGAATTGGTATGGCTGGAGTAGGAATGAATGTGATGCACGATGGAAATCATGGGTCGTTTTCTAACAAAAAATGGGTCAATAAATTAATGGGAAGCAGCATTTATATCCTAGCAGGTAACGTTTACAATTGGCAGGTACAGCATAACGTACTTCATCATACTTATACAAATATTCATGGTCATGATGAAGATTTAGAAGCAGGACGAGTCTTGCGATTTTCTAAACATGCAGAATGGCATAAACACCATAGATTTCAACATTATTATTCGGTTTTACTTTACGGCCTTCTAACCATAAACTGGGCAATTACAACAGACTGGATGCAGATGAGACGCTATATGAAACGTAAACTTTCATATGGAAAATATCCTAATCCCTTTAAAAATTGGACGATTCTTGCGGTATCTAAAGTCGTATATTTTTCAATTTGGATTTTAATCCCGATGCTCGTTTTAGATATCGCATGGTGGAAAATCCTGCTTGGTTTCTTTTTAATGCATTACGTTGCAGGGCTTATCTTAAGTTTGGTTTTTCAACTTGCGCACGTTATGGACGAGGCAGATATGCCACTTCCTGAAGAAAACGGTACCATGAAAAATTCTTGGGCGATTCACCAACTGCAAACTACGGTAAACTTTGGCACCAAAAATAAAGTAGTTAATTGGTTTACAGGAGGATTAAATCATCAAGTAGAACACCATATTTTTCCTCATATCAGCCACGTTCACTATACCAAGATTTCAAAAATAGTTAAGGAAACTGCAGCTGAATTTAACTTACCATACAAAGAATATAGAACAACCCGTAAAGCAATCATGGCCCACTTTCAATTCTTAAAAGAGATGGGATCAGAACCAGTACCTGCTTTATGAGCCTAACTTTTTACAGATGAACCAACTTTCCGATAGAATAAACAATCTATCAACTTCACAGACCTTGGCTATGGCGGCTAAGGCTAGAGAACTTAAGTCTCAAGGATTAGATATTATTGGCCTTAGTCTGGGCGAACCAGATTTTGAAACGCCCGACTACGTTAAACAAGCGGCAATAGACGCCATTAATGAGAATTATAATAGCTATACACCGGTAGACGGATATGTAGAGTTAAAAGATGCCATAATCCATAAATTCAAAAGGGATAATAATCTCGATTACAATCGCCAGCAAATAGTGGTATCAACCGGAGCTAAACAATCTTTGGCAAATATTGCGCTTGTTATGCTAAATGAAGGGGATGAAGTATTATTACCTTGTCCTTATTGGGTTAGCTACGCAGAAATGGTAAAACTAGCCGAAGGCGTTCCCGTTGAAATTGAAACTTCAATTGAAAATGATTTTAAACTGACCCCAGAGCAGTTGGAAGCAGCGATTACACCAAAGACTAAAATGATTTGGTATAGCTCTCCATGTAATCCTAGTGGTTCTGTTTATTCTAAAGAAGAATTGAGAGGATTGGCCGATGTGCTTAAGAAGTATCCGAATATTATCATTGTTTCAGATGAAATATATGAGCATATAAATTATGTTGGTGAACATGAAAGTATGGCTCAATTTGAAGACATGTACGATAGAACGGTAACCGTTAATGGTGTTTCTAAAGCATTTGCTATGACCGGTTGGAGAATTGGTTATATCGGTGCGCCCGAATTTATAGCCAGAGCTTGTAATAAAATGCAAGGACAAATTACTAGTGGAGCCAATTGTATCGCGCAAAGAGCAGTAATAACTGCGTTAAATGAGCCACCATCAAGGGTTCAATATATGATTGACGAATTTAAAAATCGTCGCGAGCTCATTCTTAATCTTCTAGGAGAAATTGAAGGATTCAAAACAAATTCACCAGAAGGAGCATTCTACGTCTTTCCTAATATTTCCTATTACTTCGGAAAAACCATCAAGGGAAAACTGATTAATGATTCTGCAGACTTTTCAATGTTATTGTTAGAACAGGCGCAAGTAGCAACAGTTTCTGGCGATGCCTTTGGTAATCCAGATTGTATTAGAATTTCTTATGCTGCTTCTCAAGACCAAATCAAGGAAGCTATGAAGCGGATTAAAGAGTTGGTATCCTAAAAATATCTGAAGAACAAGACAATCATTATACTTAGACCCACAGCAGTAACTAACCAAGTTTAGCATCTCTATTCTGGTTATAAAGCTGAAGGCTTTCCCTGATTTTACTGTTAACTATTAGATTTTTTCGAGGAAATTCTAAAACACCTTGGTTATCGGAGATTTGTAATATTCTTTCGTTAGGGGCTTTTTTTGCGCATTCTTCATGGGACCAACAATTTTCGGTTGTTCTTTAATACAAGATTCATTGAATTTAGCGCGCCGAAGCCCTTTACTATATATTTTAGGTTATTAGAAGATTAATCCTAGGATAATTAGAAATACCACCACTTTTATAATTGTTTCTATACTGGTAGCATGATAGGAAGTTCTGCTTTTGACAGTATTTCTGATTCCATAAATGGAATCGGGCATTACTACCTCAGCGTTGTGCTTAACTACTTTTTGATATGATGAATTAAGGATTCCTCCAGGGATAAATTCTTGTTTGTTAATTCTTCTAACTGAAGATTTATTAACAGGGGTATTGTTGATTAGCAGTTCCATAATTTCTAACTTTTGGTTGTATTAATAAGACGAACTAAAAACAAGAATGTTACAGTATGAGCGGCGTGGTTGAAGAAATTACAACATCAAAAATGAGCAAAACCCCAATAAACATTATAATTTCCGAAGACTAGAAATATTTTTATTTGTTTTCCTGAAACACGAATTCTAAAGGATTTCCAACACTTGTATTTGGGAAACTAATTCCCAATAAAGCCGACATCGTAGGAGCGATATCTATAACCTCTGTTCTTGAATAAGTATAACCTCTCTTAATACCTTTTCCGTAAAAAATCAAGGGAACGTGGGTATCATAATTAAATGAAGAACCATGAGACGAACCTGTTGTAGGATATGAAAGAAAGCCGGGATCATAGGCATAAATAACATCTCCAGATCTCTTTTGGTCAAACCCATTTTGTATCAACATTTCAATTCCATCCGTGAAGGAAGAGGTAGTCATGGTGGCGGCAGTATATGCCTTATCTATATTTGGATATGAGATGATTTCATTGACGATAGCAGTTTGCACTTCCGTTAAATCAATTTGTTTTTCTGAAAGTTTTGCCCGATTAAGAAATATCTGATTATTGCTGATATTTTCAATCAACCCATCTGTCTTAAAATACTCTCGTACAAACTTTGAAAGTGTCTCTTTAAAAGTAGAGTCATCAAAATATCCTGAAGGTATTCTGTTCGATTTTAAATAAGCCGGCACATCTATGGCGCCGTGATCAGAAGTTAGAAACGCAACATAATTCCCCTTTCCAACCTGATTATCTAGACTTTCAAATAACCTAGCTAAATCTTGATCCAACCTCAAATACGCATCTTCGACTTCTTTAGAATTGACGCCATAACTATGACCAATGTAATCGGTACTAGAAAAACTCACAGTTAATACATCTGTTATATCATCTTGACCGAGGTCCTCACCATTTATGGCTGCAATAGCAAAGTCAGCCGTAAGACTGTTTCCATAAGGTGTTGCTCTTATTAAACCATATTGTCCTTTAGATAGTTCTTTAAGGTCATAAGGGAATTCTGCAGTTTTCTTTCCATCTAAAATCGCCTCGAATTCATTTAAGTCATCTCCACTTTCTAAATACGTCGCTATATCGTACAATGGTTCCCATGGTTTTATATAACTCTGCATCTTACCAGATTCATTGAATGTCTTTACCCACTGAGGAAGTTCATTCATATAATAACTGCTTGTAACAAAATTTCCTTCAGTCCCTCCAACATACCAATAGGCTGCGTTTGCAGTATGGCCGGCTGGCAAGATAGACCCTCTGTCTTTTAGTGAGATTCCTATTGTTTTACCTCTCATTTGAGTGAACAATCTGTTTTCATCTGAAAAAGTGGTGGATTTCATTCTCCACGGTGACATTTCACCTTCATAACCAGAAGTTCCGACACCTTTAACCGCAGGATCCGCTGTACAATAAACATCTTGCTTTATTTCCTTATCGTACCAATTATTACCAATAATTCCATGATATTTAGGTGGTGCTCCGGTATATATAGATGCGTGGCCCGGTCCAGTATAGGTTGGCACATAATTGTAGTGGTTGTTTTTACAGTTATAACCTTCATTAATCATTCGCTTAAATCCACCTTCACCATATCGGTTGTAAAAACGGGTTAAATAATCATAACGCATTTGATCAACCACTATCCCGACCACTAATTTTGGTCTTTCAAAATATGCTAAATTGGAATTCTTCTCAGTGTTAGTTGTGGCTGAATTCTGTGAGAAACCAGCAGCGCTGAGAAAAAAGATGGATAATATGAAAAATAAGGATTTTGGATTTTTTAATATATGCATAATCAGTGTTTGTTGTAAATACGACAGAATAAAATCGGATTCTTAGAAATTTTTATAGTGATGATAAAAATACTGATTTTGTTAGAGCATTATTTAATTATGAAGTTAAATACCGTTAAGTTTTTATAATTTAGCCGCAACAAATTTATACATGGGTTATCTACATAGTATAGGTCAATATTTCTTAATGGTTGCGGGTATGTTCCGTAAACCTACAAAGTGGTCGGTCTTAAGAAGACTGATTTTAAAGGATATCGATGACTTAATTATTGGTTCTTTGGGGATTGTTGCTTTTATAGCATTTTTCGTTGGTGGCGTTGTTACAATTCAAACAGCACTAAATTTAACAAATCCCTTGATTCCTAAGACTCTTATTGGTTTTGCAACAAGACAATCGGTTATATTAGAATTCGCGCCGACCTTTATTTCTATAATTATGGCCGGTAAAGTTGGCTCCTTTATAACAAGTAGTATTGGTACAATGAGGGTGACAGAACAGATCGATGCTTTAGAGGTCATGGGAGTCAATGCCCTAAACTATTTGGTATTCCCTAAATTTATTGCGTTGATGCTTTATCCCTTCCTAATTTCCATTGCCATGTTTTTAGGCATTTTAGGTGGAATGGCGGCGTGTATCTTTGGAGGTTTTGCCACTTTAGAATCTTATATAAATGGGGTGCAAATGGATTTTATTCCATTCCAGATTATTTACGCTTTTATTAAGACCTTAATTTTTGCATTTTTACTAGCAACAGTTCCATCATACCACGGATTTTATATGAAGGGGGGAGCTTTAGAAGTTGGTCAGGCAAGTACCACATCGTTTGTTTGGACCAGTGTGTCGATTATAATATTTAATTATATTTTAACCCAAATGTTGTTAAGCTAATGATTGAGGTTCAGAATTTACGGAAGTCGTTTGGTGATGTGGAGATCTTAAAAGGTATAAGCACCTCTTTTGAAACTGGTAAAACCAACCTTATCATCGGTCAATCTGGTTCTGGTAAGACCGTTTTCTTAAAGACATTATTGGGACTTTACATACCTAATGATGGGTCTATTATCTATGATGATCGAGACTATAACTCCTTAGGTGACGATGAAGTAAGTAATCTGAGGGCAGAAATTGGGATGGTCTTTCAAGGAAGTGCCTTATTTGATAGTATGACGATCGAAGAAAATGTTATGTTCCCGCTTCGATTATTTACTAAGCAAAGTCGTGGGGAAATGAGAGATAGAGCCAATTTCGTTCTAGAAAGGGTAAATCTTGAAGGAGCCCATAAAAAATTCCCAAGTGAGGCCTCCGGCGGTATGCAGAAACGGGTTGCGATTGCAAGAGCAATTGTGAATCATCCTAAATACTTATTTTGTGATGAACCAAACTCCGGATTAGATCCAAGAACGGCTATCGTTATCGATAATCTTATTAAAGAGATTACTGAAGAATATAACATCACAACTGTTATAAACTCACATGACATGAATTCGGTGATGGAAATCGGTGAAAAAATTGTATTCTTAAAGGATGGACTTTTAGAATGGGAAGGTTCTCGCCACAATATATTTAAAACTGATAATGAAGCGGTAACCGATTTTGTGTACTCTTCAAACTTATTTCAGAAAGTTCGTAAAATGTATCTAACAGGAGAAGCAGATACTACTGACGATTAATAATTATTTTTTCGGTTTTCAATAATTCTTTAAGCCAATCTCTCAGTTTGGTTTCTTCAACTACTTTTAGACTATCCGATAAAGATGAGTTCCATCTCAAGCTAACCACAGTAGACGTATCAACCTTAATAAAATCTGAAGATTCTAAGCGTTCTGCTAATCCAAAATATTCTAACTGATTATACCTGATTTTCGCATCACGCGCCAGCCCGGTAAATACAATATGGTCAGAATTAATATTTTTATTTTCTAGCTGGTCATTCAGACTTTTAATATTCAACTGTAAGTCTTCAATTTCTTTTCGAAGGACGATAATTGTGCTGTCCTGAAGTTCTATATCTATCACAGCTCTATCGTACATATCGATGATACGGTCTGCGCTCCTACTTTCATTACTATTGATCACTAGATCAAAAGTCGAAATATTTTCGTAATCCTTCAATTCATTTCGCAAATCAGAATCTGTAGCTTTTGAAATAGCGCCATTAAAATAAAGCGTAATCTTACGGTTAACCATATCTAATCGGTCCCGTTGTAGCCACAATTCGTTATTCGATTCAATTTCATTCTTCATGAAATTCTTATAATCCCGTTGGTATCGACTTTCTGTCAACACATTGATAAATGTCCATACCGCTGGAATCATCACTACGATAGCCACCAACGTTGCAACTCGGGACACCAATCTCCTTCTTTTAGAATTAGCATAACGCTGCATCGGGAATTTTAGAACCTTCAACACTAAAAATGTGGCGAGAGCGATAAAAATAGTATTGATGCTGAACAAGTACATCGCTCCACCAAAGTATTTAAAATTACCTATGGCAAGTCCATAACCAGCGGTACATAAAGGTGGCATTAAAGCTGTTGCAATCGCTACCCCAAAGATTACGGAAGCTATCGTACCTTTTTTGGTCCTCGCTATTATAAGGGCCAATCCACCAAAGAATGCTATTAGAACATCCCGAATGTCGGGTCTAATTCTACCCAATAATTCAGAAGTATCTTCGCTTAAAGGAAAAAAGTAAAAGAATAGGAAAGCAGTAAGCAAACTGAGGATGATCATTACCGCCAGATTGATCAATGATCGTTTTAAAGTATCTATATCGTTTACAGCGATAGAAAATCCAATACCTAATATTGGTCCCATTAAGGGTGAGATTAACATCGCACCGATAACTACTGCGGTAGAATTTGCATTAAGCCCGATGGACGCGACAAAAATTGAACAAACAAGAATCCAAGAAGTCGCGCCTCTAAAGGGAATATCGGCTTGGATGGCCGCAATGGTTGCATCGCGATCGGTATCTTCACGGAAATCAAGGAGGTTTTTCAAGAATATCTGTAAACTTTCAAATAGACCTTTCGCGTCTTCTTTAACCGCCTCCTTAGAATCCTTTATTTCCTTTTCTTGTTCGGCGACTTTTGCTTTCGCCTCCTCATCGATATCGTGTTTATCTATTTCCATTTAATGAATTATGAAAATGTATCTCCAAAGGTATCCTTAACTATTTGAAGGGTCTCCTTTATATCTTGTTCTTTAGATTTTGGAAAGATAAGCAGAACATCTTCTTTATCAACTATAATATAATCCTTAAGTCCGTCTACCACAACAAGTTTGTCTCTTTCGGTACGGATTAAGTTTCCAGAACTATTAATCGATAAAGTTTTTGCGTTGACGACTACATTTTCATTCTCGTCAGCTTCCAATTTATCAAATAAACTTCCCCAAGCGCCTAGATCGTTCCAATCAAACGTTGCTGGTAGAACAAAAACGTTATCAGAATCTTCCATTATTGCATAATCTACCGAGATATTCTCTGCATTGGGATAATTCTCTTCAATAAATGTTGCTTCAGTAGCTGTATTATAAGTATCATTTCCTTTTAGGAAATGTTGATATAGATTAGGGCTGTGCTTTTTAAATGCTGAAATCACGCTCTTAGCGCTCCAAGCAAAGATGCCTGCGTTCCAGAGGAAATTCCCTTTGCTCAAAAATTCCTTAGCGGTTTCATAGTCCGGTTTCTCCGTAAATTGACTAACAGGCTTTATATAATTCTGAGAATCTTTGTCATATTCAATGTATCCGTATCCTGTATTAGGAAAGGTTGGGTTAATCCCTAATGTCATCAGGGCATCGTTCTTAGAACAAAATTGAAACGCTTCATTTACATCATTTGCAAAAGCGGCTTCATCTTCTATCCAATGATCACTGGGTGCCACTAAGATTATAGCATCTTCATTCTCTTTATTAATCTTAAGGGATGCGTATAAAATACAGGGAGCTGTATTTCTCATCGCTGGCTCTAGAATCACTTGGCTCTTAACAACATTGGGCAGTTGTTTATATACCAGATCTTCGTAACGCGCATTAGTTAATATTAATATGTTTTCTGAAGGAATAATATTTGTAAGTCGTTGAAATGTCTTTTGAATTAGCGTATCTCCAGTACCAAGCATATCATGGAATTGCTTTGGAAACATACTTGTGCTCACCGGCCAAAACCTAGATCCTACTCCACCGGCCATTAATATTGCATAGTAATTTTTATTCATCATAAATTGAAATTTTTGTCAAGCAATTAACCTACCTTTTTGCTTGAAAGTTGCGCATCACCGATTACATCTACCTCAGCATTTGGATTAAACAACCAAAGTCTATTGTTTTCTAGTTCCAGGCATTCAAAGCGCTTTACGCGCTTTTTACCCATTTTATATTTCTTATTATTTTGTGCAAGAAAGGTTTCACCCTCTCTCACTTCGAAAATAAAGGATTTTTCGCTAGGAGGGTCAAATTGTTTTAGGGCCAAATACAATTTTTCGTCAGAATTACTGCTAGCCTTAGGATTTCTGAAATGTTTAGCTAGTAATGGCAAAACATCGTTCGGGAATATTTCTGGATTAATAAATGGCAGCATCAATCTTTGAAAGGTTGACTTCCATTCCTTACCATGCGGCTTGATTTTACGACCAAACTTCTTGAAAGCTTCAAAGTGAGCAATTTCATGCACCAGCGTAATAAGAAATCTGTATTTGTTTAGACTTTCGTTTACGGTAATCTGGTGCTTTCCATCTGGCAGTAAACGATAGTCACCATGTTTGGTCTTTCGTTTACGCTTAATCTTAACCACAAGCTCGTCATGAGACAAGAGCTGAGTAATCTCAGCAATTGCAGCTTCGGGTATTTGACTATTTATTGCCTCTTGCATTACGGCAAAAATAATCGAAAATTTGTTGCATTATCTACCTTTTATAGCAAGAATCTTAGATACATTGTTAACCCTCAAAATATACATTCCAGAATTTAAACTTTTTGGAAAACTTAATTTTGAAAGACTTCTACCTGCATCGAATTGCTTCTCAATGATAGGAATTGTACGTCCTTGGACATCAATTAAGTGAAACTGATCTGAATCCGTGCTTCTAGTAACGTAAACTTCGTTATTGACGACCGGGTTAGGATAAACCTTAAAGGATTCCACAATCTTATCATCTACACCTAAGGTGCTATTGAAATAACTAACAGCAAAATCAAACGCTTCGTGTCCAATTTGGTAACCAATTAGTCTTCCGGCTATATCATCTGCAGGAGGATGGATACCACCCCAGATTCTACTCAAGCTACATTGATCAGAAGCATCTCTGTAAGTTGCCCACTGTAAGGTTATATTTTCTGAAGGACCTTCTTCAAATACTAAGAAATCATTTTTTGGAGCTTCAAATGAACCCATGCCTCCAGGGAAAAATGCATCCCCAGTAAAAAGTGTTAGTACTTCTGCAGCCGCTCTAGAGTAAGTTGAATGACCTGAGATATATCCTGCGAAAGGAGGGGTAACAAATGATGGTCTTTGGTAAGGCCACCAATCTTCAGCTAAAATCCAATCTACACCTGCATCTTGTGTAGCAGGATCAGTAATATAGTCAGGGCCTTTCCAGCTTCTTAATTTAATTTTATTAAGATTCATATTGTTAGAACCTACCAATGGATCACCAGCTTTCACCAATTCTACATAACCTTCGCGAAGTGGAAAACCAGAAACACTGTAATGAGGCAGATTAGGATCAGAACTCTGACCTTGATCGCCCATGTATCTAATAGCCGATACTGGTCTAATAAAATCGTAATATCCTTTGATTCCCCATGCGCTAATTGCTGCATCGTGCATCGCGCCTCCAAGAATTAAGTATCCTTTTACATCCCACTCTAAATCTGAAAGTATCGGTCCTTGACCTCCAAATCTCTTAACTAAAGAAGGAGAATCGTTACAGTAATTTAATAAGGTGAACCAATGGCCAGGAGGTGTTTCAGAATCTGGGCCATCTGCCCAGAATTCAGCTAGCACTCTCGCATAGTCTCCACGTTGAACCATTTGCGGCGTGTAAGGCTGACCAGTTTTAGGGTTTACAGAATAACCAGGACTTCCGTCACCACCATTTTCATAATCGTAGAAATTAGGGTAATCGGCATAGTTTGTCGGCAAATCATTTAAAGATAGATTCCCAATTGAGTTCGGAGAAATATCCCAGAGAACATCGTCCGAGGGATCTAAATGCGAACTCCATGCAGCGACTAGTGAAAAATTCCACTTGTAGTAGTCACTAGATTGGTTATTAGTAGTCGTACTTAATTGCGGTGGTGGTCCTGGATCATGATAGATTATATAATCGTGACCATCTCTAGTCTTAACTGTTCGGTCATCGTCGGACATAGCGAAAACATTCACATTCCCCCACTCAGGACTTAAGAAATTCACAACATTCCCGGTAATTACATTTCCACTTTGGTCAATGTATGTATCCAAGCTAAGCGGTTGCCATCTATTTGGATTAGAAATCGTTGGATTACCCGAAACGGTTGGGTTCAACGGATCATTAACGGGAGTATAATACTCATTATTATAACCATCTAATTCTCTAGCACCATCTGCATTACCGTAAGACATGATGGTCTGAGCAATATAATTACCCAAAGCCGCAGCATTACCAGAAGCATAGTCGGTTGATGTAAACGTTTTATCGTAACCCAAACTCGTCATTAAATTATCAATAATGGCTTTAGTATCCGCAAAATCGGGAGAATTTTTAAATCTATAGTCCAGTAACCTAAAGGCAGCGTAACTTATAGCTTTCTTTCTGGAAATCTCAATACTCTCTTGTGGAGTAAAATTCTGCATATTACTGGTAAAACCATGCAAAGTATTGCCCATTAAATAAGGTTTTGCTTTTGCATCGTAAAGTGCCCAAGCATCATACATGGCTATTGTTGTATGAAACAAATTTCTCGCATGTACAGTAGGACGTGCGTAATCATTCCGAATAGCTTGAAGAACAGCCTCGTTCCACATCCTTGCTACAGAATGGTTATCCGCTGCGCTAGAAATCCTGAGATTAGAACGCGTCGAAGGAATAGAAAGGGTTTTGGTAGTATCAGCTACCATGACTGTTTCCGAAAGAACATCTCCCGATTTTAAATTGGAAGGAAATCCTTCTGCAGTTGCGGTATTGGTAAAACTAGAAAGTATCGTTAATAACAAGATACCGGAGAAGTAACGTAGGTACATAGGCTTCAGATTTTGGGTTTGATATTGAAAAATTCTAACAAATATAAAATCAATGTGAATACTGTGGAAAAATTTTAGCTTAAAAACAGAATATTACGTTGTAATAATGTTTTAAGGTGTAGAATTCGAAACTTGAAGAATTTTTCCGTTATAAAATTGATTTCCAGTCATCGAGAAATCATAAATATAATTTGCCATTTCCGCTGCCGAAGTTGGAGCATTATATCCAGGGAATGCCTCCTCTAGCATTTCAGTCTGCACCGCGCCGAGCGCGAGCACGTTCACACTTGGTCCATTTTCCTTAAATTCTTCTGCCAGTAGTTCTGATAGGGTAATAAGAGCACCTTTACTTGAACTATAAGCGGCCAAGCCAGGAAACTTTAGACTTCCTTGAATACCACCCATAGAACTTATATTAACGATGTGTCCATCACTTTTCATAAATGGATGTGCGATTCTAATTAATTCTGCAACCGCAAATACATTAGTTTTATACACTTCTAGGAAGTCGGCCGTCGAAGTTGAAACAAACGGTTTATTTATTAATGCTCCGGCATTATTTATAAGAATATCCACGCGTTGAAGATTCACAGAAATATGTTTTTCTACTTCTTGCAAATCTGAAGGATTATTTAAGTCGCAGGCAAGCGCAGAAACACTATCTAAATTTAAATCTTCAATTGGAGCAGAATTTCGAGATAGAGCCAATACAGTATGTCCATTGTTGGAAAAGATCTTAGCCAATTCATAGCCAATTCCTCGGCTGGTCC
Source organism: Flavobacteriaceae bacterium MAR_2010_188 (assembly GCA_900104375.1). Classification (NCBI taxonomy): domain Bacteria; kingdom Pseudomonadati; phylum Bacteroidota; class Flavobacteriia; order Flavobacteriales; family Flavobacteriaceae; species Flavobacteriaceae bacterium MAR_2010_188. The sequence goes on from LT629302.1 coordinate 2,281,178, forward strand.
CTGTTATGATGACGTTTTTTTTACTCATTCATCTTGATTTCTTCAGTTGGGGTGTTAGCCATTCTTTCAATCACCGGAATCACTTTATTGGTAAGTTTGGCCATATGACTAAAATCCATAAGTTGTACTTCATCTCCAGCTTTATGATATTCATCAAAGTTGGTCAAATCACAAGTTGAAATAGTATGACATGGTGTTTTGAAGGCTTGATAAAATGCATAATTATCCGAACGCATAAACAAATTATATTTTTTTGAAACATCGGACATTCCGATGAAGTTGTCACCGGCATAACTATTCATCTTTTCTGCCAAATTAGAGAGTTCGTAACCGGTTATAAAGGCAACATAATCCCTTCCCACAAATGGAACGCCGGTCATTTCAAAGTTCAGCATCGTATAAAGTTCAATATTCTTTTTCTTTAATTCTTCCGCAAGATGTTGTGACCCTTTAAGACCTTTTTCTTCCGCAGAAAAGAATGCGAAAATGATACTTCTCTTATTGGTTTGCTTAGTCCCAAAATATTTGGCGATTTCCATTATTGTGGAGGTTCCCGAAGCATTATCATTAGCGCCATTAGCAATAGAATCTCCTACTTGGCCTTTCATTACCCCGATATGGTCATAATGCGCACCTATAACTATATATTCGTTTTTTAACTGTGGGTCACTACCTTCTACAACACCAACAACATTAAAAGTGTTTAAATCGTTCAGCATAAAGTTGTCGCGATAACTTTCAAAATATGGCTTTACACCAACCGTTTTTAAATAATCTTCAATGTAGGTTGCGGCTTTATCTATTCCTTCACTACCTGCTTCTCTCCCCTCTAAGTCGTCCGAGGCGAAAAACGAAAGGTTCTTTTTTATATCGTCTGCAGAGACAGAATAACTATTCGATACCGAAGTCTGACTTTTAGTCTGGGGAGTAGACAATGTGGTGGTAGTACTAGTTTTATCAGGGCTCGGTGTAGATTTACATCCTAATAACCCGATTGTCCCAACAAGGAATAAAAGTTTTTTCATATCGATAATTTAGACGGTAAATATATAAAATTGAATAAGGCTTTTTTATCACTAAGCTGAAGAAAGATAGCTGTATTATTCTATTCTTTGAAAATTGCAATTAACAGCTTAAAACGAAATGCTCAAGTTGAAAAATATTGAATAATTAGGAAGACATAAAAAAAGCTAGGTAAATATACCTAGCTTAATATAAATATTGCAAACTTCATCATAAGTTAAAGCTTACTAATAGAATTGATAAGTTCTAATATTGGTGGCCAAAACTATTTAACCGACCAGCATCGTCACCGGATTCTCGATATATCCTTTTAGAGTTTGTAAAAATTGAGCTCCAGTTGCACCATCTACTGTCCTATGATCACAGGCAAGCGAAAGCTTCATGGTATTTCCGGCAACAACTTGACCGTTTTTAACCACTGGTTTTTGAATAATAGTACCAACAGAAAGTATCGCAGAGTTAGGTTGATTAATAATCGAAGTGAAACTTTCGATACCAAACATTCCTAAATTTGAAACTGTGAATGTACTGCCTTCCATTTCGTCTGGCTTCAGTTTTTTGTTTCTTGCTCGTCCCGCAAATTCTTTTATTGCTGCGCCTAATTGCGGCAAACTCTGTTCATTTGCGAATTTTACAACCGGAACAACCAATCCATCTTCAACCGCCACCGCAACACCAATGTGTACGTGGTTATTTAACCTCATCTTATCAGGAAACCATTGAGAGTTAACTTGTGGATGCAGTTTAAGTGCAAGTGCACAAGCCTTAACAATCATATCGTTAAAAGAAATCTTAGTGTCTGGCAAGGAATTGTATTGCTCTCTAAAAGCAATGGCATTATCCATATCGAACTCAACATTAAGATAATAATGTGGCGCTGTAAATTTGGATTCACCTAAACGTTTGGCGATAACCTTACGCATTTGTGAATTCGGTTTTTCATCGAAATCTTCTTGACCAGTTGGAACAAATTTACCGACCGCTCCAACATTTGAAGCCTCCGGAGTATAAGATTCTACATCGCGTTTTACAATACGACCATTTTCACCAGAACCTTTAATTTTATTAAGTTGAACGCCTTTGTCCTCTGCCATTTTCTTAGCTAGTGGAGACGCAAATATTCTATCAGAATCAGATGCAGAACTAGAAGTTGAAACCTCTTTCTTAGCTGCTGGAGCTTCCTCTTTAGGAGCCTTGACTTTTTCTTCTGTTTTATCTTGTTTAGCTTCAGTTTTAGGAGCTTCAGATGATTTAGAACCAGAGCTATAATTTTTTGCTATTCCTGATACATCGGTACCTTTAGGACCGATTATGGCGAGTAAAGAATCAACTTTTGCAGTTTCGCCTTCTTGTAAACCAACTTCTAATAAAGTACCAGACTGGAATGATTCAAATTCCATAGTTGCCTTGTCGGTTTCTATTTCGGCAAGAATATCACCTTCTTCAACTTTATCGCCGACTTTCTTTAACCATGTCGCCACAGTTCCTTCTTCCATAGTATCACTAAGACGTGGCATAGTAACTACAATTACTCCTTCTGGGAGCTCATCTTTAGAAGAAGTTTCTCCTTTTGATTGTGACTCATCTTCTGAATCGTCATCGTCCGATTCTTTTTCTTCTTTTGGTTCTTTAGAATTCTTTGATTCTTTAGAGTCTTCTGATTTTGTGTCGTCTTCGTCTTCAGATTCGTTATCCTCTTCGTCCTTTTCTTCCTTCTTTTCTTCTTTTTTTGAATCTGATTTAGAACCATTCAATAAATCTGAAATATCTTCACCTTCTTCGCCAATAATCGCCAATAGCTCATCTACTTTAGTGGTTTCACCTTCTTGAACGCCAATATGCAACAAGGTTCCTTCGTGAAAGGATTCAAATTCCATCGTTGCCTTGTCAGTTTCAATTTCGGCCAAAATATCTCCTTCTACAATCTTATCCCCAACTTTTTTTAACCAGCTCGCAACGGTACCTTCTTCCATGGTATCGCTAAGGCGTGGCATATTTATTACTTCGGCCATAACTTATAATTTGTGTTTGATAAAAGGGTAGTCTTCTTGTTCGTAAACCGCATCGTACATCACGCTCTTTTCTGGATAAGGTGATTCTTCCGCGAATTTTTCACATTCGTTGACCAAGTCCTTTACACGTTTATCTATTTTCTTTAATTCTTCTTCTGTCGCATATTTCTCCTCAAGGATTACATCCTTAACTTGAGTAATCGGATCAATTTTCTTGTATTCTGCTACTTCGTCCTTGGTACGGTAATGTTGTGCATCACTCATGGAGTGTCCACGATAACGATACGTCTTTAATTCCAAAAATGTTGGGCCATCCCCTCTTCTCGCACGCTGAATCGCTTCATCAAAAGCTTCAGCCACCTTAATTGGATTCATTCCATCCACTGGGCCACATGGCATTTCGTAACCAAGACCTAGTTTCCAAATTTCAGTATGATTGGCAGTTCTTCCGACGGAAGTTCCCATGGCGTAACCATTGTTTTCACAAACAAAAACTACTGGTAATTTCCATAACATGGCCAAGTTAAAACTCTCGTGAAGTGAACCTTGTCTTGCAGCACCATCACCAAAACAGCATAAGGTCACTGCTTCTCTTTCAAAATATTTATCACCAAAGGCAATACCAGCTCCCAATGGGATTTGGCCTCCAACAATTCCATGCCCACCGTAAAAACGATGTTCTTTAGAAAATATATGCATCGATCCACCTAAGCCTTGGGATGTACCAGTGGCTTTTCCGTAAAGCTCTGCCATTACACGTTTAGGGTCCACACCCATACCAATAGGTTGTACGTGGTTCCTGTAGGCGGTAATCATTTTATCCTTGGTAAGGTCCATCGCATGCAATGCGCCTGCTAAGACTGCTTCCTGCCCGTTATATAGATGAAGAAAACCTCTTACTTTTTGTTGAATATATACCGCTGCCAGCTTATCCTCGAATTTTCTCCAGAAGGACATGTCCTCATACCACTTTAGATATGTTTCTTTTGTTATTTTTTGCATCAAATCGTGTAATTAGAATACGATTAACAAAAATAGCACATTCAGCATTAATGCAAAAACCGTATCTGTATAAAGTAAAAGTTATTTTTTAAAGTAAAGAGCCATCAAAAATTAAAGGAAGAATATTTTTTAGACTTTCAGATCTTACCACTTTCCCGGTTTCTCCCATAAAAAAGATTTCAATCGGCGAATCCTGCTTTACCTCGTATTCTGCAATCGACTGTCTACAAGCGCCACAAGGAGGAATTGGGGTAATGGTATTGCTAGTAAGCGACCCGGCAGTGAGCGCCATGGTCAAAATTTTTACATCGGGATATTGAGAGCCCGCATAAAATATAGCAGTTCGCTCGGCACATAAGCCAGATGGATAGGATGCGTTTTCTTGGTTATTCCCGGTAATTACTTCGCCATTTTCTAGAGAAATGGCAACTCCTACCGCAAATTTTGAGTAAGGTGCGTAGGCCTTTTTCCTAGCATCGATTGCCTTATAGATTAGATTTTTGGCATGATCAGGGAGCTCATCTATATTATCAAAAACGTCTAGGTTTGTTTCTAATGTAACTTTTTTCATATCAACAATCGCATGGATTTATTATAAACAAAAAACTACCGCTGTCTTTAGTATGGCGATAGTTTTTGAAATATTTAATTTGAATAATTTCTAGTATTCATCATAAGCATCGTCACCAAAATTAAAGGTCAACGAAAATCTTAAAGTATTTTCTAATGGACTCTGAATTCTTGAAGCAGAGAATAAATATGAAAGATCAATATTTATAGCACTGTATTTAAAGCCAGCTCCTAAGGCAAAAAACTTACGTGCGCCTTTTTCTTCGGCTTCGTTAAAGTAACCCGCTCTAAATGCAAAGGCATCCTGATATCTGTATTCTGCTCCTAAAGAGTATGTAAACTCCTTGATCTCCTCACTAAATCCGCCGGGCGCATCTCCAAAAGATTGAAAAACTCCTCTTAAAAAATTTACGTCGGTAGATTGTCCTTCGATGATGTAATTAGAATCTTCTGAAACTAATTGGTCTTCTCCGTCTTGATATCCGGCAGTCTCCCCACTTTCATTATACTCGATTCTTGTACCTAAAACTGGAGGTGTTGGTACCAGAAGTTTATTGAATTCTGCAGTAACTGCAAGCTTATTATATTCATCAAAAATAAAATCGAAACCTCCACCAACTTTTAAATTGGTTGGGATAAAGTTTTCCCTTCCGGCATCGTCATACTTAATTTTTGGACCTAAGTTTTGGATGGCAAAACCTAATCTATATACTCCATTAAAATCATTATAGGCTTCTTCTTCACTTTGATAAAAACCTGCGATATCTACTCCTACAGAACTTGCAGCACCGGCATTTTGATCCACTGCTTGAATTCTTAAGTCTGACCTAAGATATCTTAATGCAACCGCCATTGAAAATTGTTCAGCTAATCTAAGTGAGTAAGAAACATCAAACGTAAGTTCGTTCGGCTTTTCTATCAAAGCTTCAGAAAATTCATCTTGAACGATTTCAATTTCACCTAAACTAAAGTATTTGAAACTTACACCAAATGCACTTTGCTCGTTAAACCTGTTGAAATAAGTGACATTTCCTAAGAAAATATCGTTTACAAGTTTGCTCAAATAGGGCGTATAGCTAACTCCAATCCCAGATTTAGTTTCTGAAAATGAATATTTCGCAGGATTCCACTGTTGGCTATAGGCATCTGCACTAGTAGCAACACCGATATCTCCCATACCGGCTGCTCTTGCATCAGAAGCAATAAGCAAAAATGGCACACCTGTTGTAATAACACGTGAATCTTCGTATGGAATTATTACAACATCTTGCGCAAAGGTTGTATTATAGGCAGCAAAGGCTATTAGGGCAAGAAAAAAATGTTTCATCTGTTTTTTTATAGTCATGTTAGCTTATTAGGATTGCCAATATTGGTCGGCAAATATAATTCAATATTATAGTATTACAAGTTTTTGGATTTTTTCAACCTGTCGGTTTAACTGGCTAGATCTAACCTTTAATTTGTAGATGTAGACACCTTTACCAATGCGATCACCAAAATCATCCCGACCATCCCAAACAATATCTTTGGAAAGCGAACTTGTGCTTGTCTTCCCATCTCCAGAAGTTTGACCGTTTAGGGTTCTCACCAATTTACCCGAGACGGTAAAGATTTGTATTGAAACGTCCAAAACATCAGAACTATTGTGATTGAACCAAAATTCAGTGTAATCTACAAACGGATTTGGATAGTTTAATACATTTTCGATAACCAGTTGTTCATCCTCGTCGTAAACTATAAACTGTATCTCTGTGATCGATGAATTGTTATATACATCCCATGCCTTTATGGTTAGAGTATGAATTCCCGGTTCTAAATCCCGGAATGGATATGATAACGTTCCGGTAGTGTAGTCATCTACGTTAGCTTTGTAATATTCGTTTAGTATAAAAGGATTTGTTTCATCACCATCTAATATGGCCAAAATATCGTGCCCAATACCGCTTGCGGTATTTATTCCATGTTCATCAGTTAGCTTAGCAACCAGAGTTGGAGCTTCATTGGTGATTCCTCCAGAAACGAAATTCTCATCATTCATATAAAGATTCACAACCGGACCGATATTGTCTTCTTCGGCGTTTTCATTGATGCCCCCGATTTGGATGGATAGATTTGCCCCGGTCCTATCTTCTAGTTCATTAGTCCGTTTTGCATAAAAACTAGCCTTTCCGGTCCCAACGGGAACGCCAATATCCCTTGGCACTACGAATTCGAAACTGAATAATCCATTTTCAACCGAGGCTTGTCCTTTAAATATAATCTCACCCAGAGTTTTAAAATCCAGTTTAATGATATTGCCATTATTATCCCTAGTCCCATCATTTGCCAAGGTGGTTCTAGAAATTTCTTTATCAAAGATTGTTGCAGTAAGGGTTCCATTAAAATTGGATAAAATAGAACCTGAACCGTCGGTAACTTCCCCACTCAACTTTACCTTATCTAAAGCTTTTAGCACATTTCCTTGTGAAGCTGAGGCATTCCCGTTTATTTGGGTAAGGCGAATATTCGGCTCTGGAATGGCAAGTTTCATTGCAGGATCACCAATACAAAATACCAATCGCTTTTGCGAAAGACCAGCAATTCCGGCATCGTTCTTTGTTTGACGAAGCGCTTCCGCAATCGATAATTCTTCATCTGTATTATATGAAAACAGATATTTTTCCATTATCACGTTAAAAGCAGTACCGACCGTGACGAAAATCTGTCTCGTTGTGGTAAGAAGACTTACAGCCCCACCTTTTTTGTTCCAATATATATACTCTCCTGCGGTAGGCCTTTGAGGATTATCGAACCTGGTATATTCACAGGTAACCGTTATAAAACAGTTGTATTTGCAAAGATTGGTGATTTCTTGAGCATCGATTTTATCGAAAATCCGTTCTGCAGCAAGACCATCTTCACCCCCATGACCAAAATAATTTACCGCAATTGCCCCAACTTCTATGGCATCCTTTATTTCTTTATTCACCGCGGGATAGCGCTCACCGCTAGAGGAAGATTCTTGTTCAAAAGAATCTGAGTGAATCTTAACCACATTTATATATGGTTTGTTATCGGTAACTTCATTGCCGATGTCGTTAGTTGTCTTTTGAAGAACCTCTTCATAAGGCAAATCCACATCATCACTTATCACAATATAATTATTGCGCCAGCTGCCATAAGCTTCTGGTGCGTAATACTGTTCAATTTTTGTGACCATATCACGAGCAAGGTCCAAATTATCTACGAGCATCCGGCCCAATGCGATATCCAACTTATCAGAATTATCTAATTCACCTTCGTTATCATCCATCATTCCATAGAAATCGTCTGAAATAAAAGAACTAGTTAAACTAAAACTGTTATATGCATGCCAAGAAGGAACAATATTGGAGTTGTTTGGGATTCTATCCTTATAGTCGTACGATGAGTCTCCAAAGAGACAAACGTATTTCACCCGGTTTTCTGGCGAACTAGCATTCCAATAAACATATCTTATGAAATTACGGATTGCAGAAATATCTTGGCTGCCAGAACTGAACTCGAGGTAAATATCGTCCAGGCTTACCACCTTCACATTTAGCCCATATTCTTTCCTATTGATTTCTGCTAAGCGTTCTGACTGCGAAACCAAAAACTTAGGCGTAATTATAAGGTAATCGATATCCCGAAATTCTCCGGCTTCGCCATTAAAAATAGTTCCCTTTAAATTTTGATTTGCTACTGTAGAATTGCGATCACTTTCTGGAGTCAAAAAGCCATTGGATGAAATAGCAATGTATTTTTGTGCTCTTCCCGCGTAATCTTTAAAGGTGAAATTTGCCTGAACTCCGGAATTGGTAATAGAACTTACATTGAATTGGTCGCTGATGTTCCAAACTTCGAACACGTTTGAAGCTTGAGTGAGATTATATTGAACAACGCCTGAAGTATTCACTACATTCTTGCTTTGGAAAATCATTTGCTCACCTTCAAAAGTAAGAGCTCTGGTAGCTTCAACCGAAATATAATCCAAATAGCCAAGAGACGACGGATTCCCATTATTGTTATACCTGAGTTGAAAATTGAGCTGGTCAGAATTCAATGTTTGCTGACCAATATACGTACCACCGCTGGCTAACACAGGCTCGTTGGCAGGCTGAAACCTAAAATTAGCGATGTCCGTGCCGTTTAGAGAAACCGACATATCGGTTTGAACATCCGACACCGCGGCAGCATAAACTTTCACGATGGCTGGTTCTGTTAGTGAAACATTTGGGAATTCAAATTTAAATTCCTTCACATTATCTACATCAAACCGGTCGCCCAACCATCGTCGCCCAAGCTTAACCAAATTATATTCATCGACTTCATGAAATTGATAATCTTGAAACGTATTGACTTGCAAGGTTGCTTCTGATGTTGGCTCTATAAAATTTTGAATTCGTTTTGCGGGCTTACTTCCTACCTTAATATAATAGTATGTTTTGTCGGTGTAAAGATTAAGGTTGGTATTACTTTCAGAATTATAACCCTCAGGGCCTTCCGCATAAAACAAAATGTAATCAGAATCGTCTAATTTTGAATCTTCCTCCCCAACAAACTCGATTGCATTTTCGGTTAGGTCTATCGGGGCATCAATACTATTGCTGTACGGCAACATAGCACCACCATTGCCAAACACTCCGATGTTTTGAGGATTTACTTTATTAACATCTATTCCAATTTCCCTTAAAAATCCTTTGGAAATTTTATAAACACCGGTTTCTTCCACTATAAATCTATAGAAAGAACCATCCGCCAAGCTAGAATTTATTATTTCTTGTCGAGAAAAGGCTGACCGCATCCTGTTGGCCCTTGAAGCAATGGTATAAGAAATTGCAAATGAGACCAGTTTCTTAAATCCGCCGTTATCTTTTATTATGGGTGCCAACTCCAAAACTGCAGATATTTTACCGCGGTCTATAGAGTTACTTAGTTTAATGTTATGGTCTTTAGGTATAAGATTCTGTGGTAAATCTTTTAATTCTGAAGCAGTTATACTTTCGTATCGAGGATTTAACAGTTTGATTGACTTTTCGTTAATTTTTTGGTCCAGACTCCATTCTGAATAAAAAAATAATCCTTTATCATCTGAAAAGTTATAGTTTTGCCGATCGAAACCGGGAAGGGTAAATTTTGCGTAAGTAGTCGCCATTTCAACTGAACTAGACCAATTTATTTGGAATTGTTTTTCCTGGGCGAAGAAGAAATTGAATAAAAGTGTGAAAATTAGGGCGAGTAAACGTCTTTTCATATAAGATTTAACGTAGCTATAATGTTGATATTATAGTGGTGTAAAAATTTCTTCAAAGTTACAACAATATTTGATTTTATGCTGCGTTATTAAACTGCGTCAGTGAGGCCAAAAACCTCAAAAAATCCGACGTGTTGTATCAAAACTAGGATGAAATACACTTTTTTTTAATCATTTTCCTAAAAAAGAGTTGGAGTTTTGCCTTTAATTGCTATATTGCGTGTCTAAATTAATTTGACTTACTTAAAAAGTGTGGATATGAGAAACATATTGAACTTTAGGATATTGTTAGCCCTAGCGGTATCCTTAGCGATGTTTAGTTGCAAGAAATCGTCTTCTAAGGACGACTCCCGTGCAACTGGCTGGAAAATAAACGACAAAGAAGGTGGTTTCCAGTACAACACCGATTTTAAAGAGCAAGCAACCTCCCCTGGTCTTGTCTTTATAGAAGGTGGAACCTTTACCATGGGTAAAGTACAAGATGATGTTATGCATGATTGGAACAACCATCCAAATCAGCAACACGTTCAATCCTTTTATATGGATGAAACCGAGGTGACAAATATGATGTACCTCGAATATCTTGATTGGATTAAAAGAGTGTATCCCCCCGATGACCCGAACTTTAGATTAATCTATGAAGGTGCTCTGCCTGATACCTTAGTTTGGAGAAACAGACTAGGATATAGCGAAATGATGACTGAAAATTATCTGCGCCACCCTGGTTATGCCGAGTATCCGGTAGTAGGTGTTAGCTGGATTCAAGCAACGGAATTTGCTAACTGGAGAACTGATCGTGTAAACGAAATGTACCTTCAGGAAGAAGGATATCTTAAAGAAAATTCTCACTTAGGGGATGTAACCGCAGATAGTAACTTTAATACAGACACATATATCAATGCTCCTACCCAAACCTTTGGAGGGAACGAAGAAGTTCTTAATGGGGGCAAGAGAAAAGCCCAAACAGATGCAGAGGGCAATGAAATAAATATATATGCAAGTCGTGAAACAGGTATTATTTCTCCTAAATATAGACTTCCATCAGAAGTTGAGTGGGAATATGCGGCACTAGCTATGAGCGAACTTCGTAGCTATAACGTCTATAGAGGTCGTAAAAAATATCCATGGGATGGTCAATACACTCGTTCTGGAGATAGAAGAAACCGAGGTGATCAATTAGCTAACTTTAAACAAGGTAAAGGCGATTACGGTGGAATCGCAGGATGGTCTGACGATGGTGCTGATATTACTGCAAAGGTTATGTCCTTTGCTCCTAACGACTACGGTCTTTATGATATGGCCGGAAACGTTGCAGAATGGGTTGCCGATGTCTACCGACCGATTGTTGATGATGAATTTAATGATTTTAACTACTATAGAGGAAACGTCTATACCAAAAACGCCATTGGCGAAGATGGAACGGTTAAGGTTGTAACTCCAGAAGATATCGTGTACGATACTCTAAGTAATGGAAAAATCGTTGCTAGAAATCTTCCAGGCGAAATACTTCAAGTGCCAATTGACGATAATGAAACCTTTTTACGGTCTAACTTTGACGAGAGCGATAACCGAAATTTTAGGGATGGTGATCTTAATTCATCTAGATATTACGGTGAAACTTTCGAAGATGTTGATGGTGTGGTTGATGAAGATGCCGCTACCAGAAGAATGTATAACTCTCCTAGAAATATGATTGAAAAAGATTCTATGGGCAATGTGCTTAAACAATATGACCAATCAAATGATAGAACTTCTCTTATTAATGATGAGGTTAGGGTATATAAAGGTGGTAGCTGGAAAGATAGAGACTACTGGTTAGACCCTGCACAGAGACGTTACTTCCCACAAGATATGGCGACCGATTATATCGGATTTAGATGCGCAATGTCTAGGGTTGGTTCTAAAACTTCTGGAAAGAATAAAACAAGAAATTAATTAATATAAATTTAATGAAAAGTCCTGTCAGAAATGGCAGGACTTTTTTTATTTTTAATTTATGGATATCAACACACTTCATCAATACTTTCTAAGCTCCACTGGGGCTTGCACAGACACACGTAAAATCAAGATAGACGACATGTTCTTTGCTTTGAAAGGAGACAATTTCAATGGAAATGAATATGCCGAAAAGGCAATTGATCTTGGTGCCAAGTATGTGGTCATTGATGAGGCAAGTTATAATACGGATGAAAAATGTATAGTGGTCGATGATGTTTTGAAAACACTCCAGGATCTTTCTAAATATCATCGAGAAAAACTTGAAACACCAATTATAGCCCTTACCGGCAGCAATGGCAAAACCACTACTAAAGAGTTAATCAATGCTGTGCTTTCTAAAAAGTATAACACTATTGCGACAATCGGCAATCTTAATAATCATATTGGGGTTCCTCTAACTTTACTAAGGATAACTAAGGAGACCGAATTAGCGATTGTAGAGATGGGTGCAAATCACTTAAAGGAAATCGAATTTCTATGTAGCATCGCAACACCAGATTATGGCCTTATAACAAATTTTGGGAAGGCTCATTTGGAAGGTTTCGGAAGTGAAGAAGGTGTGGTACAAGGAAAATCTGAATTGTACCAATATTTGGTTGACAACGATAAGGTCATAATCGCTAATACAGAAGACGCTCGCCAAATGGAAGTAATCCAGAATTATAAAGGTGTAGATACGGATGAATATTCGAGTTTGGAAGAGAACATTAGCCTACTTAGAGCTAAAAATACCTTGAAAATCGATTATGACGGAGATATATTTGAAACAAAAATATCTGGCGCTTATAATTTTACTAATATAAAGTATGCAGTTGCCATTGGTGAGCATTTTGATGTGGCCAAAAAACATATTATCGAAGCGATAGAGAATTATACCCCGGATAATAACCGTTCGCAGATAATCGAAAGAAATACTAATATAATTGTACTTGATGCCTATAACGCGAATCCATCGAGCATGCTGGCAGCGTTAGAAAGTTTTCATCATAAATCGGGTAAGAGAAAAATAGCTATTCTAGGAGATATGTTCGAGTTGGGCACTACTACCGCAGAAGAACATCAAAATATAGCAGATACTGCATCCTTAAAGAACATTGATAACATTTATTTAGTAGGAAAGAATTTTTATAAAATCACTAGCTCCCATCCAACTTTACAAAAATTTGAAACTTTTGAAGATTTAGAACAGTTCTTAGAATCGGAAAATTTAACAGAGTCTGTTATTCTTGTAAAAGGCTCTCGAGGTATGGCCTTAGAGCGAGTATTGGAATTTATTTAAGCAAAATTGTATTTAATCAAAAAATCCCAATCGCTTAGGCCATTGGGATTTTTTTTGTGAAGTGTACTGGATTCGAACCAGTGACCCCTACCCTGTCAAGGTAATGCTCTGAACCAACTGAGCTAACACTCCAAGATATTTTTTACTACAGCCAAGAATTTAATTTTCTCGGGACCAGATAGCTAATGTTTACTTTAAAATCAATAATCGAATTCCGACGCTTCGGTCGGAATCTAGACATCCGCTCTGCCGTTCGTCTTGACCAGTGACCCCTACCCTGTCAAGGTAATGCTCTGATGCTGACGAACAACTTAGTTGTTGTCTGCATCCAGACATTTGTATTTAACAAATCGTCTGGAACCCCGTCCGAACGGAATTTCTTCCGGGCGGGCTACTGATTTAACAATCCGGGAAAAAACTTGATCAAAAGTAAGTTTTATAAAGGAATTATAAAACCTTCAAATTAAAATTAAATCTAAAATCTTAACTTGCCTGATTCAATTCAAATTCAATTCTTAGCAGATTCTAGAGCAAGACGTATATGAAAGAACTTCAGTCTATTCTATTACAAGGTCACACTTATTTTTTACAGAATAAAAAATGTGTGTTGGCTACGATCGTGAAAATTAAAGGCTCTGGTTATAGGCGTAAAGGTACACGAATGTTGATTTCTGAAGAAGGCGAATTTACCGGAGCTATTAGTGGTGGATGCGTAGAAAAAGAAGTATGGATGCAATCTAAAAGCGTTTTCGAAACGGGGAATTCCAAGCTGATTACCTACGATGGTAGATATCGACTAGGTTGCGAAGGGACTCTTTTTATATTAATCGAACTCATCGAAATTGATAATACGATTCTAGAAAATTTTAATACCTATTATATTGAAAGGCAACCTCTCACTCTTCAATCCTATTTTAGAAGTGCAGACGCTTCAGATGGTTTAGGCGGAACCTATTTCAAGACCGAAATAAATCTTATTCCACTTAACAGTTCTAAAAAGACCAATAACAAAGATTTAGCTAAACTTGAATGTTTTAGCCAAATATTGAAACCGGTTCGTTCGTTGCTTATTTTTGGTAGCGAGCATGACTCCGTTGCACTTTGTAAAATGGCATCATTAACAAGCTGGGATGTAACTATCGTTGCTCATCCTCTAAATGAAAAAGAAATTTCATTTTTTCCTGGTGCAAAAGACTTAGTACATTTACTGCCTGAAGAACTAGACTCACTACAAATAGATTCCCAGACCGCTTGCATTTTAATGTCTCATAGTTTTTCTAGGGATTTAGCTTATTTGCTAGAACTTTCAAATTTTAAGATTCCTTACATCGGGTTGTTAGGTCCGCACAAAAGAAAAAATCAATTGCTAGACCAATTAATAGAAAGAAAACCAGAAATATCGGATCAAATTTTAGACACTTTCTTTGGTCCGGTCGGTTTAGATATTGGCGCGGAAACGCCACAAGAGATTGCGATTGCGGTGTTGGGTGAACTTCAGAGCGTTTTCACCAAAACTCATGTTGACCATCTTCGTAATAAATCCGGAAGTATCCATGCCAGAAGATAAATTTATAACTGCTATAATTCTAGCTGCCGGTAAAAGTTCTAGAATGGGCAGAACCAAGCAACTCTTACCCTGGAAAGAGAGCACTTTAATAGAATCTGTGATTATTCAATTCCAAAAATCGAAAGTGGATGAAGTTGTAGTTGTTTTAGGCAACCAACACGAACTTATCCAGAAATCCTTGAGCAACCTTAAGAATCTAAGAATTGTTGTGAATAAAAATCCTGATTCTGGAATGTTAAGCTCAATACAGACTGGAATCTCTTCATCTTATAATTCTAGTGCCGCGATAATTGGTTTGGTCGATCAGCCGGCGGTTGATGATGCTTACATTAATTTACTGATTGAGAAAAATCGAGACTCAAATAAATCACTCGTGGCAACAAACTATAAAAATAGCGTCGGTGTACCTGCTCTATTTGGTAAGGAACATTTCGATACTATTCTGCAATTATCACGAGAAGCTGGAGGCGCTAAAGCTTATATACAACAGAAATTGAAAAATGTAAAGCTGGTTGAGCCCGACTTCGAATTATTTGATATTGACACAGAAGATGACTATAAATTCTACTATCAAAAATTTCATCAGTCCTAATTTTGGTTTTTCCCAGTTTGGATATAGTCAAAAACTATTGTGGTATCAGCAAGATTACTTGAGATTTCGGCCCACTTTTGCTTCAATTCTCGTAAATTTATAAATCACTATGAAGGTTTTATTTTTTGGTATTAGTAAAGATATCGTTGGGCAGAGAGAACTGTCTAACTTTGTTGTACATAACAATGAAACAGTAGAGAGTATCTTGGAAAGACTCAAGGCGGACTATCCGGACTTGTCAAAAATAAGTTCTCTCGCAATCAGTGTAAACCAGAAATATGCCGATATAACCACGATTGTTAAAAAAAATGATGTTATAGCTTTGATACCACCAGTTAGCGGAGGATAATTTATGCTGAAAATAATTGAAATAACCGATAATTTAGATTGTAACGAAGCTTACAATCAACTTTCTCATCCCGAAAGTGGCGGAATGTGCGTTTTTATTGGAAGCGTGCGTCAATCTACCCAAGACAAAGAGGTAACGTCGCTTTTTTTTGAAGCATATACCGAAATGGCAATCAGCCAAATGCATGAAATCGCCAACGAAGCCGCAGAAAAGTGGAATTTAAATTCGGTTATAATGAAACATGCCGTCGGCAAAAAAGATGTGCAAGAACCCGTTGTCTTGGTCGGGGCTTCATCTGCCCATCGCGATGCCTGTTTTGAAGCTTGCCGTTTTCTTATCGATACCCTAAAAAAGAATGTGCCCATTTGGAAGAAAGAATTCTTCGCAAATAGCGACGAAGTTTGGGTCACTCAACATCCATAACTTATAAATGCTAATAGACAACCATCATAGAGAAATCAATTATTTAAGGCTTGCGGTAACTGACCGCTGCAATTTGCGTTGTACTTACTGCATGCCCGAAAACGGGATAAATTTTGCCAAAAAGAATACCTTATTAACGATTGACGAACTTATAAGACTTAGCAATTTAATGATTGCGGAAGGCGTCGATAAGATTAGGATTACTGGTGGTGAGCCGTTTGTGAGAAAAGATATTATGCAATTATTAAGGTCTCTTCGCTCTAATGAAAAACTCAAGGATCTAAGTATTACCACTAATGCTACTTTAATCGGGCCTTATATTGAAGAGTTGAAAGAAATAGGAATAGACCATATTAACGTTAGTTTAGATGGTGTAAACGCCGAATCCTTCAAACACATCACACGTAGGAATCAATTTGAAACTGTTTACGAAAACCTAATAAAATTGGTCGAAGCAGATTTCGACATTAAGATAAACTGTGTAGTAATGAATGGTCAAAATACCGATCAAATCATTCCGATGTTAAAAACATTGACGAAGCACTACCCTATTTCAGTAAGATTTTTAGAGGAAATGCCTTTTAACGGAAAAGGAGATTCTTACAACTCCATAGAATGGAATCACAAGAGAATATTTCAACATATTTCAGAGTCCTATTCAGAAATTGAAAAGCTTTACAGCGGACCGACTTCAACTTCGGTTAATTATAAAATACCAGGTCATCTGGGTACTTTTGGCATTATTCCTTCTTTCAGCCGAACTTTTTGTGGTAGTTGCAATAGATTAAGAATTACCGCAACCGGAGATATTATTACTTGTCTTTATGCAAATGCGTATAGCAATGTTCGGGAAATGCTTAGAAATCATCCTAATAGTGATCAAGCTTTTATAAATGAAGTCAAGACCGCAATCAGCCAAAGAGCTAAAACCGGTATTGAAGCTGAAGAATTGAACAAAGAATCCTTAAATTCTATGACAAGCATTGGTGGATAAAGTACTATCACATATCGACGAAGAGGGAAAAGCCAATATGGTCGACGTTTCAAACAAGGAAACGACGGCTAGGATTGCAGTTGCTACGGCCAATGTTATTTTTCCGGTTGCTGTCTATAAACATTTGCAAGGTCAAAACTTTTTAGGAAATAAGGGCAGCATCTTTCAAACTGCGGTGATTGCTGGGATACAGGCGGCAAAAAAAACTTCAGATTTAATTCCTTTGTGCCATCCTCTTGCGTTGAAGAAAATTGATGTGGATATTCAACCAAATCCCAATACTAATTCCTTACAAATAAGCGCCACTGTAAAATGCATCGGACAAACCGGAGTAGAGATGGAAGCCCTTACCGCTGCATCTGTTGCCGCACTGACCGTTTACGATATGACCAAAGCCATTAGTCATGATATAATAATATCAGATATTAAGCTTAAGGAAAAACGAGGAGGAAAAAGGGATGTCAGCAACTAAATTATATGGCTTAGTACTCGCCGGGGGCAAAAGTACCCGCATGGGAAAGGATAAGGGAGAAATTATATACCACGACCAACCTCAACGTCTTTATGCCTATAATCTTCTAAAGGAGTTATGTGACAATGTTTTTTTGAGCATACGCCCCGATCAGCTTGAAGATTTTCGGGCTAATTATAATGTTGTCGTGGATGAGAATGTTTATAGAGGCCCTTTTAATGGTATTATGAGCTCGCATAACCAATATCCTGAAGTTGCCTGGTTGGTACTAGCGACGGATTTACCACTTCTTCAAAAGCAAGATTTAAAAGAATTAATCGATAAGCGCAACCCTAATAAGTTGGCTACCGCTTATGCAACTAAAGAATCTAACTTACCAGAACCTCTTATCGCAATTTGGGAACCAACCGCCCTCAAAAAATCTAAAGGTTTTTTGGATTCAGCCGTGGGAACTTGCCCAAGGAAGTTTCTAATCAACAACAATATTCAATTAGTTTATCCATCAAACGACCAGGTTCTGATGAATGCCAATACTGTTAGTGACTTTAATTCTGCAAAAGAAAAAATCACTTCCTCGTGAACACCAATCGATACATTAGACAGACAACCTTAAAGGAATTTGGATCCGAATCTCAAAAAAATTAGCTGCCGCTAAAGTGTTGGTAGTCGGTGCGGGTGGATTAGGAATCCCTGTATTACAATATCTGACAGGCATGGGTGTTGGCACTATCGGAATAGTTGAAAATGATACTGTCGATATTACAAATCTTCAACGACAGGTTATCTATTCTGAAAATGATATTGGCCAACCAAAAATTTATTCGGTAATCAATAAATTGAAGAATTTAAATGGTGAAGTAGAATTTTTGCCTTTTAAAACTTTTTTAACTCCCGAGAACGCTCTAAAAATCATTTCACAATTTGATGTTGTGGTAGATGCTTCAGACAATTTCCCCACACGTTATTTAATCAACGATAGTTGTGTGATTTTAGATAAACCCTTTATTTATGGAGCGTTACATTCTTTTGAAGGCCAAGTTTCAGTTTTTAATTATAAAGGTGGCCCAACTTACAGATGCATTTTTCCGAAAATGCCAGCGGCCAACGAAGTTCCTGATTGTAATGAAAATGGTGTCTTAGGTGTCATACCGGGGATTATAGGAACCTTGCAAGCTCTGGAGGTCGTGAAAGTAATTACTGGGATTGGGGAAATTCTTTCTGGAAGACTTTTGATGTACGATGGCTTGAGACAAGAATTTAATAATATGGAATTTGAAGTTAAACCAGAAAACCTCAAAATCAAGAAGCTACAGGAAAATTACGGATTCTTAAAATGTGATTTTGAAAATTCAATTGCTACTGAAGATTTTTTAAGACTTTTGGAAGATTCAAGCGATATTAGAGTAATCGACGTTAGGTCTAAAGCCGAATATAATTCTGGGCATTTTCCTAATTCGAAAAACATTCCTTTTGAAACCATTCAAAATAACTTGGAAGCATTTAGTGAAAATTCACCCTATTATTTGATATGCCAGTCCGGGCAGCGAAGTGAAAAAGCCATCAATCTTCTTAATTCTCAGTTCCCCGTAACTACTTTCATTAATATACAAGGTGGATACAATGCGATGGATACAAATTTAATAACTACAGAATGACATGATTTCATACGAGGAAGCACATCAGTTGGTTTTGGATTCTTTTGCTGATTTTGGTAGTGAAATAATTGCTATCGAAGAATCGGATGGAAGAATTCTAGCAGAAGATATTTCAGCAGATAGAGACTTTCCTCCTTTTGACCGCGTTACGAAAGACGGTATCGCCATAAATTTTGAAGGTTTTCAGCATTCAAAATCTCTGAAAATTCAAGAAGTTGCAGCAGCTGGAGATACTCAAAAATCTTTAATCCATAAAAATGACTGTATTGAAGTTATGACTGGAGCCATGCTTCCGAAAAACACTGATACGGTTGTGATGTATGAAGAGCTAACCATCGAAAACAATTCAGCTAAGATTAATTCATCTCCGAAAAAAGGACAAAATATCCATAAGATTGGTAGTGATCAAAAGAAAGACGCGGTTCTAATTGCGGTTGGTGAAAAAATTTCCAGTCGTACCATCGGTGTTATAGCCACCGTAGGGAAAACTTCTATAGCTGTAAAAAAACTACCGCAAGTCGCCATAATTTCAACAGGAAATGAAATAGTTGAAATAGGTGAAACCCCAAAACCACATCAAATAAGGTCTTCCAATAGTATCACTTTAAAAAGTCTTTTAAAAATGGAAGGGATTGATTCACAACTGTTTCATATTAAAGATGATAAGGAACAGATTCGACTAAAACTGAAAGAATTAATCGAGAAATATGATGTTGTTATGATGAGCGGTGGCGTATCGATGGGGAAGTTTGACTTTCTACCTGAAGTATTTGAGCAGATTGGCGTAGAAAAAATATTTCATAAAGTTGCGCAACGACCGGGGAAACCATTCTGGTTCGGTAAAAATGTTTCAACCAATACCACGGTTTTTTCATTTCCGGGTAATCCTAATTCCACTTTTGTCAACTTTCATCTTTATTTTAAGGATTGGCTTAACAAATGTTTGGGCCAACCGCTAAGCAAAGAGACCGTAATTGTTGGGAATTCATTTGCTGGCTTAGAAACAATGCACCATTTTCCATTGGTGAGTGTATACAATTTGGAAGGAAAATTGTTCGCCAAGAAAATCGTAACCAACGGTTCAGGGGATATGATAAGTTTATCTAAAGCAGATGGTGTCATTAAAGTTACACCTGGCAATAATATTAATCCCGGTGATATCCTGGAATTTATACCATTTTAAAGTTTTCTTAAAAGAATACTACTACCAGAACCTAGGCGGATTTTGGCATCATTTCTGCTGATTTGCCAACGATGAAGAATATCTACCAATCTCCTTACTTATACTCTATTTTTTTACTATTCTTTTTCTCTTGTAAGCAAGTTCAGAAAGTGACGGATATTGTTATACAACCCACGGAAAGGGAAAAGTACGCCAGAAATTTTGGAGAAAATGATTCACTATATATTGGTTGGACTTCTGAATTCGAAATAAGAAAAGGAGATTCACTTTCCATTGATTTACCCTACGCGGGGCAAGGAACATTCTCTAGTTATCGCAACGAAGTTTTAAGCTATGATTTTCAACTTCAAGAAGGAGAACGACTGGTGCTGGAGTTGGATAGAGTTCCTGATTCTTCAAAAGTGTTCGTGAATATTTATGATAATTCTGATTCTAAAATGGCCGGTAAGTCAGAACTGTTTGAAGGATTGGTAAAAAATCGCAGAAACGTTTTGGTCAAGAAAGGAACCAATTCAATCTATAAAATAGTTCTTCAACCAGAACTTAGCATTCAATCTGAATTTATTCTAAAGATTTATACCGAGGCAACCTATTCGTTTCCCGTGGCTGGACACACTTCTAAAAACACCCAAAGTTTTTGGGGAGCCTCGAGAGATGGGGGCAAAAGGTCTCACGAAGGGATAGACATTTTTGCAGAAAGAGGCACGCCTGTTGTAGCAGCAGTCGACGGAAGAGTTAGGAAAACCGGAGAATATGGCTTAGGAGGTAAGCAAGTTTGGTTGAAAGAAGGAATGTTTGGCAACTCATTATATTATGCGCATTTAGATAGTATTGCAGTAGAAACAGGTAAATCTGTCAAAATTGGTGATACTCTAGGTTTTGTTGGCAACACCGGAAATGCCAGAACAACTGCGCCACATTTACATTTCGGTATTTATCAAGGGTACCATGGCGCCATAAATCCTTTTCCTTTTATAAAAGAAACGGAATTTATCAATATCGAAGCAGAAACTATTGCAATTTCGGGTACTATAAAATCACCAAAAGCGAACATCCGGATTGGCCCATCTACCATCTATGCAATTATTATTACTTTAGAAGAAGCTTCGGAAGTCGAAATTCTATCGAAATCGAATGATTGGTATCAAATCGTTTTGCCATCTGGCTTACGAGGATTTATTCATGAATCATTAATTGTCGAAAAAGCTGAAGATTTATCCGCTTAGAAAATCGAATACCTATTCATGTTTTTAGGGGATGTTGTAACTTGGTTCCAACTTTAAACAATCGATGATTTCCATTTATATTCTGGGTATTGCCTTTTTTGCAATTGCATTTCTATATTCATCAGTTGGTTTTGGTGGCGGATCCAGTTACTTATTGCTATTAGCTCTGTTCTTTGTTTCTGTGCCTTTTATCCGTACAACTGCGCTTTTGTGCAATATCACCGTTGTAAGCGGTAGCGTGTTGTTGTATTATAGAAAAGGACTATTAGACTTTAAAAAATTCCTTCCATTTGTATTAATCAGTATTCCCACGGCTTTTTTAGGCGCCAGATTTAAATTAACCGAAAGAACGTTCTTTATCATTTTAGGAATTTCGTTGATTGCCGCTGCAGTTCTATTACTGTGGCGAAGCCTAAATGCAAATACCAATCATACTACTAAAGATTATCCTCCTTTTACAAGTTGGTTATTTGGTGGCGCTATTGGTTTTCTTGCCGGTTTAGTCGGGATTGGTGGTGGAATTTTTCTCGCTCCAGTTTTAAATTTGATGAAATGGGAAAAACCAATTAAGATTGCCGCTTTGGCCAGTTTCTTTATTCTGGTTAATTCCATATCTGGGTTAGTCGGTCTCTATACATCAGATAATTTTGAATTTAATTTGAAGGATTCGCTGATTCTGATTTTGGCGGTATTTCTGGGAGGACAAGTGGGAATAAGGACCAGTTTAAAATGGTTCGATGGCAATAAAATCAGAATCATAACCGCAATTTTAATCATCGTCGTTGCAGTTAAGATATTGATTGACCAGCTATAAGGAAATTCGATTCTAGCGGCTTTAATTAAATGCAATTTTTTTGTCATATTTTGTTTCGAGATATTAAAAACTAATTTATATTTGCAGTCCAATTTAGAGGGCAATTAGCTCAGTTGGTTCAGAGCACCTCGTTTACACCGAGGGGGTCGGGGGTTCGAATCCCTCATTGCCCACAATCATTCACAACTTTAATGTGATTTAAATAAGATAAAAATCCAACAAGCCTTTTCGCTTGGTTGGATTTTTTCGTTTTAAAGCACTAGGACCGAAGGGACTAAAAGTTGTAATTGCAGGATTGGTCAAAATGGGAAATTTAATCCCTCATTGCTTACAGGGTATCTGAAAGTCCTTAAATAATAGGGCCTCCAGAGATTACCTCTAAAATAGTACACAACTCGTATACGGATTGTTGGTAATCCTAGCAGACGTTTTTATTCAAATTGAATAGAATCAGAATGAAAAAAGCAATCTGTTCCACACAAAAGCTTGTCAAGTCCATCCAGGGATGGAACCTATATTTTAGATATGCCGGCATCCAGAAGCGATATAAGCTGAAAATCAATTACATTCAGGACCTACACGAGAGGGAACGAGAATTCATGATGCTCCCCAGGGCACTATCAAAAAAATTCAATAGTGGATTGAAGCCCCCTACTTCCTAAAACTTTCGTCGAGGAAAATGAAATGAATTTTATTGAAGGATTGAATTTTGCTCTGGAGAAGAAAAAGTCCAAAGTTGGCAGGAGAACTTACTCTATGTACAAGGGGAACCAACAAGTTCTATACAGCCGCAATCTCCCAATTAGAATTTCAGTTTCTAGAACTTACAGATGTAAAGCGAGTGCATATTAAGAAAATTGTGGCTACTGCAAAGACTCAGAACAAATGGTCAAATAAAGCATACAACCGTCATCTGCGACATATTAGCGCTCTACTTGCTGAATTGATGGTCTGGGAAAAGATTGAACACAATCCAGAGTGCAGAATCAAGAATCTTCCGGAAGAATTTAGCACGGCCAACATTCCTGAAAATGCTGTGTTTTGTTGTAGAAACCGGACTCGAACCGGCGACCTGATAGTTATGAGCCACCCGAGCTACCATCTGCTTTATCCCGCGATTTACAGATTATAGGACATAAAATTCCCTTTTTACAAGTAATGCGATTTATTACTTTTTGAATCTCTTAACCATAATGATTTAAAAAATATTTGTTTTATTCATATTTTGCTTTTGCAAAATGATTTATTTTCTTACATTGCATAAATGCAATCACCTCAAAAACATACTATTATGAAAAAACATCCCTTATTTTTAATCTTATCACTTGCATTAGTATTTTCATGTACTGATGATGTAAACAATAAGAGAGATCATGATATGAGCATTTTCTCTGCCAAAGGCTATACCGAGAGTAAAATTGCATATTCGGAGGACGGTGAAATCAAAATTGCTGTTGATGATAATGCACTTCTCTATGCTTTCAATCAATATTCAGAAACGAATCGGCTTGGAGAACCAGCAGATAGATATGAAGTTTTTGCTTACGAAGGTGAAAACTTTATCCGTTTTTTCCACAAGGATGGTTCAATGTCTACTACTGCCCTGATACCGGCCAATGAAAATATGAAAACATCAGGCAACATGATTTATATGACTGGGTGTACTACTTGTACTTCAAGCGATTGTAATTCAGGAGGAGGATGTGTTCCGAATGGCTGTTATTGCACACCTTGTAAACCACCTAGTTTGCCCCCTGGAAATCCATATGAAGGAGATTGTCTAAGAAGTACTTCTTGTGCTGGATGCAATGATCAATAAAAAGTAATATTAGTTTCAGAAAAAGCCGATGGATAACCATCGGTTTTTTTATTAAATCTGTAACCTATTATTTATTCCATGAATAACATGCTCAAGAAATGCCACCTAAGAAAGGTCCGAGATATCCACCAAGGTCAATAGTTCCATCATGGAAAATAGGCCGATTGGAAATTGTAAGTACGGTTAGAATTAAACATCGTTCGGTAATCGCACATTATTTTAAAAGATTGAAAGCAATCAGGAATTCTGCGAGACGATTGGTCTGCGAAAACAGAATCTGGTGAACATAAGGAAAGAAAAGAACCATTTCACTCCTACCCATATAGAAAAAGTCGTTAAGGCCTTCATGTCAATTCCAACTGAATATTCGGTATTAGCGACGGAATCTTTTTTGGCGATGATTTAAAAAGAAAAAGAACAAAAAGCACAAATTAGTTCACAATCAATTAACCAGCGTTTTGCAAATAATTGACATACAGTTGAATAAAAAATAAATTAGGTGGCATCCAAAAGCACCTCATTGCCCACAATCATTCACAACTTTAATGTGATTTAAATAAGATAAAAATCCAACAAGCCTTTTCGCTTGGTTGGATTTTTTCGTTTTAAAGCACTAGGACCGAAGGGCCTAAAAGTTGTAATTGCAGGATTGGTCCAAACGGGAAATTAAATCCCTTCTCTGCATTTAATTCGTAATCCTTCTTATCAAGAAATCCAACCCTTAACTATTAGCCTTTCATAAACCGTTGATAAAAAATACGTTAACTATTCAGAATTATGAATTATATTTATAGCTAGGCTAGGATTTGATGCAAAGAATACACTTAAGCATTTCGTCCTTAATAAAATGAATACAACAGTTTACTATGGTGACACTTAAAATAAACGGAACGTCTTATGAGATAGATGCTTCCAATGATATGCCGCTACTCTGGGCAATCAGGGATTTGGTTGGTTTAACCGGAACAAAATTTGGCTGTGGGGTCGCTCAATGTGGCGCTTGCACCGTTCATCTTAATGGTGAAGCCGTGAGGTCTTGCGTTACAAAGGTTGAGCGTGCCTTAGGTCAGGACATTTTAACTATCGAAGGACTTTCTGCAGATAACAATCATGTGTTGCAAACCGCTTGGAAGGAGTTTGATGTTCCTCAATGTGGTTATTGTCAGTCAGGTCAATTAATGTCTGCGGCAGTGTTGCTCAAGGAAAACCCAAGTCCTAGCGATAAAGATATCGACGACGCGATGTCTGGTAATATTTGCCGTTGCGGAACTTATCAACGCATACGACAAGCAATTCACTACGCTGCAGACCTTCAACATAAATCGGCTTCCAATGAATAAGACAGACATTTCAAGACGGAATTTCCTAAAAGGTGGTGCTTTAGTTGGCGGAGGATTATTGCTTTCTTTCACCATTCCACAATCAAATAGGCTTACAAAACTACTCAGCGCAGATGCGATTGAAGGATTTATGCCAAATGCTTATTTAAGTATTCAAACAGATAACACAGTTACCGTTATTCTTTCTCATGTTGAGATGGGACAGGGTATCTGGACCACACTCCCAATGTTATTGGCAGAGGAACTTGATATTGATTTTAAAAATGTTAAGGTAGAACATAGCCCAGTTGGCGCACCTTATAACCATACACAATATGGAATTCAGATAACTGGCGGATCCTCTACAACCTATACAGAGTTTGATAGATATAGACAAGCCGGTGCTGTAGCCCGGGAAATGTTGAAAAGTGCTGCGGCTAAGAAATTGAACGTTGATAAAAGTCAACTTAAAACTGAAAATGGTCATGTAATTTCAGGAACTAATAAACTTAGCTACGGAGATTTAGCAAACGAAGCTTCCAAAATTAAAGCTCCAGAAAATGTACAGTTGCGTTCTGCAGCAGAATGGAAATATATAGGTAAAGGTCAAAAGCGTTTAGATGCTGCGGCAAAAACCAATGGTACCGCGGTTTTTGGTATTGATGTAAATTTAGACGACCTTCTAGTTGCGGTAGTTGCTCATCCTCCAGTCTTTGGTGGTAAAGTAAAATCCTTTAATTCCGATAAAGCCTTGACGATACCTGGCGTAACCCAAGTAGTGCAAATACCAAATGGTGTTGCTGTGCTTGCCTCAAATTATTGGTCCGCCAATGAAGGTAAAAAAGTACTAGATATCAGTTGGGATTTAGGAAAAGGAGCCGAGTATACCACCACTGAAAAAATTGACGAATATAAAAAGTTGGCCTCGACCGATGGTAATTCTGCCGCTGAGAAAGGAAATGCCAAAGATGGTATAGAAAAAGCGGCAAAAGTAATAGAAGCTGAATACGTTTTTCCATATCTCGCCCATGCCCCGATGGAGCCTTTAAATTGTACTGTTAAAATCGACGGCGACAATTGTGAAATCTGGACAGGAACCCAAATGCCCGGTGTTGATAGAGATGCAGCGGCTAGGATTCTAGGTTTTAAACCAGAAAATGTTAAAATGAATACCCCTTTTTTAGGTGGTGGATTTGGTAGAAGAGCTACTACGTCTTCCGACTTTGTAAGTGAAGCGGTTCATATTGCAAAGGAAAGTGGTAAAAATATAAAGATGATTTGGTCTCGGGAAGATGACATTCAGGGTGGATATTATCGTCCAGTATATATACATAAAGTAATAGCGGGTGTTGATGAAACCGGAAAGATTACCGCATGGCACCATAATGTTGTTGGTCAGTCTATCATGATGAGCACAGGCTTTATGCCAGCTTCACCTGACGCTGTCGATGTAACGTCGGTTGAAGGCGTTTCTGATTCACCTTATATAGTAGATTTACCAGACCATTTTGTGGGTTTGCATAATACTCAAGAAATATTTCCACCACTTTGGTTCCGTTCTGTAGGTCATACCCACACAGGATTCGTTATGGAAACTTTTATTGATGAACTCGCCGCGAACGCAAAATCCGATCCGTACGAGTTTAGAAAATCGATGCTAAGCAACCATCCTCGGCATTTAAAAGCCCTGAATCTAGTAGCAGAAAAGGCCGGTTGGAGTGAAGCTCTTCCAGAAGGTCATTTCCGCGGAATAGCCGTTCACGAATCGTTTAAAAGTTTTGTAGCTCAGGTAGTTGAAATAAGTATGCCCGACGGAAAACTAAAAGTACATAAAGTTACTTGTGCTATAGATTGCGGAATTGCAGTTAATCCAGACGGAGTTAAAGCTCAAATGGAAAGCGGAATCATATTCGCGTTAACCATGGCCCTTTATGGTGAACTGACCGTGAAGAATGGCGAAATACAAGAGCATAATTTTTATGATTATAGGATGGCGAGAATGCATGAATCTCCAGAAATCGAGGTTCATGTCGTAGAAAGTACAGACGAAATGGGTGGTGCCGGCGAATGCGGTGTCCCTCCTTTTGCTCCAGCCCTTGTTAATGCAATAGCGGCCGCAACAGGTAAAAGGATTTATAATCTACCGCTGAAAAATCATAATATTACTACAACTTAATTATCGGAATCAGATGATATTTAACTCACAACTAAAAATGACTTCCAAGAATAAAGGCATACTGTTTTCTATTCTATTCATAGGAATGCTCACAATTTCCTGGACAGCCAAAAACAATAAATCTTCGGACTACGTTACGTTTGAAAAAGACAGTATAGCTTCTGCCAAAGCATTTTTAGGTGTTTATGAAGTCCTGATGTCTCCAAGATGTCTAAACTGCCATCCTAAAGGTGATGTTCCTTTACAGGGAGACGACAGTCATTTACATACCATGCTTCCTAAACGAGGGACAGACGGAAAAGGTATTTACGCCATGAAGTGTACCAATTGCCATCAAAAAGAAAATTCTCCTGGGCTGCACGCACCTCCAGGAAACTCTGTTTGGCATTTACCACCCGCAGATATGAAGATGGTTTTTGAAGGCAAAACTCCATATGAACTTGCTACCCAAATGTTAGATCCAAAACGCAACGGAAATAAAACTACAGAAGAGCTGATAGAACATGTAAGTGCTGACAGTCTGGTGCTATGGGGCTGGAAACCTGGCGAAGGACGTTCGTTACCTCCAATGGCGCATGATAAATTTGCGGAAATGTTTAAAACATGGATTGAAAAAGGATCTTTTGCTCCAGATAGGAATCTACCAGCAAAAATGAAACCTTCAAAATAAATTAAACAACTTCTGCCACTACGAAGGTACTACCGCCTACGAAAATGAGGTCATTTTTTTCTGCGGAAATCTTCGCAGCATATAGGGCATCGTTGACGCTTGGGTAGGCAGCTCCATCGATTCCATAGTGGTTAAATTTTGCTTGCAAAAGATTTACCGCAAGCCCTCGTGCAATGTTTGGTGAACACAAAAAATATTTGGCGTGCCTGGGTAAAATCGGAAGAATTGAATCTAAATCCTTATCCGCTACCACCCCAAAAACAATATGAAGCTGATTATATTCTTGTTCTGCAAGTTGATTAACTACATAAGTTAGACCTTCCTTGTTATGCGCAGTATCACAAATTACCCTTGGACTTTCTTGAAGAGTTTGCCAACGGCCCATTAATCCAGTATTCCCTACAACATGTAATAAGCCATTTTCGACATCGTCATCAGGTAAATGATATCCGAGGTTTTTTAAGATTGAAATGGTTTGAAGTACGGTCTTGATGTTTTTTTCTTGGTATTTCCCTTCTAAATCTGACTTTAGCTGAGTCTTGACCAATTTATCTGCATAATAAATATCCGAATTCCTTTCGCTGGAAATTTGGTTGAAAACCGGCTCGATTTCAGATTGGGTTTCACCAATAACCACAGGAATATACTTCTTTATTATACCAGCCTTTTCATATGCAATAGCGTCCAAAGTATTTCCTAACATCGACATATGATCAAAGCCAATATTAGTAATTACGGAAACTTCTGGGGTAATAATATTTGTTGAATCCAATCTTCCACCCAATCCAACTTCAATAATGGCTATATCAACATCTTCTTGAGAAAAGTAATCGAAAGCCATTCCCACCGTCATTTCGAAAAATGATAATGAGTTATTTTCAAGGAATACTTTATTGTTTTCGATGAAATCTACCACGTAATCTTCGGTAATGACTTCACCGTTAATCTTTATTCGTTCTCGAAAATCCTTTAGATGTGGTGAGGTGTATAAACCCGTTTTATAGCCCGCTGTTTGAAATATTGAAGCTAACATATGGCTAACGGAACCTTTACCGTTGGTACCAGCTACATGAACACTTTTAAAATTCTGTTCTGGATTATCTAAGTGACTAGAGAGTTTTACAGTGTTGCTTAAATCTTTCTTAAAGGCAGATTTGCCAATATTCTGATACATAGGAAGCTGCTGGAACATCCATTCTACTGTATCCTGATAAGACATTTGTTACTGGGAAATATCGAAATTAATACTAACGAAACCGATCTGTCTAGCAGGAGCCTTAGAATCGGCAGGCCATTTATGGGAAAGTGCGATTTTTTCCGCAGGCTCTAAAAGACAAGAAGCCGCATTAGTTGTACCTCTAACACCGGCTTGGGCCTTAACCACATTACCATTTCGGTCTACTTCAATCTGAACCACTACCAAACCATATTCGTTGCAATCTTGTTTGTAGATTTGTCGGGTTGGTCTTCCACGTCCGTTTAGACCATAGCCAACTCCACCTTTTCCGGGGCCAGAACCTCCAAAATAACTCGGAGCGTAAGGGTCTCCATCGCGTTGGCCTTTATCACCTGCTCTGCTATCCGGACCTTCTCCACCTTTCTCTGAGCCTTCAGATTTACTTACTCCACCAATCAGAGCATCAAGTTTATCTTTTTTGGCTTGTTCTTCTCTTTGTTTACGCTCTTCGGCATCTCTCTTTTCTTTGGCGATTTTTTCAGCTTCAGCTTTAGCACGTGCTTCAGCATTGGCCTTAGCTTGTGCTGCTTCTTTCTGTTTCTTTATTGCAATAGCCTCTTCGTTATCTGCGGTAAGAACATTTTCGGTCTTAGGTTGGCTCGCCGCAGGTTCCTCTTTTGCAGGTTCAACCTTCTCTTCCACAACTTTAGGCTGTTCAATTATTTTTTCTGGCTCTGATTTTATGGGTTTTGTGGGCTGAACTGCTCCACTTCCATAATCAGTTGTTCCAAAATTAACGGCAACACCATATTCTAATGGCGGATCAAAATATGGAGGACCTACCACAAACAATAGCAGCACAAGAATAACCACAATGAGTGTTGTAATTCTAGCTGAATTCCGTTCGTGTTTTGTATCCAAATATTTCATGCAATTCTTTATGTACTATTATTCCGGCTTAACCGCTAATATTACTTTAAACTTATTACGATTAGCAATATCCATAACCTTCACAACATTCTCGATAGGCACAGTTTTCTCGGCCCTTAATACTATGGTTTGCTGGTCATCACCCGCAAGAGCAGTGACCAGTTCGTTTTCTAGAACACTTTCACCAACTAACTTCTGATCTACATAATATCTCAGGTCTTCAGTAATGCTTACAGCAATAGAATTTTTATTTTCTGTTTTACCGCTAGCCTTCGGTAATAGAATATCAATGGCACTTGTAGTGACTAAGGTTGAAGCAATCATAAAAAATATAAGTAACAGGAACACGATATCCGTCATGGACGACATATTGAATTCTGGTGTAACTTTATTTCTTCCTCTAATATTCATATTAAATAGGTTCGTTAAGGTGATCCAAAAATTCTAAAGAATTTGCTTCCATCTGGTAGACCACTTTATCCGTTCTAACCACTAAATGGTTGTATGCTATATAGGCAACAATACCTACAATTAGTCCTGCAACTGTAGTCGTCATCGCAGTATAAAGACCTCCTGCGAGTACATCCATTTGTATAGTACCACCTGCATTCGCCAATTCGAATATTGCTATAATCATACCAATTACCGTTCCCAAGAAACCAATCATAGGCGCCGCACCAGAAATTGTCGCCAACATACTAACGTTTTTCTCTAGGCTATAAATCTCTAATCTACCAGCATTTTCAATGGTTGTGTTGATGTCTGCCAACGGCTTTCCTATCCGAGAAATTCCTTTGCTGATTAATCTTGAAACTGGGGTATTTTGTTTGGCGCAAAGAACTTGAGCCGAATCAATTTTACCATTGGTGACGTGGTCTTTAATTTGATTCATAAAGTTTGCATCTACTTTAGATGCGTCCTTAATAGCGAACAACCTTTCAAAGTAAATATAAATTGCAACCACCAATAATATGAAGAGGATACCGATAATCAACATCCCGGCAAGTCCACCACTACTGATCAATTCAATAATCGACAGGGTTTTTTGTACTGGTTCTTCATCCTGCATCACTTCTGCAGTATCTTGAATATTACTAAGTAATATCATATTTAAACTCATTAGATTTTTGTTTGATTAGTTATTTAACGTCCAAAAAATGACTTAAGTATATATTAAAAAATTGTTCTTGTAAACATGAAAACTGCAGTACCGGCTAAAAATCCGATAAGTGCTAACCAAGAGATTTTTTTAATGTACCAAAAGAAGTTTATTTTCTCCATTCCCATTGCTACAACTCCTGCCGCAGACCCAATAATAAGCATACTTCCACCGGTACCGGCAGAATATGCTATAAAGTGCCAAAGTTCGTTATCCATTGGCTCGGAGAACATACCTAAACTCGCCGCTACTAACGGTACGTTGTCAATTACAGCAGACCCTACCCCAAGAAGAATAATCACCAGATCCGAAACGCCTTCATGATGAAGCTCCGTACCCATCATCGGCATGCTTTCCTTTAATGTAGATGCGAAATTGAACAAAATGCCCAGAGATTCTAAAGCAGCAACTGCCATCAAAATCCCCAAGAAAAAGAGGATACTCGGAAGCTCAATTTTAGAAAGTGAATGATGCACTGGACTATGCGCAGATTCTTGTTCACTTTCCTCATCATCAAATTGGGTCATACTAAATTTAGAATTAGTATAGACTTCAGCAAATATGGCCACTACACCTAAAGAGAGCATCATTCCGACGTATGGCGGTAGGTGTGTAATCGTCTTAAATATTGGCACAAATACAATCGCTCCCAATCCTAAGTATAACATAGTAGAGCTAAAACTACTTTTAGGTTTAGCATTGACTTCCTTATCTTCAAGTTCTAGTTTCCCTTTAAAGACAGGTAATAGAGACGCTATAAATGTTGGCAATACCATACATATTAGAGATGGCAGGAACAAGTATACAAATAAATGCCCTGTAGATACCTTTTTGCCGATCCACAGCATAGTGGTGGTTACGTCGCCTATAGGTGACCAGGCACCACCAGCATTTGCAGCGATAATAATCAGACCGGCAAAATAGAGTCTAACATCCCGATCTTTAACAACTTTTTGAAGTATAGAAATTAAAACTATGGTAGCAGTTAGGTTGTCTATAATCGCAGATAATATAAATGCTAAAAATGAAAAAATCCATAATAATTTCTTCTTGCTCCTAGTTGTAATGAAGCTTTTTATAGTAGAAAAACCATCAAAATAATCGATGATTTCTACAATTGTCATTGCTCCCAACAAGAATACTAATATTTCTGCAGTCTTACCTAAATGATGCAAAAGTGTTTCTTCCATAAACACCATTTTCTCTTCATGGCCAAAACTTTTAAAACCTTCAACTAAAGAATGCTCGGCAGAATCAAACCATTCTGAAAAGCCATCGATCCCTAAAGAAATTAACGCCCAACTCACCGCCATCATTACCAGAGCAGGTATTAATTTATCTATTTTTATGCTATGCTCGAGGGTTATGGCCAGATAGCCAAATACAAAAACTAAAATTATTACGGTTTCCATACAGTTGGTGTTATATTAATTGACTTAAGGCAATTTCAAATGCCGTTTCACTAATTCCTATTTTTTTCGGATTCTTGTCGTAAACATTTACTAACGCTCTTCTAATGGTTTCAGAAGTATCATTAAAAATTGCTTCGTCCGTCATTTCTACTCGCTTCTCCATAAAATAAGCAAAGACCCGTGCCATACCACAGTTTGAGATAAAATCTGGTATTAAGCTCACTTTTTGGTCGGTGTATTCCATTATGGGGCCAAAGAAAATTTCCTTATCCGCAAAAGGCACATTGGCGCCACTGGTAATTACTTCTAGCCCTCCTTCAATCAGTTCGTCAATCTGCTTTTTTGTAATTAATCGAGATGCCGCACATGGAGCAAAAACCTCAGTCTTTATTTGCCATATTCTCTCGTTGATTTCTTCAAAAGGAATCAATTTTTCGGCAAACAAATTATTGCCATGTTTATTTAAATACAGATTTAATATTTCGTCGTAGCTAAATCCTTGCTCATTGATCAATCCACCTACAATATCAATAATTCCAACGACTTTTGCACCCATTTTTGAAAAATAAAATGCCGCCGCAGCGCCCACATTTCCAAATCCTTGAACCACAACTCTTTTACCAACAACTGATTCGCCTTGGATATCGTAAAACTGGTTGGCTGCTTCAGCAACACCAAATCCGGTAATCATATCTGCAACGGTATATTTTCTTCTGATGGCTGGAGTGTAGTTAAGGTCATCAATGACCTTTATAACGCCATGCCTTAGTTGGCCAATCCTATTTATTTTGTCGGCTTCAGTAGGTTTAAAGTGACCATTAAAGACACCTTCTTGCGGATGCCATACGCCACTATTCTCCGTAATTGGGATTACCTCATGGATTTCATCAACATTAAGATCACCACCGGTTCCGTAATAGCTTTTTAATAAAGGTGCAACAGCTTTATACCAACGTTCTAAAACACCGGTTTTACGAGGGTCATTCGGGTCGAAGTTAATCCCAGATTTAGCACCTCCTATTTTTGGGCCAGAAACCGTAAATTTAACTTCCATGGTTTTGGCCAATGAGAGAACCTCATTCATATCAAGACCTTTCCTCATTCTTGTACCACCACCAGCAGCGCCGCCCCTTAAAGAATTAATCACTGCCCAACCTTCTGCTTCAGTTTCTGGGTCTTTCCAATTAAATACAATTTCGGGTGATTTTTCTTCGTACGCAAGAAGTAATTCTTTCATTAAATATTTGGTTGAATTAACAAAGATAAAAAACTAAAAATCCCATGGAATTTTAATATGTACTATTTTCTGGTCGATATATCTTACCGCTTGAATGATCCCGTAAAGCTCCAGTAACAGTACTTAAACAATTAACTTCGTTTCTCATCTTAAGCGCACCAAGAAGCGCAAAAACCAAGGCTTCCTTAAATTCTATGATTTCTGATGAAGGTTTAATAACTTTTATAGCCGATAAATTCTCGATGCGTCTCATCAAAAAAGTATTGTAAACCCCACCACCTGTAAATAATGCTTTTTTATCTTCAGCGTTCCTAAATTGATTAGTGATTTGTATAGCAAAATGTTCTATACACGTTCTCAATATATCCTTAACGGGTAGTTTGTAAGCTTCTGTAATCGGGAGAAAATTTGCACTCACCCATTCTATTCCTAGAGACTTTGGATACCCTTTCTTATAAAATTGAATTGAATTTAATTGATTTAACAGCTCAAGATTTAATTCTCCTGTTAAAGCTAGTTTGCCTTCATCATCATATGGTTTACCAACTTCTTGAGTATAATGGTTCAGGACAATATTTAAAGGACATACATCATAAGCAATTCGTTCACCTTTAATTTCAGTTGAAATATTTGCAAATCCACCTAAATTTACGCAAAAATCATAGTCACCAAATAAGAGCAAATCACCAATAGGTACCAATGGTGCACCTTGCCCTCCCATTTCTACATCTTCAACCCTAAAGTCGCAAACAACCGTCAGTTTAATAAGATTCGCCAGCTCAGGTAAATTCCCGATTTGATAAGTAATTCCCTTTTCGGGTTCATGAAGTGCGGTATGCCCATGACTGCTAATAAAGTCTAAATCATCAATCTTATTTTCTTGGGTAAAATTTACAACGGTTTCAGCTAGATACTTGGTATAATCTTTATCAATATGTGCAAGCTCTGATGGTGAAAATTTAACCAAGTCTTTAAGAGTATCGTACCAATAATCTGAATACCCGATGGTTTTGCAGTCATGCATTTTATATTTCCAAACTTCTTGGTGTTTATCTAAAGTTACATAGGCAAGATCTATCCCATCTAAAGATGTCCCAGACATGATTCCCAATATTTTATACGTGTCTTTCGTCATATTCGTAAAAATAATAATCCTGATCGAAAATTTTTTAATAAAGACATATCTTTGCAATCAATTTTTAATAATAATTTAATTCTTAAAATTATATGGATTTTAGCCTTTCCGAAGAGCAAAAAATGGTTCGCGACGCAGCTCGGGATTTTGCGGTAAATGAATTGTTACCAGGAGTTATTGAGCGAGATGAGAAACAGCATTTCCCAGATGAATTGGTCCAGAAAATGGCAGATTTAGGATTTATGGGCGCGATGGTTGATCCAAAGTATGGCGGAAGCGGACTCGATGCAGTTTCATATGTTTTGATTATGGAAGAATTGTCTAAAATTGATGCTTCTGCCTCAGTTATTGTATCGGTAAATAATTCTCTAGTCTGCTATGGAATTGAAGCTCACGGTACTGAAGAGCAAAAGCAGAAATATTTGACCAAACTTGCGAGTGGTGAATATATCGGTGCTTTTTGTCTAAGTGAACCTGAAGCTGGTAGCGACGCGACATCACAACGCACCACCGCCATCGATAAAGGTGACCATTATCTTCTTAATGGTACAAAAAACTGGATTACAAATGGGGGACGTGCACATGTCTATTTGGTCATGGCGCAGACAGATAAAGAATTAGCCTATAAAGGAATTAATGCTTTTATAGTTGAAAAAGGTATGGATGGCTTTGATATTGGTCCAAAAGAAAATAAATTAGGAATTAGAGGAAGCGATACCCACACTTTACAGTTTAATGATGTGAAAGTTCCTAAAGAAAATAGACTTGGGGACGATGGCTTTGGATTTAAGTTTGCGATGAAGACACTCTCAGGGGGTAGAATAGGAATTGCTGCCCAAGCGCTTGGCATTGCCTCTGGAGCTTTTGATCTTTCTT